>NZ_JAWJYE010000004.1:0-406364 GCF_032970445.1 Vibrio sp. T13N
AAAGCGCTTTAAGGCTAGCATGGAAATGACCAATATTCGCCCTTTTCGCCGCTTTTCCAACCTATTACCCCGCCACTTTCACTCTTAGGCTACAACCACGTACATTCAGCCTGAGAGATCCGTTGCGGAAATAACGCCCAATTAAGGGGTGAACAACGCCTACACCCAACCTAACGCATTGTGCCATAAACACTAAATTTGAAGTAGAAGCAAAAGTGCCAAGCGTTGTGAATCCCTCTTAAATTGCTTGTTAAGCGTACTTTTCGCTATACATTAATACAGCTTCCGGTGGGGATTGCCTCTAAACGCTCTCCGAGTACTTCTTTTAGCAAACCATAAGCCTTCTTACCTGTGCAGTGCCCTGTATATAGTTTATCAATGGGGTATTGTAACAACGCGAGACCAAGGTCTTTGATGTCTTGCTTAGTCCCACCGATACTATCGAATAGTGGCAACCCAACTAGGTGAAAGCCCCCAACGACTGCTTTAATTCTCTCACCCGGAAAATAGCTAACAGCAGTGTCAACCATATTAAGAACTCCACTATGAGCACAACCAGTAAATATAACTAAACCATCATGCTCTTTTATCACTAGTAGTAGTTCATGGTCGAATGTATCGGACTCCCATCCATTTTGAGATTGCGTATATAGATATTGGTTTCCTTTTGGCTTTTCGTGTTTGGTACTTATATCAGTAATAGCAAATACATTCGGCGCAATTTCAGTCGTTTGGCTAACGAATACTAGGCGATCATTGCTGTCTTTTAGTAAATCTGTATTGATACCAACATCATTTTTGAAACCATAAGCACTAAAGTAGTAGTTTTTTTCTTCACAATCTTTCAAAAACACATTGGCTTTAGAATTGTGAGAAACAAAATCTACAGCACCATTACAGTGATCATGGTGTCGATGCGATATAACCGCAATATCAACACATTCGATATTAACGCCTAGTAAAGGCGCATTTTGACAAAACGTATCTCCTCCCCCCATATCAAACAGTATATTCAATGATTCAGTTTCAATATGTAATGATAACCCCCGCTCAACAGCCAAATCTTGCCTACCGTCCAGCCGAGTGTTATCCACTAATGTTGTTATTTTCATAGTTTCCTTTAGACATCGGTTCCGATGTGTACGCTTAACGCCGCATTAAGGGGTGAACAACGCCGCCACCCAACTTAAGCAATTGTGCCGTAAACACTAAAGTTGATTCAAACTAAAACCGCCAAGCGTTGTGAATCCCTCTTGAATGCTTTGTTAGTTGCCAAACCTAAAGCTTTGATTTGATGTTAATTACCGCTTTGCCAACACTAGTTTTACGTGTTTTATTAAGAAACCCAAATCAGGCGCAGTTTCAAAGCACCTGTCACTGAAACCACTTGGAATTTACAACGCCGTAGAAAACGGACTTTGAACAACAAACAAACCTTTTGGAACGGCAAAGCAGCAGAGCAGACTTTCAACTAATAAAGCGGCTTCTGAAGCAGAAAACCCAAACCAAGAAAGAAACCAAAGCACGATTTTCACAAACCCAAATAACTAGAAATTGAAATACGAAAACCTAGCCAAAAACACATGGACATTAGCCCTAAACATTCTGCTCTAGGTACATTTTTCCTCGTTGGCAACTAACGCCGCGTTAAGTGGTGAACAACGCGACCACCAAACCTAAACTATTGCGGCGTAAACACTAAAGCTGATTCAAACCAAAACTGCCAAGCGTTGTGAATCCGTCTTAAACGCTTTGTTATACAACAGTAGCAACTAACCCAAAGATTTTATTGCTGAATTTATCATTTTCACGTACTCCACATGAGCTTCTTGTAAACTACACCTATGGCTAGGGTCCGTTATAACAATGAAATCATCAATCGAATACTCTGAATCAGACAGCAGTAGTTTTACCCTATTGGGAAACTCTTCAAGTAACAAATAGATATTTATAATACAGCGACATTCTTCTTCAGTTAAATAGCCGATTTGACCCAACATCTCTTTATATACATCATTAAATACTTTGACCGGAAATGCCGTTCGCTTTCCATTTGAAGGAGTTTTAAGTATCTCCGCACGCCCCTCAAAACTTGTAAGATTGACATTCAACTCTGCTTTAATCGCTGAAATGATAGATTTTCTTCTCTGCGCGATACCTTGCCCATGCTGTTTTCTAGCAAAAAAACCATTAGCAAGAATTGAAATGATCACGCCTACGAAACCAACTACTCCCGCAATCAATGTTTGATAAGTATCAATCACATCCACTGCTCCTAATTTGAATGTTGTATAACGCCCAGTTAAGGGGTGAAGCACGCAATGACCAAGTTTCCGCATGGCACTTCAACACCAAAATCACCGCATTACAAAAATGCCACGCGTGCTGAATCCCACTTGAACTGTTTGTTAAATTGCTGATTACTTGCCCTTAATTTGGTTAACTAAGTTTGACGCAACCAAAATATAAGCCTTTGCATCATCTTCTGTTAATTCCACTTCTTGCGTATGCACAAGTTGATTCCGTAACTTTCGTAGTTCATCAAACGACTTAAGTTGTGTATCGCTTAAAACACCGCATTGATGCAGATAATGTCCTAACTTCGGATAGTTTTTAAACGGAGATGTATTTGATGAACTCCAAAAAGAAGCAGCTAGTGATGCTGCAACATTTTCTAGTTCCATCCATGCCTCCAATACCGCAGCTCGTGTGGAAAAAGGGAGAATATTTATTGCTGGTGTATCAATTTCAGAAGTTTCATCGATTTCAGCTTCAGACTTTAACGCTTGAACCTGTTCTGAAAATTCCATTTCTAGTTCCTTGAACTTCAATTTACGCATGAATGGAATCAACGAAACCAAAGGCTTGCGCAACAGCAGTAAAACAACGACCAACGTTGCGGGCCAAGCTAACGCTTTAGTCATTTCAGATATAAATGTGTACTTATCCATTCTTGTTCTACTTTACTCCATTGCAATTTAACGCCGCATTAAGGTGTGAGCGGCGATTGGCTATACTTGAGCGAAGCGAAACTGCCAAGCGTTGCGAATCACTCTTAAATGCTTTGTTATGTTCTGGCGCTAACAACACCTTACAAACCATTGAATATTATCTAAATCATGCTATTGTTATGCAACTGATTTTAATATTGAGTTTTGAACTTGATATAAACTAATTGAGAGAATCAGCATTCGTTGAAGACTTGACGAGCGGTATCTTGTCTCTGGTTGTATACGCAGGCGCAATTTTAGGTTTAGCATGTACAGTTATGGGAGTGCCAGTTATGGACTTGAATACGATGATTGAATGGTGCGGCTCAGGGGTACTGCGGGTAACCAAAGATTCAGTTATTGCTTGATATGATTCACAGATGTTCTCGAGATAGTCCCCGGGGTTCGAATCCCCAACCCGCACCATATAATAAGCCAGTGGAGGTACTTTACCCACTGGCTTTTTTTGTATTGAAACATAACGCCCTGTTAAGGTGTGAGCAACGCAATACCGATGCTTCCGCATGCCACCTTAAACACTAAACGCAACGCATAGTAAAAATGCCACGCGTTGCGAATCACTCTTAAACAGTTTGTTAGGCGATTTTTTCAGCGAACTCTTTACTTTGTTTCTGCACATCAGCAAAAGATACTAGCTCACTGTAATGCACATGACCATTATTCATATCAACTTCTTGGCAATAAACGAGCTCTTCATAGGGCTCGTTATTATGGCTAAAGTGACAGTAGATATGAGGAAAGTAATAATATTCATCACCATCTATGTTGACTGCTTCAATGTCCTCATAAGGTATTTTCCCGACTAAATAGGCTCGTATCTCTTCTGTAGAGTTACTTTTTTCATTAGTATATTTTCCATCATGGATATACAACCTTTCAGCACTCAAAATAACCATTATTCCTTTATGGTAAGTGTCAACTAAAGCAACCTTAAACCAAGGCGATATACCCGACTTTGATTCATCAGTATTTGGGTACGAATCTACACGGTCAACGTGTCGAATTATTGCATCTTTTCGTAGCTTCTCGTGGCGACACCTAAATATTTCTTTTTCAAAGATTGGGCGCAGTTTTTCTCGATGCTGGACAAGCTCAGCAGGAGTAAATTTATGCTTACTCCCACTCGGCATGAAATAGCGTCGAAATATCTCTGTTGCAACAAAGACCAGACTAAAAACAACAAAGTATGGTTCAAAATCACCTGAAGGTTGCATAGCCCACGCGATACCTATTACTAGTAATAGCAAAAATGTCGTAGCCTCGATAAATAGCACAACCTTGTCTCTCATGTTCAATATTTCTCCTATCGCCTAACGCCCAATTAAGTAGCCCGAAACGCCCTGGCTTACTTTCCGCATTGCTCGGCAACACCGAAAACGACGCAAACCAAAATCGGCGAGCGTTGAGGGTCTGCTTGAATTGTTTGTTATACAAAGCATTATCTCTAGAGCAAAACGTCTTTTACACAATATGTTGTACCTATCTCAGACGCTACGTAGCAAGTTAAATTTTCTTTCAATATTGCGAAAGGAACTAGCGTTCCCTCATGTTTGTCTATACTAATATTTTGTGACTGACTATCCAAACGAACAGTAACCGAGCCTCCATTTTCTAAGATTACATCTGCTTGATATTCACTGGTGTTAGCACAAATAGAAACTCGACAGGATTCGGTATGTTCTAATCCGTCAACAAACACAAGGCACTGCGCACTAGTTTCATCACAACCAGCCCATGTATTAAAGCTACAAACAGCCAATATGCACACACTGCAAATATTTTTCACCATATTAAACCTAACTGTTTTGTATAACGCTTTCTATACGGCAATTTGCCTCCTTTCTGGCAAGCTACCGCCCTCTTTCTGATCAAAAGCGCTATGAATCGTAGCACCTATATACATGAAACAAATAGAAAAACAGTATGAATATGTGTGGTCGCGCGCGCAATTAGACGGCGCAATGCACGCTAATTACAAAAGAGCTGATAGACTGAAGGGGCTGTATAAATAAACAGGTCAATTTTATCATGAAAAGTCAGTTTTTACTTAGTGTAAAAGAGCACATGCTTACTCGTCATTATGCGAATAAAACCATCGAAAGTTATCTATTTTGGATAAAACGCTTTATCACTTTCCACCAGCTTGCCCACCCTTCGACACTAGCAGAAGATGATGTCGTTCAGTTCCTGAGTTACTTAGCGGTAAAAGAAAAAGTTGCGGTAAAAACGCAAGCTTTGGCACTGAACTCAATATCATTTTTATATCGTGATTATTTCAAAACTCCACTATCACTTGATATGAGATTTCAGAAATCTCTGACCGAAAAGAAACTTCCCGTTGTGTTAACTAGGGAGGAGATCCGACGATTCGTTCAACATATCGACCCGAGGTATAAACTCCATATTCAGTTGCTTTATGGCTCAGGGCTTCGAGTTATGGAATGTTTACGCTTAAGAGTTCAAGACATCGATTATGATTATGGTGCAGTTCGCGTTTGGCAAGGAAAAGGAGGTAAAAATCGTACAGTCACATTAGCCAAAGAACTGCATGAACCACTCAAAGCTCAAGTTAATTTAGCAAGAAACTATTACTTTAAAGATAGGCACATGCCTGGTTATGCGGGCGTATACATCTCTGAAGGTTTACGACGTAAATACCCAAAAGCGGAGCTAGATTTTAACTGGCACTTTTTATTCCCATCAACAAAGTTAAGTACAGATCGGGACACCGGAGAGCTCAGAAGGCATCATATCAATGAAAGTGCAATACAAAGAGCGGTAAAGCGCGCTGCAACGGATGCGTGTATCGAGAAAACAGTAACATGCCATACACTCAGGCACAGCTTTGCCACGCATTTATTGGAGTCTGGTGCTGACATTAGAACAGTACAAGAGCAGCTTGGTCACACCGATGTAAAAACCACCCAAATCTATACTCACGTTATCGAGCGCGGGGCTGGCGGCGTGTTGAGTCCATTATCCAGCCTTTAGAAAAACAAAGCCACCTCGAAAAGGTGGCTTTGCAGTATAACTCGTTATTGACGAACACCGAGTTTCACATTGCCCTTTGAGTCAAACCAAAGCGCTTGTGAACGACGACGTCCAATCAATATTGGACCATCATCATAAAAGAGAAAGTTCTTCCAATGCTTTTTAAAAATCGACCACTTAGTTTCGATGACATTGTACTTCTCGTAGCAAAAGTAAACGGTCACATCGTCTTGCCAATCGATATGTGCTTCTACTTCCGCTGGCATGTCCGGATCATCCAACTCCCACGCAGCCATCCAATCAACGACTTCAGACCAGTTCGCCTCATTCATTGGCCAATCTTGGGAGCTAAGTCGATCCATATCGGGGCTTTGAGCACTAATATTTTCTTTCCAAAATTGTGCTGAACGAGCTTGGCTCATCGGCTTAATAAAAGCCAAATCTTCTTCTGGCACAGGCATCGACTGATGCGTAAAAATCCATTTTCTTTGGTATTCATCCAAAGGCAAATAAGACATTCAGTCTCCTTTATTACGATTTCAGCCAACCTTTCTCTGTGGCTTCTTCTATCAACTCTTTCGCTTTGTCCCATAAGGTAACAGAGCCAAATTCAATTCGTTTATTAATGGTAAGTGCTTGTTCACGAGAGACGCCATGCTCCTTCCAACTCTGACCATTATTATGGTAGTTCAAGAGCATTGGAATTAACCGATCGAGTGCTTTTGCATACTTAGCATCATCGGTCTGCGCGGCTTCAAATTCATGCCAAAGCGCCAATAATTCTTGCTCCTGATCGCTGGGTAACATACCAAACAAGCGTTCTGCCGCTCTAATTTCTTTTTCTGCCTGCTCTTGAGACGCGGCAGTATCATAAACAAAGGTATCCCCCGCGTCGATCTCTACTACGTCATGTATCAATAACATTTTCATCACTCGGCAAATATCAACAGGTGCATTTGCATGCTCTTCCATCAATATTGCCATCAGTGCGACATGCCAACTATGCTCACCACTATTTTCGAGACGCCCTTCAGCACTTTTAACTCGAGTTCGGCGCAAAATACTTTTGAGTTTATCGAGCTCGATTACAAGTGCTAATTGCTTTTCCAATCGCTCCATACTATCGCCCTTCTGGTTGCCAATTCGGATTAATAAGTGACGTTAGAACGTGGTCTTGCCATTCACCATTAATCAAAAGGTAATTTTTTGCATACCCTTCTCGATTGAACCCTACATGCTCTAGCACAGATTCACTACGTTTGTTGTGAGGCATGTACCCGGCTTGAATACGATGCAGTTTCTGAACGTTAAACATGTAGTCGCAAGCCATAGTTAATCCACGACGCATATAACCATGCCCTTGTGCTTTTTCAGCGAGAGAGTATCCGACGTTACAAGAATAAAAAGGGAAACGACTCAAATTACTAAAGGATATCGTACCTAGCATTTCACCCGAAGAGGCTCTGACCAAGAGGCAATAATACCCCAACCCCATTCGATGCAGCTCATTGAGCTTGATAAGCTTTTGCAACCAACCGTTCACTGAGAAAAAAGCCTCTTCACGTTTCGGCTCAAACGGTTTCAGGTATTCTCGGTTCGCTTGAAAATACTCGGCAATCATATCTGCGTCACCGATTTCAGCGGTACGAAGAAGCAAGTCACCGTCCAACTTATGAACGGCGATAGATGAGCTGTTATCTTCCATTACAAATGATCAATTCCGTCTGTTCGTTCAATTCGATTAATTCTTGCGGATACCGTAATCACGCAGTTTATTAGCGATTGAGGTATGCGATACATTTAAGCGCTTAGCAAGCTTGCGGCTTGATGGGAATGACTGATACAAACGCTCCAGAACCTGAGATTCATAGTCACGCATGATCTCATCCAATGAACCGTCGATGTTAAGCGTTGCACTACCTGCGCCGACTGATTGAGGCTGAGGTAAATTGAAGTGCTCCGCGTTTAGTATACCACCATCCATTTCTGTGAGCGCTCGAAGAACCATGTTATCCAGCTGGCGCATGTTTCCTGGCCACTGATAATTTGCAAGGGCATCAACTAGACCATCATCAAACTCTGGCTTATCAATCCCAAGCTGTTGAGCATGTTTCGCCACAAATAACTCAAGCAATGGCGCAACGTCATTTGAGCGCTTACGTAACGGAGGAATGCTGAGCGTAAGTACGTTGAGACGATAATACAAATCTTCACGGAACATTCCTGCCTCAGAAAGTTCGGCAAGGTTATGTTTTGTTGAAGCGATGATACGAACATCGACATGCATCTCATCTTCTGCACCGACACGACGGAAATTACCATCCTGTAGAAAACGTAACAGCTTGATTTGAAGATGCGAACTCATTTCACCGATTTCATCAAGAAATACCGTCCCGCCATTTGCTTGCTCAAAGATGCCTTTGTGACCTTGTTCATGATTAAATGAACCCGGCGCGTGACCAAAAAGTTCGGTTTCTGCCACATCGTCAGGCATCGAAGCACAACTCAAAACTAAGAATGGCTTACTCGCACGGCTAGAACGGCTGTGGCAAGCTTTAGCAAGCATTTCTTTACCGGTCCCCGTTTCGCCTTCAATCAACAGTGGCTGGTCAAGCACAGACAGCTTCTTAGCTTGATTCATTAGCGCTTTATGGCGGTTCGATATTCCAACAAAGTGCTCAAAACCCAGGGGATTATGCAGTGGCAGCGCTTCTTCAATTCTGGCAACTTGCTGACTAGAGCGAATCGTCATTAGAGTACTCGCTAGAGTCGAGTTTTGCGCTTCGTCTCGGATATAAACTGGCATCAACTCAAGAACATAGTCCAAGCCATCAATCACAAGGTTTTCCCGCGTTCTGCCATTCACACCTTCAGACCAGCGAGAAAAACGAACACTTGGCAGCAAAGCTCCGATCTGAGTACCAATTACTTCTTGCGTGTGAAGACCAAGCAGTGAAAGTGCAGACATGTTTGCCATGTCTACGGCACCTTTAAGGTCGATGGCAAAAACCGGATCGGGCAAGTTATCAACTAGCGAGAGCAACTCCGTATTGTGGCGCTCCATCGGCATAAACTGGATTTTACGTACGTCTTTCACCCCCGGAATACGGCGGATTTCAGCCATCAGCTCACTAAACGTATCAAAATCAATATCTGGGCAGTTCAAATAGATAATACCGCTAATATCGATTTCGATACCACGCAAGTCGATGCTTTTAGACGCTAAAATATCGAGCAGTTCTCGGGTCAAGCCGAGTCGATCTTCACATAAGACTTCAAGACGCACTGAAAATATCCCAATTCACGACTGTCAGGAAAAGTTGACAGTAGTTTCTATCATGCTTGGAATGGCGTCAAGCAATCCTATCCATCAAAGTTGATATTCGTTACGGTTTCATCGTAATTGATGCAACTTTCGCCGCCACAGCCTTGCGTATGGTGCCCAATTTAACCTGACGGTCAGGATACCAAGGTAGTGGACGCAATAAGGTCATCGCTTTCAAGCCCAAACGTGCAGTGAGAATACCAACGCCTAGCCCCTGCCCCGCACGAGCGGAGACTTTGCCTGCAAGGTCCATCGACATCAAGTCCATACTGGCATCAATAGCTAGCTCACTGGCACCAGCCGCCGCCATATTGACAAATACCGCTTTTAGTAGCTTGATGCGAGAGGCATAACCTAGCTCTACCCCATATACCTTGGAGAGGTTGTCGATCATTTTGAAATTTCGCCACGCCACCAGCAACATATCAGCGGCAGCCAGAGGGCTCACCGCGACTAGGGCCGCACACTCGGTTGCGTGCTGCGATACGACTTTCGTTGCCAATTTGTCTTGTTGGCTCACAACCATCGAGTCATACATATCAAGGATTTCAGCATCACTATGAGCAGGGTTAATGCTGTTCTGCCAACGATCAAAGCCCGGGTTCTCTGCCATCACACCACTTTGTTCTGCCACTGTTTCGCAAAAGGCTTTCCCTTTCCCCACACTCTCACTATTAACAAGTGCTTCGGCTTCTTCTTGAACACTAAAATGATTTCGTAGTTTGCGCAGTTTCCAAAGCTCTTTACCCATCGCCCCTAAACCAAGCGAAGCGATCGCAGCAATAAACCCCGTCCAGCTTAAAGCCAGCCAATCAGAAGTTTGAATTGCGGTTATAACCGAGTCCACCGCTTGCCAGCCAACCAAACCAGCGAAGGTGGCAAATGCGCCAGTCGCGAGCCACTTTCTGCCCGGTTTTGGACGAATGACATGCTCGAGTTGCAATTCCTGTTCGGTCTCCTGGCGCTCTTCTTTAACTTCAACAGGTACGAATGTTTCTTTTTCGCCGAATGTTTGCTGCGCCGTCAACTCCGGTTGATTCGATTGCTGCTCTTTTTCCATTGCCTTTTCAGAGAAAACTTGTTTTTGCTTCAACTCACTCATTTCAATTTATCTCCAATCAGGTAATCCAGTGCTTTGTCTAAGCGTATATGCTTCACTGGCTCATCATTCGGTGAGGGCATTGGACGGAATGACGTAAAATCAAACCCGTTGTTTTGCCAATAAGCCGCATTTGGTAGCTTTTTCGGCACTTCTCCCGGAAACATCGTCATCGGCTCACCATCCAACGTCGTACCCTGTAACGCCGGAATCGTCTTATCTCCAGAAGAAATAAATCCCGTCGTGGTTGATTGGATAGAAGCGATACTCATGCAGCTCATCTCGATATTCTCGTAGGCTGCGGTTTGCCACGCTGGATGCACCATTTGTTGTAGCAAAGACACTAAATTGGGATGCTGATCGGGCGTTATGTGATCCGCTTTTGTGGCAGCAAACAGCACTTTGTCGATTTTTGGTGAGAATAAACGGCGCAAAAAGCTACTACGACCATAACGGAAGCTATGCATGATCTGTTCTAGCGCTTGGCGCATGTCGTAAAACGCTTCATCGCCAGCATTGAGAGGCTGCAAGCAATCCACCAGCACAATCTGGCGATCGAAGGTCGCAAAATGATGCTTATAAAACGCTTTCACTACTTTCTGTTGGTATTCCTGAAAACGCGCTTCGAGCATCGCTAAGTTGCTGCCCTTAAGCGCCTTGCTTTCCGAATCAGCACGACACGGGAAAAACTGTAGCACTGGCGCGCCTCCGAGCTCACCAGGTAATACGAAGCGGCCAGGCTGTACCCAATGAAGACCTGCGTCTTTACAGGCATGAAGGTACTCGGTGTATGTATGCGCAACTTTCTCGAGTAGTTTCTCGTTCACTTCAGCAGAAAGATCCACCTTTTCTAATTCAGACAGCCAAGCTTTGGCTAAATCGCCACGCTGGCCTTTAAGTGCATCAAACTGAGTTTGCGACCACGTCGCAAAGTCCATGTCCAATAAAGGCAGGTCGAGCAGCCACTCTCCTGGATAGTCGATAATATCAACATTTAAAATTGCGGTTTTACTCAACAGCTTTTTCGTGGTTTTATTTGGTTTGTACTTGAGCGCTAAGCGAATCTCACTCACATCCCGTGTTGGTACTGGCCATTGAGGTGGGGTCGCATGGATCTGGCTCATCGCTTCGTCGTAAGCAAAGCGTGGCACCATCATATTCGATTGAGGCTCACGCTTCGCCCCAATAAGGCGCTTATCTCTAGCCGCAGTCAAAAGAGGCAAATTGTCATGGGTTGCAGTATGAAGAAGCTGATTCACTAATGACGTGATGAATGCCGTCTTACCGGCACGAGAAAGTCCGGTGACAGCAATTCGAACATTAGAGTCCATACCTCTGTTGATAAAGTCATTAACTTCTTTCTTTATTCTCTTCATTACGCTTCTTTATCTTACTCCACTTTAAAACAACGTTGTCAGCGACTTCGAATTTCGATCTATGAATACTGTTCTATCCCGAATTCTATGAGTTTAACTTTATATACCTTAATAAAAGATGAACAAAACATTCGCTTAAAGCAGGGTGAAAAAAGAAAAGCCCCTGAGTGGTTCAGAGGCTTACTTAATCAACACTAAAGCATTAGTGACCCTATTTATGCTGATTACTGTGTTGAACAGAAACCTGCTTTCTTTGAGTCTAGTCGTCTTCGATTAATTTATAGATAACAAATAGAGCGATTTCTAAAATCAGCCACAACACACATGTGATGGTCACGTACTTCTCATCAAAAATGCTGATGCCGTGAAGGATCAAGTCGTAGCCAACAAAGCCACCTACCACTACAGCAAGAATAATTTGTAGAATCTGAATAAAACGAGGCATGCCGTCTCCTAATTATTGTTCGCATAACGTTTGATTGCTATGCCCTGAGGTTTATATCTACATTATATAGACAAAAAGTGCAGTTTTCGCTGCACTTTTGTCAAATGTTTGCTAGGTAAATCAGCACCTTGTCACATTCTCTCTACTGAGACAATGTAAGATTACCGTTTGCCTTACGCTTCCATCTCTTGGATTTTCACTTTCCAAGTGTCAGGACCGATTTGGTGCGCGTTAACGCCATTTGAGTCGACAGCCACTGTTACTGGCATATCTTCAACTTCAAATTCGTAAATCGCTTCCATACCTAAATCTTCAAATGCGACAACGCGAGCTTTCTTGATCGCTTTCGCAACCAAGTACGCAGCACCGCCGACAGCCATTAGGTAAACCGCTTTGTGATTCTTGATAGATTCAACCGTTGCAGGGCCACGCTCAGCTTTACCGATCATGCCCATGATGCCAGTTTTTTCTAGCATCATATCGGTGAATTTATCCATACGAGTTGATGTTGTTGGGCCAGCAGGACCAACGACTTCATCACCAACTGCATCGACAGGGCCTACGTAGTAAATGAACTTACCGTTTAGATCTACGCCTTCTGGTAGACCTTCGCCATTATCTAGCATGCCTTGAATACGTTTATGCGCAGCATCACGACCAGTCAGAATTTTACCTGATAGAAGAACCGTTTCGCCTGTCTTCCACTCTTGTACTTCTTCTTTAGTAATCGTGTCTAAGTTTACGCGACGCGTGTTTTCGCCCGCTTCCCAAGTAATATCTGGCCAATCTTCTAGTTTAGGTGGAGTTAGCTCTGCTGGGCCGCTGCCGTCAAGCGTGAAGTGCACGTGACGAGTCGCCGCACAGTTCGGTATCAAACAAACAGGCTTAGAAGCAGCGTGCGTTGGCGCCGTTTTGATCTTAACGTCGACAACAGTTGTCAAACCACCAAGGCCTTGCGCGCCGATACCAAGTTTGTTCACGCGATTGAAGATATCAAGACGAAGCTCTTCTTCTGCGTTTTGTGGGCCACGGTCAATAAGCTCTTGAATATCGATGTGTTCCATTAGAGATTCTTTTGCCAATACCGCTGCTTTTTCAGCCGTACCGCCAATACCAATGCCAAGCATACCTGGTGGACACCAGCCCGCGCCCATTGTTGGTAGTGTTTTCTCTACCCACTCAGCAATATCGTCAGATGGGTTTAGCATCACCATCTTAGTTTTGTTTTCACTACCGCCGCCCTTCGCCGCGATCTGAATTTCAACTTTATCGCCCGGTACCATGTTGATGTGTACGACAGCAGGCGTGTTGTCTTTGGTATTAATACGTTTACCGGCAGGATCCATAAGTACTGACGCACGCAACGGGTTGTCTGGGTTCGTATACGCTTGTCGAACACCTTCATCTACCATCTGCTGAACCGTCATGTCGGTTGAGTCCCATTGCACGCCCATACCGATGTTGACGAAACACGTCACGATACCAGTATCCTGACAAATTGGTCGGTGACCTTCTGCGGACATTCGGGAGTTAATTAGGATCTGAGCAATCGCGTCTTTAGCGGCTTGGCTCTCTTCGCGGTGATAGGCTTTTTCAAGAGCTTGAACAAAGTCTAGCGGGTGGTAGTAAGAAATATACTGTAGCGCATCAGCGACACTGCTGATCACATCCTGCTTGCGTATTACCGTCATTACATGCCTCGTTATAGTTATGCTTCCATTATTGGCTTGGCTTCAATCGTGTTTGTTGAGCTTATTGCTCTTTTGAGCTTCGTTTTTTATAAACAATTGTCGAACGGCTGATATCGACACACGAAACGCTGAAGTCGCCTACTTGTAAACCATCTCAAAACCCTATGAATAGAGGGAGTTTGGCTATACAGAGGAATATGATACTCTTGCTGCCCATGACATGCCATGCAGTGAACGATCTCTTTGTCACAAATTACACAAATGAACAACATGGACAATCAATTCATTGATTTTAAAGCGCTGGAATACGCACCAGAGTTTGCTCTTCACCTCTTTTCTCGCATTCAACACCAGCCTTGGGCGATGTTGCTGCGTTCTGCATCAGAAACGCATATCGATAGTCGCTTCGATGTGTTGGTTGCCAACCCAATTGCAACGTTAGAAACCACTGCCGAAAGCACACAAGTTGAAACGCCATCGAATGCCTATTCAACTCAAGATGACCCATTTGCGCTGCTTCATCAGTTGCAAGAACAGTGGCTTCCTCACGTTGAGTTAAATAAAGAATTGGATTTGCCTTTTGTCGGCGGAGCGCTCGGTTACTTCAGTTACGATTTAGGTCGACGCGTAGAAACGATGCCAGAACTGGCCGAAAAAGATCTCAACACGCCTGATATGGCGGTAGGTCTGTATGAATGGGCCGTCGTTGTTGACCACAAGCTTAAAAAAGCATGCTTAGTCGGTCAGAATATCGAGCAAGCTTGGCAATGGTTAGAAAAACAAGAAGCGGAGCAAAGCGTTGACTTTGCTCTGTCTGGTGATTGGCAGTCAAACATGACGAAAGAGAGCTACGCTACTCGCTTTGACAAGGTGCAAGAATACTTGTTGAGCGGTGATTGCTATCAGATCAATTTGGCGCAGCGCTTTAACGCACCGTATCAAGGCAGTGAGTGGCAAGCGTATCTGAAATTGGAGTCCGCCAACCAAGCGCCATTCTCAGCGTTTATCCGTATGCCTGAGTCTTCAATTTTGAGTATCTCTCCAGAGCGCTTTTTAGAACTCAAAGATCGCGTCATTGAAACGAAACCAATCAAAGGTACTCGACCACGCAGCGAAGATCCAAGGCAAGATAACGCTAATGCCCATGACTTGCAGACAGCGGAAAAAGATCAGGCAGAAAACCTAATGATTGTCGATTTGCTGCGTAATGACATTGGTCGAGTTGCGTCACCGGGTAGCGTTCACGTGCCAAAGCTGTTTGAGATTGAAAGCTTCCCCGCAGTGCATCATTTGGTGAGCACCATTCGTGCGAATTTGGATGAGCAATACTCTCCTGCAGATTTGCTGCGAGCGTGTTTTCCAGGCGGTTCAATTACGGGTGCACCTAAAGTTCGCGCAATGCAGATCATTGAAGAATTAGAGCCGCATCGACGTAGCGCGTATTGCGGCAGTATTGGCTACATTTCTCGCCATGGTCGTATGGATACCAGCATCACCATCCGCACTCTCGTAGCGGAGAATCACAAACTGTACGCTTGGGCTGGCGGCGGCGTCGTTGCAGATAGCGATTGCGCTTCTGAATATCAAGAAACGTTGGATAAGCTCTCAAAGATTTTGCCAGCGCTGCAATCGTAGGTTTCGTCAAATGGCAACGGTCTATGAATCCTGCTAACGAAAACAAGCAAAAACGCCTCCAGTACGGATAATGCCGCTCGTTTAACAGCGAGTGGGCATATTTCTGTATCTCGTCATCCTGTACAGCGATGAAGGAGCGTGATGTAGGCTTTTCTATCCGAGCACTTTATGGTCAAATTTGTTTCATTAGCCGCTCAGCATGCGCTATTAGATTCCTAGTCTCGCCAAGGCTCGCTGGAATGACACAAGAAACATCGTTAAGCGATCGGCATTATCCAGTGTGGAGCGTTTTTTGTGTGTTTTATTTACAGGTACTTTGGCTTTTAGCCGTTGGCTAACAAGAATCCGTTTTTTAAGAGGCAGCGTCTACTGCTCAAGCCACTTACACATGATCTGTTCAATATCGGTTGCGGTGTACGGCTTAGTGAGGATGTCGTCCATGCCTGAATCAATGCACTTTTGACGCTCTTCGATGGTAGTGCCAGCGGTTAATGCGATAATAGGATGAGTAAAGCCACGTTCTCTCAGATACATCGTCGCCTCATAACCGTCCATTTCTGGCATTCGGCAATCCATAAATATCAGTTCGTAATCTTTGTTTTTCACCGCTTCTAAGGCTTCTTTCCCATTGGCTTTTAAATCAGGCGTAATGTCGAGTTTTTTCAGCATTTGAGTAACTATCACTTGGTTCATTCTGATGTCATCAACCACCAATATTGAGCGTCCTGCCAAATCACTTCGCTCTATAGTAGCTAATTCCCCCTCTGCTGCGCCTTGGGCTTGCCCCTCCTTTAGAGGAATAGAGACTTTAAAGGTGGTACCTTTGCGTTCTTCACTTTCAAAGCTAATCTCGCCCTGCATCAAATCCACTAGATTTTTACAAATCGCAAGGCCCAAACCTGAGCCTTCAAAACTGCGCTTCGCCGAGCGATCTACTTGCACAAATGGGTCAAATAATGAGGGCTGTGCTTCTATCGGGATGCCAATACCCGTGTCTTCAACCTCAAAATGCGCAATACCGTTTATCCACTCCACTCGCAGCACCACCCCTCCCAAATGAGTAAACTTAATAGCATTTCCCACCAAGTTGACCAAGATCTGTGTAATTCGCTCTAAGTCACCAACTAAAAACTCGGGAATACCGAGCTTTTTATCGATGGAGAAATGAATTCGCTTTTCTGCTGCTTTAGCTGAAAATACCCCCATGATGGCTTTTTCAAGCTCTTCCCAAGCAAAGACCTTATCGATGATTTCCATCATACCGGCATTCATCTTGCTGAAGTCGAGAAGATCGTTAATGATAACCCTCAACAAGTCTCCCGATTGAGTCAAATTGTTTAGGTAATGGCGTTGCTCTTCACCTAACTGTGTTCGACTTAGTAGTTCAGCACTACCTAATACGCCATTAAGAGGTGTACGCAACTCGTGGTTAATCATTGCGACAAACTCTTTCGTCGCTTTTTCCGATTCCTCTGCTCGCTTTCGCAGCTCCACTTCTCGCTCTAAACTCAAATGCCGCCCAATGACCCCATGAACCAAATCCGATACCAGCTCCATCTGTTTGGAAATAAACGATTGATCGATTTGATCCAACTGAACAGAGAAGATCAACTCCCCTACTGTTTGCTTGTCAATGATGATAGGCAAATGCAAGTTCTCCCCCTGCCAATTGGGGACAGTCTTAATCGTATTCTCATGGCGAAGCTGTAAATGACCAAAATGATGTCTGCGCAAAGAAGAGAGTTTTGTGGAATCAAGATGTAAGTAAGCCGCAGAAATGATTGAGTTCGAAGTGAGCTGTTCAATAAAACTGGCAATCATGGCTTCATCAAACGTGCTCGACAAAAAAGTTCGACCAAACTTAATCAGCGTCGCGTCAACTTTCTCTTCGAACTCAAACTTGCGTAAATCCTTTTTTGATTTCAACTCAAGCTTTTTCAAAGCAACACTTAGCTGTTGAGTAGATTCATAAAGTTCGAAGCTCTTCTGCTCCAATAACCGCTCAGCTGCTTTTCTTGATTCGATTTCTCGTTTGAGTTTCCTTTCTAGCGAGGAACTTCCTGTCATATCGTTCTTATTGTGCCTCTAACCAAAAGCGAACCTGGCTACCATCTTCTGACTGGTTTTGGTGTTTGATATGAATAACTTCACCAAAGTGCGCTGCGCAACCTTTTATTAGACCTAAACATACGTGAGACATGCACCGCGCACTTCGATAATCAAACACCATGTTTGATTGAGTCTCGCTGATAAAATCAAACTGAGGAGGATTAGCATCTGGGTAGAGCTTTTTGACCTCGACATGAATAAAATCTTCAACATGGCGAACAAATTGAAATGTCGTTTCACACTGCTGCAAACTCGCGTGACTAGGAATCGAGCGAAGTAAATTCAAAAAAACGCACTCTCCAAATACTTCTTGCAGTTGTTCAGGTGGAATGCCAGATACTTTACTGAGATTCACAATCAATTTAACCAAGTCTTTATGATCGTAACTACCAACCGCCGTATAAATCCCTTCGTCATTAGAAAGGTCGAGCACTTGGTCTAACACATCGAGACCAAACTTCTCTTCCACTAACTCCATGAACTCGGTGAAAATAATCCCTTTCATCAGTCAATACTTGCCCTATAGTGACGTCTTAAAATAAAGAATGGTTTATAACCTTATAAGTTTCAAATTATTATACCCAAGCAGAGTGAGACACACGACACAAAGCAGGGAAAGAACCAATGGACATGCTTTGGTATTGCCGTACTACTACTTTAATACCGTACCAACGGCGATAGCACCACGCCTCTTGCGGCCATTGAGTATAATAAATAGTGGTTAGGCACAATAAATAAGGATTTGGTTTGGTTATCGACAAAACTCAATTACTGCAAAACTTTCAATTTCGGCTTCCAACGGGTTACCACAAAGAGTCCCTCGCGCGACTGAAATGGATGAAAGGAAAATCACTGCGAGACGCAGCGGTCTTAATTGGTTTTGTAGAACGCCCGGAGGGGCTACAGGTCATTTTGACAAAGCGAGCAGCGCACTTGCGTCATCATCCGGGACAAATCAGTTTCCCCGGCGGTAAGTTTGAGCAGGAAGATCATCATCTAATCAATACGGCATTAAGAGAAACCAAAGAAGAGGTCGGTATAGAAGATGAACATATTCATGTATTTGGCCAGCTTCCAACATTGCCAACGATTAGTCAGTTTAATGTGACACCGTTTTTGGCCTTTATTTCTCCTGAGTATAAAACGCATATTGACCCAAATGAGGTGGAGTCTGTTTTTGAAGTTCCTGCTAACCACATTCTGAATCCGACAAAATTGTACAGCACCAAGTTTGACCTAAAAAACAGCAGTCATCGTGTATTTGCTATCCCATATAGACAGCATTTCATCTGGGGCATGACCGCACAAATCATCGAATCGATGCAAAAACATATCATTTCACATTAAAAACTTCTGATATCGGTATTTTTATGGATGCGATCATCATGCGCATCAATATTAATAAAACGTTGCTTCATAAACATTCATTCACATTAGATTAATTTGCCGTTTTCACCGCAAACGCTTGCGGTGAAATAAATTTATACAAACAGCCCTATCGATAAGTTTTTCTAATTTTACTCATTAGCAGAAATCACGAGTAGCACATCATTTTCGTGATAAAAAGCAGGTTTTTGACATATCATTCAATAAGCGTAAGCAATAAATGATTTAGATCTAATTTTCCTAGTGTAAAATCTTGCAAAATTACTCCCGACTTATTTCCTGTTCCCAAAATGAGTAACTAAAAAATGAATACAACTACTTCTGCGGTTTCTACCGCACAATCGTCTAGTAAGTTTTCTTACAAAGACTTTACCTGGTGTCTGTCCCTTTTTGGTACGGCAGTAGGTGCCGGTGTACTATTCCTTCCTATTAAAGCAGGTGCAGGTGGCTTTTGGCCATTAGTAATCCTAGCCCTAATCGCAGCACCAATGACTTGGTTCGCACACAAATCTTTAGCTCGCTTCGTTCTTTCTGCGAAAAACCCAGAAGCGGACATCACTGACACAGTAGAAGAGCACTTTGGTAAGACTGGCGCAAACCTTATTACGTTCGCTTACTTCTTCGCTATCTACCCAATCGTACTTATCTACGGTGTTGGTATCACAAACACGGTTGACTCTTTCCTAGTTAACCAAATGGGTATGGAATCTATTCCTCGCTGGCTACTTTCCGGTACACTTATCGCTGCAATGACAGCGGGCGTAGTGTTCGGTAAAGAGCTTATGCTGAAAGCAACTTCAGCGATGGTTTACCCTCTAGTGTTCATCCTACTAGCGCTGTCTGTGTACCTAATTCCTGGTTGGAACACTTCAATGATGGAAGTATCACCTGACTGGGGTGCAATGCCAGCTATCGTATGGCTAGCAATCCCTGTTATCGTGTTCTCTTTCAACCACAGCCCAATCATTTCTCAGTTCTCTAAAGAACAACGTCGTGTATACGGTGATGACGCAGTTAAGAAAACTGACGCTATCACTGGTGGCGCAGCGATGATGCTAATGGGCTTTGTAATGTTCTTCGTTTTCTCTGTTGTACTTTCTCTGTCTCCAGAGCAACTAGCAACAGCACAAGAGCAAAACATCTCTGTTCTTTCTTACCTAGCAAACGTTCATGAGTCTCCACTGATCTCTTACTTAGGTCCACTGGTTGCTTTCGCGGCTATCACTTCTAGCTACTTCGGCCACTTCCTAGGTGCGCATGAAGGTCTAGTTGGTCTAGTGAAATCTCGTTCAAAATCGCCAGTAAGCAAGATCGAGAAGATGTCTCTTATCTTCATCGTAATCACAACTTGGATCGTTGCTATCGTTAACCCAAGCATCCTAGGTATGATTGAAACAATGGGCGCACCGATGATTGCGGCAATCCTATTCTTGATGCCTATCTTCGCAATGCAAAAAGTTCCAGCGATGGCTAAGTACAAAACTTCAGCACCTGTGCAAATTTTCACAGCAATCTGTGGTCTTGCTGCCATTAGTTCTGTAATCTACGGCGCTCTTTAATCATCCCTGCCCTAGCACGGTATGATTAATCCAAAAATATAACGATAAAATTAAGCCTCCCAACTCCCCTTGGGAGGCTTTCTTCTGAGGTAATCGATATGATTAGTGTTTTTGATATCTATAAAATCGGTGTTGGACCTTCAAGCTCACACACTGTAGGCCCAATGAAAGCGGGTAAAGAGTTTATTGATGATCTTCGCGCAATGGGAAAACTGCGCGACATCACTAAAATCACCGTTGACGTTTATGGATCACTATCACTGACAGGGAAAGGTCACCACACAGATATTGCTATCATCATGGGTCTTGCAGGCAACACTCCTGAGAAAGTTGATATCGATTCTATCCCGGGCTTTATCGCTCGCGTAGAAGAAACTGAACGCCTTCCTGTTGGCATGCACTGTCACACAGTATCGTTCCCACGTGAAGGTGGAATGAACTTCCACAAAACAAACCTTGAGTTACACGAAAACGGCATGCAAATCCACGCTTGGATTGATGACGAAAAAGCGTACTCAAAAACTTACTACTCCATCGGCGGTGGTTTCATCGTTGATGAAGAAAACTTCGGTAAAGAAGTTGAGAACCCAGTAAAAGTTCCTTACCCGTTTACAACGGCAGAAGAGCTTGTAAAGCAATGTCATGAAAGCGGCCTGTCTATCAGTGCGCTAACCATGAAAAATGAACATGCGCTTCATTCTGACGAAGAAACTCGTACTTACTTCGCAAACATCTGGCGCACAATGCGCGAATGTATGGATCGCGGTATGAACGAAGAAGGCATTCTGCCTGGTCCACTACGTGTACCTCGTCGTGCAGCTGCACTTCGTCAGCAACTGCTTACTTCTGAAAAAACAACAAACGATCCAATGTCTGTTGTTGACTGGGTAAACATGTTTGCTTTTGCAGTAAACGAAGAGAACGCAGCAGGTGGTCGTGTTGTAACTGCGCCGACTAACGGTGCATGTGGCATCATCCCTGCGGTACTGGCTTACTATGACAAGTTTATTCAAACCGTAACTGAGAAAGACTACATCCGTTACTTCGCAGCTTCTGGTGCAATTGGCGGTCTTTACAAGCGTAACGCGTCTATCTCTGGTGCAGAAGTTGGCTGTCAGGGCGAAGTTGGCGTGGCATGTTCTATGGCAGCAGCGGGCCTTGCTGAGCTTATGGGTGGTAGCCCAGAGCAAGTATGTATGGCGGCTGAAATTGCGATGGAGCACAACCTAGGTCTAACTTGCGACCCAGTTGCAGGTCAGGTTCAGGTTCCATGTATCGAGCGTAATGGTATTGCAGCTGTAAAAGCAATCAACTCAACTCGTATGGCACTGCGTCGTTCTTCTGCTCCTACTGTTTCTCTAGATAAAGTTATCGAAACCATGCTAGAGACAGGTAAAGACATGAACGCGAAATACCGTGAGACTTCTCAAGGCGGCCTAGCAGTAAAAGTTATCTGTTAATAAGCCTTGCTGAATATCGACGAAACCCGAGCCGCTGCTCGGGTTTTTTATACCTCATTAACTATGAATAATGGGTTACTACGCCCTGCATAAAAAAACCTAAAACCTTGAATATATCCAATTATTATGGATATCCCCGTAAAAAATCACATCCCTCTCCTAGCTTTATTGATAACGTAGCCAAAAATTAAACTTGGAGCACACCAACACATGATTAGGTTTGAAATTGGAAACCAAATCTGCGTTTGCTTGTCCGAAAACGAAATATCTTTAGAGCTCAATCAATCACTCCACCACTCCGTTCCTGTCAACCCAAATGAGTACGCCATTCTGTCAACCATCGCCAAATACGGCAGCTTAAATACGCCAATTAGCCAGCGATTGATAGAAAGCAAAATCACTCAACAATACAAAATGACACTGCCTGAAAATGGCTTTAAAAACGCGGTGGCCGCTCTAAGAAAGAAATTTCGCAAGCTCACGGAAGAACACGTAACCACAAAAAAAAATATTATCGAAAATATTCACCGGACCGGATACTTCATCCCTTTTACTATGCAAAACAACCATCAGAATGGCATCGACCATCAACACAAGATCAATCAATACACAACAAACAGCCTTGGCAAAGCCCTTCGTATTTGTCTGCGTAATAAAAAGATCTATTCAGATACGCTGTGGGTCGTGTTGATCACAGCGATCATTTTCTTTGCCATCTGTTATTACGCGATAAACAGCATTGTGAAACATAATTATCTGGATAACGCCTTCGAAATTGCAGAGAACCTTTCCCAAAAGAGCTGCTTTGCTGATGAAAGTGAATTGAAGTCGCTCTTTGATAATGTAAAGCTGGTCGAATCGAGCATGATGCTGGACCGTTTCAATATCCGGTGTTTAGTCACCCCCGAAACCGTTGTCCCTGTCAGCAAAAAAGCATTTGAAGAGTGGAGTAATAATAGCAATTATACGACCCAATCATTTGACTTGAATAACGCGACCGTTTTGGTTCGTGTCAAAAACATTAACTTATCCGACAACGTTGAAAATCATATTTCGCGTTTTTTTCTTTCCGGCATGAAGCTATCAACCAATACAGGGACCTCTTTAGAAATTGGTAACACCAATGAACGCTTTTTCAACTATCACGTGAAGAACAGCGGCTATAAAGAGGTGTATTACATCTCTGGACCGTTTCAAAGCATCATTTTATTAAGCTTGCTGTTTCTAATAATACTGCGTCATCGCTCCCTACAAGCCTTTATGGCTTATTTGTGTGCAATTCGACAATTTAAAATCAAACTGGAGCCGATTTATGACACTTCAGCGCAAAAGATTGTGCATTACGAAGCGCTCTCGCGGTTTAAGGTAAAAAATACGCAACGGTTTATTGAGACACTGATCCGAAATGGGCTGCTCCTTACTCATACCTTACTGGTGATAGAGTCCATCTATACTAAGCACAAAGCGTTGCCTATTCCTATCAGCATCAATATTTGTCCTTCTTTGCTGCGAGGACGCAACTTTTCAATCCTACACAGAGAACTATCTAACCGAGATTGTCGTTTACTGACGATTGAAATCACGGAAAATGCATCGATGTACTATACCTCCGAGATTTATGGCAATGTCGCGAAACTAAAAGCACTGGATTGTAAAATCAGTATCGATGACTTTGGCACTGGCAACAACAACGTGTCGCTCATCAGTAAAATCAATCCAGATTATTTGAAAATAGATCGGGAGTTTGTGATTGGTTTAAAGTCGGACGATAAGAAAGTGGAAACGTTGCGTCAGTTAATCGCCATGGGAAATACGTATCGGTGTACAGTCATTGTTGAAGGCGTAGAAACCGCCGATAGCGCTCACTTACTCACAACATTAGGTGCTTATATTCACCAAGGTTATTATTATCCTCTGCATTTCTAGCTTTTCTTAACCTCGTGAGTTACTTAAACTAGAGGGAATACTCTATTAAAGTTCGTGGCGGCATGAGGATATGCCGCCAATTTGTGGTTGAACGATGATTGCTATTAAACCCACCAAACTGAAAGATTTTTCGAGTTTGATGCAATTGGATGTGCAGGAAGAGCAGAAAGGATTTTCTACGCCGTTTGAAGTGGCTTATCAAAAACGCAATAAGTCTGAAGCGTTCTTTACGATTTATTCTGACGATCTATTAGTTGGCTATCTTGTTATCGATAAAGGCTTCTCCCAACATGCGCCCTTTGCCAAAAGGCACGAACTGGGGCTCAAGTACTTGATGGTTGATCGACGTTTCCAACGCCAAGGGGTTGGGAGTGAAGCGTTACGCAAACTGTTCGTTTATGCGTATACCATTGACCCTGAAAGCACCTCTCTTTGCGTCACTGTGCCACAGAGTCAGCAATACGCTATCAGTTTTCTTGATGCGTGTGGATTCATCAATACAGAGAAAACAACGTTTGGTGAGAACGAAAAAGAGTGGATTTTACGTCATCCACTGAGCTAGCAAGAAAAGTATAAAAAATAGGGAATATCCAGATACAACAAAGGCAAGCTCATGGCTTGCCTTTGTCTTCAATGCTCAATAAAAAGTGACTTATTCACCTTTGTAAATACAACCGGCTGTGCACGTTTCTTTGATTTCAACTTTGCTTAGCAACGGTAAACTTGGCTTAAGCTGTTGCCAAATCCATTTTGCTAGCACCTCGCTCGTCGGATTCTCCAACCCTTCAATGTCGTTCAGGTAATAATGGTCTAAACGATTGTAAATTGGTTTGAATGCCGCTTTGATTTCAGCGAAATCCACTACCCAACCAGTATGCGGGTCTACCTCACCTTCTACATAAAGACGAACTAAGAAAGAGTGTCCATGCAAACGACCACACTTATGGCCTTCAGGTACATGTGGCAAGTGATGTGCCGCTTCGAACATAAACTCTTTGTACAATTCTGTTTTCATCTTGATTCTCAGGCTTTAAAAAGACACGCAATACTAAGGAATTCACTGCCAACAGACAAGTGCTACTCAATACAAGCGTAGCAAAACTCCGTTTGTTCTCAGCGAAAATAATTAAACCTTTGTCCTGATCGTCGTATTTCTGTCATGCGCCAAACATTTGATTACACAGCACTCACATCACAATTACATATCCCCAACATGAGTGGGGTCACAATCATTCATTTCGTTGTTCGCAGTGCGCATTTGTGCACATTAAGATTGTGCAGTTCGTTCCAATTACACTTATAAATTTATGCGCTCAACTATCACTTTTAAGCTCTTGCTCGCGTTAATTGCCGTCTTCAGCTGTGTTCTGGCTGCCTCTACGGCTTATCAATACCATCAACAAAAAACCTTAATCAATGATGTTCTCAGTGAACAGCTTCATGATAAGGCCAGTAATTACTTCGATAGCCTAAACATGATGATGCTAACAGGCACCATGTCGCAAAAAGAAACTTTGCGAAAAAAAGCACTCGCTCAAGAAGGGATTGAAGAAGTTCGCGTGTTGCGGGCCGATACCGTCACCAAGCTTTACGGACCAGGACAAGCAAACCAACAACCAGTCGATGATATTGACCAACGAGCTTTAAATGGCGAACTGGTCATTGAGCCAATTTCAGCCAATTGGGGGAACGGACTAGTTGTCGCGCTACCAATGAAATCAAGCGAAAATTATCGTGGCACCAACTGCGTTTCTTGCCATGTAGCACCAGAAGGCGAAGTATTGGGCGCGATTCGTTTGGAATACAACATGAACCACGTCAATTCAATGATCAATAAACAGGCAATGTTTGCGATGGGAATAATGGCCGTTATCGCGTTTGTTGGTTTTATTATAACGATGAGTTTGATTCGTAAGATCATTGTTCGCCCAATACAAAAAACGTCGCAATTCATGGCGAATGTGAGCCATAGTAAAGATCTATCTCAACGACTTGTTCATCACCAAAAAGATGAGGTAGGCCAACTTTCTACCGCGATTAATTCGTTTATGGATACGGTATCCGAGAGTTTAGAGCGTGTACAAGACACCTCCCACTCTCTTGCCAATTCAGCCAGTCAGTTAACGGATGTTGCACAATCAACAGACAAAGCGGCCAATAATCAACAATTGGAAACCAGTGACGTACAAAGCAACATCACCGACATGTTGCAACAACAAACCGCCGTTGAAGACTCGACCAATAACGCCACAGCTCTAGTCAACCATACCGTTGATGTTGCCACTCACAGCGCAAGCCAAGCACACAGCGTGAGCGAAGACATCAAACACTTGGTGAGCAATATTGACGGCGTACGGGAAAAAATCAGTTCGTTAAACCAAAGAACCGAAGAAGTATCATCCATTCTTGGGGTCATTAAAGGCATTGCAGAACAAACGAACCTACTCGCGTTGAATGCTGCAATTGAAGCCGCCCGAGCCGGAGAGCAAGGACGCGGTTTTGCCGTCGTCGCGGAGGAAGTGCGTAACCTAGCTTCTCGGACCGCCGAAGCCACAGGCAACATTGAGCATATCATTTCTCAATTCCAGCAAGGGAGTGAAGAGTCCTTAGCCTCTGTGGATACTGTCTGCCAGTTTGCTCACCAACGTTCAGTCGATGTCGAGACACTTTCAGTCACGATGCATAACGTTGTCGATGAAATGCATCAAGTTCTGAAACATGCGGAAAACATTCAAAGCCAGACGCAAACCACATCCGACGTCAGTCAGCGTATTCAATCCAAAATTGATGTGATCACACTGCATGCTGACGACACATCGCAATCAGCATCGCACACGCGTGATATTAGTGTTGATTTAGAGCATCTATCCGAACGTTTAGAGCAATTACTTAACCAATTCACACTTTCAGAGCATCAAAGAGTGAATAAATAGAGAGATTCTCCCCATCAAAATGAATATAAAGGTTGATGCGAGCGAATTGACAGGTAATATGTCTCGTTGAATCTGTAAAATGCTACCCAACTCAGCACTTAGCTTGTTTTTTGAACAAAAATGTTATTAGACAAGTACTTTAATAAGTGTTGGGTTGAATTTTTACCTCAATGGAGAATATTGAAAACATGACTTACGCGCCTGTATCAGACGTATTGAAAGGTCAGCTAGCAGTAGACAGCGAAGTGACTGTTCGTGGCTGGATCCGTTCACGTCGTGATTCCAAAGCTGGAATCTCTTTCCTTGCCATATATGACGGCTCTTGTTTCGACCCGATTCAGGCCGTGGTCCCAAATAATCTTAATAATTACGAAGACGAAGTACTAAAGCTAACGACTGGCTGCTCTGTTGAAGTAACTGGTAAGATTGTTGAATCTCCTGCAAAGGGCCAAGACTTCGAACTTGCTGCCACTGGCGTTAAAGTGGTTGGCTGGGTTGAAGACGCAGAAACTTACCCGATGGCAAAAACTCGTCACTCTATTGAGTACCTACGTGAAGTAGCGCACCTACGTCCGCGCACAAACGTAATCGGTGCGGTAGCTCGTGTACGTAACTGCCTATCTCAAGCAATCCACCGCTTCTACCACGAGCAAGGTTACTTCTGGGTATCTGCGCCACTGATTACGGCTTCAGATGCAGAAGGTGCAGGTGAAATGTTCCGCGTTTCTACGCTAGACATGGAAAACCTGCCTCGTACAGACGCTGGCAAAGTGGACTACAACGAAGACTTCTTCGGTAAAGAAACTTTCCTTACGGTATCTGGTCAGCTAAACGCGGAGGCTTACGCTTGTGCACTAAGCAAGGTTTACACTTTCGGCCCTACTTTCCGTGCTGAAAACTCAAACACAAGCCGCCACCTAGCAGAGTTCTGGATGGTTGAGCCTGAAGTTGCGTTTGCAGAACTGGACGACGTTGCGAAACTGGCTGAAGACATGCTTAAGTACGTATTCAAAGCAGTACTTGAAGAGCGTCGCGATGACCTTGAGTTCTTTGCTCAGCGCATCGACAAAGAAGCCGTTAGCCGTCTAGAGAACTTTGTTTCTTCTGACTTCGCACAAGTTGACTACACTGACGCGATCCAAATCCTGTTGGATTCTGGCCGTGAGTTCGAATTCCCAGTTGAGTGGGGTATCGATATGTCATCTGAGCACGAGCGTTTCCTAGCGGAAGAGCACTTCAAAGCGCCGGTAATCGTTAAGAACTACCCGAAAGACATCAAAGCATTCTACATGCGTATGAACGATGATGGTAAGACGGTAGCGGCAATGGACGTTCTAGCACCTGGCATCGGTGAAATCATCGGTGGTTCTCAGCGTGAAGAGCGTCTAGACGTACTGGATGCACGTATGCGCGAAATGGGTATCGACCCTGAGCACATGAGCTGGTATCGCGACTTGCGTCGTTACGGCACAGTGCCACACGCAGGCTTTGGTCTAGGCTTTGAGCGTCTAGTATCTTACGTAACAGGCATGGGCAACGTTCGTGACGTGATCCCATTCCCACGTACGCCTCGCTCTGCGAACTTCTAATCACTTTTTAATGAGACAGAATTAGAAAAGACCTCCCTAGTGGAGGTCTTTTATTTTGTGCTCAACCGTCAATACCATCTGCTAAGTAACTCAAGCTTGAGTTAGTCTTCTTCCTTATCTCTGTCCGCTTTTTCAGCATACTTTACGCCCACAATACATAAGCCAAACATTACGAAAGGGATCACGGCCGCGGTGTACTCTGTCCATGCCATATGAGAGAAAGACTTCGCCAAAATGAGATGCGCAAATACCAGTAAAAACGCACTAAAAATAGCAACGGCGATTAACCTTAACTCATGTTTAACCAACTGCTTTTTCATCTTAAATCCTGCTTAATCGTCCAAGGTCTGTCGACCTGAATAATGATTGAAGCACAATTTGCAAAAATGGCGCTGATACAGTTGGAGCAAAAAAACACTAAGCAGTTTAATAAGTTTCAATTCTGAGTAATTCGCGAAGCAAATCACCTAGCCTTTTGATAGCACGTTCCAAACTCGTTTCTAAAGGAAGCGATGTATTCAGTCTTAAATAGTTTTCGTATTGATCATTTATCGAAAAGAGTTTGCCATAAGCGACGGTAACATGCTCAGACAATAGTGCTTGATATACCGCTTTACTTGATATTCCATCTGGCAATTTCAGCCAAAGAAAGTAACCACCATCAGGACGTTGATAGGTAACCTCTTTAGGTATGTGCTTTGCGAGTAAATCCACGAAGTCAGCTTGACGGTGTTGCAGTGTCTTACGCAGCTTTCTCAGGTGGTTGTCGTAACTGTCGTTTTGTAAGTAGTGTGTAACTCCCTGCTGAATAGGGGCACTCCCAGACAATGTCGATATTAACTGGAGCTTTTGAATAGTCTCGTTAAAACGCTTATTCACCACCCAACCCAAGCGATATCCAGGGCATAAACTCTTAGAAAAAGAACCACAATGAAGGACTCGCTCTTGCTCATCAAAGGTCTTTAATGAGTTCGGCCTTTTGTCAGAAAAATACAGCTCAGAGTACACATCGTCTTCGATGAGATACACATCATATCGATTGGCTAACTCAACAATGTATCGTTTGTGTTCATCAGACAAAGAAGCCCCGGTTGGATTATGAAAGTTCGTCATTAACCAACAAGCCTGAACATCTTCATTGGCAAAAGCTGCTTCGATTTGTTCAAGCGAATGCCCACTCTCATCATCGACACTGATTTCAATAGCCTTGAGACCTAACCGTTCTACCGCTTGAAGTGCGCCATAAAACGTTGGGGATTCGACAACGACGGTATCACCTGGTCGGGTGACCGCTTGCAAACTCAAGTTCAATGCTTCTAGCGCACCGGAAGTAATAACCACATCATCATGGGTTAGTGATATCCCATGATGAATATACCTCTGTGCGACGAGTCGCCTTAACGACTCAGCACCAGGAGGTAGGTTGCCTAGCAACTTATCCGGCCCCATTTTTCGTCCCGAGCTGGCCAAATTACGGTTAAGCGACTCTAAAGGAAACAAACACGGTTCCGGAAACGCCGAGCCTAAATGAACAACATCCGATGTTGCTTGGTGCTTCAAAAACGAATACAACTCATCATTCAACTTAGTGCATGGAGTATTGTTGCTTTTAATTCCATTCGTATTGGTGAGACGTTCAAGATCGGCAGTCACATAGTAACCAGATTGAGGCTTTGCTATCACCCAGCCTTGCGCCTCTAGCAATTGATAGGCTTGTAATACCGTACCTGCACTTACGGAATGATTGCGGCTGGTGACGCGTATTGAAGGCAGCTTCTCCCCTGCTCTCCAAGTATCTTGCTGAATTTGTGCCTTAAACAATTCGGCCAATTGACGGTATCGATTCATGTATCCCTCATTTCACTTGCAGCCGCACCATAGCATACTTCACGCCAGCATTCTGATATGGCAGTAGTCAATTTAGCAACGTAATTTATCAAGCTTGTTAATAGCAATTTCGACGACGAAGTGAGAATTTATGTTCCATACTTTTACTGATACGTCCGAGTGGTCTTAGATCTTGCCTTGTCTGAAAAGCAAGGCATTCCACAGAGCTGAGAGTGTAAAGTCCACTTAGACATCTATCTTTTAAGCCGGGAGGAAGCGATGAAAGTATTTACAATGGACGATCTCTCTTATCGCGGGAAACATAAAGGTGTACATAGCTGGGATCATCCTGGCGGCACAACCCCTTATTACTGGCATCCTGATTGGTTGCATATCGCTGAAGATGCTTTGGGTGAACACAAAAAGGCTGACCTTGAAGTCCCTGACGGAGAAGCAGCGACAGAAGAGCATGCAAAAGCGGCGATTCTCAAACACTTGAATGACGAGTAGCTTAGGCTCTATCACCGTTCAAGAATAGCGTTAGGCAGGCGAATCCATCGTCGTATGCTTTAAACGCAGATAAAGCCAAAACCTGCCAAATAGTAAATTCTTCTGAATGAGAAGTACGCATCGTCTGTAGCTATCGAATGACAAAATAAGTCGATAGTTATCACATTAATTTTCATTACATCTGTTACATTTAGATAGTAATGGTGATGCACACCTCAACTCATGGATTATGAGAGAAAACAATAATGGCGAAATACAACGAAGAAGACATTAAATACAAAGGTGAATCCAACGGCGTACATTCTTGGAGTTCTCCTTCCGGCCAACCTTATTACTGGCACCCAGATTGGCTACACGTAGCGGAAGATGCGACGGGCACACACCCGAAACAAAAGCTTGAAGTCGAAAAAGCGGAAGTCCCAACAGAGAAGCACGCATTAAAAGCAATCTTAAAGCATATGAACGACTGGGCGACTGAGAAGCTTTCTTCTAACCCAGACATCGAAACCAATGCGGTTGAGTCTGAAATCGACCTGAAGAAATAACATCAGCCGACATCTATACTTCTTACAAGCAAACGCTCCACCTTTAGTGGGGCGTTTTTGTCTCAACTAGTAACCGCCACTCAACGTAAATCACTAACGCAAAGCACTGAAGTCAAACGATTGGTACGTGAACAAAACTTCATCAACCATGGTATAAATCCCCTTCAAACTCTGTGCCTACCAAACGTTTCCATGGCAAAAACTTTAGTTATGTTAGAATTCTGTTTCAAATCGCAACTTTTTTAGGTTTTCTTTTCAGTAACGGTTGTAACCAATATTGCTGAAAGGTATAAATGTTAGCACACCCCTTCGATTAACATGGATGAAGATTATGTTTGAAAAAGTAGTTGCCGCTCCGGCTGACCCTATTCTTGGCCTTACTGAAGAGTTTAAAAAAGATACTCGCGCAGACAAAATTAACCTTGGCGTAGGTATTTACAAAAACGAGCAAGGCGAAACTCCCGTTCTTGCAACAGTAAAGAAAGCTGAAGCAGCGCTTGTTGAAACTGAAAAAACCAAGTCTTACCTAACTATCGAAGGCACAGCAGAGTACGGCATTGCAGTACAAAAACTGCTTTTCGGCTCTGATGCGGAAATTGTAAACGAAAAACGCGCTAAAACAGCTCAAGCTCCAGGTGGTACCGGTGCATTACGTGTTGCTGGTGAGTTCATTAAACGCCAACTTGGCGATGTAAAAATTTGGATCAGCAACCCTACTTGGGCAAACCACAACGGCGTATTTACTGCTGCTGGTATCGAAACGGCACAATACAGCTACTACAACGCTGAAACAAAAGACAAAGACTTCGATGCAATGCTAAACGATCTGCAATCTGCATCTGAAGGTGACATCGTGCTTCTACACGGCTGCTGCCACAACCCTACAGGTATCGACCCAACTGCTGAAGAATGGGAAACATTGGCGAAACTAGTCGCAGAGAAGAAATTGCTTCCTCTATTTGACTTCGCATACCAAGGCTTTGCTAAAGGTGTGGAAGAGGATGCGGCGGGTCTTCGTACTTTTGCTAAGTACAACAAAGAAATCCTAGTCGCGAGCTCTTTCTCGAAAAACTTTGGCCTATACAACGAACGCGTTGGTGCCTTCACGTTAGTAGCGGAATCAGAAGAAGTCGCAACAACCGCATTCTCGCAAGTCAAAGCCATTATTCGCTCTATCTACTCTAACCCACCAGCGCACGGCAGCGCGGTCGTGACTCACATTCTTGGCAATGCCGAAATGCGTGCGGAATGGGAAGCTGAAGTAGCAGAAATGCGTGACCGTATCCAAGAGATGCGTGAACTATTTGTAGCGACACTAAAATCAGAAGGTGTGGACGCAGACTTTAGCTTCATCGAACGTCAAAATGGTATGTTCTCTTTCTCTGGCCTATCTAAAGAGCAAGTAAACCGTCTGAAAGAAGAGTTCGGTATTTACATCGTCGGTTCAGGCCGAATCAGTGTTGCTGGTATGACGAAGTCAAATATGGGTCCTCTATGTAAAGGCATTGCAGCGGTTTTATAATCGATAGTCGCATACTTTATTAAAAGAAAAGGTCAGCATAAGCTGACCTTTTTGTTTTTATTTATTGCCAATAAATGAACCTGTCCGCTAGTAGACAAACTTCAAACTCAGCCCCACTTCATTGACATAATCAGAGCTCTCACCGCTGTAATCGGTATCTCTAAACTGATAAAAAAGACCAGTACCAATAACATCATGCCATTGGTAGTTAAAACCTATCTTAAAATTGTTCTCATCGACGATATCACTGCGGTTAACTTCCACCTCGGCCGTCGCAATAAGTTTTTCACTGAATAAGTAATTCACCCCAACGGTGACGGCTTGAAGCAATTCGCTATCTGAAGATAACGTATTATCCGTTTTGTCGTCCGTCGCTTTCGCTTTGATTGCACCTATTCCATATTTACCGTAGATATCGAATTGATCCGTAATCCCATAACGATAACCACCACCAAACAACAAACGGTCAATGCGAAGAGTAAAGTCGTCCGGATGGAAAAACTGCGCCGAGTAATCGACATTAAACAACCAGTTCTCAGTAAATAAGTAATTACCACCGAGTCCAATTGTGGTCGCGTTCGAATTATCTAACCACTCTTCATTTGTGGTTCCGGCACCCACATCCAAGTGAATGTGTTCATACCCAAATTTTTCTGCTTGGTCCATGACCGCCGCGCTAGTTGCTGCTGGCAAAGCAGCTAAAGACGCAAGCAATAAACTTCTCACCATTCGACTTCCTTTCATGAGAATTATTTAAACACCGCCCCAAAATCACCTTGAGTGGCTTAGTTCAACAAAAATAACTTAGTTTACAGACGCGGTAACGATTTGAAATCTGCTATGCCTCTAAATCAAGCATTGGCCCAAAATATGTCGACCACGTCCGCTCACCTTTTAAGTGACTATATAGTAGTAGAAATGCCGATTCCTTATCGTGCGATATGTCAGAATCTTATGACTGAGTACGAAAATCACGGTTCAGATAAGACTCTGTTTTAAAACTAAGTTAAGATTACTTTATTATTTGCGAACTAAAAGGCACCTTCGATGGATGCAGAACTTCTCGAGATTTATAACTTTCTCGCCAAGTACCCCCCGTTCAATGAACTCCCTGAAGAAACACTAAACAAGGTGACAGAGAGTGTCGAGATCTCGTACTACCGAGAAGATACCCCAATTATCCATTTTGGAGACTATATCCAAGATCTCTACGTGGTGCGAAGCGGTGTCGTAGAGGTTTATCGACGCAAAGGAGAGCTTTATAACCGTCTTGATGAAGGTGACCTATTTGGCCAGATGGGAATGCTAACCAACAACAAAGTACGCTTTCCGGTAAAAGCCATTGAAGATACTCTGCTCTACTGTATTCCTGGTGACGTTTTCCAAGAGATATACGACAACTTTGATTCCTTTGCAGACTTTGTCGAAGTGGAAAATAGTGCTCGTTTACGCCAAGCTATTTCAGAAAACAAAGATGCCAATGACCTGACGACATCGAAAGTGAAAACCTTGCTGACTGGCGATGCTCATACGATTGATCGTGGACAGACAATCCAGCAAGCCGCGCAGCAGATGGCGAATGACAACGTATCTGCTCTACTTATCGTCGATCCAGATTTCGTTCGTGACGAAGATGATCCACAGTCTCCGGTACTTGGTATTATTACTGACCGTGACTTGTGTACCCGTGTGTTGGCCGAAGGCTTGTCTCCACAGGACGATGTATCAAGTGTGATGACCACTGAAGTCATGTCTCTTGATCACAATGCCTACATCTATGAAGCAATGTTAACCATGCTGCGTTACAACGTGCACCATCTGCCTGTGGTTAAAAACCAATTGCCTATTGGTATTATCGAAACAACCGACATTGTTCGTTATGAATCACAAAACTCGCTCTTATTGGTGAGCAGCATTTTCCAACAACAGACCATCGAAGATTTGGCAGTTGTTGCTGAAGAAGTAAAAAGCAGCTTTGTACGCCTGGTCAACGAAGATGCCAACTCACACATGGTGGGCAGTGCGATGTCCGTGATTGGTCGAAGCTTCAAACAGCGTCTGTTAGAAATGGCTGAAGAAGAGCTTGGCCCACCACCAATTCCTTATTGTTTCCTTGCACTTGGCTCAATGGGACGTGATGAGCAACTGTTGGTGACTGACCAAGATAACGCCATCATTCTAGATGAGACCTACCAAGAAGAGAAACATGGTAAGTACTTCGAAGCTTTAGCGAAATATGTCAGTGATGGATTAGATGCCTGTGGCTACAAGTATTGTACGGGCGATATTATGGCAACCAACCCATTATGGCGCATGACTCGTTCAGAGTGGGAAGAGTGCTTCGCTGACTGGATTGATAACCCGAACCCGAAAGCGCTACTCAACGCGTCTATCTTTTTCGATCTGGATGGCGTTTACGGTCGCTTAAAATGGGCAGAACAATTAACCAGCTTTATTGTTCGTCGTGCGCGTAAAAACAATCGCTTCTTAGCCTGTCTGGCTCGTAACGCACTTAACCGAACGCCGCCACTTGGCTTTTTTAAAGACTTTGTGATGGAGAAAGATGGCAGACACAACAACTCCATCAATCTCAAACGTCGCGGTACGGCTCCTCTGGTCGACTTAATTCGCGTTCACTCTCTAGCGGTTGGATCACGTGCACAGAACTCGTTTGAGCGTCTCGACGACATCATTGATGCTGGCATTTTGCCAAAAGGTCGTGCACAAGACTTAAAAGACGCACTAGAGTTTATTTCCATGGTGCGTATTCGTCACCAAGCGACGGACGTGGAATTAGGCATTGACCCAGATAACAATATCGAACCAGAAAATCTCTCTGAATTTGAACGTCGCAACCTAAAAGATGCTTTCCAAATCCTAAGCAATGGTCAGAACTTCCTTAAGTTCCGCTACCAAGCGAACAAGAGCTTTAAGTGAGGTTGAACATGATCAAAAAGCTCTTTCAGAAGCCAACCATTCAGTGGCCAACGAAATTTGAACAAAAGTTGGAGATGGCTAAAGATGAGAATTTAATTGCGTTTTATAGCAATAAACCACCTGCACCAGAGACCCCCCTGTCTGAGGTGGAGTTCGTCGCGCTAGATTTCGAAACGACGGGGTTGAACCCCGAAAAACATGACATCATTACCATTGGTTTAGTGCCGTTTAACTTGAAGCGGATTTTTTTGCGCAATTCGCGTCATTGGAAAGTTCGCCCGCAGCGAGCACTCGATGAAGACTCAGTAATCATACATGGTATTACTCACAGTGAATTGATCGATGCACCTGACTTGGGTGACATCTTAAGCGAGCTACTACCATGCTTAAGCGGAAAAATCATTGTTGTGCATTATCGTCGTATCGAGAGAGAATTTCTGGATAAAGCACTCAAAAGCCGATTAGGGGAAGGAATTGAGTTTCCAGTGATAGATACGCTGCATCTTGAAGAAACCATTCAACAGAAACGCTCCGGCTCACTCTGGGAGCGTTTAAAAGGGAAAAAGCCAGAATCGGTTCGGTTAGCGCAATCTCGACGCCGTTATGGTCTGCCAGACTATACCCCTCACCATGCATTAACCGATGCAATTGCTACGGCAGAACTGCTACAAGCGCAAATCGCCCATCATTATAGCGAAGACCAACCGATCAGTGAGTTCTGGCTATAACATCTTTCTAGCTTAATAAGCGATCAAAAAAGGAGCCAAATGGCTCCTTTTTATTTAGGTCGGTATCCGATTACAGCTTAAAGCGTTGAATCTCTTGCTCTAATTCGTGTGAAAGCTCAGATAGGTGGGCAGCTTGTTCTGCTGCTTGATGAGCTTCTACCGACAGCTCGTTAGAAACGTCACGAATGCCTTCAGTATTACGCGTGATCTCGGTTGTTACCGATGCTTGCTCTTCTGCCGCCGATGCAATCTGCGTTGCCATGTCACTGATACGCTCAACAGCAGTATGGATTTGCGTCAAGCTCGCTGCAGCCGCGTTCGCATCATCAACACTGGTGTCAGCCAGACGACGGCTATCACCCATGATGCCAACCGCTTTCGCTGTTGTGCCCTGTAGCATCTCGATAGTTTCTTGAATCTCTTGCGTTGAAGCATGAGTGCGTTGGCTCAATACGCGAACTTCATCCGCAACCACAGCAAAGCCACGGCCTTGTTCACCTGCACGTGCTGCTTCAATTGCCGCGTTAAGTGCAAGTAGGTTAGTTTGCTCAGCAATACCTTGAATCGTTGATAGAATGGTATTGATGCTATTTCCGTGTGCTTCTAGCTCTTGAATCACATCAGTGGCAACTTGAACTTCTTGCGCCAAGTTCTGGATAGAACCTTGCGTCTGAGTCACTTGGCTAGAACCGTGTGAACAAGCTTGAACCGCTTCCTCTGAGTTACTTGCCGTGCTATCTGCATTACCTGCGATTTCTTGTGTCGCTGCTGCCATTTCGTTCACAGCCGTCGCAACCATGTTGATCTCATCTTGCTGGTAAGAGATACGCTGACTGCGCTCTTCAGCTTGCTGTGCCGTCGTGCGTGCTTGCTCTGAAAGCGCAGATGATACGTGGCTAAGCTTGGTCACCATCGTGTGCATGTTGCCAACAAAGCGGTTGAAGTTTTCAGCCAGTTTACCTACTTCATCATCACTGCGTGGTTCTAGTCGTTGCGTTAAGTCACCTTCACCAGATGCAATTTCCTCAAGTGCATTTGATACGCGGCTCAAGTCACGGAACAAGAAACCAACCAACCAAGATACCGCAAGAATAACCACAATGGTGATCATCACTGCAGTGATCAATAGGTCACGTAGCAATACCGCATGCCCTGCTTCTTCCGTTGCGCGATCCATTTCAATCGCGAACATCCAATGCGTGCCAGGTACTTTATTAAAGTAGTAAAGCTTCTCTTGGCCTTTGATTACAGTATCTTCGATACGACCTTCATCTGCAGCGCGCTCGATTGCCTCTTCTGAAAAGTCTTTTAGAACACTGGTGATAGGCTTAAGCGTTAAGCTTTTATCAGGATGCGCTAGGAACGTACCTTCGTTCATATCGATTAACATCGCATGCGCATTTTCACCTGCATCTAGGTTAATCACGTCGCTGATGAGCTGATCGATCAGTACATCTGCACCAACAACACCAACAAACTGACCATTTTTCATTACTGGCTCAGCAATGGTTACAAGCAGCGCGTTAGTGATTGCATCTTGATATGCAGCTGTGATGATCTGCTTACCTGCGGCGTTAGCATCTTTGTACCAAGGACGAGTACGAGGGTCGTAATCAGCACGGTTACGCTCAGGGTGAGAGCGATACATATCACCGTTTGGTGTACCAAGGAAGATGTCATCAAAGCCACCAGCCTTGCGAGCTTGTTGTAGGAAAGGGACAACGTCTTGCTCTGTCGAGTAGTCGTTGAATGCGGTAGCAATATCTTTGCGGATATTGACCCAATCAGAAATTCCTTCTGACGCAGTAGTACTTAGACTTTGCGCACGTGAATAGACACCTGAACGAGTCTGATCAAATAATTGACCAGCCGACAACCAAGTAAGTGCTGTTGCCATCACAACAACAGCAGAAAGGCTTGCGCCAATAAGCTTTTGTTTTAATGATAATTTCATATTTATAGTTTTTGAGTTGGGAGAACAGTTAAGGTGTGTGAATATTACACACTTTTTCACGACTATTCACTAATTTTTAAAAACAAAATAGCACATTAACTCTTTGTAAAATATGAACTTTCATGTGTCATTTTTTTGTCTCACCGTCATAAAAACCGCACAAAAAAAGCCAGCAAAATGCTGGCCTTTTGATTACTTGTTACTCAGACAGATTTATAAAATGCCTGAGTTATTGACGTTCTGTTCTCATACCCATCAATAAGCTCACACACATTGCAAGCAGAATGAAGGTAAACGGTAGTGCTGTAGAAATTGCACCTGCCTGAAGCGCTTGAACTGCTTCTGAGCCACCAATCCACAGTAGAGCAACCGCAATTGCACCTTCCATAAATGCCCAGAAAACACGTTGAAGTACAGGAGCGTCGACTTTACCGCCCGCTGTGATGCTGTCGATAACAAGTGAACCAGAGTCAGAAGACGTGATGAAGAACACAAGTACCAACACAACAGCAATGATTGAAAGCATGCTACCAAATGGAAGAACATCGAACATTTGGAACATAGCAAGTGAAACGTCAGTCAAACCATTCGTGCCCAACTCACCTACTTTATCAACAACTTGCTCGATCGCTAGACCACCAAATACTGACATCCAAACAACAGTAACAGCGGTTGGAACCAATAGAACGGCTGTAATGAATTCGCGAACGGTACGACCGCGAGAAACACGCGCAATGAACATACCTACGAATGGTGACCATGAAATCCACCAAGCCCAGTAGAATACTGTCCAGCCTTGGAACCATGCTTCATCTGTACGACCAAACGGGTTACTTAGCGGAATAATATTCTCTACGTATGCCATAAGTGTGGTTGGAATCGAGCCTAAACTCGCCGCCCAACCGATAAGACCAACAAGAATCAGTAGCAAGAACGCCACAACCATGTTGATGTTACTAATGACTTTAACGCCACCATCAATACCACGTACGACTGAAACAACAGCAAGCAAAGTTACAACGGTAATGACGACGATTTGTAGGCCCAGGCCTGGCTCAACACCAAATACGTGATGAATACCACTTGCCGCTTGTTGTGCACCTAAGCCCAGTGACGTTGCAAGACCAAACAAGGTCGCAAGAACGGCCAAGATATCCACGATATGACCAGCCCAGCCCCACGCGCGATCACCCAGAAGCGGGTAGAAGATCGAGCGCATAGACAGCGGTAATCCTTTGTTGTAGGCAAAGAATGCTAAAGAAAGTGCTACAACACCGTAAATTGCCCATGGGTGAAGACCCCAATGGAACATCGTCGCACCCAGTGCCAATCTCGCTGCTTCTGGTGTATTTGCTTCAACACCGAGTGGCGTTTCATACCAACCAGTGAAGTAAGCGACAGGTTCTGCGACACTCCAGAACATTAAACCGATACCCATACCAGCCGCAAATAGCATTGCAAGCCATGACATGAACGAGTAATCGGCAACAGCGTCTTTACCACCTAAGCGGATTTTACCCATTGGCGAAACGATAAGTGCCAAACAGAAAATAACGAAAATATTACCTGCAATAATGAACAACCAATCGAATGAACCAATGATCTTCCATTTCAGCCCATCAAGTGCCGTCTTTGCGGTATGTGCATCTAGAACTAATGCAGCGACAAGAAACAGCGCAATTAAACCTGCACTAATACCAAAAACTGGGTTATGAACATCAAAACCCCATTTTTGAACGTTGTCTTGACCTACCGTATAGTCGGTACTATCGATACTGTACTTATCTATACCCTTTGTCATCGTTCCTCTCTATTTTTGTACTGTTTTTACGTACCAAACAAAAAAATCTTTCGAACACGATACGTTTTACATTCCGTGAAGGCGCAAGATCCTATCATTTGACACGTTTTTGTCTATCTTTTTGCTATGAAAAAATCCAATAACTTACTTTTCACTCAGCAATTTCCGCCTTTAAAAGGATAAACCACTAGCGCAATAGTTAGACCACAAACATTTATTGCTATAATAATTTTAGGTCTTCTTATTTTGTCTACACGACGCGACAAAATGAAATTGGAGACACTACTTAAAATTGTAGTGGTAATTTTTGATTCCACCCCTTTAAATAAGGGCGCATTTAAGTTAGTGTCGCCTCGATAAATGTTCCCTACAGACTGGATGAATAAATTGGAAAAGTACGAAGAAGTATTGGTCTCGATTCGTCAGATCATCCGCGCTATTGATTTACATTCTAAAAAGCTGAGCAAAGAGTCTGGATTGACCGCTCCACAGTTGATTTTGATGCGTGCTATCAATGAGTTAGATAACGTAACGATTAAACAGTTGTCTAGCCACACTAACATGAGCCAAGCGACCGCAACGACCATTCTAGATAGACTAGAACGAGGCCAGTTTGTTGAGCGTCAGCGCAGTGTTCAAGACAAGCGTAAAGTGCATGCTGTACTTACGAGCAAAGGCCAAGAAGCCCTAAAGCAAGCACCAACGCCATTGCAGGAACACTTCATTAATCGATTCCAAAAATTGGAAGAATGGGAGCAGTCTCTGCTGCTATCTTCCGTTCAGCGCATCTCAACAATGATGAATGCAGAGGATATCGATGTCGCTCCAATGCTAGAGCTTGGCAGCATTACAAAAGTTGATTAATTTCGCTCTCACGTGCTCGCTTTTTGCGGGCACTACTCTCCTACTCCGTTAACCCTGTTTCAAACGCATATTTCGCTAGCTCTGCCGTCGAATGTAAATCCAACTTGTGCTTAATGTTATGGCGATGCGTTTCTACCGTTCGGTAGCTAATGTTAAGTAGTGTGGCTATTTTCTTACTGCTGTTTCCTTGAGCAACTAATTTAAGCACCGCCTCTTCCCTGCGGCTGAGTGGATTCGTTTTTTGAGTGGCTGGCACCACCTCTTGGGTAAAAAGCGTTTGTGTGACAGACTCGCAGAAATACGTTGAACCTTGATTCACCGTTTTTATTGCTTGCACCATTTTCTCGGCCGAGATTTCCTTGAGCATGTACCCTACTGCGCCAGCTTGCATGACCTTCATGATGTATTCACGGTTATCGTGCATGGTCAGCATAAGTATTTTGCTCTCTGGTCGCTCTTCTTTAATTACCCCTGTCGCTTCAATACCGTTCATTATCGGCATGCTAATGTCCATCAAGATGACATCAGGCTGAAGGTGCTTTGCGACTTCAATCGCTTCCAGCCCATTGCTTGCCGTACCGACCACTTCAATGTCAGGCTCTAACTCCAAGCGAGCCATGAAGCCATCTAAGACCACTTGATGATCATCAACAATCACCACACTAATCGGTTTATCCATAAACTAATTCATCCAAATTAAGCAGCACGGTAATCTCTGTTCCTAAACCAAGCTCACTCATCAGTTCAAACTCACCACCAATGAACTCTACACGCTCTTGCATGTTCCTTAACCCAATCCCTTGTTGGTGCACTGCTTGGTTAACCACAAAGCCAACACCGTCGTCACGTATGAGTAATTGCAGCATATTGCCCATTTTTTGCAAAGTAACCGTCACTTTTTTCGCTCTTGCGTGTTTTTCGATGTTGTTCAAAGACTCTTGAGCAACACGATACAAGGTCGTCGCGACCTCCGACGTCAGTTTGTACTGCTGAGTATCAAAATTACTCTCGATATCAATCCCAGAGTGAGAGTGAAAGTCTTGCAGTAAAGTGGTCAGTGCCGCCTCTAAGCCGATATCATCAAGGGCGCTAGGGCGAAGTTGATGAGAAATATGCCTTACTTCATTTATCGCGGTGACCAATGAGCGTTGCGATTTATCTAAGTGGGATTTGAGTTTTTCGTCTTCCAGTCTATGACTCATTAAATCCAAATGACATTTACTAGAAACTAACAGCTGGTTGATTCCATCATGCAACTCTCTCGCTAGATGCTTTTTCTCATCCTCTTGAAACATGACGGTTTTATGTGCCAACTCTTTAAGGTTTTTATCGGCAAGACGGTGTTCATGCAGATTAATCGCTAAAGTGAGAACGATAATTACAGCAACGGTCACCGCTAAGATCACGACGACCGAGAAAAAAGTCGTTTCGATATTTTTGTTCACCGCAGCACGCATATTGGCGACTTCTTGACTGACGTCCTCAATATAGAGCCCTGTCCCTATCATCCATTCCCACTTATCGAGCCATGCGGCGTAGCTAAGCTTTGGGACGACCTCACCCGTAGATGGCTTTTGCCACAGGTACTGATGAAATCCACCACCTGATTGAGCTTGATACAACAAAGCTTCGATTAGACGATCGCCATTCTCGTCTTCAAGATAGAGTAAGTTCTCCCCGACTAGCTCTGGAAGAACAGGATGTACAAGGTTGGTGCCGTATTTATCGTAAGCAAAAAAGTAGCCGTCTGCTCCGTAGCTTAAACGGTTTAAAATCGCTTTCACGCGTGTTTTAGCAACGCCCTCTTCTAAGGTTGGATCGTTGTAGATATAAGAAATGGAGTCAAAGGCGACGTCGACCGTGTCTTTGAGCGCCGCCTCTTTTGATTGGATCAGGTTTTGATGAAAGATCTCTACCTCTCTTTTGCCAAGAGTCTTGGTTTGATAGATAGAAATCCAACTGATACTCGCTGACACCAATACCACGGGTATCAATGTCAGCAGAATTAACTTTGCTTTGAGAGGCATCCCTTTCCTCCATGAAACGCTGCTTTACAGCTCACTATCTTAGCAGCACAAATAACTCGACTTCGTCCGCCTAGACATAAATAGCAGCTTAACAACTTGTCTCAAAAGGTAAAAACTCTCAGTTCACAAAATCTCTTTTATTATCGAGTGATCAACTCATGCCATAAAAGCCTGGGAAAAACAGCAAAGAAGCCAACACGACAATTTGAATCGCGATAAACGGCATCACACCTTTGTAAATATCTCGCGTAGTAACACCTGCTGGTGCGACGCCTTTTAGATAGAACAAACTAAAACCAAATGGCGGTGTTAGAAATGACGTCTGTAAGTTCATTGCGATAAGAATCGCAAACCACGTCATATTAATGCCCATCAACTCAGCGACCGGCGCAATAATTGGCACGATGATAAAACAGATTTCAACGAAGTCGATAAAGAAACCTAAAATCAGAATCACCACCATGGTAATGATGAGGAAGCCCCACTTTTCTCCAGGCAATTCTAACATCCACTCTTCGACTAGATAATCACCGCCAGTGTAGGTAAATGCCATTGAGAAGGCGGTTGCCCCTAGCAAAATAGCAAAGACCATTGCGGTTACTTTAACGGTTTCTTTCGATGCATCATAAATCATCGACCAACTAAACTGCTTATACAGTAACGACAGAACTATCGCACCAGCACCGCCCAGAGCCGCTGACTCTGTTGGCGTTGCAATCCCAGCAAAGATGGAGCCCAATACCACAATGATCAGTGCTAGTGGCGGTAAAACGGCTTTCAGCGCGGTGAACACTTCTTGCTTTCGACTAATCGACTCATCGCGCTCTATCGCCTGTGCCGCTTGAGGATTCAACTTCGCATAAATAAGAATGTAGATAACATAGGCGCCGACGAGCGTGATACCGGGCCAGATTGCAGCTTGGAATAAGTCCCCGACCGGAACACCGAGTACATCCCCTAACAAGATCAACACGATAGAAGGCGGGATAATTTGTCCCAAGGTACCAGACGCACAAATAGTCCCGCACGCCAAGCCTTTGTCGTAATTGTATTTAAGCATCACAGGCAATGAGATCAACCCCATAGCAACAACCGATGCGCCGACTACGCCCGTTGACGCGGCAAGTAATGCGCCAACTAATACTGTCGAAATAGCAATACCACCACGGACGCCGCCAAACAGACGTCCCATCGACTCAAGCAGTTGCTCTGCAAGCTTCGTCTTCTGAAGTACTAGTCCCATGAAGACAAACAATGGTACGGCCATTAGCACCGTATTTTCCATAATGGATTGAATACGATATGGCATGAAAGCAAACATCTCGATGCCTTCAGCCCAAACACCAAAAATCAGTGCAATACCGCCAAAAGTAAAGGCAACGGGGAATCCCAATAAAAGCGCAAAGAGCGCGACAAAAAACATCACTATACCGATCATAATGACTTCCTTTTACGACTTACCGTTATTACCGGCATAGATAAGATGAGGGTTAACAATCTTGTTGATCGAATGCAGCAGCAGTCCAATGCCACTGACTGCCATAAAGAAAAATGACAGCGGAATCATCGCTTTGATGATCCAACGATATGGCAATCCGCCTGGATCACCAGACGTCTCGCCTAGCGCGTAACTTTCTTTGGCGAAATCGACACCAAACCAAGCCACCAGTAGGCAAAAAGGGAATAAGAAAAATAGCGTGCCTATGATGTCGATGATGGATTGTGCTTTGTAAGATAAGCGTTCATAAAAAATGTCGACGCGAACATGGCCACCAGACTTAATCGCGTAAGGCACACCAAGCAGAAATACGGCGGAGAATAGATGCCATTCCATTTCTTGGAATGCAATGGATACATCGTTGAATACATATCGCATCACAACGTCGTAAACCACATTCACCAACAATAAAATAAACAGGATGCTGGACAACCATCCGAGAAAATCGCTAAAGCGGTTAAATAATCGCTCAATATAAATAAGACTTCTCATTCCGAACTCCGTGGAACGTTTGGATACGCTCCGCTATGGTGCGGAGCATTCATTATGAAGTTTTCTTGGGCTTCGTTCGCAGGCTAAACCTCTCGGCGTCGCCTGCGTCATAACGTTATTGTTGAGCTTGACTGTTTAAGTAAGCTCGGTGTGAAATGTCTGACCAAGGTCGAACTTGATTCATGTAGTTCGCTTGCGACTCTTGAATCTCTTTCGCCAAAGCATCTTTTTCTGCGTGCTCTTTCAACAAACGATCGTTTGCTTCTCGCAACGCAGCTACTACTTCAGGCGGGAAGTCTTTGACTTCAACATTTGGGTATTCAGATTTGATAGATGCCCAGTTTTTGCCACTTTCGTGTTTCGATTGCGTGTACATATCGTAAGCGGCGGTTTTCATTGCTACTTGTAAAATCGCTTTTAGATCATCAGGTAGACGGTTCCAAGTACGCTTATTAACAAGGAACTGAAGCTCAGTTGCTGGCTCATGCCAACCTGTGTAGTAGTATGGCGCGATTTTGTGGAAGCCCATGCGCAAGTCCAATGATGGACCAACCCACTCCAAGGCATCAATTGTGCGACGCTCTAGAGAGGTATATAGCTCACCAGGGGCGATATTCGTTGGTTTTGCACCTAACTCTGCCAAAATCTCACCAGCAAAACCTGGGATACGCATTTTCAAACCCTGCAAATCCTCGACGGACTTGATCTCTTTCTGGAACCACCCGCCCATCTGAGTATCGGTATTACCGCCAGGGAAAGACATCAAATTATGTGGAGAGTACACCTTCTCCATCAGCTCCATACCACCGCCGTAGTAAAACCACGCATACTGCTCAGTTGGTAACATCCCGAAAGGCATAGAAGTGAAGTAAAGTGTGTTTGGAACCTTGCCCTTCCAGTAGTAAGACGCCGAGTGGCCCATGTCGTATTGACCAGACTTAACCATATCAAACACCCCAAAAGGCGCTTTGTGCTTGTTTGCGGAATCAATACGGATTTGCAGACGCCCGTTGGACATCTCCTCTGCCATTTTTGCCATGTTTTTTGTCGCATCACCAAAAATAGGGAAGTTAGGTCCCCAAGTTTCAGCAAGCTTTAAACGATAGACTTTTTCAGCAGCATTTGCAGAAGTCACAACGAATGTCATCGCGGCAACGACAGCGGTTGTTTTGAGCACTCGTTTTAAAGATTTTTGGATTAGACTCATCGTTCACGTCCTTTATCACCAAGGTTATTGTTGTCATCCATTTCATTAGGATTGGCTGTATTCGGTATAAAAGATGTAACAATGTTGTCGAATGCGAAATGGGCATGAACACGGAAGCGAGTAATTCATCAATAAGACATTAGCCTTAGGTATTACGTATAACTACGTAGGACAGCTGTTATGCGACAAGTTTAACCATCATAAAATTAATGAGTTACTTTTCCCTTAACGATGTAAAAAGAAAAATGATACGTACGTACTTCTCTGCCAAAAAATTTACATAGTATTTAAGAAAATGTGACAAAGCACTTATTGGCAGCGTTAAAATCAATACCTAATGGATTACTTTCAATACGAAGATAAAAAAATACCCCGGCATTGGCCGAGGTATTCAAGCTAGAACGGTAGCGGTAATTAAACTGCTTTGTAGATAACTTTGTTACCTGCTAACTGCTCTTTTTGAACTAGGTTTTCTTCAAGAAGCTTCTTCAGTGCGCCAGTAGCCCATGATGCCGCTTTAGTATCTTCTTGACCTGCAGCTAGACCAATGCCTTTAGGGTTAATACCTTCAGCATTTGCTACAACGATGTCTAATACTTGTTGTTGCTTAGGAGTAAGGGCAACATCAACTGTTTTCACTGCAGCTACTTTTTTCTCAGCTACTACTTTCTCCGCAACAGCTTTTTCAGCAACAGAAGGTGCTACTGCTTTTTCGGCAACAGGCTTCACTGCTTTAGGTGCTGCAGCTAAGTTTGCTACTGTCGCTTTAATGCGTTTTTGCAGTTTCATCTGCACTTTACGCTTATGAGCAAGTCTCATTGAATATTTCTCCAGTTCACTGCATCTCAGCAGGGATGAAAATTTGAAGCGCGTTTTATACCAAAATTCACAAGCAATTTGTAGGTTTTAGCGGCGAAACGCGATGAAAAATGCGCTCAAAGCATAGAACGTCTACTATTTAATCAGATATTTTATGAACGGATTTATTGAATACTGGGTATAAAAACAGAGGTTTCTTTTATTTCAAATGCAAGTCAATGCACATTTAGTCATCCACGCATTTTTGATCAAGTATTCGATGAGGTTATAAGCATGGAAACGCTGCACCTAACAAATTCACATTTCAAACCCGACTCCCCTATCAACAGAATACTTTTGTTGCTCGTTGCACTGATAACCTTGTTTTTGGTTGTCATTTCTCCGGGATGGAAGCAAGCCATGTTGTCGGTCATTTTGATGTCTGCAATTGTTGGTTTCGCCATCTTGATGATCAAAAAAAGCCAAGTCACTTTTACGCTGACAGCTTCTCACTTCCAACAACACCTTTTTAAAGGCGGATGGGTCGTCCGATGGCGAAATGTTGAGTCAATAGGTATTTGTAGCTACCAGCAGGAAGGGTGGCATCAGCCGCTACCTTGGATTGGTATTCGTCTAAAACACTACTCACCTTATTTGGATTCGATCTGCCCTCGTATAGCGACAGAAATTCTCCTTAGCCAACGCGCACTACTTTATTTAGGTGCGAAGCAAAATCAGTGTGAAGATAAGTTTGAAGATATGGTGCTTGATCCTAAGCCATACATAAACAGCAATGGGATTGAGTATAAAGGCTTACTGGCGATGCTCGCCAACCGTATGAAATATCAAAGAGGATTTTACGGCTACGATCTGTTTATATCAGCCAGTGACCTAGATCGTGAAGCAGAGGATTTTGTGGGACTGACTCGGCGATACTTAGCTGCCGCCGAGCCAGAATAATGCTTACTACACGCGCTTTTAGTAAAGCGGCATCTCGTCAGCAACGAACGGGTTAGTTTTACGTTCGTGACCGAAAGTCGATTGAGGGCCGTGACCAGGGACAAACGTGACATCATTGCCTAAAGGCCACAGTTTCTCTTTGATAGAGCTAATCAAGGTATTGAAATCACCTTGTGGGAAGTCAGTTCGGCCAATGCTACCGTTAAACAATACGTCGCCCACAAACGCCAATCGCGCTTCTTCACTATAAAGAACAACGTGACCAGGGGTATGACCTGGTGTGTGGAATACCTTTAATACTTGATTACCAAATGTGACAGTGTCACCCTCATTTAACCATTGATGCGGTTCAAAAGCTTCAGTCAATGGGAAACCAAACATTTGGCTTTGCCCTTCTAGACCTTGTAGCCAAAAATTATCCGCTTTATGAGGACCAATGATCTCAGTACCACCAAGCATTGCAGCCAGCGGCTCTGTTCCGCCAACATGATCTAGGTGACCATGGGTTAGCACCAAGTTGACGATCTCGATGCCAAGCTCTTTAATGAGCATAGCAAGTTGCTTTTCGTCACCGCCTGGGTCAATAACGATGCCTTTCATCGTTTCATCACACCAGACGATAGAACAGTTTTGAGAAAAAGATGTCACTGGGACAACTTGGTATTTCAGAGCCATAGAAAACCTATTACCAAACAAATTTGCGTTAAAACTGGCGCAACTATGACACTAACCCCATGCGACTTCAAGACCTGCTGAGGCTTACTATTGACTTACCAAGAACGCACAGCACCTGTATCGATATGGACAAAGTTACTACTTGGATAATACCCAACACCACCAGCTTTCAAGCTAATTGCTGCATCGCGTACAGTAGACAATTTCACTCCATCAAGACGGAAGTCTATGGCCTTACCTTCCATGTGAAGACTTTTCTTTGCCACTCCGCTAGCCCCTTTACGCAGGGACGCATTGGTCAAAGGCGAACGGTAACCAGAAATTACAATGACTTCTGCATCTGTACCGATCAGCTTTTGAATCTGGCTGATTTGATCGAACAAGCGTCGATCCATCGGATGAACTTCGTTTCGACGGTGATCACGACAAAACTCATTCAGCTTTTTTAGTTCATCATCAAGATAGCGTCTACCATCGAAATAGCATGTTTCAAGGAGCTCTCCAGTATTAAGGTTGTTCATCGCCAACTCACGTGGCTCGTCAGGGAATGAAGCCCATGAAATCGATGGCAAGGCAGATGCCAATACTACGCCACCAGCGGTCATTTTAAGGAAATCTCGGCGGGAAAAATTACGACTTACCATTTCAAAAAACAATGCTCAATAACTAAACAAGTCGCGGACATTACCCAAACACATTTGTCACGTCAAATGCATAAATCGCTCCACCCTAATTTTAAGATGTGGTGATTAACGCTTAATTATTGAACAAACAGAAGATTCTTAGTTTTGTAAATTTTATTTAAAGATTTCAACTACGGTGATCGTATTTATAGATATCATCTCGGTAGTAAAGTGTTCCCTCTTCTAGCCATGCGGTTTGATAAATAATGTGCACTTGGATGCGTTCTCCTAAAGGAACCGACGTGTTAGAGCGACGCGTACTTTCCCGTTTTTTCGCTAGGCGTTCTTCTAATCCCTGAGTTTTGAATAAGAGCTCCGCCAGTTGGTCGGCATGTTCAACGCGGACACACCCGGAACTGAATGCGCGTCTATCTCGTTCGAACAAGTTTTTACTTGGCGTATCATGCAAATAGATAGCTTGGGGGTTTGGCATATTAAACTTATACAATCCCAATGCATTGTGTAAGCCCGATGCCTGTCGCATACGATAAGGAAATGTTCTCGGATTCACCGTCGCCCAATTGATGGTTGTAGGGTCAATAATTTCGTTTGACGTCCAAGACCGGATGATTTGAATGTTATGGTTAATCAAATACATCGGATTACGTTTCACTTTAGGAATGATGTCTTTCACCATTATGGTCCATGGCACATTCCATGTGGGGTTGAGAATGACGGAGTCAAGAGTCCCCGACATGATTGGTGTTTTTCTTGAGGCTCTGCCAACCACAACTTTAGACTCGAACAACGGTTGACCATCGTGCCAATACGTTACTTCGTATCCAGGTACATTTACAAAGACAACATTATCTCTGTCTTTGGACCAAATCCTTGAACGTTCTGAGTTCAGCGCCAATAGATGCAATCGTTCTTGAGGAGAAAAGTTGATCCATCGAATGGTATTCGGGCCAATCACCCCATCCTCTTTCAAGCCATGAATACGCTGAAACTCTTTCACCGCTAACTCTAATTCTTCATCATACTGTTGGGTCGTGATATCTAAATACGATACATCCACACCAACCACTTCCATACGCTCAATCAGAAGCGGTTTATTTTCTAATTGGTCACCGACACGGGCAAGGCCCGTTTGTTCATAGATTGGATATTGATACTGAGCGTGCTCGGATAAAGAGGAGTAAGCGGAATAAAAAGCTTCGTCCGTTTGTAAAGGAGAACGAAGACTTGCTAAGAATTGACTAAGTTTGCCTACCGTAATTTCGTTACTCAGTACGGACAAAGTATCGATGCTAGGAGCAGGTAAAATCACGTGGGCTTTGTTTGCAAATAACCAATTGATACCTTCTTCAGGGAGCTGCTCGAGATAGCTGAGATACATCAAGAGTGAATCTGTCATTACCAAATCAAAGTCGAGGTTATCTCCCTGCCATCGAACTTGGTTTATACGATGGAGTTGATTCTCGAATTCGTCCGTGACGCCAGCAAGAGCAACCAGGTTTACTTGAAAAAGAAACTGCTCAATATCGCTTTCATTTTCCCAGTTCAAACGGTAATTAGTACTTTGATAAAGCTGGTCAATCACCTCTGGATAATGGATCATTTTTTCGACAGACAGCTTTTGTACCGCTCCCTCTTGCTCTGTTTGTGCAGAAGCTTCGAGAGAAACGACGGTAGAAAAGCTGAAAAACGGCACCATAAGTGCCGTCATGATTAAAACCCTAGCAAACACTGAAACGATCCTTGCGCTACTTGCCATAATGAAAAGTATGGCAAATATCTCACAGCTTGCAGGTTTAAAATTAAGAATCTGATGTCGAAATTAACATCAAGTTTCTTTATCTACTTGGGTTCAAACAATCTTTGACCAATGGTTATCCCATTGAACACCACTAAAAGAAGCGCTTTCATGTGTCGTTGGCCTTTGCTCAATCACTTTGCCAGCACCAGAGCTGACCCTGAATTCCTTTCCATATGTCACCACTCCCGATGCATCTGGCAAAGCACTTAACTCAACCAACTTCCCTGTAGCTTTGGACCATATCCCATAACAACTGCCCGGAGGAGAAGTCGCAAGGATCCATTCATCCGTCGCCGCGATACTCGCGACATAGTGATTAAATCTCGCCCACTCTTCGGGTTCCGCATGCAAAGATTGCATCACGCCTCCACGAGTGTGCATCGCAAGTAAAGCTGGGTATTCATCCGGCTCTCCACGATATTGCTGACCACACAGTACCGTCTCTGCACCATCATGCGCTAAATGACGGATGCTCAACTTATGATCTGGTAAAGAGACTTGATCCAACAGCTCACCTTCTTGTGAAAGGTAACTCAGGCTTGGTCTCATGCTATCAAGATTGAGCGGTTCACGGCCGTTGGTGTGTACGCCACCGACGCCAATCGCTAATGCGCCATCAGGCATCATGATCACTTCATGAGGGCCAAGGCCAAAACCCGTTAACTCATCGATTTTTTGATATTTCTTTTGCACATCATAAACACCGATGATCCCACGGCTTGTGCCCCTTTCTCCTTCTGTCGCAAATAGCAACGTGCCGTCACGGGAGTAAACACCATGACCATAGAAATGGCGATCCGGTTTTGCTAGCTGCAGCTTGATCATCTGCTCAGAGCGATAATCAAACACCATGAAGAAAGTTCCTGGTCGACGACCAAAGACCACAGCGTGACCTTGTGGGTTGGTCGCCACACCATGACCACGCTCAGGAATCGGCAACGAAGATAGCGGCATACCATGCTCATCGGCCACTACCGCTGCGTATTTATCTCGGCCGATGATTGAGCAGCCAATCAACGCTGGTTGACGTGAACGTGTTGAAGCACAACCAAATGGCATCATAGGTGCGGCCGCACCAAAGAGTGCGGCTTTCAGTAAGGTTCGGCGGGTTTGATCAGTCACCATCGGTTGCATTAAATCCTATAACCACGCCAAGCTCGATCGCCACCTCTTCATGGATCAAGTACTTCAATTGCTCTAGCTTATTGTATTGAGCGAGTACCATGCGGTAGCCTTCTTTACTTTGTAAAGCCGTGAACAAACTCTTATCTTCCGGCCATGTTTCCAACGCCATTTCAAACTGGTGAACAACACGGTCTGCGAGACCTGCATGGCCTTGCTCTCTTAGTAGAGTATCTAGACCATTACCGTTGGCAAGATACAGCGCTTCCATTGCTTCAAGGTTTGCTTTTAAGTTTGAAAGCGACGTCTCTGAACGCCAAGATTCAGAAAAGTAAGGACGAGGCTGACCAATTTTAGCTAACGGTCTGCTCAGCTTTTTCATACTGTAGTCAAGCTGATTAGAGAGCAGCGAAATGTATTCGGATTTCCATTCCGTCATCTCTAACGACTTCCAAGGATTTTGTGCCCAAGAATCTGCGATGATCTGCGCTTTGTTCTCTAGGTTTTCAGCAATTGCAACACCTGTCGCACAGGTATTGCTGTTGCTAGATAAGGTCGACGCTTTATCGTAAAGCAGCCATTCTAGTGCACCTAGGCCTTGTACAGTAACACTTTGCGTGGAGATCTTTTCCGCACTCCAAACTTGGTCAGATTTCGTCAGCACAGACATTTTTCGGCCAGTGGTGTTCTTTTTATCTGGCCAAAACTGGACATTCCAACTTTGCTCCAACGCCGTAGCAGGGCCACGCTCTTGACCTTGTAATGCCATCCACGTCAGCATAGTTTGGTGCCATTGCTGTTTTACTTGCGCATCATCTTTCGTCTCTGATGAGCAGTAATCCGCGAAGCTTTGTTCAAGTTCTGTGGTTTGCGCTAAAAACGTCTGCGCAGATTGAAACTCAACTTCGTAGACCGCTTGAGAAATATGACTTGTACTCTCAGGCTTGGCAGAGCTTGAACCGACTGTCGATTGGCAACCAACCAAACTTAACGTTGCGGCAATCGCACTCACTAACAGTGTTTTTTTCATGGTTGCTTCCTTATAGAGAATTCAGAAACGCAATCAATGCATCACGTTCTTTTTTGTTCAGTGCTAGCACGTTTTGTTTGGCCGTTTCCGCTTCACCGCCGTGCCACAATACCGCTTCCATCAGATTACGGGCGCGGCCATCATGTAAGAAGTAACTATGCCCGTTTACTTCTTCGGTATAACCAATGCCCCATAGGGGTGCCGTTCGCCATTCACGGCCGTTTGCTAAGTACTCAGGACGGTTATCGGCTAAACCTTCACCCATGTCATGCAGAAGCATGTCTGTATATGGATGGATAAGCTGCTCAGAAAGCGCTGGTAACTCTGGTCGCTTCGCCGTTTTGACACTGGTCTTATGGCAGCTTTCACAGCCAGAAGCCGCAAAGATTTTCTGACCGAGTTTCACGCTAGGATCGTTCATATTTCGGCGAATAGGTACGGCTAAGTGCTGGCTGTAAAACTCAACGAAGTCGAGAATATTTTCACTCACTTCGGGTTTGCCGCCATTTGGCATGTCGTCACAAATACTTTGTTTCGAGGTACAGTTTTCATTGGGGAATAAATGGCTCGTCAGACCCACATCACCATTGAATGCTGCTGCATTTTGCTGCATTAACGTCGGTTGTCCGGCTTTCCAGCCAAAACGACCAATCGAGAAGTCGTCCTTCTCAATATCCCAAACCTTGTTTACTTTACCTGAGATACCGTCTTTATTTGCATCTTGTGCATCAGCCCATGCAAGTAGCGTTTCGTCAGGAATACTCTCTAACAAACCAAGGCCGATCATTGGCGGTGCAACACGCGCTGAAAATTCCGTATCAGGGTGCATATCGCCGTAACCTAGATCGGTAATATTCAAATGAGGTTTTCTTAGTGTCACCGTCGTGCCGTCTTTAAACTTCACTGGCACATCGGTGTACGTGATTTCGATTTTTCCTTCTGGCGTTTGATCTTGCAGGGCAAAGTCTTGGAGCTGGCCGCCATAAGTCGGCTCAGGTATAACGCCGTCTCTGATGTACGCTGTTTTTTGTTCTGACGTCATCGCAGGGATGCTCAAACGCACTAACATGGACACCGCATGCAAATCATTTTGCTCTGGAGGATGACCACGACCATCTTTGATGTGGCAGTTTTGACAACCATTTGTATTGAAAAGAGGTCCCAAACCATCTCTGGCATCGGTAGACGCTGGCGCTTGTACCCAAGGGTTGCGGAAAAAACTATTGCCCACGCTAAAATCAAGACGTTTACTCATAGGAAGGTTCGCGGCAGGAAGAGAATACGCGTTGGCGCCTTCTTTTTTCACGCTCGTTTGTCCACCAGATTTCACATCATACGCGATAGCAGTAGAAGAAAAGATCACGGCCAAGACCGAAATTAAGTAAGGCTTCATATCATTGCTCTAAAACACAACAAGAGGGGTGGGATAACAGCGAGTTAAAACGGTAAAGGGCTCAAACGAGCCCTTTCAATTATTTTTTGTACTTTGATTAAAACTCGTGGTCAGCAGTATCAGGGCTTAGGCTATCAATGCCAATGATACCCGCAGCACGCTCAATTGAACCGGTTTGAGCAACCAATGACATGATGGTGTCATTCACTAACGTGTTGCCTTGTGCATTACCCGCTGCAATTAACTGGTCGAAGTGTTGGTTGTTCTTCTCCGCAGACGTAACCAATTTACCAACTTGATTACGCGTAACATCAAACTGCTTCTGGATCTCTTTAGCTGCTTGTTTGTCTTTTTGAGCCACTAGGTCAGCAATACTCGGACCAGAAAGCAATGTGCCGTCTTCACGCTTGTAAAGACCTGTGTAAACGTTATAGATGCCCTGCTCGTTGTAGTAATGAGAGTTGTGCGTATTGTCTGAGAAACAATCGTGCTCATCTTCTGTCGAGTTTGCTTCCAACGCCACCTTCATGCGCTCACCAGCAAGCTCACCTAAAGACAATGACCCCATACCGAACAACATTTTACGTAGGCCATTATCAGCAGAATCATTAAGAAGTGTTTCACGGTAGTTGCCTTTCACTTCCGCAGACCACTGTTTTTCCATCCATTCAAGGTCTTGAACCAGTAGATCGGCTGCCGCTTTTAGGTACTCACCACGACGGTCACAGTGACCATTCGTACACTCAGAACCGACAACGAAGTCTGTGTAAGCGCGCTGACCTGCGCCTGCGTTTGTGCCGTTTAGGTCTTGACCCCAAAGTAAGAATTCAATCGCGTGGTAACCTGACGCAACGTTTGCCTCAGAACCACCTACTTCGTTGAGATCCGCTAGCAATTCTGGAGTAATTTTTGAAACGTCTAGTTTAGAAGCACCAATCTGTAAACTGGTGTTTGCGATGATGTTTGCAGCAGCGCCTTCGTTACCGAGTTCATATTGGTAATCTGTCGCTACGTAGTCAATTAGGCCTTCATCAAGTGGCCATGCATTTAACTGCCCTTCCCAGTCATCAACAATCGCGTTACCAAAACGGAATACTTCAGATTGTTGGTACGGAACGCGAGAGTCTAGCCACGCTTGTTTTACTTCTTCAAGCTTATCCGCTGATGGCGATTTTAGAAATTCGTCGATTTTTACGTCGAGCGTTTTCGCCGTTGTCACTGAGTCAGCAAAGACTGCATGTGCAACGTCTGCATAATGTTCAACGACTTGTTGTTTCGTTACTTGGGCAGCAACGGTAGAACCACTGGCAATGAGGAGTGATGCAGCAATAGATTGGACTAAAACTGTTTTTGCATTCATCTGAAGCATCCTTGTTGAGCAATTTATTTGTTTTATTCGTAGTGCTAATTATTCTTATTTGCACTATTAGTCACGAGATAATACAAATTTACAATTTATTTTCAACTCTAGATACAAAAAAAGCCTCATCATTGTGAGGCTTTTAACATGCAAAACTGATAATTTAATAAATAAAATCAGAATTTTAGATTGTGCTTACCATGAGAAACTTTTGCTTTTAGGTAGCTTTCATTACCATCTTTAATATGTGCAGAGGTATTGACAACCTCAACAATCTCGATGCCGTATTCTGCTAATTCACGGATTTTCTTAGGGTTGTTGGTCACAAGGCGAATTTTACTTACACCTAATGCTTCGAGCATTTGCGCTGCTTCAGTGAAATCACGCAGGTCATCGTCAAAACCCAAATGGTTGTTTGCTTCATAGGTGTTCATACCTTGGCTTTGCAAACGGTACGCATCAATTTTGTTGTATAGACCAATACCACGACCTTCCTGACGTAGGTATAAAATAATACCGCCAGATTCGCCCATGCGTTGAATGGTTTCTTCTAATTGCTCACCGCAATCACAACGGGATGAGTGAAAAACATCACCAGTAAGACATTCTGAATGCATACGCACCAAAGGCGTTTCTTGCGTTTGATCCGCTTGCCTAAAGATAACTGCCACATGCTCTTTATCTGTCTTCAGGCCACGAAAAGACAGGATTTCAGCATCGATATTACTTTTAGCCCCGACTTTAAAATCTACTCTGGCACGTACTTCCGCCATATCTATACTCACTCGATTTATTGCTTGATGCGCTTGATGCGTTTTCGTTATTGCATTCATGGGATTCACTCATTGCTCTTCAACTATGGGGATTGATACCGCATTTTTCAATATAGAGATCACAATTGAGAGCAGTTATCCCCTAAAGACAGCCAAAGAGAACAACTCCCCGCGCTGACGAATTGTTATAGTATAACAATTTTGAAAAACTACAATAAAAAACCCCAGACAAATTTTGTCYGGGGTTGATAATGAGTTGTATGTAGGGGTGATGATTTAATGTGTTTGGCTACGTTTCCAAACCGTAAGCTCTATCCATACCGCTTCGAGTTCTTGAATTTCTTCTTCGGTTAATACGGCGAGAGACGATGTAACTTGAGGCAGTTTCGAGGTTTGCAATGCACGAATCTGCGAATAAAAGTCTTTTTTTAACTGTAATATAACTGAATCCACTGCGTGCACCTACTTAGTTCTTTTATTACTTCTCCAGCTCAAATCGTTGATTTTCTTTATACTGGAATCTTCATAAATTCGGAAAAATGATAACATTCTGTTTGTTATCTGCACGATTTATTTCCCATAGTGGAATAGTGGTCACATTATTGACGCTTTATCATTTTGATCGAAAATAGGATAAAAAAGATCAAAAGTAATAGAGGAAAGATCCACAACGCTGCTGTCGAATAATTAAATGGTGGCTGATACAAAACGATATTCCCATATCTCTGAACCAAATAATCTTTTACCTCTTGATCCGTACTTCCTTCGTTTACCATCGAGTACACTTTCAATCTTAAATCTTTAGCGGCTTGTGCATTAGATTCAACAAGGTTTTGGTTTTGACATTGTGGGCATCGCAAAGCCTTGGCTAATGCATTTGCTCTTTGTTGCAGTTCAACGGAATGAAATTCAAACAGATCAACATGCTGCGTAATTTGCTCTGCTTTGACCCAAGAAGAACACAAAGAAAACAAAACAATAATGAAGTAAGCATATTTAAAGTGAGACATTAAAATACCCCGAAAATAACGAGTTCCATTTGTCTATTGTTAACTTACCTCTATATTTGATCAAAACATTGCCATTTTGATCAATTAAGTAAGTTTCAGGTGTTCCTATTACACCAAGTTCAACCGCCAGTTGCCCATTAGGATCGGATATAACTTCGGTATATGGATTGTGTGAAGAGCTCAAATAGCGTTTAGCCGCGCTTTCTTTATCTCGATAGTTAAGACCAACGATGGGCACACCTTGTCGAGCTAAGTTGAGCAAATCATCATGTTCTTGTTTACAAACCCCGCACCAAGACGCCCAAACATTCAATAGCACATAACCTTGATTTTCTAGTACTGCATCGGTGATTCGATTGCCTGAAATGAGTGAGTAAGCGGTAAAATCTGGGATAGATAACATACGATTTTGTTGTATTTCTACGTTTGGTCTATCGGATAATGCCATTGTCGCGGTGACAAAAAAAATCGCAACTAGCAATATGAGAACGATCAGTTTAAGCGTATTTTTCGATCTCATTACCTTTTCCCCTTAGATTCATCATACTCCCCAAAGCACTTATTACGATTAAAGCGCCACCAAACCATATCCACCAGATACCCGCCCGATATTGCACTTTAATTGCGTAGGCGCTGTTGTCGATCTTGTCACCCAAAGTGATGTAGTAGTCTCCATGCCACAGTGATCGAATAGCGGGCTCGGTCATATTCATCACGCGTACAGGGTAATGCCGTTTCTCGGGTTGAAAGTTCAGCGCCTTACCGCTCTCCAAATAAAGATCAACACTTCCCTGTTCTGCGGTGTAGTTCGGCCCAACTAACCATTCAATCCCATGGTAATCAACGGTGATACCCGCTTTTTGATACGAGCTACCAGGCTCTGCCCGTAAGTTGTATTCATACGAATAGTCACTATTAAATACTGCCCCGCTTGCCCCCAACGCAAAGCCAACATGAGCAAGAAACATAGGCATTAATTTGCTCTTGTTTTCTGCACAAAACAGCAATAGCACATGAGAAACCACTACCCACGTCGCTAATACCAGAGTAATCAAAGTCGTTATATGAAGCTCTTTAGTAGCAAAAACGAAAATAGCGCTAACCGCAATAACATGAATACCGACAAACCCAATGGTTTTAACGGCATGAGGACTGGCTCCTTTCGTCCACTTCAACACGGGCATAAAGGCGAGAAAGGTCAGAGCAAGTAATGTAAGGGGAAAAACGAGGCTTTTAAAGTAAGGTGCCCCAACGGATATATTACCCAAGCCAAGCAGTTGATAAAGCATTGGGTAAAAGGTACCGAGGAAAACAATCGCCATACAAACAACGAGAAGTCCAATAGCGATGTATACCATGTAGGCACGACTTATTAACGAATCGAGCGTAAAACGAGGAATATGTAGCCCTCGCATAATGAGCACACCAAAGGTAACAATCACCAAAACGCTAAGAACAGCAAGAAGTACTACACCTTTGGTTGGATCAACCGCAAACGCGTGTACTGAGGTTAATACACCCGATCTCACCACAAATGTGCCGAGAATACTCAAACTGAACGTCGCAAAAGCCAATGCGTAGGTGCTCCAAATTGCTCCTTTATTACGCTTCGACAACACACCGCTATGCAGTAGTGCGGTACCCATTAACCAAGGCAGCAAAGACGCGTTTTCTACCGGGTCCCAAAACCACCACCCGCCCCAACCTAATTCATTGTATGCCCACCAAGAACCGATCAAAATTCCAATTGTTAGCGTACCCCAAGCAAAGAAAGCGGCACTACGGGCAACACCATACCATTCATTTATAGGTCGTTTCGCTAATAACGCAGCTAAGGCGAACGCCAGTATCGCGGCATAACCAACGTAACCCAAATACAACAGCGGTGGATGAATAATAAGCCCGATATCTTGCAACATCGGATTGAGATCTCGTCCCTCCAACGCTAGTGTCTGAGCATACTCAAAAGGATTGGACGTGGTGAGGGTAAACCAAGCGAAAATAGCAATAAGTAAGTTCATGATACCCAAGCAATCGCCTGTATATTGAGTGCAAACTGGCGACTTGATAGCAATAAAAGACGCCCATAAGCTCAACGTAACCACCCAAAACAACATAGACCCTTGATGGCCGCCCCAAGCAGCTGCAATCTTAAACGCGATAGGTAACTGGCTGTTCGAGTGTGTAACCACATACTCAAGCGCAAAATTATCCTGAATAAAACAGACTATCAAAAGCGCCAAACAAACTAAGGAGGCTAAGCTGATAATATGAGACGTTGCGGTTTGGTGTGGCAACACTCCCTTCTTCCGCAGCGTAAAGCAAACCCAATGCAGCAGCGTCGCACATGTCGATGCGACAGCCACCAATATCAACAAAAAGAAACCGAGCTCAGCCTCCATTTTGCCTCCTTACACGATGGTCATTTGACCGGCATAGAGAATGAAAGTACGCAGCATGAGTACGCCAACCAAACTCAACGTTGTGACCGCAAAAACGTAACTTCCCCTATGACGAACTTCAGAAGGCGTCAACCAATTAAGAGTCAAAGGCGTTATCATGCCGATGAGCACCACCCCAACCCAGAACCACTGAGCCCAGAACCCACTCGAAATGGCATTCCAAGCCGCGGCTTCATTTTGCCCGCCACTAAAGATAAGCCCAGTAAAGAATGTCACTAAGACAAACAGCTCAAACAATACCACTGGGCGTTCAAATCCGTGCACCCAAGACACACTAGGGCTGCTGGTCGACTCTTTAAACGCCAAGATGCCGAACATCAAACATGCTGCTGCGCCAGATGACAAACTAGAGAATAGGAATAAGATTGGCAGTACTGGATTGTTTAGCATTGGGTAAGTCTTCAATGCAGACAATAAAAAGCCGGTGTATGCCGCAAGCACGATGGCTAAGAAGCCCAAGAATAATTCAATTGCGTTGTTGGCTTTCCCCGCCTTAATCAAAATGCCATCAGCAAAATCCAGCAGTTTGCTTGGTAACTTCCCTTCACAAAAGCTGATGATTTGATGGCGGAAGATAACGCCGATCCAAACAAACAGCACTAGCATGTACACTTGGAACAAGATCACGCCCATCGACATTACCGACGTTGGGTTGTAGTAGATCATGATCTTCCAAAACTCTAAAGGCTTGGTTAAATGGAAAATCAAAATTACCAACCCAGCAATGATGCCAAATGGTGCGAGCCAAGCCATCGCTTTCATGATGCCGTTGTTTGCGGGATCACCTTCAATCACTTTGCGTTTTAAATAGATAGAAATCATCACCGCACCTGCTGACATCCCAGCGAGGAATAAGTAAATCGCAATAATCCAATCCCAGACTAACGAGTCAAAGTGGAATGCACTTTCGAAGCCGTTCATGATGACACCTCCCCTTTACTATGCGGAATTTTGTACAGTTTAGGCTGCGTACCTAAATGCGATTTATCGCGATAGACAACATGGCTTTCGATAGCTTTGCTCACCTCGCTAGCTGGGTCATTTAAATCACCAAAGATGAGTGCTTTTGTTGGGCAAGATTCCACGCAAGCTGGCTGCTTACCTTGCGCCAGGTTGGTATCGCGGCAGAAGTTACATTTATCCGCAGAGTGATCGACTGGATTAAAGAAGCGCACTTGATAAGGACAAGCAGCAAGGCAATAACCACATCCGACACATTTCTCTTTGTGTACATCCACAATGCCCGTCGCTTCATCTTTGTATGCTGCGCCTGTTGGGCACACATAGACACATGGTGGATTATCACAGTGCTGACAGGATTCGCGAGTAAACTGGTATTCCACATCTGGGAATTCGCCAATCGGTTCACTGCGATGAATTTTAAGTCGCGTCACGCCTTCAGGGACTTTATTTACTTCGCGACAAGCATCGGTACAAGCGGTACAGCCAATGCAGGCATTTTCATCATGAACCATACCCATGCGCTTCGCTTGTTCACTGTTGCTGGCATAAAGAGAGGAGCTAACAACGGAAGTGCCCGCAACGCCTGTAGTTAAAATCAACGCACCGCTGCTAGCTAAAAAGTTTCTTCTCGAACATTTCATGCTATCTCTCCTCTTCTTTGGCAAGTTCAGGTTCGACGGCAAATTCAGAGTGACAATCCACACACTGCTTAATCAGCTGTTTTCTGTCATAAGACAAAGCTTTGGTTTTTGCGGCATGAACATCATGACAGTTTGAACAAGTGAGATTCTTGGCGTGCACATCGTGCGTCCAATGCTTTTCTCTTAACTTAAGTGGCGCGTGACAATCCACACACTGGCTATTAGCTTTGAGAATCAAGCTTGGGTCAAGGGACACTTTGTCGTGCACCGCTTTCGATTGCGCAGCAGAAAACTTAATCACATCGGGTGCACCTTCACGGTGATCAGGGCCGATGTTGCTGTGACAGTTAGTGCAATTGAGCTGCTTACCTTGACTCAATAACGCTTGCGAATCATGCGATAGATTCAGAGTATCTTTAGCATCCTTATGACATTGAAGACATTTATAGTCTCGGTCACGGATCAACTCGACTTGATGACGCTCAGCTTGAGCACCTTCAACTGGCTCTGAAGAAGTCGCATGGGCGGCGGTGAAAAAACCATAGATGGCAAAGATGAAGAGAAATTTCAGCATTGTCTCTATGGTCAATTTTATATTGCCCATATTTTTCTTTCCTTAGCTCGATAATAATTGATAACTCTTATCAACTATTATTTGAGCAACAATTAATTTCCTCTGAAGATATTTTTACACCTTCAAATGACATCAATTCTTATTTTGGAAAGCCACAACGCTAAACCTGTATTTATAATACCTCTATAATTCCTAAGAGGTAGAATCACATGTTCAAAAAGCGACCTTAATCACCTTATTTTTAGAATGGTTATACCCATAACACGCTGTGATTAAAGGGGATTACAACATACCACTTTAGGGGTATTTGAACTTAAACATGATTAAGATCACTAGCATAAATTGATCTAAAACAAGGCCAATTTCGGTCACTATTTCATCTATTCAATTCACTATTAATATTAACGATAGATCTCCGATTCTTATTTGGAATAGCTCCTCACAACGCTGCTAATAAAAACGAATATGGAGATAACACCGTGAGCATAAAACACTGGATGAGCGCACCTATCGCGGTTGCGACCTTATTCGCCAGCCAATTATTTTTGGTTGGTGCTCCTTTGGCGGCAGAGGATACTGGTCTCATAGAGCCTCGCAATGATACCTTTGAACAAAACCACCCTGACCAATATCACTCTTGGAAAGCCACATCGGAAAGCGAGCATATTGAAGATGCCTTAAGTGAAGACCCAAACATGGTGATCTTGTGGGCTGGTTATGGTTTTGCTAAAGACTACAACAAAGCGCGCGGTCACTTTTACGCGCTTGATGATGTGAGGCAAACCCTCAGAACTGGCGCACCAGCAGACGAAAACTCCGGGCCAATGCCGATGGCTTGTTGGAGTTGTAAAAGCCCAGATGTCGCCCGCGTAATTGAAGTGCGCGGTGAAGACGGTTATTTCGAAGGTAAATGGGCGCGCTTGGGCTCAGAAATCGTCAACCCTATCGGTTGTTCCGACTGTCACAATACGGGTTCTGAAGCCTTCAAGAAGGGCAAACCCGCACTGGCACTGACTCGCCCATACGTCGAGCGCGCTTTTGACACCATCGGCAAAAATTTTGACCAACAATCTCGCTTAGATAAACAAGCGTCAGTCTGCGCTCAATGTCATGTCGAGTACTACTTCACAGGTCCGACTAAAGCAGTCAAATTCCCATGGGACATGGGGACCAACGTCGCTGATATGGAGAAATACTACGACGCGTTGAACTTTAAAGATTGGACGCACGCCGTTTCTAAAGCACCAATGCTCAAGGCACAACACCCAGGTTTCGAAACTTGGAGAGCGGGTATTCATGGCAAAAACAAAGTGGTGTGTGTGGACTGTCACATGCCTAAAGTAACCAAAGAAGACGGTACGGTATACACTGACCACAAAGTGGGTAACCCGTTTGATCGTTTTGAAGACACCTGTGCGCAATGCCATACTCAAACCAAAGAGCAGCTACAAGGCATCGTTTCGACTCGCAAAGCGCAAGTACTAAACATGAAGCTAACCGCCGAGAAGCAAATTGTGGCAGCGCACTTTGAAGCTGGTGCAGCATGGGAAGCAGGGGCAACAGAAGAAGAGATGCAACCTATCCTACAAGATATTCGCCATGCACAATGGCGTTGGGACTACGCGATTGCTTCTCACGGTGTTCACATGCATGCTCCTGAGGTAGCACTTGAAGTACTCGGTACCGCAGTTGATCGCGCTGCTGACGCTCGTACTAAGTTAGTTCGTTTACTGGCAACAAAAGGTATTACTGACCCAGTTCAAATTCCAGATATCTCGACCAAAGCAAAAGCGCAACAAGCACTAGGTATGGATATGGAAAAGATGAACGCAGACAAGAAACACTTCCTAGAAACGGTGGCACCAGAATGGGATAAAGCAGCTGCTGAGCGCGAAGCAACGTACTGATCAGTATCGATTACACTAGGTTAAATGGATAAAACGAAGGGCGCACGTTGCGCCCTTTTTGTTTGATAGAAGGCAGAGGAAAACAGATTAGCGACGAGGAAGTCTCGGCCTAGGCTGAATATGTGGACGTGTTTTAGGCATCTGCACATTTGGGCGTGTAACTGGGCGCTGGATCTTCGTTTCCGGCAATGCTTTTCTTTGTTGAAGCTTTTCTGCCACGGCTTTGTCTTGTAAAGCCGTAGGCTCGATGCGCTCGGGGCGGTTCTCCCACTTGGTTTGAATCTCCTGCTTTTGCTCGTCAGGCAGCGATTGCCAATGATCGTCAAGCTGTCGCTTCATGTTATCGATATTGGCGGACATATCATCGTCTTTCCAATCTTCGACTTTGTCTTTGATGGATTGCTGTTGCTCTTCATCCAAGCCATTCCACCACTCTTCTAGTTTCTCTTTGTATTCATCGTCGTTGTCGCAACAACCCGGATAGTAATAAATCCAGTAGTCGTCATGATCGTACCACCAAGGGTCGTAATAACCGGAAGAGTAATAAACCGTAGATGAGGTGCCAGAATGTTCGGAAGAGCTACAACCCACTAACACGGAGCCGCACAGCACCACAAATATTCCGAACGCTTTATTCTTCATTCGTCCCCCACCTTTCTTCTACTACTTATTAGAGTCTACGCCTACAACAGCTCTTTCGCTTTATTGATCGAGTTAATAATTTGTACTCGATCTAAGCTTGGATCGTTCGAGTCGAGTAATAGCACCCAAGTATCAATGGCTTCCTGAAAGCGGAATGACAGAAAATGATCATTGGCAATCAACGACAAAGCCGCTTCATTATGCGGTTCTATCTGCAAAGCTTGTTCTAGAAGCAAACTGACTTCTTGCGTCATTGATTGCTGGTGAATGTAGTATAAGGTCGTTGCTTTCGCAGCAAGTTGCGTGGCACCGACTGGCTCAGTTAGTTGGATGGCGTAATCAAAACAAATCAGTGCGCCATCCAGTTCTCCCTCTAGCAGGTAGCCCTGCCCTAACTGAAACCACAATTCGGCATTGTTTGGGTCTTCACGTAATTGGTCTTGAATTTCCTGCATGATATCGCGAGCAGTCATCATTCGAGAGACTTCAGCTTGAATAGGTTGTGGAGGAGATTGACGCAACAATAAGAAGCTAGCGCTGGTTAACACTAGTACCAAAGCACAAAAACCGAACCATTGTGCCGCTCTTACTCTTGAAGCGCTGAGCGATAATACGACGACGAATAATCCCATCAAAGTGATGGCAATGAAAAACCAAACAGACATAACGCGCTCCCTAGACAAACTGAGTATTAGTGTACTGGTTTAATGCTTGTATTGCGTTGATACAGGTACAAAAAAGCCGAGCAACTGAGGCTCGGCTTTTTACATTAGAATAGTAACGAAAGATTACTCTTCGTTACCTTCCTCTGCATCATCAGCGGCTGGCGCTTCTGGAGTATCTTGCTGCGTATTTTCGTCTGTTGACTCTAACGCTTCTGCTTCTTCACCAGCAGGCAGCTCTTCGTCATCAACTTCTTCAATACGTTGCAAACCAACAACAGATTCGTCTTCCGCAGTACGGATAAGCGTTACACCTTGCGTGTTACGACCAACCTGGCTAACTTCACCCACACGAGTACGTACTAGTGTACCAGCGTCGGTGATCATCATCATTTCATCACCTTCAACAACCTGGATAGCACCAACTACCGGGCCGTTTCGCTCAGAAACTTTGATAGAAACGACACCTTGAGTGCCTCGACCTTTTGTCGGGTACTCGCTCAGCGCTGTACGTTTACCATAACCGTTTTCTGTAACCGTTAGGATGTCGCCTTCGTGCGAAGGAACGATAAGTGATACAACTTGGTCATTTTCAGCCAGTTTCATACCACGAACACCAGAGGCAGTACGACCCATAGGACGAACACCTTTAAACTTGATCTCTGGCTGACCATTCTCATCAAGAACTGGCTTACCATTTTCGTCAAGTACTGGAATTTCTTCTGCTTCTTTAAAGCGAACCACTTTACCCGCTTTAGAGAACAGCATGATTTCGTTTTCGCCGTTAGTGATATCCACACCGATTAACGAATCGTCTTCACGTAGGTTTACCGCAATCAGGCCATTTGAACGAACATTTGCAAATTGGTTCAACGGCGTTTTCTTAACCGTACCGTCACCTGTTGCCATGAAGATGAATTTGTCTTCAGAGAATTCATCAACACGCAGAATCGCGGTAATGCGCTCACCTTCTTCTAGTGGAAGGATGTTCACAATTGGCTTACCACGAGCAGTGCGGCTCGCTAGAGGCAATTGGTAAACTTTCAGACGGTATGTTTTACCGCGAGTAGAGAAACACAAGATGTTATCGTGGGTATTCGCCACTAGAAGACGCTCGATATGGTCTTCATCTTTCATCTTGGTCGCACTCTTACCTTTACCACCACGGCGCTGTGACTCGTAGTCGCTCAGTACTTGGTACTTAACGTAACCACCGTGCGATAGAGTAACCACAACGTCTTCACGTGCGATCAGCTCTTCCATGTCGATATCATGGCTCGCAGCTGTGATTTCTGTACGACGAGCATCACCAAAGCCGTCACGAACCGCTTCAAGTTCTTCGCGGATCACTTCCATCAAACGCTCAGTGCTTGCAAGGATATGCATGAGCTCAGCGATTTCTTCTAGAAGTGTTTTGTATTCGCCAAGAATCTTCTCGTGTTCTAGACCTGTTAGTTTGTGTAGACGAAGATCTAGGATAGCTTGTGCTTGTTGCTCAGTCAGGAAGTACTGACCATCGCGAATGCCGTATTGAGGTTCTAGCCATTCAGGGCGTGCTGCATCTGTACCAGCACGCTCTAGCATTGCTGAAACGTTGCCTAAATCCCAACCACGAGCGATAAGACCCGCTTTTGCTTCAGCCGGTGTTGGCGCCTTACGGATAAGCTCAATGATTTCATCAATGTTGGCAAGCGCTAGCGCTAAACCTTCAAGGATGTGGGCACGTTCACGCGCTTTACGTAGTTCGAAAATAGTACGACGAGTCACAACTTCACGACGGTGATCAACGAAGCACTTCAACATATCTTTCAGGTTGAATAGCTGTGGTTGCCCATTGTTTAGGGCCACCATGTTGATACCGAAAGTGGTTTGCAACTGAGTCTGAGCGTATAGGTTGTTTAGAACCACTTCGCCCACAGCGTCGCGCTTACATTCAATAACAATACGCATACCGTCTTTATCTGACTCGTCGCGTAGTGCACTGATGCCTTCAACTTTCTTATCTTTAACTAGCTCAGCGATCTTTTCGATCAAGCGAGCTTTGTTTACCTGGTATGGGATCTCAGTGACGATGATGGTTTCTTTACCATTCTTCTCCACTTCGATGTCCGCTTTCGAACGCATGTAGATTTTGCCGCGACCTGTTTTGTACGCGTCTACAATGCCTTTACGACCGCTGATCAGCGCCGCCGTTGGGAAATCAGGACCAGGAATGTAATCCATTAGTTCATCAATAGTGATTTCTTCGTTATTGATGTATGCAAGACAGCCATCAATCACTTCGCCAAGGTTATGAGGCGGAATGTTGGTTGCCATACCTACTGCGATACCAGAAGCACCGTTAACCAATAGGTTTGGAATTTTAGTTGGAAGAACCGCTGGGATCTGCTCAGTACCGTCGTAGTTTGGTACGTAGTCTACGGTTTCTTTGTCTAGGTCAGCCAATAGTTCGTGGGCAATTTTTGCCATTCGAACTTCGGTGTAACGCATTGCCGCAGCAGAGTCGCCATCAATCGAGCCAAAGTTACCTTGACCATCGACCAGCATGTAACGAAGCGAGAACGGTTGAGCCATACGTACGATTGTGTCGTACACAGCACTATCACCGTGTGGGTGATATTTACCGATTACGTCGCCGACAACACGGGCTGATTTTTTATATGGTTTGTTCCAATCGTTGCCTAGTACGTTCATCGCGAATAAAACGCGGCGGTGTACTGGTTTTAGGCCATCACGCACATCTGGAAGAGCACGACCTACGATGACTGACATCGCATAGTCTAGATATGAACCTCTAAGCTCATCTTCAATGTTTACGGGCGTGATCTCTTTAGCTAAATCGCTCATAGAGCCATTATCCCTCTATTATCTGATCGTAATTACGATACGTGTAAGGTGCAAAAATATAACACACAATTCATCACTTCGGCATCACTTTCCCTCTCCTTTTATCAGGTTGTGAGCTTGGTTATGAATCAAATGTCGAGAATTTGCACACTCATCCCATATCTTTCTGATTAGTGGTTATATTTCGGTCAACATTGAGCAAAATCGGACTCTGTACGTATAAAACCGAGGTGAAATCGTTAATCCCAATATATCCACACAACGTCAAAAATGCAGGTTTTAGAGTATTGTCACTGGCACTAGTTCAAGGGTGAACCGAAAATAATGCAAGCGTTTTCAAAGTTACAGAAACCTGTTGTTGCCGCGCCAGTGAGCTCTGTCATGTCCCTTCACTAAGCACATCGAGGTTGTTTGGTTATAAAACGTTGGAGTATACTGACGTCCTCTAAAGGACTCAGATTGAATGCAATAAAACCAATTATGACTAAAGCACAAAACGTCGACCCAAGTGAAATTAAGAAATTCGAGGACATGGCTTCTCGATGGTGGGATTTAGAAGGCGAGTTTAAGCCGCTTCACCAAATTAACCCACTTCGTTTGAACTATGTACTTGAAAAAGCAAATGGCTTGTTTGGCAAGCGTGCACTTGATGTCGGCTGTGGTGGTGGCATTCTTGCTGAAAGCATGGCGAAAGAAGGCGCTATTGTTACTGGACTTGATATGGGCAAAGAACCTTTAGAAGTCGCACGACTACATGCATTAGAAACAGGTACTCAACTGACCTACATTCAGAGCACAATAGAAGACCACGCGATAGAAAACGCAGGGACTTACGATGTCGTGACTTGTATGGAGATGCTTGAACACGTTCCAGATCCTCTCTCCGTTATCCGCTCTTGTGCTGCGCTAGTAAAACCTGGTGGTCACGTGTTTTTCTCAACCTTGAACCGCAACATCAAGTCATACTTGTTTGCTATTGTCGGTGCAGAGAAGCTTCTTAAGATTGTTCCTGAGGGGACTCACGAGCACGAGAAGTTTATCAAGCCTGCCGAAATGATGAAGATGATAGACCAAACAGACCTAACAGAAATGGGCATTACAGGCCTGCATTACAACCCTCTTAATGACAGTTACAAACTCGGCCGTAATGTAGATGTAAACTACATCGTTCATACTAAAAAATACTGAACGCCGTTATGTTAAAAAATGCGTTTTGTGATTGACATTTTTTGTAGAAAATGAATCGAAAGCGGTAGCACAAAGTTGCCGCTTTTTTTGTCTTTTTATGCCTAAAATTCGTGCTCTAGATTCCATTTTAACCAACCTATTTTTCGTAGATAAAAACGGCCAAAGATCAAGGAAAATATTTTTGCATGCGGTTATTTCTAAACCGATCTCAAAACCGTGCTTTTAACCATTCAAGTCTGCCCTTTTCTCATCGGTTAGTGTTCACTTACTGATTTTTTTCATTTTGTCAGTTATCCACAAGTCATCCCCGATCTGTACCTTGATAAATCAGTGTAATAGCACTATCTTGTAACCCGCAAACAAATGAACCCCTATATGTTGTGTTTAAGCGACAATATATAGATAGACTTTGATCACAAAGCCGCCGCAAGCTTTACTCATATTGCACATAAACAAACAAAAATACGGCTTTTATCAGTTTTCTTAGGGAAATAAAGCAGAATGAACCAACAACTTACCGTCACCAAGCGTGATGGCCGTAAAGAAAGTATCGATCTGGATAAAATCCACCGCGTTATCACTTGGGCTGCAGAAGGTCTAGATAATGTTTCGGTTTCTCAAGTAGAACTTCGCGCTCACATCCAGTTTTACGACGGCATCACAACGACAGATATTCACGAGACAATCATCAAGTCTGCGGCAGACCTGATCTCTGAAGAGACTCCGGATTACCAATACCTAGCTGCTCGCCTAGCGGTATTCCATCTGCGTAAAAAAGCGTATGGCCAATACGAGCCACCAACGCTTTATGATCACGTGTCTCGCCTCGTCGATATGGGTAAGTACGATCAACATATTCTAGAAGACTACACAAAAACAGAACTCGACGAACTTGATGCGTACATCGACCATAAACGCGACCTAAACTTCTCATACGCGGCAGTTAAGCAGCTAGAGGGCAAGTACTTCGTACAAAACCGTGTAACGGGCCAAATTTACGAAAGTGCTCAGTTCTTATACATCCTTGTAGCAGCGTGCCTATTTGCAAAATATCCAAAAGCAACGCGTCTTGATTACATCAAACGTTTCTACGATGCGACATCGACATTTAAGATTTCTCTACCTACGCCAATTATGTCTGGCGTGCGAACCCCTACTCGCCAGTTCAGCTCATGTGTTCTGATTGAGTGTGGCGACAGTCTTGATTCTATCAACGCAACAGCAAGCTCGATTGTTCGTTACGTATCTCAGCGCGCTGGTATTGGTATCAACGCTGGTCGTATCCGTGCATTAGGTTCAGAGATTCGCGGTGGTGAAGCATTCCACACTGGCTGTATCCCGTTCTACAAATACTTCCAAACCGCAGTAAAATGTTGTTCGCAAGGTGGTGTTCGTGGTGGCGCAGCGACTGTATTCTACCCAATGTGGCACGGCGAAGCTCGCTCTCTAATGGTGCTTAAAAACAACCGTGGTGTTGAAGAGAACCGTGTTCGTCACATGGACTACGGTGTTCAGTTAAACAAACTGATGTACCAACGTTTAGTTGAGGGTGGCAACATCACACTATTCTCACCTTCAGACGTACCGGGTCTATACGACGCATTCTTCGAAAACCAAGAAGAGTTTGAGCGTCTATACGTGAAGTACGAGAACGATCCTTCAATCAAGAAAGAAACGGTTAAAGCGATTGAAATGTTCACTCTGCTAATGCAAGAGCGTGCATCAACAGGTCGTATCTACATTCAGAACGTGGACCACTGTAATACTCACAGCCCATTTGATTCTGAAGTAGCGCCAGTTCGTCAATCGAACCTATGTCTAGAAATCGCACTGCCAACGAAGCCATTAACTAACGTTGAAGATGACTCGGGCGAGATCGCACTATGTACGCTTTCTGCCTTCAACCTTGGTGCTATCAAGTCTCTAGATGATTTCGAAGAGCTATCTGATCTTGTTGTTCGTGCGCTAGATGCACTGCTTGATTATCAAGATTACCCTCTACCAGCGGCATACAAATCGACGATGAACCGTCGTACGCTAGGTGTTGGTGTGATCAACTTCGCTTATTACTTAGCGAAACATGGCGTGAAATACTCTGACGGTAGCGCAAATGGCCTGACTCACCGTACGTTCGAAGCAATGCAGTACTACCTACTAAAAGCATCGGTAGAACTGGCGAAAGAGCAAGGCAAGTGCCCTTCATTCGACGAAACGAACTACGCGAAAGGCTTACTGCCGATTGATACGTACAAGAAAGATATCGACCTAATTTGTGACGAAGCGCTGCACTACGACTGGGACAGCCTACGTAAAGAAATTATGGAGCACGGCCTACGTAACTCAACACTGACTGCGCTAATGCCTTCTGAGACCTCTTCTCAGATTTCAAACGCAACTAACGGTATTGAGCCACCACGTGGTTATGTTTCAGTAAAAGCTTCGAAAGACGGTATTCTGAAGCAAGTTGTACCTGAGTTCACTGAACTTAAAGACAACTATGAACTGCTTTGGAACATCGGTTCGAACGACGGTTACCTACATCTTGTGGGTATTATGCAGAAGTTTGTTGACCAAGCTATCTCTGCTAATACTAACTACGATCCGTCACGCTACGAGACTGGCAAGGTACCAATGAAGAAACTACTTCAAGACCTGCTAACAGCGTACAAGTTTGGTGTGAAAACGCTTTACTACCATAACACTCGTGATGGCGCAAAAGATGAACAGAAAGACGCTGTTCAACCACAAGATGACGATTGTGCTGGCGGCGGTTGTAAGATTTAATCTACCCGCACCCAACACTCCGTAAAGACAGACTATCGATAACCTCCCCTTATGGGGAGGTTTAAAAGGAATTGAGGCATTATGGCTTACAGTACTTTTAACCAAAAAAAGAATGACCAGTTGAAGGAACCAATGTTCCTAGGTCAATCAGTAAACGTTGCACGCTACGACCAACAAAAGTTTGAGATTTTCGAAAAGCTTATCGAGAAACAACTTTCTTTCTTCTGGCGTCCAGAAGAAGTAGACGTATCTAGCGACCGTATCGATTACAACAAACTGCCAGATCACGAGAAGCACATCTTCATCTCTAACTTGAAGTACCAAACGCTTCTAGACTCTATCCAAGGTCGTAGCCCTAACGTGGCACTGCTGCCGCTTGTATCTCTGCCGGAACTAGAGACTTGGATTGAGACTTGGTCTTTCTCTGAAACGATTCACTCTCGTTCTTACACGCACATTATTCGTAACATCGTGAACGACCCTGCTGTGGTATTTGATGATATCGTTGAGAACGAGCACATCCTGAAGCGTGCAAAAGACATCGCGCACTACTACGACGATTTGATTCAAGCGACGAATGATTACCATCGCTACGGTGAAGGTGAGCATGTCCTTAACGGTGAAACGGTTAAGGTTAGTCTGTACGACCTTAAGAAGAAACTGTACATCTGTCTGATGTCTGTGAACGCTCTAGAAGCGATTCGTTTTTACGTAAGTTTCGCATGTTCTTTCGCTTTCGCAGAACGCGAACTAATGGAAGGTAACGCGAAAATCATCAAACTGATTGCACGTGATGAAGCGCTTCACCTGAACGGTACGCAACACATGATCAACCTGCTACGTAACGGTCAGGATGATTTCACTTTCATGCAAATCGCAGAAGAAGCAAAACAAGACTGTTTTGACCTATTCAAAGAAGCGGCTGAGCAAGAAAAAGAGTGGGCAGAGTATCTATTCAAAGATGGCTCGATGATCGGTCTAAACAAAGACATCCTAAGCCAATATGTTGAATACATCACCAACATCCGTATGCAAGCAGTAGGTCTACCTGCAGCTTATCCAGAGGCAACAACCAACCCAATCCCATGGATTAACGCTTGGTTGTCTTCAGATAATGTTCAAGTTGCGCCTCAAGAAGCGGAAATTTCTTCTTACCTTGTGGGTCAAATTGACAATGAAGTTCGCGCAGACGACTTCGAAGGATTCGAGCTGTAATGGCAACACTCAAAATCAACAAACTCATCAGTATTGAATCCAACCCTTCCAATACAATTTTGGAAACAATGGAGCAAGCTGGCTTATTACCAGAATACAACTGTCGTGATGGGCACTGTGGCGCTTGTCGCTGCAAGTTGGAATCTGGTGAAGTGGAGTATGTTGGTTTTGCCATGGCTTACACGCAAAGTGATGAGATATTACCTTGTATCTGTAAAGCAAAATCGGATTTGTCACTCAGTGGCGTTAACTACGCGATGAAAGAAAAGCAGCGCGCATAACGTGACTCGACGGTATAAAACGCAAAAGCCAAGGTRATYACCTTGGCTTTTTTGTATCTACGTGTTTTATCTCTCAGGCTGTTATAGGTCTCTGGTTATAAAGCACTACCTGGGAGATGCATCTCTTTAACTTTCTCTAAAAATGCATAATGTGCAAACATCGGTTTACGTTCTAGGTAACGACGCAACAAGTCTAGTGCTGCCGTGCTGATCACTTTAACTTGATCATTGCGCGGATACTTTTTCGAGAGTTTATATAACGCTCCCCACTCGCCTGACGGTGTCGATAAAGCGACGGAAAAAACACCCTCTTCAATATCGCCAGTGACGAGTGATAAATCCGTCCCACACTTCTCTCGCGTCGCTCCTGCCAGAGCAAACGTTTCTGCTAATGGGTCTCCGCTGTTGCTCATCGCTTGAGTCTGGCTTGGTAGTACCCAACCATGTCCAAGTTGCCTTTCAGCGTTTTCATCACTATTTAACCAATAAGTTAAGTATCCCCCGCTGCTTTTTTCGGAGATAGACACCGTTAGTCCTTTATCGACCAACAACTGGCCGACATTTTCAACCATAGGTAAATCAATACTAACGGTATTGCTTTCAAGATGCTTATTGATCATCTGTACCAACTTCAAACGCTGTTCAAGCTGGTCAGAAGGGCCAAAGAGTTTCACTTCAATAAAAGGTAAGTAAGAGCGATAACCAAGCTCATACCCTTGAGGAAGTTTTAGCTGATCAAGCTTGTCCGAGATGCCGGATTCGGAAAGGCCAAACGTATAGATTCGACTACAACATGAACCTTGCACCTCTGGAAAAGCTCTTCTCAGATCAGGCAAAATTTGCGTCTCTGCCATAAGCTTAAATTCACTTGGCACACCCGGCGTAAAATAAAAAATGGCATCATTAATCAGCATCTTGAAACCACAGGCCGTGCCTATCGGGTTGTCCAGAATCTCAGCCGTTTCTGGTAGCATGGCTTGTTTTAAATTACTGTCTGGCATTGGGATGCCACGTCGAGCATACAAACTTTCTAGATGCTGCAACCACTCTTTGAAAAGCACGAGTTTACACTCAGCAGCTCTCGCGGCAGCCGCCGCACTCATATCATCGGTTGTTGGCCCTAAACCACCATTCACGATCACCACGTCATTGTTGAAGCTCAACATTAAAAACTCTTCAACCAAGCTCGACAGGCTATCACCAACCGTTGAACGCTTTGTTAAGCCAAATCCATGTTGATAAAACAGGCTAGACAACCATGCCGCATTAGTATCAACAATATCACCGTGGAGCACTTCCTCACCGGTACTAAGCATTGCTATTTTCACAACTGACTCCTGAACATAAGCACAATCCTATTATTCGTTATAGTGCTTATTTTTCTTTTTATTTGGACGAATCTCGACGAGATATATTGGGACTAAATAAGGATCAAGTATTTAAATGGTTGATGTTTTGAGGGATAATTGCGAGCCCGATCATCACACCATCAACTCGGAGACCTTTGTGTCAAAATCATCCATGTTCAAGAAAACTCTAACTGGCCTTTGCTTGACTTCGTCAGCGCTTGCGCAAGCAAGTCAGTACGATATGACCAGTCATACGGAGTTTTCTTACACACCTGATTGCTTGTCAGGTTACTGCGAAACGACGACTCTGTACACCTTCGAGTCTCAAAATCGCGGTCTTATGTTTGAACAGAATAATGATGATTCATTAAATCTTGATGCAGGGCTTCAGCCTAAACATCTCATTATCCCTCAAGATAAAGACTGGGATTACCTCATGGGTCAAACCTACACCATTCTTGGCCTGAGTATCGCAACCGTTGGTATGATGACTTTCCTTCCAGAAAGCATCACTAAGTGGGACGAAGAAGACCGAGACATGAGTAAGCTGGGTCAAAAATGGAAAGATAATGTCTCTGACGGGCCTGTTTGGGATCGTGATGAACATGTCCTCAACTACATCATGCATCCTTATTTTGGCGGCGTTTACTACACAGCCGCACGCCACGCTGGCTATAACGAGTTTCAGTCATTCTTGTACTCCGCAACCATGTCAACGTTCTTTTGGGAGTACGGAGTAGAGGCATTTGCAGAAGTGCCATCTTGGCAGGATATTTTTATCACACCATTCTTTGGTGCTGTGGTTGGCGAAATGATGCTCACTGCTGAGCAAGATATTGTAGCAAACGGCGGCGAAGTCATGGGCTCTGAAACCGTCGGTGATGTATCACTCTTCTTCCTAAACCCTGTTGGGCATATCCATTATTGGGTAACCGATGCATGGGGCGGTAGTGCAGAGCTACAATTTAATTCATCACCTTGGTTTGGTAATCAAGACGTCGCAAAATTCGCAATGGACGCAGGCGCCAACTACGACAGCCAATTTTACGGTGTCGAACTAAAAGTAACATTTTAGCCTTGACTTGAGTTGATACTCAGTAGAAAAGCAGCCTTATGATGGCTGCTTTTTTGTGCCCTAAACATCGTTTTAATTATTTGCTTCACGAATTAGTGTCAAAAATTGACTTTCATCAAACATAACCCTCTCCTAGCACCTACACTAAATAAAAGGATTTATTCCAATAACTTAAGTAGCACGTTTATTCGTACTGCGTCCAAACCTTATTCCAGGAGGGGACATTATGAACACCGTATTTATTGTTAATTTTGTCGGACAAGCGTCACCCGCAACTATCAAAGAGCTTGCAGCAATTACTCATGAAAATGGCGGTAAATGGCTGATAAGCAAAGTAAACTTTATCGAAGATCAAGTTGCTGGTGTCATCAAAGTAGAGCTTCCAAGAGAAAATGCCGACATCGTTAAAGAGGCGTTCTCTTCATGTCAAACTCTTGTGGTTAGGTTCGTTGACTCAGATCCTCACTCGCATCGTGAAGACACCATCTTTCAGCTTCGCTTAGATGCCAACGATAGAGCAGGTATTGTGAATGAAATTACTCACGTTCTCGATAATCAAGGCATTTCAATTCTAGATATGGATTGCCAACGCGTATTCATTGCAGGCGGCGGTGGGGTAAGCTCCAGCTTATTCAGCGCAAAAATGGCGATTAAACTGCCTAGCGAGCTAGAGATTGAGGACGTGGCTAATGAGTTAGAATCTCTGAGTGAAGACACTCGTGTAATTGTAGAAAGCTAACTGCATACCTTTAACGCTTCCCCAATAAAAAAGAGCAGCAATTCAGCTGCTCTTTGTCGTTCTAATACTCGATACGTTTTATTTCACTGACCACTGAGACAGTGAACGTTTGAAATCAGAGTAGTCAAATTCATTCAGTTTTTGAATGTCACCATTCGAGCGTTCACAGTAAACCGAAGGCATACGTAGACCGTTAAACCAGTTCAGTTTCACCATGGTGTAACCTGCACTATCTAGAATGTGCAGACGCTGTCCGATCTCGAGAGGCTGTTCGAAGTTCGCCACGCAAAACTGGTCACCAGCTAAACAAGAGCACGATCCAATCACGTATTCATGTTCACCGTTTTCAGATGCTTCAAGAATGGACGCTGGCTCGTTGTAGATAAGCGTATCCAAACGGTGAGCTTCTGTTGCTGAATCGACAATCGCCGTCTTCTTCACGTTCTCCACAATATCAACCACTGTTACAACAAGATCGGTTGTCTTAGTGATGATCGCTTCACCCGGCTCTAGATACATTTGTACGCCGTGTTTCTCTGAGAATGCTTTAAGCGCTAAACCCAACTTCTCGATGTCGTACCCCGGCCATGTGAAGAAAACGCCGCCACCCATGCTTACCCAGTCCAGCTTATCTAGGTACTCGCCAAACTGCTCTGAAATAGCATCGAGTAAGCCGATAAACGCATCCACGTCTTTGTTCTCACAGTTCATGTGGAACATTACGCCATCAATACCATCAAAAATTTCCGGTTTGATGTGATCAGCCTGAACACCAAGACGAGAGAATTGACGAGCTGGGTTTGCTAAGTCTTGCCCTGCGTAGCTCACACCTGGGTTTAGTCGCAAGCCAATCGATGCTTTACCTTCGACAATATGACGATAAGCCGCTAGCTGTGACTGAGAGTTAAAGATCATCTTGTCACAGATGTCCGCCACGTCGCGAACGTCATCTTCGCTGTAACCCACACTGTATGCGTGTGTCTCACCACCGAACGTTTCGTAGCCAAGCTTCACTTCAAACGGGCCAGAACTTGTTGTTCCGTCTAGGTAAGGCTTGATGATGTCGAATACACCCCATGTTGAGAAGCACTTCAGTGCTAATACAAGCTTCACACCAGAGATGTCTTTTAGCTGTTTTGCTTTCTCTAGGTTCTCAATCAGCTTGTCTTCATTGATCATGAAGTATGGCGTTTTTAGTTCGTTTTGTTGCATTTTGATACCTTACGTCCCTTCGCCTTAGCAAAGGCACTATAAAATCGAACAAAGCCGACGCAAGTGCATCGGCTTAAACGTACAAATAGGAGTCGCTAAATTCTTACTTCAATTTATGGATAACAGGTTGTCCTGGCTCCAGTTCTTGAACATGCCAATCTAGACCAATCGATGGCATGGTTTCTAGGAATGGGTCTGGATCTAGCTGCTCCATGTTGAACACGCCTTTGTCTGCCCACTTACCACGGAAAAACTGCAAAGCCGCGGTGATCGCAGGTACGCCAGTGGTGTATGAGATCGCTTGGTGTTCAACATCTTCGTATGCAACTTCGTGATCTGCGTTGTTGTAGATGAACACACTACGCTCTTTACCGTCTTTTTTACCTTGAACCCAAGTACCGATACACGTTAGGCCAGTGTAACCAGGAGCTAGTGATGTTGGATCTGGCAGCAACGCTTTAAGCACGTGCAAAGGTTGAACAACCGTGCCGTCGTGAAGCGTTAGTGGATCTGGGCTGAGTAGACCGATGTCACGCATTACATTGAAGTAATTTAGGTAACGGTCACCAAAGCCCATCCAGAATTCGATACGTTTCGCCGGGATGAACTCTTGCATAGATCGAACTTCGTCGTGCGCCATTGAGTACACTTTATGTGAACCACAGTTCGGGAATTCAAACTCAAGCATACGTGAGTGACAAGGTACTTGTTTCCACTCGCCGTTTTCCCAGTAGAAGGAATCACCTTGAATCTCAAGCATGTTCGTTTCTGGGTCAAAGTTAGTTGCGAACTTCTTACCGTGGTCACCTGCGTTTACATCCATTACGTCGATAGTATCGATTTCATCGAACAGATGTTTCACCGCGTATGCAGCAAACACCGATACTACGCCCGGATCGAAACCGGCACCAAGAATACCTGTGATACCCGCCTCTTCAAACTTCTCACGGTAGCCCCACTGCCAATCGTAAGCTTGAGGTACTTGTTGGCCTTCAGAGCACAAGTCAACCGCAACAGATGTATCAAGGTATGACACTTTAGCTTTGTAACATGCTTCCATAATAGACATGTTCACCCAAGGAGGACCCGCATTGATCACTAAGTCAGGCTGCACTTCTTTAATTAAAGCAACTAAAGAATCTACGTCGTCCGCGTTTACCGCACGAGCTTCTAGTTTCTTAGTTGAATCTTTCAGATTGTTTTTCTTCTGAATCGATTCGATGATTTTCTCACACTTACCTACGGTACGTGATGCGATTGTGATATCACCCAGAACGTCGTTGTTTTGTGCTGCTTTATGTGCAACTACCCAGCCAACGCCGCCTGCACCAATCTGTAGAATTGCCATAGTTTTCCGTTACCTTTGTTAAACTAGCTCTGCCGCTAGCGTATTGATTTTTGAGAGCAAAGATTCAAAGTCCGCCGTCGTCAGACACGGGTTCAAAATCGTAAATTTAAGCGCGGTTTTATCGTCGACAATGGTTTCACCCAATACCGCGATACCGCGTGTTAACGCTTCTAAGCGCAACGTTTTGTTCAGTTCGTCAAGATCTGCTGATTCATGTGTCGCGCGGAACAGAACCGTAGATAGTGATGGTTCAGCCAACAACTCAAAGTGTTTGTTATCTCGAATCATGTCCGCAACTTCAAGCGTCTGATCAAGTAAATGATCGTACATATCGCCTAGGGCTTTTGGCCCCACGCTTTGCATCGTCATAAACACTTTTAGCGCATCAAAACGCTTAGTTGTAGCAATAGACTTATCCACCAAGTTCGGTAGTTCGTCGTGTTCGCGGTTCAAGTAGTCTGCATGATGAAGCAGGAATTTAAAGTTAGACTTGTCATTCACCAACAGCGCGCCACAACTGATGGTTTGGTAAAACAACTTGTGGAAGTCTACGCTGATGGAGTGTGCACGCTCACAACCTTTCAGACGGGCTTTTTGGCTACTTAGAATCAGAGCTCCACCGTATGCACCGTCGACGTGCATCCACATGTCATGTTTCGCTGCCATATCGGCGATAAAGTCTAGGTCATCAATAGCACCGTGATCCGTTGTGCCCGCTGTGCCGACAATTGCAAATGGGAGCAAACCTTCTGCTTTTGCCTGATTTAGAACTTCGTCTAACTTAGTGACATCCATCGTTCCATCGGCATTCGCATCGACGGCCATGACCGCTTTTTCACCCAATCCCATCCAAGACGCTGATTTTTGAACCGTGAAGTGGGTTTTTTTCGAACATACAATACGCAGCTTGTCTGCGTATTCAGGAAGGCCAAGCTTTTGAATTGAGTGTGCAMTGAGTTTGTCAGCAATCCAATCACGCGCAAGCATCAAACCCATTTGATTACTTTGCGTGCCGCCGCTCGTGAAGATACCGTCCGCTTTTTCACCTAACTCGTATTTATCGCATAGCCAGTTCACAACTTTCTGTTCAACATAAGTCGCTGATGAAGCTTGATCCCATGAGTCCATTGATTGGTTCAAAGCCGCAATCATTGCCTCTGCGGCAATAGCAGGCATCAACGGTGGAGTATGAAGGTGAGCGATACAATCTGGATGTTGAGTAAAAATCGCGTTTTTCGCGACCAACTCGGCTGCATCATCAATAACCGTTTTGAGAGGCGCATTTTTATTGTCAAGATCAACAGCATGGATCGCTGCTTCCAATGCTTTTGGATCCATACCTGAGTATGGTGCAGCAACCTGTTCAAACACTGATTTCATTGCTGTCGTAGTGTGATTCATCACCGAAGCAAACTCATTGCTGCCCAACTCTCCAGTGTGGATGAAATGCTTCTTCCATTCATCTTGTGGCTGAGTTTCGATGTGACTACCGCCGGCTGCTAAAATCGCGTCTTCAAATACACGTAAAGCAAAGTCGATTTGCTCAAACGAGATGATAAGAGGAGGAAGGAAGCGAATTACTGCACCTTCACGTCCGCCTTTCTCAACGATCAAGCCACGCTCAAGTGCTGCGCGTTGAATGGAAAGAGTGAGTTCACTATCCGCTTGAGGTTCGCCAAATTTATTGAGCTCGCCGTTTGGATTTTTAATCTCCACACCAAGCATCAAACCTTTGCCACGTACTTCTGCGATACAGTTCACGCGCTTTTGAATGCTTTCAAGACCATAGCGCAAATACTGACCCGCAATATTGGCATGCTCAACCAGATTGTCACGCTGGATGATTTCTAATGCTTTCGCACCAGAGACCATGGCTAACTGATTGCCACGAAACGTACCTGTGTGTTCGCCCGGCTTCCAAGTATCATGCTGCTTGTTGATAACCAATAGCGACATTGGTAAGCCACCGCCAATAGCTTTTGATAAACACAGGATATCTGGAACAATGCCCGACTCTTCAAATGCGAAATTGTAGCCAGTTTTACCAACACCACACTGGATCTCATCGAAGATCAGTAAGATACCGTGTTCATCACAAATACGACGTAACTCTCGCAGCCAGAATGCTGGCGCAGGAACAACACCACCCTCACCTTGCACTGGCTCAACGATGATCGCAGCAGGCTTCATAATGCCCGATTCATCATCGTTTAAAAGACGATCGATATAGCGAATGCTTGCTTTCGCACCTTCATCACCGCCAAGTCCAAATGGACAACGCAAATTGTATGGGAAAGGCATAAAGTGCACGTCTGACATTAAACCAGTTCGACGCGCTTTCGTACCTAGGTTGCCCATCATTCCCATTGTGCCGTTAGTCATACCATGATATGCGCCACGAAAAGCAAACATGGTGTTGCGACCAGTAGTCTGCTTCGCGAGCTTGATCGCGGCTTCAACTGCATCGGCTCCAGACGGACCACAAAATTGGATAACGCTGTTCTCACTTAACTCTTGAGGAAGAAAAGATTTAACAGATTGAATAAACGTCGTTTTTGCTGATGTTGCAATATCTAGCGTCTGATATGGCAGACCCGAATCTAATTGCTCTTTCAGAGCTTGGTTTATTTCAGGATGGTTATACCCCAAAGCTAGAGTGCCCGCCCCCGCAAGGCAGTCTAAAAAGATCTGTCCACGTGTATCTTCAACCAAGCAACCAAAAGCTTGTTTGATTGCGATTGGCAAGCGACGTGGATAAGAACGCACTTCAGATTCATGCTCAGCCTGATCAATCAATACTTGATCTGGCGTTAAGTCATACGTTCCCTCAACGATAGGAACCTGAGACGAAAAAATGTTTGCGATATTGCTATCGACTTCAAAGGCAGTGCTCATACTACATAATCCCTTGAATTATAATAATTCTATATCCTGTATTAATAATCATTGGAATGAAGTTACAGGAGGTGTGTATACCCCTCCGCATTTGTCAGTGCAAAATGACAAATACAGATCATCTGCCACGATATTCGTGACTTTATATGTAAAAGGGATTAATCAAGGTTCCGTAATGCACCCGTTTTGTAAAACAGGACATTTCGGCAGTATGAAGCTGATTAGTGTGTGTTTATTCAAAGGTTTCAATGTTGGGTTTCCCATTAATATGCCGCTTTTACAGCATTAGTATCCCGTCTATCGACAAAAGGCTTTGCCGATACCTACCCTACGCAGTGTCACAATCAGCTTGAATGGTCACTACGCGTATCCCCCAGAGATCAAACGTTGTTAATTACGCTCCGAGATTGCGCGCGAATTTATCACAAAATAAAATCTTCTGGCAACGATTTTTCATATTAGTAACAGTGACGCAAATCACAACAAAGTTCCCCCTAGTGATATTTGTACATTCATACTCATCTACAACGCTTTTCTTCTTTTCTCAAATACCTGTTATTTAAACAAATATCCTTACAATATCAGCGCCATGAACCAAAACGGTTTATGAACATACCACTCTTTAATCGTAGAACATTATTTTCAGTATCCAAGGCATTTAACAGAGCTAGTATTTACGTTACTGCTCAGCCTAAATCGATGAGTCTTTATTCACAGAACTTTGATTGACTAAACTTAAACTAGTCGGATAGGTATGGCCATGAAGTGACGTTGCTATGGCTAAAATTAACAAGGAGTTAAGTTAGTAAGCTGAAGGAGCTCAGTGCTTAAAGAAATACATCGCGAAGAAGAAATTTAAGATTTTAAGAAATACAAAAAAGGCCCAGCATTTTGATGCTGGGCCTTAAACCTGGAGCGACACACGAGGTTCGAACTCGTGACCTCAACCTTGGCAAGGTTGCGCTCTACCAACTGAGCTAGTGTCGCGTTTAATATGAGATGGTGCCCCGGGCCGGACTTGAACCGGCACAACGCGAACGTCGAGGGATTTTAAATCCCTTGTGTCTACCAATTCCACCACCAGGGCACACAAATATTCTTTGTGATGCCTTTACAGAAAAGTAAAACACCATCTGATACCGCCAACGCCATATCAATAAAATTTGGAGCGACACACGAGGTTCGAACTCGTGACCTCAACCTTGGCAAGGTTGCGCTCTACCAACTGAGCTAGTGTCGCATTTATTCTCGAAAGCCATTCACTCTCAAAAGAATAATGGAGGCGCCTCCCGGAGTCGAACCGAGGTCCACGGATTTGCAATCCGCTGCATAGCCACTCTGCCAAGGCGCCTCATTTGTGAATAAAGCTAAGCTTTTTCACCACCCTTTTGAGCTGCGCTCTCTTGGGTACGGGATGCATTCTACGGATTCGAGCGATCGAGTCAATACTATTTTTATTTTTTTAAATCGTTTGACTAGAATTTGTGCGAAAGACGGTAGATTGCTTAGTTTTAATACTAAAAATCGCTTAAATACACTTGTTTATCATAAAACTTTGGCTACGCCTTACACTGATGGCCGTGCGTTACGTGTATTGAAGCGTTAATAATCAGGAGGCTCGCTTCTCTGAGACTCTCCAAGGGCGAAAACAAGACTTAGATCACATATGGAACTCTATCGAAGCAAAAGCCCCAGATACAAATTTCAAGCATGACCGTTAGCAAGCATTGAAAAACGTGAGAAGCAAAGAAATGCTGTAGATTATCTTAGATACAAAAAAGCAGGCTATTAAGCCTGCTTTCTAATATCAGAATTTAATGATGCTCTTCATTCAACAGATCGTCTTTCGCAGCTGCTAAATATTGAATCATTGACCAGTACGTCAAGAAAGTTGCCACATACAATGCTGCAAAGCCTAGCCAAACCATCCATTCATCGTAACGCCATATCAACACCCATAAGGCGAACATTTGCGAAACAGTTTTTACTTTGCCAACCCAAGATACCGCAACACTGGCTCGCTTACCGATTTCAGCCATCCATTCTCGCAATGCTGAGATAATGATTTCTCGCGCGATCATCGTTACCGCAGGAATGGTCACCCAAATTGAATGGTAATGTTCCGTGATTAAAATCAATGCCGTTGCCACTAGCACTTTATCAGCAACAGGATCAATAAACGCACCAAAACGAGAAGTTTGGCCAAGTTTACGGGCCAACATACCGTCAAGCCAGTCAGTAAAACCCGCTACCCAAAACACCATTGCTGCTGCAAACGGTGCCCATGAATAAGGTAGATAAAAGACAACCACAAAAACAGGGATTAGGAACAGTCTAAGAAGAGACAGAATGTTCGGGATATTCAAACGCATTTTATTATTCTCTTACACATTGCGGCTTAATGTTGCGCGATTTTCCTTATTGTTTCAATGCTTGGAAAATAATTTCTGCTAAAGAGTGACTTATTCCCGGTACTTTGGCGATTTCTTCGACACTTGCACGTTTAAGTTCTTGTAACCCACCCATGTACTTGAGTAACGCCTGACGTCGTTTAGGGCCAATTCCCTCAATCCCTTCAAGTGCACTAGTACGTCTGGTTTTACCTCGCTTAGCACGATGCCCCGCTATAGCATGGTTATGGCTTTCATCACGAATATGTTGAATAAGGTGCAGCGCTGGAGCATCGCTTGATAAATGAAACTCGTCCCCATCGACTGTAATCAGCGTTTCTAAGCCTGGTTTGCGAGTGACCCCTTTCGCAATACCAATCATGATGGGACGCTTTGGCCAATCACCCCAATATTGCGAAATAATATCATGCGCACGATTTAACTGACCTTTACCACCATCGATAAAGATGATGTCGGGAATTTTCTCTACGTCCAATTGCTTCGAATAACGGCGCTCCAACGCTTGTCCCATTGCAGCGTAATCGTCACCACCGGTAATCCCAGTGATGTTATAGCGACGATACTCCTGCTTAACGGGGCCTTCATTATTGAACACCACACACGATGCAATCGTACTTTCCCCCATGGTATGGGAGATATCAAAACACTCCATTCGAGCAATAGACTCCAACTTCAATGTTTCGCGAAGCGCATGAAAACGCTGATTAATCGTCATCTTGTGATTGATTTTGGTGGTAATCGCCGTTAGTGCATTCGTGTTCGAAAGCTTGAGATACCTTGCTCGAGAGCCAGTTGGCGAGGTATGGAAATGAACCTTACGACCTGCCACTTCACTTAACGCTTTCTGTATTGGCGCAATATCTTCTGCCAACTCTTGATTCAAAATAATACGAGAAGGAGTCGTGCGCGCTTCGTTATGGCTCAAATAGTATTGAGTCAGAAAACTATCGAACACTTCCTGCTGGCTTGTATTTTGTGGGATTTTCGGAAAATGGCTACGGCTACCAAGCACTTTACCTTGGCGTATCATCAGGATATGAATACACGCAATACCATTCTCCTGAGCAAACCCTAGTACATCCATATCATCCATGCTGTCTTCTGAGACGTACTGCTGCTCTTGAACACGTCTAATCGCTTGGATTTGATCGCGAAATTTAGCGGCATCTTCAAAGCGCAATTGCTGACTGGCAACTTCCATTTTCTCGATCAGTTGTTTGAGTACTTGCTGGTCTTTGCCTTGCAAAAACATACGCACAAAGCTAACCAACTCTGCGTATTCTTCATCAGAAATGATGGTATCAACGCATGGCCCTGCACAACGGCCAATTTGGTACATCAAACATGGACGCGTTCGGTTGGAATAGACAGTGTCTTCACACTGGCGCACAGGAAATATCTTTTGCAGCAAATGCAATGTTTCTCTTACTGCACCAGAATCTGGGTAGGGGCCAAAATATTCACCTTTGCGCTTCTTGGCGCCACGGTGGATAGAAAGCCGTGGGTGCTTATGACCGCTAATAAAGATATAAGGGTAAGACTTATCATCTCGCAGCAAAACATTGTATTTCGGTAAATACTGCTTGATGTAGTTATGCTCTAAGATGAGCGCTTCTGTCTCAGTGTGAGTCACTGTGACGTCAATTTTGGCGATATTACTGACAAGCGCGCGAGTTTTCTCACTGTCTACTTTTTTTCGAAAGTAGCTTGAAAGGCGCTTTTTTAGGTCTTTGGCTTTACCTACATAGATGACAACAGCTTCGGCGTTGTACATTCTGTAAACGCCGGGCTGATGAGTTACTGTCTTGAGAAAGGAAGCCGAATCGAAGGGAGGATTCACGCTAAAGGGTCTCGGTGTCCAGCATTCCGTGGCGAATCGCTAAGTGAGTTAACTCAACGTCACCATTAATGTCCAATTTACTAAAGAGTCGGTAGCGATAGCTGTTGACTGTCTTTGGACTTAAATTAAGTTGCTCAGAAATATCCGTTACCTTTTGGCCTTTGGTGATCATAAGCATGATCTGCAATTCACGTTCGGATAAGTCTTTAAAAGGGTTCTCAGAGGCTGGAGAAAATTGACTCAATGCCATCTGCTGCGCAATCTCTGGTGAGATGTAACGCTGCCCACTATTAACTACACGAATCGCATTCACCATTTCATCAGGGCCAGCACCTTTGGTTAAATAACCAGACGCACCTGCCTGCATCACCTTGGTTGGAAACGGGTTTTCTGTATGAACGGTAAGTACGATGATTTTCACATCAGGATTCACGCGAAGAATTTTTTTAGTGGCTTCCAAGCCACCAATTCCTGGCATGTTCATGTCCATTAAAACGACGTCAGCATGATTACTGCGACACCATTTTACTGCATCTTCACCGCTGTCAGCTTCTCCTGCTACGTTCATTCCACGGACGTCTTCAATAATACGTCGTATCCCTGTGCGAACCAGCTCGTGATCATCTACAAGGAAAACATTTATCAAACTTGTATCTCCACACTTTGTATTGGTTCTGCACCCACATAACCATTATTTGTTAAATGTGGATATCAGTATGACTGCCTATATACTAACGTAATCGACAAAAAATTGCTTTCTATGAATATGTGCTGAAACGCAAACTTTAGCAAGAACTTATTCATAAACCACTCTATTATTTTAGAGCGTGATGAGCAGAACCGAAATCTAAGGAAAGACAATTAACAACATTAAGTACAATAAATCAAGTAACTAGGTTTCATATTGCCCAGAGAAACACGCTATAACTTAAAATGACACTATCCCTCTTGCACCAAAGGCTAACTTGTAATCACTAATTCCAGCAAAAATTTGAACCGTTTTCTTTACTGGTTATTTTTACAGTTCTTAATGTTAAACTAGCGTTCTTCAAGTTTTCTAAGGTTTCTCACATTTGAATATCCAACAAGGCTTTCTGCTTACTCGACAGGCACGAGACATCAAAGGTCAAACTCAAATCGAGCTGTGGCTTTCGACAGAAGCAGGTCCTACTCAGTTAATTATTAATGGTGAGAAGCCAGTATTTTTCATCGCTCAGAAACACTCAGAGCAAGCAAAAACACTCGCGCGAGAAAAAAACATACCCGTCGACATCCGCCTTTTGGATCTCAAAACGTTTGAACATACGCCTCTTTCTGCATGCTATACCAACGTAACCAGAGACGCTCTCACACTTAAAGACACGTTCGCTCAAAATGATATCACCACTTACGAAAGTGATATTCGCCTCGCCGATCGCTACCTCATGGAGCGTTTTATTAAAGGCAGTATTGAGTTTACAGGCAATGTGACTCGTACCAATGGCTACCAACGCGTCCAGAACGCAAAATGCCGTACGGGGCAATATGAGCCGAAGTTAAACGTTGTCTCGTTAGATCTAGAATGCTCTGAGAAAGGCATTCTTTACTCCATCGGATTAGACAGCGTCATGGATTCCCGCGTTATCATGATCGGAGAACCAGAACCTTCGGATACACCGATACAATGGGTCCAGGATGAAAAGGCGCTTCTAGAAGCACTCATCGATTGGTTTAAAAAATTCGACCCCGATGTCATTGTCGGTTGGAATGTCATTGATTTTGACTTTCGTCTGTTACACAAACGAGCAGAATGGCACAACATGAAACTCATGCTTGGCAGAGCAGACCAAGCCGGTTTTTTCAGAAGCTCATCTCAAAGCCAACAAGGGTTTATTTCCATTCCCGGGCGAGTTGTAATGGACGGTATCGATACGTTAAAAACGGCGACTTATCACTTTCGGTCTTGGTCATTAGAGTCTGTATCTCAAGAACTCTTGGGGGAAGGTAAAGAAATCCACAACGTTCATGACCGTATGGATGAGATCAATCGTATGTACCGCTCCGACAAACCATCGCTGGCTAAATATAACTTACAAGACTGCGTGTTGGTGAACAAGATTTTCAATCACACTCACCTGCTCGACTTTGCAATTGAACGCTCTCGCCTCACTGGTGTAGAACTGGATCGTGTCGGTGGCTCGGTAGCGGCATTCACTAATTTATACATGCCGCAAATACACCGCGCAGGCTATGTTGCCCCGAACCTACACCCAGAAAATTGGATTGCGAGCCCCGGCGGTTACGTGATGGACTCCATCCCTAACCTATATGATTCCGTTTTAGTGTTGGACTTTAAGAGTCTATACCCATCGATTATTCGCTCTTTCTTGATTGATCCTATGGGTTTGGTTGAGGGGTTATTACTCGATATTGGTAAAGAAGATGAGCAGGCAGTACCTGGCTTTCGCGGTGGTCAGTTCCATCGTACGAAACACTTTTTACCAGAAATGATTGAAAAGCTTTGGGCGGCACGTGATGTCGCGAAAAAGAACAATGAAAAAGCTTTTTCTCAGGCAATCAAAATCATCATGAACTCCTTTTATGGCGTACTGGGCTCATCGGGATGTCGTTTCTTTGATACTCGGTTAGCTTCTAGTATTACCATGCGCGGACATGAAATCATGAAGCAAACTAAGGTGCTGATTGAGGAGCAAGGATATCAAGTGATTTACGGCGATACGGATTCCACATTCGTGTCGTTGAATCGACCATACAGTCAAGTAGAAGCCGACGCTGTTGGAAATCAATTAGTTGATTACATCAACTCTTGGTGGCAAGAACACCTGCGTTCTGAGTACAACCTAACATCTATGTTGGAAATCGAGTATGAAACCCATTATCGCAGATTCCTTATGCCAACGATTCGTGGCGCAGAAACTGGCTCGAAAAAGCGCTATGCGGGTTTAATCGGTGAAGGAGAGCAAGAACGGATTGTATTTAAAGGGTTAGAAAGTGCCCGTACTGACTGGACCTCGTTAGCACAGAAATTTCAAAATACACTCTATAGCATGATTTTCCATGGTGAAGATCCAAGCGACTATGTCCGAGAGATGGTTGAGAAAACTAACAACGGTGAATTTGATGAACAGTTGGTGTATCAAAAGCGACTGCGCAGAAAACTGCATGAGTATCAGAAGAACGTCCCACCACAAGTGCGTGCAGCTCGTTTAGCGGATGAGATAAATGCCAAGCTTGGCCGCCCATTACAGTATCAAAACAAAGGACGAATTGAATACATTATTACCGTGAACGGTCCTGAACCTTATGAGTACCTCAATAGCCCGATTGATTATCAACATTACATTGATAAACAACTCAAACCCGTTGCAGATGCGATTCTCCCTTTCATTGGGACGGATTTTGACAGGCTTTCAGCGCCTCAAATGGGGTTGTTTTAACCGATACGAAACTCTGTTTTCTGGTACTGTTTGACTAACCAATCACCAAACGCATCAATTAGCCCGATAACAGAACGCTTGGGAATACCCCGGCCAGAAAGTAAAATTTCTAGCCGCTCGATCTCAAGCTGCTTTTCAGGATGATAAGTTAAGAATACCTTGCCACATTGTATAGGGTCATCAAACCAACGTTTATCTCGATACATCACCAAAGAGTATGACGCCCTTAGTAGCTTTTTAGCAATCACGCGTTGAGCGGCCACCTGCTCTTCTATCGTCTTCGCTTGGACGATTTTTTTGCGATACACCGTAATCCAATCTTCCACATCCATATTCCAGTGCTTAGCAATTTCCCAACTTGGGACGTAATCACCAAAACAGTCTGCTAGATCATCACCATAAACACAGACACAGCAATGCTTAAGCATAAAGCCCCAAGTGAAAATACTGTCTAAATTAGCTACTTCGCTCACTAAGGCTGTACGGACCGATACACCATTAACGTGAGGGTAACTCTGCTGCGCACGCCACTTAATTGTGTTGAGCAAAGTCGCGCGATTGTGCTCAAAGGATGATTGAGTAACGACAACCAGGTCTAAGTTCGACCTTCCTGCGATCGCTGTTTTACGAGCAACACTACCGTATACATAAACGCTGTGTAAGTTTTGCCCCAATCCACCTTTGAGACAAGCGGTGACTTCCCTAATTAAAGGCGCAAACTCTGGTTGAAATGGTTGTTTAGGATCGATAACAGGCAGAGACATGACTTAAAACGTGTTCTCAGATGGTTCAAGAAGTTGGACTATATGTTCTCTTAGCCGACTCACTGAATCAAGTCCATTCAGGTGTTTAGTCATGGGAGTAACAACAAATTTCTGCAATGAATTTTAATGCTAGGCGGTTAACTTAGCGCTATAATCACCGAGTTTTGCTTAATAAGTATGAATAGGAATATACAATGCCAAAGGCAAGTGAAATCAAAAAAGGCTTCGCAATCGAGTCTAATGGTAAAACTCTTCTAGTTAAAGACATCGAAGTAACGACTCCTGGCGGTCGTGGCGGCGCTAAAATCTACAAAATGCGTTGTACAGATCTAAACACGGGCGCACGTGTAGATGAGCGTTACAAGTCTGATGACGTTGTTGAAACGGTAGAAATGAACAAACGTGCAGTTGTGTACTCATACGCTGACGGCGATGAGCACATCTTCATGGATAACGAAGACTACTCACAATACACATTCAAGCACAATGAAGTTGAAGACGACATGCTGTTCATCAACGAAGATACACAAGGTATCCACATTATCCTTGTTAACGGTGCTGCTGTGGGTATTGAACTACCATCTTCTGTTGAGCTAGTGATTGAAGAAACTGACCCTTCAATCAAAGGTGCTTCTGCATCTGCTCGTACTAAACCAGCACGCTTCGCTTCAGGTCTTGTCATCCAGGTTCCTGAGTACATTGCAACTGGTGACCGTGTTATCATTAACACAGCTGAACGTAAATACATGAGCCGAGCATAAGCATGTCTGATTTGATTTCTTACGACGACGTCATCGACGCAGCGTACGACATTTTCCTTGAGATGGCTCCAGATAATCTAGAGCCTGCTGACGTGATTCTGTTTACTGCGCAATTTGAAGATCGTGGTGCCGCAGAACTTGTTGAAACTGGTGATGACTGGGTTGAACATGTTGGCTTCGAGATCGACAAAGAAGTATATGCAGAGGTTCGTATCGGCCTAGTAAATGAGGAAAATGACGTTCTTGATGACGTATTTGCTCGTATGCTAATCAGCCGAGACCCTGAACATAAGTTCTGCCATATGCTTTGGAAACGCGATTAACGTTTCTTCATCATGATAAAAAATACCAGCCTAGTGCTGGTATTTTTTTATCTGCTGTTTTTGTTTAGCTGCGATATTTGTTTATCCAAACACCCTTCTCTATATCGGCTTTAGATCCTTTCGCTATGTAACAGATAAGAAAAAGGCTTGCCGAATTGGCAAGCCTTTCTGATGTTTTGCTATCGATTAACGATGCTTGTTACGTGCGCCTTGGTCACCAGCAGTCTTCTTCGGCTTACGACGAGAAGGGTTGTTGCTGCGGCCTTTTGGCGTGTTAACACGCTCTTCATGGCGCTTAACTGCGCGACGAATTTTTTGGCTGCGTGCACGCTCACGTTTGCGTGACGTATTGTCTTTGTTCAGATCAAGCATGGTTTCTTTTTCTGGACGAAGCTCTACAAGCTCACGCAAGTAGTTTACTTCTTTCAGGTCAAGCTCCATCCAACCACCACGAGGCAGTTTCTTGTCTAAGAAGATGTCGCCGTAACGAACACGTTTCAGACGACTAACGGTACACTCTTGCGATTCCCATAGTCGACGAACTTCGCGGTTACGACCTTCGTTGATAACAACGTAAAACGTGTGGTTCATGCCTTCACCACCCGCGTAAACAACATCTTCAAAGCGAGCTAAACCGTCTTCCAGTTCAACACCTTTTACTAGATTACGAACTTTCTGTTCAGTTACTTCACCGAACACACGTACTAGGTATTCACGTTCAACTTGGCGGCTTGGGTGCATTAAGCGGTTCGCCAGTTCACCATCCGTTGTGAAAAGCAGAAGACCAGAAGTGTTCGCATCCAGACGACCAACTGAAATCCAACGAGAGCCACGAATTTTTGGCAGACGATCAAAAACAGTACGACGACCTTCTGGATCGTGACGAGTACACAGTTCACCCTCGGGTTTGTAGTACGCAAGTACACGACAAATCACTTCTTCTTGAATCTTTGCAGAGACAATGTGACCATCGATACGAACTACGCTGCTCTCGTCTTCAAGTCTTTCACCAAGCTTAGCGACTACACCGTTCACGCTAACGCGACCAGATTTAATTAACGATTCAATCTCACGACGAGAACCGTGACCAGCACGTGCTAATACTTTTTGTAACTTTTCGCTCATTTATCTACCTATGTGTCGTCTTCACAGACGTCTAGACCAGAATTGGTCTGTATTTTGCTAATTACCCATTTCAGTGGGATTTTTCGGTCCGACATTATACGTAACTTTCTCAGTTAATGTAAGCTAAATCGGCGCCATTCTCCACACCAAAAATTCACTTTAAAACATCGAAAATATTTACTCTATTCTGCAACTTTTTTCCTACTTAATGCTGATATTGCCCAGCGAGAATCCCACTAATATCGGTCTTCCCGAGCCACTTTAACCGTGCAGTACCTGATAAAATTGTCAGGGTTACAACGATAACCACTTGGGGTGTGTTTACTGTTCGTGTTGCTTTAAAAACAACGAAGAATAAACAGTCCCAGTTTGCTGCTAAGTAATACCAATCATCGTGGATAAATGAGCACTCATAGCAAGACAAGAAGCATCGGTAAGTCACTATTTACTATTAAAAATGACACTAACGTTATCGTGTATTTTAACTAGCTAGATTAGCTCTGCATTTTCGGCGATTGGCATAAATCAGACAAAAAGGAATAGAACAATGTCTATGCTAAATCTAGACCTAAATTGGATTTTTGGGACATCTCAAGATGACGATATGACCGGTACAAAAGGGTCTGAAACAACCGATATTTTCTTCGGCTTCTGTGGTGATGATAAGTTCGTAGGATACGGAGGCAATGATGTTGTCTTCGGGGGCTGGGGAGACGATACCTTGCTCGGTGGCCGAGGGAACGACTTTGTTTCTGGCGGCTTTGGCAACGACTTCCTATCGGGCGGATTAGGAAATGACAAGCTCTTTGGTGGTTGTGGCGATGATACAATTTTTGATTACTCAGGCAACAACTACTTGAGTGGGGGTTGGGGTAACGACACGCTCGTCGTTGGCGATGGTGAATCAGTACTGAGCGGCGGCTGTGGAGACGACACTTTCGTGCTTACAAACCGCCTGGCTATTGGTGTACCGGATCAACCTGTATCCTCCAACGATATTGATATTAAAGCCGATATTGTCGATTTTAATATTTTTCATGACAAACTTGTCTTCGATATGGGCAGAGACACCGACAATGATGGCATTCGAGATACGTTCTTGGATTCAGCGGATGATCTGACTTTATCTTATAATGAGTGTGGCTGGGCAGTATTCTCTAGTGATGAATACAATGTCGAAGTAACATTAAACGGCGTGAGCTCTGCATACATCAACTATGCTGAACAAAATGGTATCGACATTTTCGATTTCGCTTAATCTCAAACAGTTAAGTTCAATGAGATATTCGATATGACAACTAAAATAGGAGGCGCGATGCCTCCTATTTTGTTTGACGGTGGTGTACGACTATTCGTCGAATTATTCGAATGGTGCCGGGTCACCTGATCCCAAACGCACCACAACAGGTTCACCTTCGCTAAAATCAATGACGGTCGTAGGCTGTTCACCTAAGTAACCGCCATTAAGAATCACATCAACCGCATGTTCTAGTTTATCGCGAATATCTTCCGGATCAGACTCTGTTACGTCACTGCCAGGTAGAATCAACGACGTAGACATCATCGGTTCACCTAATGCTTCCAACAAGTCCAAGGCAATTTGATTGTCTGGAACACGGATACCGATGGTCTTACGTTTCGCGTTCATCAAACGACGCGGCACTTCTTTCGTACCTTTGAAGATGAAGGTGTAAGGACCTGGTGTGTTGTTTTTCAGTAGTCGGAATGCAGAGTTATCCACTCGCGCATATAGAGAAAGTTCCGACAAATCACGACACAGTAATGTAAAGTTATGCTTATCATCCAGACGACGGATCTGACAGATTCGTTCCAGTGCCTGTTTGTTCTCCAACTGACAGCCAAGTGCGTACCCTGAATCGGTAGGGTACACCACAACGCCGCCGTTACGAATGATTGCTACTGCTTGATTAATCAAGCGAGCCTGTGGGTTTTCTGGGTGAACGTAAAAAAACTGGCTCATTGTAATTCCTCATTATCGAGCCTCTCGGCTCTATATTCTTATGTGGAGCTTGAATGCCGCCTTGTTGTGTTTTATCAAGTGACTTCAAGATTCAAAGTGTTGTTCAGTTCCAACGACAAGGAAAGCCACATTAATACCCAATATACACTTTCCAGTTATTTGATACTGAAACCCACGCTTTGAGGTTACTTTGATATATCCAACGAAGGATCAATACCCCAATCTTTCCAAACTGGTTCGACGCCTGCGGGCAACCAAAGGTTCCTTCCTAGCTCCATCCAAGGGGATGGGTAGTGAAAATCACTGCCTTGAGACGCTAATAGTTTGTATTGTATAGCATAATCAGCCAAGTTGCGCCTTTCTTGTTGCGCTTGCTGTGGCTGTGCAACTTCCATCGCATCGCCGTTTGCTTCTACAAACGCTGCTAGAAGACGCTTAATCCACTTCGCTGTCAACTTATATCTTCCAGGATGCGCCAATACCGCCATCCCACCAGCCGCATGGATAGCATCAACCGCATCTTTCATCGAACACCAATTCGGTGGTACATAACCTGGGTTATTACGCGTTAGGTATTTTTTAAACACCATTTGCATGGTTTTTGCGTAACCATTATCCACCAGCCATTTCGCGAAGTGCGCTCTCGTAACAGGCGCATCACCGGCGATCTGCCTTACCTCTTCGAGCACGCCTTCCCGAGTTGCTTTTTGTAGTCGCTCTGCAATCAACTCTGACCTTGTGATGCGGTGCTGCTTCTGCTGCTCGATGAGGGCGGATAATTGTTCATTTTCCGGATCGATATTCAAACCGACAATATGAATGTCTTTGTTTTGCCAAACAGTCGATATCTCAATGCCGTTGATGATTTTGATCGGTAAATTATTGTCTTGAACGTGTTGCTTGGCTAACGCCAAACCGTCAACCGTATCGTGATCAGTGATCGCCAAAACCTCGATATCAAAACTCAGCGCCCTTTCCACTAAATCTTTAGGCTCTAACCGACCGTCCGATGCAGTGGTGTGACTATGTAAATCAATTCTCATATTTTTATCGTTTTAATGCTGTTTTGGGGTTGACTTTTTACTCTCGCACTAGTTAACTAGTACACAAATACAAAGTACGTAATTTAAGGTTCACCATGTTACAAGAATTTAACCAAAACCAAAAAGCGAAAGTTGCGGTTTGTCTTAATAAGACAAACTCATCAGATCTTGCTTGGTGGCGCACTTGGACTAGTTCTTGGTGGGCAAACGTATACTTCTAGTTTATAGAACCAAACGTTGTAAAGCCCGCTACTTAAGCGGGCTTTTTTGTTTTGTTGCTCATTTCACATTCAACTGCCTAAACATTAATCGAATATGGCTAACTCTAGATTGGGAGAACGTTTGCTTTATGCGACTATGTACGGCAGGAAGATTTAGACAGCTACAAGGAGGTCTTGTGAATAAGGCCATAGAAATCAAGAAACTTGGATGCCTAGAAGTATTAAAGACTTCGGTTCCTTACACTCAAGACCCAACACGTTTGTTCCATACCATTTGTGAGAACAAAAGAGATAGCTTGCTTCTCGAATCCGCTGAAATTGATTCGAAACAGAATCTAAAATCACTTTTAATCGTCGATTCAGCGGTGCGCATCGTTTGTTACGGCCACACTGTAAACATGCAGGCGTTAACCAACAACGGTAAAAACCTACTGTCTCACCTAAACCAGAACATCCGTGGTGACGTTGAGAGTAAGTTCGATGGCGAAACGCTGACTTTGGAGTTTAGCCACCCATGCGACACGTTAGATGAAGACTCTCGACTACGTGAAGCTTCTTCTTTTGACGCTCTACGTTTAGTGCAACACAGCTTCGATATTTCACAGCAAGACAAACACGCGATTTTCCTTGGCGGTCTGTTTGCCTACGACTTAGTCGCAAACTTCGAGCCGCTTGGTAATGCAGGAGCAACCAATCAATGTCCAGATTACGTTTTCTACGTAGCGGAAACATTGCTTGTTGTCGACCATCAAACGGAATCTTGCCAGCTTCAAGCTACATTGTTTGTGGATGATTCTGAAAAACTAGCGCTAGAGACTCGCATCGCAGAAATCAGTGCTCAATGTGCGGCTCCAAAGTTACTTCCAAGTGCAGAGAAAATCGCCGACGTAACGGTAGAACCTAGCGTATCTGATGATGACTTCTGTCAAATCGTTCGCGACTTAAAAGAGTTCGTAGTGAAAGGCGATGTATTCCAAGTCGTACCATCTCGCCGATTCACTCTACCTTGCCCTGCTCCACTCGCGGCTTACAAAGAACTGAAACAAAGTAATCCAAGCCCTTACATGTTCTACATGCAAGATGAGCTGTTCACTCTGTTTGGTGCATCACCAGAAAGCGCGCTTAAGTACGAAACCGACACTAACCAAATTGAAATCTACCCAATCGCAGGCACTCGTCGCCGCGGTAAGCGCCCTAACGGCGAGATTGATTTCGACCTAGATAGCCGCATCGAACTTGAACTGCGCACCGACATGAAAGAAAACGCAGAACACATGATGTTGGTTGACTTAGCACGTAACGACGTCGCTCGTATTGCTCAAGCTGGCACTCGCCACGTAGCAGACCTACTAAAAGTCGACCGCTACAGCCACGTAATGCACTTAGTATCTCGTGTGGTTGGTCAACTGCGTGAAGACCTAGACGCCCTGCACGCATACCAAGCTTGTATGAACATGGGCACGCTCACTGGCGCACCAAAGATTCGTGCAATGCAGTTGATTCGCGATGTAGAAGGCGCACGACGCGGTAGCTACGGCGGTGCTGTGGGTTACCTTACAGGCGAAGGAACATTAGATACTTGTATCGTGATCCGCTCAGCGTACGTTGAGAACGGCATTGCTCAAGTTCAAGCTGGTGCAGGCGTTGTGTTCGACTCTGATCCACAAGCGGAAGCAGACGAAACGCGCAGTAAAGCACAAGCGGTAATCTCTGCTATTCAAGCAGCGCATTCTCAACCTACGAACAAGGAGTAGCAGACATGGCGAACATCGTATTCATCGATAACTTTGACTCGTTCACCTACAACCTTGTGGATCAATTCCGCTCGCTAGGTCACTCAGTCAAGATTTACCGAAACAACATCCCAGCAGAAACCATCGAACAAGCGGTAAACGAGCTTGAAAACCCAGTGGTTCTGCTATCGCCAGGCCCTGGTGCTCCTTCAGAAGCAGGGTCAATGCCAGAGCTTATCCAACGCATGAAAGGCAAAGTTCCGATGATCGGCATTTGTCTTGGTCACCAAGCAATTGTTGAAGCGTACGGCGGCACCGTCGCTGGTGCAGGCGAAATCATTCACGGTAAGGTCTCTATGATGGAGCACCTAAACCATGCGATTTACCAAAACCTACCATCACCACTTGCAATTGCACGTTACCACTCGTTAGTTGCAACCAAGGTTCCTGAGAGCCTAACCATCACAGCAGAAGCGGATGACTTGGTGATGTCTGTTGTACATGAAGAAGATAAAGTTTGCGGGTTCCAGTTCCACCCGGAATCTATTATGACGACCTACGGAGCAACACTGTTGGCCAATGCCATTGAATGGGCGCTTGAAGAATCAACTTCAGTGAACCCACTCACTGCTTAAAGAGCACTTGGCACATAAGAAATTTAGGAGAGGAAATATGGAAGCAATCATCAACCCTATTATTACCAAACTGTACGAGCAAGAATCGCTTACTCAGGAAGAGAGCCAACAGCTGTTTGACATCATCATCCGTGGTGAACTCGATTCGATTTTGATGGCATCAGCACTGACTGCACTAAAAATTAAAGGCGAAACACCGGATGAAATTGCGGGTGCGGCAAAAGCACTGCTGGCAAATGCAAACCCATTCCCTCGCCCAGATTACGATTTCGCAGATATCGTAGGTACGGGCGGTGACGGCCACAACACCATCAACATTTCAACCACTGCGGCGTTTGTTGCTGCTGCATGTGGGCTAAAAGTAGCGAAACACGGTAACCGCAGCGTTTCAAGCAAATCTGGCTCTTCTGACCTTCTTGATTCATTTGGTATCAACCTAGCCATGAGCGCAGAAGATACACGCAAAGCGGTCGACGATATCGGTGTTGCTTTCCTATTTGCACCTCAATACCACGGTGGTGTGCGTCATGCGATGCCAGTGCGTCAAACCATGAAAACACGCACCATCTTTAACATTCTTGGCCCACTGATTAACCCTGCTCGTCCTAACATCGAATTGATGGGCGTTTATAGTGAAGAACTGGTTCGTCCTATCGCAGAAACCATGCTACAAATGGGTATGAAGCGCGCCGCTGTAGTACACGGTAGCGGTCTGGACGAAGTGGCGATTCACGGTGAAACAACCGTTGCAGAGATCAAAGACGGTAAGATCACAGAATACAAACTAACGCCTGCAGACTTCGGTTTAGATGCGCACCCGCTAGAAGCGATCAAAGGCGGTGATCCTGAAGAAAACAAAGCGATTATTACCAATATCCTGACGGGTAAAGGCACAGGCGCACAATTGGGCGCAGTGGCGGTGAACGTTGCGCTGCTAATGCGTCTATTCGGCCACGAAGATTTAAAAGCCAACACGCAACAAGCGATTGAGGCAATGAATTCAGGCAAGGCGTACCAATTGGTACAACAACTTGCCGCACACGCTTAAGGAATTGAAGAAGATGACTGACTTCAACACTCAGCAAGCTGACAACCTGTCTGAACACGTTTCTAAGAAAGAAGCAGAAATGGCAGAAGTACTGGCAAAAATTGTCCGCGACAAATATCAATGGGTAGCAGACCGTAAGGTGTCTCAACCGCTAAGCACATTTCAGTCTGATTTGCTGCCATCGGACCGCAGCTTCTACGATGCACTGAGTGGCGAAAAGACAGCATTCATCACCGAATGTAAGAAGGCGTCTCCTTCCAAAGGTTTGATTCGTGATCACTTCGACTTGGATTACATTGCATCGGTTTACAACAACCATGCCGATGCAATTTCAGTATTAACAGACGAGAAATACTTCCAAGGTAACTTTGACTTTCTTCCTCAAGTGAGTGGTCAAGTCAAACAGCCAGTTCTGTGCAAAGACTTCATGGTAGATACCTACCAAGTTTACCTAGCGCGTCATTACAGTGCTGATGCTGTCTTGCTAATGCTGTCTGTCCTCAATGATGAAGAGTACAAAGCCCTAGAAGAAGCAGCACACAGCCTGAACATGGGCATTCTGACCGAAGTCAGCAACGAAGAAGAGCTTCACCGTGCCGTTAAGCTGGGCGCTCGCGTTATCGGCATCAATAACCGTAACCTTCGCGACCTAAGTACTGATTTGAATCGTACTAAAGAACTGGCACCGACAATTCGCGAATTAGCACCAAACGCGACCGTGATTTCAGAGTCTGGCATTTATACGCATCAACAAGTTCGTGATTTAGCGGAATACGCAGACGGCTTCTTGATTGGTAGTTCACTGATGGCGGAAGACAACCTAGAACTTGCTGTACGTAAAGTGACGTTAGGCGAAAACAAAGTGTGTGGCTTAACGCACCCAGATGACGCAGCGAAAGCCTATCAAGCTGGTGCGGTATTTGGTGGCCTGATTTTTGTCGAGAAGTCTAAGCGTGCGGTTGACCTTGAAGGTGCGCGCTTAACCATGAGCGGTGCTCCACTGAACTATGTAGGCGTGTTCCAAAATCACGATATCGATTTTGTTGCTTCTGTCGTGACCTCTCTGGGTTTGAAAGCGGTGCAACTACATGGTCAAGAAGACCAAGCTTACGTAAACCAACTCAAAGCCGAACTGCCAACAACAGTAGAAATTTGGAAAGCTTACGGCGTGACTGATGCGAAGCCAGAACTACTTGCAGACCACATCGACCGCCATCTATTAGATGCGCAAGTTGGCACCCAAACTGGCGGAACTGGTCAAGTGTTCGACTGGTCACTGATCGGTGACCCAAGTCAAATTATGCTAGCAGGCGGACTGTCGCCAGAAAATGCTCAACAAGCAGCGACACTAGGTTGCTTGGGATTAGATTTAAACTCTGGTGTAGAAAGTGCGCCAGGCAAAAAAGATTCACAGAAGTTGCTCGCGGCATTCACCGCCATTCGCAACTACTAAAGCTGGATATCAGCTAAAAAATTTAAAGCTATTCGTAGCGAAAAATACGAGAAGGAATATAACGATGGCAAAACTGAATGCCTACTTTGGCGAATACGGCGGTCAGTACGTTCCGCAAATTCTAGTTCCAGCACTGGAGCAACTAGAGCAAGCGTTTATCGACGCGCAAGAAGATCCAGAATTCCGCAGCGAATTCATGACACTTCTTCAAGAGTATGCGGGCCGTCCAACGGCTTTGACTCTAACTCGTAACCTAACCAAAGGTACGAAAACCAAACTGTACCTAAAACGTGAAGATCTGCTTCACGGTGGCGCGCACAAGACCAACCAAGTGTTAGGTCAAGCTCTGCTTGCGAAACGCATGGGTAAAAACGAAATCATCGCAGAAACCGGCGCAGGTCAACACGGCGTAGCAACTGCACTAGCGTGTGCGCTGCTTGGCCTTAAGTGTCGCGTTTACATGGGTGCAAAAGACGTTGAGCGCCAAAGCCCGAACGTATTCCGTATGAAACTCATGGGTGCAGAAGTAATTCCGGTTCACTCAGGTTCAGCAACACTTAAAGACGCATGTAACGAAGCGCTACGCGACTGGTCTGCAACTTATGAAGACGCGCACTACCTACTAGGTACAGCGGCTGGTCCTCACCCATTCCCAACCATCGTGCGTGATTTCCAACGAATGATCGGTGAAGAAACTAAGAATCAGATTTTGGCACGTGAAGGTCGTCTTCCTGATGCAGTTATCGCGTGTGTGGGCGGCGGTTCAAACGCGATTGGTATGTTTGCTGACTTCATCGAAGAAGAAAGCGTTCGCCTCATTGGTGTTGAGCCAGCAGGTAAAGGTATCGATACTGACCAACACGGTGCACCACTTAAACATGGCAAAACGGGCATCTTCTTTGGTATGAAAGCGCCATTGATGCAAGATCCTAACGGCCAAGTTGAGGAGTCTTACTCTGTATCTGCGGGTCTTGATTTCCCTTCAGTTGGTCCACAGCACGCACACCTAAACGCAATTGGCCGTGCAGAATATGACAACGTAACTGACGACGAAGCGCTCGAGGCATTCCAAGAATTGGCTCGCAGCGAAGGGATCATCCCAGCTCTAGAGTCTTCTCACGCTCTAGCTCATGCATTGCGCATGGCTCGTGAGAATCCTGAGAAAGAACAACTATTGGTCGTAAACCTATCTGGTCGTGGTGACAAAGACATCTTCACCGTACACGCCATCCTAGAAGAAAAAGGAGTGATTTAATGAGCCGTTATGAGAAGATGTTTGCGCGCCTAAACGAAAAAAACCAAGGCGCATTTGTACCGTTCGTAACGGTTTGCGATCCAGACGCAGAACAATCTTACAAGATCATGGAAACCCTTATTGAGTCTGGCGCAGACGCCCTTGAACTTGGTATTCCATTTTCAGATCCGCTTGCAGATGGCCCAACCATCCAAGGCGCTAACATTCGTGCGCTAGATTCAGGCGCTACACCAGATATCTGCTTTGAACAAATTGGTAAGATTCGTGCTAAATACCCAGATCTGCCTATTGGCCTTCTGATGTACGCGAACCTAGTTTACTCACGCGGTGTCGAAAACTTCTACGAGCGCTGTGCAAAAGCAGGCATCGATTCTGTTTTGATTGCAGACGTACCAACCAATGAAAGTGCAGAGTTTGTTGCAGCAGCAGAGAAGTTTGGTATTCACCCAATCTTCATCGCACCGCCAACGGCAAGTGACGAAACACTGAAGCAAGTATCAGAACTGGGTGGTGGCTACACTTACTTGCTTTCTCGTGCTGGCGTCACTGGTGCAGAAACCAAAGCAAACATGCCAGTTGGTCACATGTTAGATAGATTAAACCAGTTCGATGCACCACCAGCGCTGCTTGGCTTCGGTATTTCTGAACCAGCACAGGTGAAACAAGCAATAGAGTCTGGCGCAGCAGGGGCCATCTCCGGCTCAGCTGTGGTGAAAATCATTGAAGCGAATGTCGAGCAGCCACAAATTATGCTCGATAAACTTGGTGATTTTGTGTCAGCGATGAAAGCTGCCACTCAGAAATAATTTCCATTTGATGTAACGCTATAGCGCCCGCTTAACATTCTGTTTAGCGGGCGTTTTCTTGTATGGCGTTTATACCATATCATTTTTTATTCAACGCCCGCACTTTCTAAACCAATCTAAAGCAGAGCAATCAAAGAGTGATAAACTTTGCCACTTAACCAGCACAAATAATAACTAGAGCAGGATGCAGTAAGGTTGCACATGGAAGAAGTCAAAGCATTATTAGCCAAATGTCCTGTATTATCAGGGCTGCCCGAGAAAGGACTTAGTGAAGCAGCACAAATAGCTAAAGTTCGCTGTTTCGACGAAAAAGCACTGATTTGCAATAAAGGGGAACCTCAATCTTCTCTTATTGTCATTGCACAGGGTGCCGTACGAATTAATTCGATGAGTTCAAAAGGCAAAGAAGTCACATTAATGATTTTCGAGGCAGGAGGCTGGTTTGGAGACAATGTTTTTTCTCCCGGCATGCCCCGTATTTTTGGCGCAACCGCGCATTCGGGCGTGACCTTACTGGAACTACCTGGTGATAAGTTTCGCCAATTACTCGCCAAATATCCTCAAAGTTATCCTACGATTCTCGACTTACTTAGCCGCCGCTTATGGTCTGCCATTTCTGTTATCGAAGATGATGCGATTAGAGGAATCGAAGAGCGGATTGCAAGAAGGTTGCTGTTGCTTGCTGAATACCAACACAACCAAGCTATCAATACTCAGCCGTGTGTCGTGAGAGTGACTAGAGAACATATCGCCAACATGATGGGGCTAACTCGTCAAAGTGTTCATAAAGTACTAAAAAACTTAGAGAGTATTGGGATGCTAGAACTGAAATATGGTTCAGTGACCATTACTAATCCAAAACGCTTAGAAGCGCACATAAAACAACTCGAACAATAGAGTAAACAGATAGTTCATGTGTACACGCTAGCGAGAGATTGCCATCTTCTATTCTTGAGTAACGTGCACAACACCACTCGCTCCAAACAAGTGGCGCTGTGACCCGAAGTTCATTGAATTGACTAAGCCACATTCAATTCAGATTTCAATTCACGCTTTAAAATCTTTCCTGTTGCACTCATCGGGAGATGCTCACGAATTTCAACATAACGAGGATATTTAAAAGAGGCTAACTGCTCTTTGCCCCACTTTTGTAATGTTTCCGCGTCAATGTACTCTCCCGGTTTAAGCACAACGTAAGCCTTTATCTCTTCGCCATACTCTTCATTTGGAATCCCTATCACCGCTACCATTGAGATTGCAGGATGAGTCATAAACACTTCTTCAATTTCTCTAGGGTAAACGTTAAATCCACCTCGAATGATCAGATCTTTTATTCTATCGACGATAAATAGATTACCTGTACTGTTAAAACGGCCAACATCACCAGTATGGAACCAGCCATTTTGTAGCGCGGATTCAGTGACTTCCGGGCGGTCAAGGTATCCCTTCATAACATTATGCCCACGCACAACAATCTCACCTTCTTCACCGATCGGTAGCGCATTGCCTTCAATGTCGACAACTTTTACTTCAACGCCTTGAATCGGTTGACCTACCGATCCTGGTATACGTTCCTGATCTAAATGATTAAAACATGCAATAGGACTTGTTTCTGATAACCCGTATCCTTCAAGAATTGGGACATTAAATTGTTCCTCAAAGGATCTAAAGATTTCGGTTGGCAACGGGGCTCCACCGCTGATAGCAACACGTAGTGAGGATGTATCAAATTGGTGCTGGACATGAAGCAAACCGATATACATCGTTGGCACCCCAGCAAACAACGTCACTTTGTGTTTTTCCATCAGCTCAAGAACATGTTTAGGCTCAAACCTAGGCACTAACACCAAGGTTGCCCCGCCCAAAACACTAGCATTTAAGTGGACGGTTTGACCAAAGGTATGAAATAAGGGCAAAGTTACTAAGTGAACATCATCGGCCTGGCTGCCCATAATGTTTTGTGCCACCAGAGCATTCATTATGATGTTCTGCTGCGTCAGTTCAGCTCCTTTTGGTAAGCCCGTCGTCCCTGATGTATACAAAATAACACAAGTATCATCTGCATTACGCGGTACATAATCTGACAATGGTTCTGCATTCGCTATAAAAGCATTGAGAGTTGGCACACCATTCCATTCGTTTTCACTTTGAGATTGAGTCATCACGACCATATTTTCACATATATCAGCCTGCTCAAACGCTTTAACCCCCTCTTTTGCCATTGGCAGTTCAGCTGTCCCTTCAAAACAGAAGTAAAACTTCGCTTTTGAATCTTCTAAGTGATACTTAATTTCTCGCGCTTTCAAAAGCACATTTAATGGGACAGCAACCGCGCCAGCTTTTTGTATCGCATAATAAACAAACGCGAAAAAAGGAATGTTTGGGCATGAGAGCGCAATACGATCGCCCGGAACGACCCCTTTGTTGATCAAAGATGCCGCGATCTTTCCGGTAATCGCATCAAACTGCGCATAAGTTATCTCGACATCACCACATATCAACGCCGTCTTATCTGGTTTACTCGCAGCATTTCTTTGTAATGCAGCAGCAAGATTCATCATAATCGCTTCACCTCTTACTTGTTGATTTTCGTTTTATCGGCTCGGGAGCATTAACAGAGAGAGCACTCCTCGACACTAAAATGTTGGTACTTAATATTTGTCTCGCCCATTTCTGATTAACATTATGTTTACAATGCAATCAAAACTAAGAATGTAAAACAATTAACATTTCACAAAGCTAATTGGTAAAAGTGTGAGCTTGAAAGAAATTAATTGTTATAAATATCAATCCAAGTCACGCAAGACGCAGACTACGCACGCAAACACAAAATCCATCTCAGTTAACAAAAAGTAAACAAGAAAAAGAAATAAATAAAAACAATTACACAGCTAATAGGCATAACAAAAATCAATAGCAAACGTTTGCTATTGAACAAAACTTTATCGTTCATCAATAAAATATCGATTAATCCATCAATAATACCTTGCTGCATATTGCCAATTGTAAACGATAAGTGTAAAAAGCAAGGCGAGATAATTATCCATAAAACCATTTATGGTTAGTGGGTAATTTTAGGATTTTACATTTTATTAGCACAGAGGTTATGGAAGTGTTAAAAGAAAAGAGTTTGCTAAACAACATTGGCGTACAAGTCGTAATCGCCATGATCGTGGGCACAGCCGTTGGTGCCATGATGGGTCATGATGCGACAGTGTTCGCTCCTTTAGGTGCTATCTTTATCAACTTAATCAAAATGTTGGTTATTCCTTTGGTCGCTGTAGCCTTGATTTCTGGTGCAGCTGGTCTTGGGAACAGCCAGTCAGCAGGTAAAGTTGGCATCGTCACTCTAGGTTATTTTGGTTTAACATCCGCCCTAGCCGTTGCGCTTGCACTATTTATGGGTGAAGTATTCCAACCAGGCATGGGGATCGACGTCTCTGGCGTTGAAGGCATGTTCTCAGCAGAATACGCTTCAAAAGGTGAACTACCTACTTTCTGGGCAACCATCACTGGTATGATCCCAACCAACGTTTTCCAATCACTAAATGAAGCAAACATCCTACAGATCCTCGTTTTCTGTATGTTCTTTGGTATTGCAATTTCTAAGCAAGCAAAAGAGCGTCGTGAGCCAATCATTAATGGTGTTAACTGCATCGTTGACGCAATGGTTTGGATGATCAACAAAGTGATGATCATTGCCCCTATCGGTGTGTTCGGCCTGATGGCAGAAGCAGTCGGTACATTCGGTTTTGGCGCACTAATGGTGGTATTCAAACTGTTCGTTGTTTACGTTGCCGCAATCCTAATCTTCGGTTTCGTTGTTTACCCAGCAATGGTGCATATTTTCACCAAGACATCAGCGAAGAAGTTCCTGTCTTCAATGAAAAAACCACAAGCTGTTGCGCTTTCAACGGCCTCTTCTATGGCAACACTGCCTGTCACAATGGACACCTGTGAAAAAGAACTGGGCGTAAAAAATTCAACCGCGTCATTTGTTCTGCCTCTAGGCGCAACGATCAACATGTCAGGTAATGCGATTTACTATGGCTTGGTTGCTATCTTCTTTGCTCAACTGTTCAATATCGATTTAGGTATGGGCGCTTACATTGCAATTATCGTAACGTCTACATTGGGTGCGGTTGGTCAAGCGGGTGTTCCTGGTCCTTCTTTCCTAGTGGTTGCCGTGCTTCTTGCCGCTGGTATTCCAATCGAAGGTTTACCACTGCTATTCGCTCTTGACCGTATTTTCGATATGATTCGTACAGCACTAAACATCACAGGTGATGCAGCATGTGCAGTTATCGTTGATGCGCTAATTGAAGAGGAAGCGGCAGAAGCTGAGCTTAAAAAGCAAGAAGCTTAGTCCTTTCTCGAATGAACTAAAAACCGCTCACTATGAGCGGTTTTTTTGTCTTTTCTTGCATTACGTAACTATATAAATAGAAACCAATAGCATAAATTTATCAAAATGATATAAACCATTACAAAATATAAAAAACGTCAGAACTAGGTTATATCATGAGTCTTAAGCTGTCTTTGGAGCCCCTCGCCAGTACAGATTTGCCGATCGAGTCAAAACAACAGGCGCTGGTTGACACGGTTCTTCTTACTCTTACACCGCAAGAAAGGTCTTCTCTTTTTCAACAAGTTGCTTTGTATAGAATAAAGCTTCTTAAATCCCTCTTTCCTAAATACGCATCTAAGAGTCTGTCCGTACTGTTTGAATTAATAGATTATCGAGATTTAGTACAGCAGTATCCAACGCCTTTCTCCGAAGAGGCGCTCTTAATTGAACAAATTGCCGCAGATTGTTACCCGCATTGGATGGTTTTCTGGTGTGAATGTGAGATTGCTGCGATCAAGCAAAAGCACCCTTTAAATGAAGCGACAAGACCAACTCAGCTCTCGTTTGACGACCGCGACTATTCAAGCATATTGATCGAAGATATTGCCGAATGTGACCTAAAGGTAACACTGCCGAATCACGCTGCATTAATGCCGATTTTCGAAGCAATCACACTGAGCAACCTTGAGCTCTTCGTCCAAACTGAACAATGGTTTGAGATATTGCCTCTACTATCACTCTCGCAGAAAGGTCAACACTTTGTGCTATTGTTCAAGCAGTCATCTACACCAATCATGGTCTCCTCCGCTTTGGTGCAAAACTGGCACCAAAGAAATACCTGGCTCAGCTATTCATTACCATTTAGTAGTGAGCAATGGCAGTTTTGCCTTCCTGATTATGGCTACATTACTCTTAATCAATTAGGCCTTTGGGGAGGTAACGCTCTAACTCGCCAACGGACTCTTACTGAATTTGATGCGCAGTTCCAATCTCACTTGAAAAACACTGAAGCGGTTTGCGAAGTGCTGCGTCTAACAGTGGGTGGCAACATCCAACAAAAACTGTACTTTTTGTATTTGGCACAAAAAGCATTGATGAGTGAGCTATATAAAGCAGGCTATAAGCTCAGCTTTACCATTATTGAACAAATATTTATGTTAAATTTCTATCAATCTATTGATTTAGAGGCCTACTTTCACTCAGGATACCGCGACATTAACGGTGACGGTACCAAGACATACCGCGGTTTCTGGAATTTAGGTATGATGGTTGAAGCATTTCAAGACATACAGTTTCGCGACTACAAACACCGCGTACGGACAAAAAGAATTGATGAAAAGGTGAATGAACATGCTTGATATTCATCTTCACGGCCTTTTTTATCCAAAAGCAATGACGCTATACGCTACTGTACTGGTGGTGTTCGCTTGGTTGTTATATTACTGCTATCGCCTAAAACAGAAGAGTGAAACGATTTTAGGCTCGCATCATGCGCCGTATATTGCTTATTCTAGTTGCATCATCGTTTGGATCAGCAGCAATGCATACTTCCATACCGATTTATTGCCGGAGTTGGGCTCCGCTGGCGGTATTTTTATGGCTAAGTTGGCGAACTTGGCGTCATTCTTTGCCTTTGCATTCGCGTTCTATTTTTCTTGCCAGCTAGCGGCTGATATCAAAAAAACTGCGGTCAAAGCCTGGCAAAAAATCATCTTTGTGGCACTAGCAACGTACTCGCTTTACATCAACTTAGTGCCAAACCTTACTGTCGAAAATGTCACCATTAGCGGTCCAAGCCAGTTCGTGATCGAGTTTGGTCCCCATACCTCATATTTCTTTATTAGTTTGCTGACATTTGTGGTATTAACCCTGCTGAACTTGATTACCATGCGAGCGAACAGCAGCAAACTCACGCTGGCAAAAAGTAACTATATGATAGCCGGCATTTTGGTCTTCATGTTATCAACTGCAGTGATACACCTTGGAATGACTTACTTCCTTGGTGACTTTTCCTTAACCTGGTTACCACCAGCACTTTCAATTAGTGAAATGTTGTTTGTAGGCTATGCCCTGCTTACCTCTCGCTTTTATAGCGCTAAATACCTCACATACTTAACCGTTAGCGCGCTGTTTGTCTGTGCCATTTTCGTCCTCCCGCTGGGCGCAATATTTATTCCTATCTCGGAAGATAACCAATGGCTTGTAGCGGTGCCTTTATGCGCACTCATCGGTATCACTTGGCACTTGCTTTACAAACGCGTCAGTCGTTTCGCGTCCTATTTTATTTATGGGAAACGACATACACCCGTTCAACAAATTCTTGGATTAGAAGAGGAATTTAAACGCTCAATAGATGATGCAATGCGCCAGTTAGCAGCGTTACTGAATATACCAAATAATAAATTGCAGCTCGTCACCAGCAGTTACACCGAAACGTTTTATGAAGATTATCTGCCGTCAAGCAAGTCTGTTCTCGTGCTTGATGAACTGTCTGAAGAAATTGATTATGCCTCCTCGTCTAAAGGCTCAATGCGCAAGCTCTACGAACGTATGCGATCCAGCAATACGGCGCTCGTAATGCCTCTTTTTGGTCGTGGAAAGTCCGTTACGCACTTACTGATTTCTTCACACAAAATGGATAATAAGCTGTTTTCTAATGAAGAAATTTCAGCATTGCAAACCTTATTAGTTCGCATCCAGAGCACCATAGAGGCCGATAGAAAAGTACGCCAAAGCCGTGCGCTCGCTAACTCTATTGCGCATGAAATGCGTAACCCTCTCGCTCAAGTGCAATTACGATTTGAAGCTTTAAAACAGCATATCGAATCAAACGCTTCACTTGAGACGTTAAAGAGTGAGATTGATAAAGGAGAAGCAGCGATTCAGCGTGGTCGCCAACTTATCGACATTATTTTGCGAGAAGTCAGCGACAGCTCACCTGAGCACGAACCCTTAACTATTACGTCTATACATAAAGCTGTCGATCAAGCGGTCAGTCGTTATGGCTTTGAAAACGATCAAATAATTGAAAGGATCAATCTGCCCCAAGAGCACGATTTTGTCGCGAAATTAAACGAAACTCTATTTAACTTTGTCATTTTCAATTTGATTCGCAATGCTATCTACTATTTTGATTCTTATCCCGATAGTCAAATTGAGATTCGTAGCCAAACGGGGGCATACGAAAACATTCTGGTCTTCCGAGATAGTGGCCCTGGCATAGATAGCAGTATCTTACACAAGATATTTGACGACTTCTTCTCGTATCAAAAAAGTGGCGGCAGCGGCCTTGGCTTGGGCTACTGTCAACGCGTTATGCGCTCTTTTGGCGGACGAATTGAGTGCCAGTCTGAATTGGGCGAATTTACTGAGTTCTACTTGTATTTCCCGGTCGTCCCAAACGCACCCAAACCAGAGACGTTGAGAACACCAGACTTCAATGGCTGGAAAGTAAATGCACCACATTCTGAACCTCGCACAGACCAACACGTACAAGTAAGTAACGATGCACCAACAGTGCTCATTGTTGATGACAAAGAGGTGCAGCGTACTTTGGTTCAAATGTACTTAAAAAGGCTGGGAGTCAACAGCTTACAAGCAAATAATGGCGCTTCTGCGGTGGAGCTATTTCAGTCGCACAAGATTGATTTGGTGCTTATGGATGTACAGATGCCAGTGATGAATGGATTTGACGCAAGCCAACGAATTAAGCAAATTGCGTCTTCCGTTCCTATCATCGCACTATCTGGAGAGTCTGGAGCTAAAGAGCTGGAGCTCATTGCGAAACTCATGGATGACAGACTTGAAAAGCCAACCACGTTAAATGCGCTCCAAACCGTCATCAAGCGCTGGTTGCAACATGAGAGTTTTGCTACTTCCAACACTTTCTAATTTGCGAAGATAAAACTGGCACTAGATGTGCATTACTGAAGTAAATCGAATTATCCAGAGGGTCAAGCAAGCTGCAAATGGTTAGCGGATGAGCTTGATAAGGAGATCGCCATGTTACTTCATCGACACACATACTACGGCTTGATTCATCATGGAATCAAAGCACTACTACTCGATCGCTTAGGCCACTATACAGAAGAAGAATACCATCAGTATTTGAGCCTAATGACCGGCAAATCCACTTGCTTTACGATGTCTCTCGAAGAGCTTGAAGCAACCGTTGATAACCTGTTACGTGAAGGCTATTTAGAAGATGTCAAAACGCTTATTTCTCAATATCAACGTGTTGCTTGAATCTTAAATTCTATCAACTCAATTGCCGCTTTATCGCGGCAATTTTTATGCCTTCGATTTGCTACTTCATCTTTGCGAAATGTTGCTTGTTGTATCATTCAGTCAGGGGATTACTTCTCTTACCTCTAACCTTGACGGTATTCACATCTTGTCAGATTCCGTTAGACTGTCTTCAATTCACTAATTAGGTAGATTTTGCCACCATGAAGCAAATCCTAGATTTTATCCCACTCATCGTCTTCTTCGCTTTGTACAAGATGTACGACATCTACGCAGCAACAGGAGCGCTGATCGTTGCAACGGCAATTCAGCTTGTCGTCACCTATGCTCTGTATAAAAAAGTCGAGAAAATGCAGCTAATTACGTTCGTTATCGTGACGATATTTGGCAGCATGACCCTTTTCTTCCACGACGACAATTTCATAAAATGGAAAGTCACCATCATTTATGTGATTCTAGCTATCGGTTTAGCAGCGAGTCACGCAATGGGGAAATCGGCCATTAAAGGCATGTTGGGCAAAGAAATTTCACTACCTGATGCTATTTGGGCGAAGATCAACTGGGCTTGGGTCGGCTTCTTCTCATTCTTTGCTGGTCTGAACATTTATATCGCTTACGAGCTACCACTGGATGTTTGGGTCAACTTCAAAGTATTCGGAATGTTGATTGCGACATTTGCCTACATGATTGCGACTGGCTTCTACATTTACAAACACATGCCAAAAGAACAAAAAAATAACTCATCCGATGTGTCGACTGATGATTAAAAACTCAGTTTTGCTATAATCCGCGCACTTTGCAGCGACCTTCGGGTCGCTGTTTTGCTCCATGTATCACTAAACCGATCAAACGACATACCGGATTCAGACCATTCTTGCTGCTGTAAACCAACTTTCTCTGGTCCGGTGTCTGCGTTTTTTTTAAGGACCTTTGGTTCTAGGTATTTACTATGTTGGCGCTTAGTTTGAGCGCCTTTAAGATTTAGGATGTCACAATGAGTCAAGAAATTAGCTCTCCGAGAGGTCAACTGCTGCTTCGTACCCTTGCAATGCCTGCCGATACTAATGCCAATGGCGATATTTTTGGTGGTTGGATTATGTCTCAGCTCGACCTAGCAGGTGCGATTCTGGCCAAAGAGATCTCTTCTGGTCGCGTTGTTACCGTTTCAGTGTCCAGCATTACCTTCAAGAAGCCTGTAGGTGTTGGCGATGTCGTTTGCTGCTATGGCGAATGCACTAAGATTGGTCGCACCTCAATGAGTGTCGATCTGGAAGTATGGGTCAAGCCGGTAAAAGCACACGGTGTCGGCGAGCGCTTCATGGTTTGTGATGCGACTTTCAACTACGTAGCCATTGACAGTGAAGGCAAACCACGCCCGGTTCAGAATTAGTCAACCTACAGCGCTAACTGTTAGAAAGGATCTCACATTTTCTGTTGTTCACTTGTGATAGACACAAAAAAGGCGTTAAATTAACACTTTACCCTACCAATTAAGGAACTATGCTATGTGGTATGTCATCTTTTCTCAGGACGTCGAGAACTCGCTGGAAAAACGCATGAGCGTTCGCCCGCAACACTTGGAGCGCTTACAAAAGCTTCAAGACGAAGGTCGCCTTCTTACTGCTGGCCCTATGCCTGCGATAGACTCTGACAACCCAGGAGAAGCTGGATTTACGGGCTCGACTGTCATCGCTGAGTTCGCCTCTCTAGAAGACGCTAAAGCGTGGGCAGAAGCCGATCCTTACGTAGCGGCTGGTGTTTACGATAATGTAATCGTGAAACCGTTCAAAAAAGTGTTTTAATTTATGAAAAAATTACTGTGTCTTTTCTTGGCATTTGGTGCGTTAGCGGGCTGTTCATCTACCGATGATAATCAACGCCAGCTTGAGCTATTGGCATCAAACCGAGCGGGAGTCTTGTCCGCAGGTCTCCCTTTGGAATACGGTCCACTGCAGATAATGCGTGTCTCATCCAACAAAAATGTTGTTGAAATGATGATGATTTATAACGATGACGCACTCGGTGCAAAGCCGTTAAATCAAGTACTGAATACCAGTATCTACACCTATTGCAGTAACCCGGAAATTCGTAAGCAAATTGATATGGGCTTAATGTACCGTATTAAAGTGCGTAACTCTCGCGGTCAGTTGATGGCAGATGAGTTGGTTTCCGCGCAAACTTGTACTCAAATGAAATAGTCACAGTGAGTGCGTTGTTTTCGATACGAGCAATTCATCCGCTATTGCGGGATAGTATAACGACGAAAATGAACGGCTAAGAATAGAAAAACGGAGACCACGGTCTCCGTTTTTATTTGCTAAAAAGGTGCCTTACGCAAGCTCAGCACGAAGTTTCTTCGCCGCTGACACGAGGTTCGCCAATGCCGCTTCCGTCTCTGCCCAGTTACGTGTTTTCAGACCACAGTCTGGGTTCACCCACAAACGTTGTACCGGAATCTTTTCTGCCGCTTTCTTGATTAAGCCTTCAATCCACTCTTCCGTCGGAATGTTTGGTGAGTGAATGTCATAAACACCTGGACCGATTTCATTCGGGTAATTGAACTCTTCAAACGCTTTAAGCAGTTCCATATTTGAGCGTGACGTTTCAATGGTAATCACATCCGCATCGAGCGCCGCGACTGAATCGATGATTTCATTGAACTCGCTGTAACACATGTGAGTGTGAATCTGAGTCTCTGGTTTTGCACCCGCTGCCGAGATCTTAAATGCATCCACCGCCCATTCTAAATACGCTTTGTGATCGCGCTTTTTCAACGGCAGACCTTCACGAATCGCAGGCTCATCGATTTGAATGATATTGATGCCTGCATCTTGCAGATCAGAAACCTCATCACGCAGTGCCAGTGCCAGTTGCTGGGCGATTTCTTGACGAGTAATGTCTTCACGCGGGAATGTCCAACATAAAATCGTTACCGGGCCCGTCAGCATACCTTTCATCTGCTTGCTGGTTAGCGATTGTGCGTACGTCGACCATTCCACCGTAATCGGCTTTTCACGCTCAATGTCGGCAACCACAATGGCTGGTTTCACACAGCGAGAGCCATAACTCTGTACCCAACCAAATTTCGTCGTTTGGAAGCCCGCCAAGTTCTCCGCGAAGTATTCCACCATGTCGTTACGTTCTGCTTCACCATGCACAAGCACATCTAGGTCAAGGGCTTCTTGACGTTTTACGGCATCCGCAATATGTCCTTTTAGTGCTTGGATATAGTCGGACTCAGATAACTGGCCAGTGCGATAAGCACTGCGCTGAACACGAATTTCACCCGTTTGAGGGAAAGAACCGATTGTCGTGGTTGGCAACAGAGGCAAGCCCAATACTTCAGATTGATGCGCAGCACGCTCCGCGTAAGGTGCGCTGCGCTCGGCAAGTGACGCAGTAATACTGTTTAAACGTGCTTGAACTTGTGGCTTATTCACATGCGTTGCCGTTTTACGTGCTTTGATTGGCTGGCTGTAGGTATCACAAGCGAGAATCGCATCTTGATCACCATCGAGTGCGCGGCCAAGCAAGGCGACTTCTGTTACTTTTTGTTTTGCGAACGCAAACCAGCTTTTCACTTCCTCACTGAGTTCTGTTTCCAGTTCCAGATCAACCGGGCTATGTAGCAAAGAGCATGAGCTCGCCACCCAAAGGTTGTCGCCCAGTTTTTCTTTTACTGGCTGTAGGCGTTCAAGTTGCGCACTCAAATCCGAGCGCCACACGTTACGACCGTTGACCACGCCAGCAGACAGCACCCAACCCTCCGGTAGTTTGGCAACCACGTCGTCAAGCTGCTGAGGCGCGGCAGATAAATCGATATGTAAACCATCCACTGGTAGCTTTACAATTTTGTCTAGCGTATCGCTTATAGAGTCAAAGTACGTCGTTAGCAGCACTTTTACATCGCTTCGAATCACTTGGTACGCTAGCTTGAACGCATCAGCCCACTGACTTTCAAGCTCTAGTGACAAAATTGGCTCATCAATCTGAACCCACTCAACACCTTGACTCGCGAGCTTTGCCAAAATAGCTTGGTAAGCCGTAAGCAATCGTGGCAGTAGCGTCAGGCGATCGAACCCTTCTTCTACCTCTTTACCTAAGTAAAGATAACTGACTGGGCCAAGCAAAACTGGCTTCACTTTATGCCCAGCTTGGGTTGCTTCGTTGACTTCTTCAAACAGTTGAGGCCAACTCACTTCAAATGTATCGTCCTTGCTGAATTCAGGTACGATGTAGTGGTAGTTTGTGTTGAACCATTTAGTCATATCCGATGCTGCAGCGCCCGCACAGCCGCAACCAGCTTGAGATTGACCGCGACCCACTTTGAATAGCGTATCCAAATCAGGGAAACCTTCTGCGTGACGTTTTGGCACGTGACCCAGTAACAACGTGGTCGTCAGTACATGATCGTACCAAGCGAAATCGCCAGCGGTGGTAAAACTCAAGCCAGCATCTGCTTGTGTTTGCCAGTTTTTAGCGCGCAGATCTTCCCCAACCTTTTTAAGCTCTGCTTGATCAATTTCTCCGCGCCAGTATTTTTCCTGAGCGAATTTTAATTCTCGTTTTTCACCGATGCGTGGATAACCTAGTACGTGCGTTGTTGTAGCCATGTCCCTATTCCTCTTTCAATCTTGTTTAATTTGTTTGGGTCAGAGTATCTTTCGTCATAAAAGATGTCTGGATGGCTAAACTATCGCTCTCATCTGCGGTTTGAACAACGTCCATTTATTCAACTTATTTATTATAAAAATTCATCATGAGGCGGCATGATTCGCAAATAAACACAACAAACAGACGTCTAGACGTTTACATATCCATTTTTTGTCGTTAAGTTATTTATACGATTGCTATTCTGTTCATAGCGAGCAACAAAGGATGAAAGGAATTCATGATAGAGCTAAAACATTTGCGGACACTCACTTCGCTTCGAGACACCGGCTCTCTAACCGCGACCGCGACCGCGTTGCATCTCACTCAATCGGCCTTGTCTCACCAGATCAAAGATTTAGAGTCGCGGATTGGGGGACAATTATTCCTTAGAAAAACTCGTCCGGTGAAGTTCACTTCAGAGGGAGAAATCCTATTGCGTCTTGCAGAAGATATTCTTCCCAAACTCGCAAGAGCAGAAAATGATTTGGCAAGCTTGAAAGAAGACGTCAATGGTCGGTTGCATATGGCGATTGAATGTCACTCATGTTTCCAATGGCTCATGCCTGCTCTTAGGGAGTATCAATTGGCGTGGCCAAGCGTCACGTTGGATTTTTCGTCCGGCTTTGGGTTTGAGCCCCTACCCGCATTGTTGGCTGGCGAGTTAGATCTCGTTATCACGTCGGATATTCAACCTCGTTCTGAAGTACATTATGAACCTTTGTTCGACTTTGAAATGCGCTTAATTACCGCGACCAACCACCCACTGGCGGAAAAAGAAGTTATTGATCCGCAAGATCTCGCAGATCAAACCATGCTCTCTTATCCGGTTCAAAAACAAAGGCTAGACGTCGTAAAACACTTCTTGCAGCCAGCGGGGGTAGAACCCGCCAAATGGAAGCAAGCCGACAATACTCTGATGTTAGTGCAAATGGTCTCCGCTGGATTAGGGGTTGCAGCACTGCCAAATTGGGCGATTTCTGAATTTTCTCGCCAAGGCCTTATTACCAGTAAACCTTTTGGCCAAGGCTTATGGCGTCGCTTATTTGCTGCAACGCGTCACTCAGAGAAAGATAAACGTTACTTACAAGCCTTTTTCGCAACCGCAAGGCTACAATGTAAAAGCCACCTTGACGGAATCAAGATGGCTTAGGGATATGGATTAAGGAAGGTTTAGCGTTGATATGCTTTAAATTGGTTGGTTAATGGATCGTACTGATAACCAAGCATATCAAGCTTGCCTACAACGGACTCTACATCCATTTCATACACCGATACTAACTCGTCAAAACTGTCGCACTCTAAACGTAGCTTCTCATTGACGATACCTAGCAAAATAATGCTGTCCAAATTACCTACATTGCTTAAATCCATCGCGACTCTCCTCTTCGACAAGGTATATAAACAAGCGTAGACGTAATCACGTGAATTTAAAGTGAGCGCGATCCAAAACGTGAGTGCCTTATATTCAAGCAACCTAGAAAGGACTTGAGTACAAGCAGTATTGATCTGTTTCTCGACTCGAGATTAAGCCGCCAGAGAGAATAAACCTTGTAGGCTCGTCATTGACGCGAGCGCGAGCAACAGGGCGACGCTCAGTTGAACCTTTTCTGGTTTTTTATGTGTGAAGATATGCCAGCACCAAACAATGATTGAAGAAACTAGCATGGCTAAAGATAATAAAATTGGTTGTGTTGCGGCGCTCAATGTCGCTTCATTTAACTGGTAAGAAGCAAATAGCGTTGCGATTACCAGCAGCATTCCAGACACAATGCCCGTAACTGGCAAAATGCGGTGAAATGCCTGCAATCTGCTACGAGCGATAGTCAGAAGCAATTGAGAAAATGACGCCCCAAGGAAAAATATCATTATTGCCATCGCAATAGACGCAGGCCAGTTTGGCTGTTCAAATGCTTGAATACTTACATACGCAAAAGCCAAACCATTCGCTAAATGCATCGCCCAAAGAGGGCCTTTTTCACGCGTTTTCTTGGTTTGAACCTGAGAGTAGAAATAGAAAATAGCGAACACGATCATAAATGCTTCAATACGAAGAGAAGCAACCGCAAGCCACAATAACGCCACTGCTGGCAACATTTTATGAAGACGGCCTCTCTGACCCGGACAAATATCGCCCTTGATGAGAAGTAAAGTCAGTAGCGCTTGCGCGCCAAATAGCATCGGAGGAAAAGTAACCAGCAATTGTTGAATCATGTTAAATGCACGCTCAAAAGTCATTTTGGGGTGCGATAATAGCAAATCACCTATCGTCAAACCACCGAAAGTCTATCCCCAAATGTACTAGAACAGCGAGACTTTTTATTCAACAAGAAGCGAGATACTTCAACGCATCTTCTTGAGTTAACACGCCTCTGTATTCTTCTTTTTCATCACATAAAACCCACGGGAAGCGAATGCCTGTTTTGATTAGCTCTCGAATAGCAGCGACAGATAAGTGCGCATTGACGAGCACAAACTCCGTGCTCATTATCTGGTTCACCGGGCGTTTCCAAATCCAATTTTCTCGCTCAGTCTCTAATTCTGTCCCCATGGAAGGCGTTAGGTGTAAGTTAACTTGCTCTTTGGTAACTAAGCCAACACAGCGCTTTTCGTTAATGACAACCAACGGCGAACTTGGACTTAAATTCATATATTCCACCGCCAACGATAATGGCTCCCCGGGATCAAGGTGCCTGACCTCTTCATGGCTCAGTGATTGCAATACATCATCTTGTTTTGGTTTGACAGCAACACCCGAAAACAAATGTTCGTAACTTTCCGCTTTCTCCATCAAATCGACAGGCCGAGCACGAGAGAACAAAAAGCCTTGCATGTAATCAACACCTATTTCAGCCAATGTTTGAAGCTCCTGTTCTGACTCCACGCCCTCGGCAACCACTTTTACATTCATTTGCTGAGCAAGATCAGTGACCATTTTGACAATATTATAACTGGTATTGCCATGCTGAATGTTCTTAACGAATTTTCGGTCGATTTTCAGTAAATCAAACTGCCCTTTCTCTAGGTAAGAAAAAGAAGAATACCCTGTACCGAAGTCATCAATCGCAATTTTAATGCCCTCTTTGCGCACTTGCTCTAGCGCTTGCGTATGCTCTTCGTCTTGCTCAAAATACGCTGTTTCCGTCAGCTCAATCGTGACTCGTTTAGGATCGACACCACTGGCTTTAATTAGGTCATGCGAACGCTGAAGAACCTGGAGCGAATCCAATTTAGTATTCAGTGAGCGATTGATGGTTAACCCTATTTCCTCGCCATATATGTCTTGCAAGCGCGGAAAGTGTTTGAGCGCGGCTTGACAAACCTCATCATCCAGAGCCGCAATCAACTCTAAATCTTCAATAACAGTAATCATCTCTTGAGTGCTATAGGCATCACTTTCATGATAAAAGCGCGCTAAGGCCTCGAACTTAACGACTTTACCAGTTCGGCTGTCAATTATTGGTTGAAAATGAACATCCACCAGCCCACTGTCTATTTGCGCTTCCAAAAACGCCTCTAAATGCTGGCGTTTTACTAACTCAGAATGAAGCTCACTATTATAAAAATTAAAATAGCCACCTTCTCCAGAAAGTGAGGACAACATCGCCTGGGCTGCATGCGCTAACGCTTGCTTTGGCCTGTTAGTATCATAGCCGAGGATTGACACACCCGTTTGTCCCTCGACGATAGTGGTATGCATTTTTGTTCCCATTTCATTCCTAAGCTCAGTGAAGAACCCTTTCATCGCAATTTGAATCAAACGTAAAGGACTTAGCCATTGACAGTGAGGAGTTTGTAAACAGACAACAAACACATCCCTAGAAAGTTGACCCGCTATACTGGTGTAGCGGCTTCGCATAATAAAATCGGCGAAGCCTAATTGCTGTTCAAGTAAGCATTTTTCAGAAAAATTTGGTCTGAGAGTCATGACGATATTGAGTTCTTTACTCCCACTTTCGTTCGCCAAATTAGCTAATTGCAGTTCGAACTCTTCTCTAGAAGGCAAAAACGCTGACCAATCATGTGGTTGTTCACAGCGATTTTTCATCCACAACAAGGAAGCCGAAATGTCAGTAGAGAAGCCGAGATAAAGAATCCGTCCAGAATGAAACGTTAGCCGATAGATACAAAGATGATGTGCCTGATTACTACCATTTGCAGTTCTACTCAATAAATTACCGCTCCAGTATCCTTCATCATCAATATGTTGCCAGAGTTGGTCGTAAAACGCCTGACTATGGTGAGATGTGCTAAAGATATAGGTTTTAAGTCCAACCAAATCACGGTTTTGATAACCCATTTGCAATTCAAAGGCGCGGTTACAACCCAAGATTCGGGTGTCTTCGTCCGCGACTAAAACCCCTACATTCGGTAAATCAAAAATCGTTTCGAGAATTTTCGCTAACTCTTCGCAGCCAGTGATCGTCAATTGCGGGATGATAGAGCCTTGAACAATACGCTCATTGAGCTTTTCAAAGCTAATTGTGACATGTATTAAGCGAGCTTCATTAAGCATCATGCAACAAGAAAAACGACCTTGCCCACCTAGGAGCTCCACTTCTAAAATTCGTTGTCTTAGTGTTTCCTGTTGCCCCATCAGCATGTGCTCAAATAAATCATCTAAGCAGGTGACTGGCGTATTTAACCCAAAAGCATTTGCCATTCCTAGCTGGTCGCATTCGAACTCGCGAGTATCAATCTTGTAAGACCATTCAATCACTGGAGTCGGATTGGATGTCGGTTGCACTTTTTCATGCGCTATTGTTGTTGAGTCACTCATTCCCTAGCCCCCTTTTTAATTAGCCTCATGCTCAAGGTTCGTAGTCAACGTGCCTTATTCCATTTGGGACCTGCTGATCCTCTTGTAAAATAGATTCTGGCAACGTAAGCCAATCGACTTAGAACCTTTTCAGAGCTTGTTCGGCTTTTTGCATTTTCCTATGCATTAATTTGATTATAGGCGTTGTTTTTAATAAGCACACCATTGCTTATTGGTTGTATTAACATTGCGACATTTTTTCACGACTCGACCTATAACCATGAGGCTTTCAAGGTGATATTAGACATAAAATCGCCGATATAGCCTTGATATTTTTGCAAACCAAATAAAACTCGATGAACTAAGCTTGAATAGATGAGTTTGGTATAGATACCTGATCCTCAAATCGCTATAATTCGCGCTCCCTGGAACAGAGAGCAAAATATGACCAATAACATCACTCCTATTCATGAGTACAAAAAATACTGGGCAGAGTGTTTTGGTACGGCACCTTTCTTGCCGACCAGTCGCAAAGAAATGGACGCCCTAGGATGGGATAGCTGTGACATTATCATCGTAACCGGTGACGCTTACGTAGATCACCCAAGCTTTGGTATGGCTATCATTGGCCGTCTGCTAGAAGCGCAGGGTTTCCGTGTCGGTATCATTGCTCAACCAGAATGGCAAAACAAAGATGCGTTCATGCAGCTTGGTAAGCCAAATCTGTTCTTCGGGATCACTGCGGGTAACATGGACTCCATGATCAACCGTTACACCGCGGATAAAAAACTTCGTCACGATGACGCGTACACACCAAACAACGAAGGTGGCAAACGCCCAGACCGCGCGACTTTGGTTTACTCTCAGCGTTGTCGTGAAGCCTATAAAGAAGTGCCTATTGTTTTAGGTGGTATCGAAGCCAGCCTACGCCGTGTTGCGCACTACGATTACTGGTCAGACAAAGTTCGCCGTTCGGTACTGTTTGATGCAAAAGCAGACATCCTACTTTTCGGTAACGCAGAACGCGCACTTGTAGAAGTGGCGCATCGCATCGCAAATGGTGAAGACATCAGCACCATGACCAATATTCGTGGTACTGCCGTGAACTTGCCAGCCGCGCCAGAAGGCTACACGGTTATCGATTCTTCTCGCATTGAAAAACCTCGTAAAGAAGCGTTCGTACCAAAGAACCCATACGAAGTAGAAACTCAGTGTGAAACTAAAAAAGATGAGCCAGTTGCACAACCAATCACGATTCGCCCATCACGCCACGATGCTGCAACAACTGCGGTTCGCTTACCTTCGTTTGAAAAACTAAGAAACGATCGCATTCTTTATGCTCATGCAAGTCGTGTATTGCATTTAGAAACAAACCCGTACTCTGGCCGAGCGTTACTTCAAAGCCATGGTGATCGTGAACTTTGGGTAAACCAAGCCCCAATCCCATTGACAACCGAAGAGATGGACTTTGTGTTTGGCTTGCCTTACGCGCGTGTTCCTCATCCTATGTACGGCAAAGCGAAAATTCCAGCGTATGACATGATCAAAACGTCTGTGAACATCATGCGTGGTTGTTTTGGTGGCTGTTCTTTCTGTTCGATTACCGAGCACGAAGGCCGAATCATTCAAAACCGCTCGAAAGAGTCAATCATTAACGAGATTGAAGAAATTCGCGACAAAGTTCCGGGCTTTACCGGCACAATTTCCGATCTTGGTGGGCCGACTGCAAACATGTACCGTCTGGGCTGTAAAGATCCAAAAGCGGAAGCGAACTGTCGTCGTCCATCCTGTGTATTCCCGGGCATCTGTAACAAGTTAAATACAGACCACAAACACACGATCGATTTATACCGCGAAGCGCGTAAAGTTGAAGGCGTGAAGAAAGTGATGGTCGCATCTGGCGTACGTTACGACCTTGCGATTGAATCACCAGAATACGTGAAAGAGCTCGTAACTCATCACGTAGGTGGTTACTTGAAGATTGCACCGGAACATACAGAGAAAGGCCCTCTTGATCTGATGATGAAACCTGGCATGGGCACGTATGATCGCTTTAAAGAGATGTTCGAGAAGTACAGCGCAGAAGCGGGTAAGAAGCAGTACTTAATCCCTTACTTTATCTCTGCGCACCCAGGCACAGAAGACGAAGACATGCTGAACCTTGCTCTGTGGCTGAAGAAAAACAACTTCGAGTGTGACCAAGTACAAAACTTCTACCCTTCGCCAATGTGTAACGCAACGTCGATGTACTACTCAGAGACAAACCCTCTGAAACGAGTGAAGTATAAAAAACGTGAAGATGTACCTGTAGCAAAAGGTGAGCGTCAACGTCGCCTACATAAAGCGCTGTTGCGTTACCACGATCCAGCAAACTGGCCAATGATCCGTGAAGCCCTAATCAGCATGGGTAAAAAACATCTGATTGGTGACAAACAAGGCTGTCTCGTTCCTGCGGAAGACATTGAAGCACAAACACCTGCACAACGTCGTAAATCTGGTCGTCACGGGGCAAACCGCTTTGCTACGAAACATACCAAAAACCAACCGGGCTTTGGTGGTCATTTGAACAAACGCTCTGAAGGCGGTTCAAAAGATGGTAAACCATCTGGCAACCGTAACGGCTCTGACAAAGCAAAAGGTGGTCAACGCCCTGCAAGCAACGGCCAACGTCCTAGCGGCAACGGTGCAAACCGCCCGGCAGGTAGCAAGCCGCAAGGTCAAGGTCGCCCACAAGGACAAGGCAAACCAGCTGGTCAACGTAAACCAAAGCGTCGTTAATTCTTTAGCACTTAAATACTAGAAAGGGCTCCAGAGKTAACTCTGGAGCCCTTTTGTTTTGTCGGTTCATTGAGGTATCACTCACAACTCAAACTTTGATTCAATCAATACAAAAAATGGTAAACACCAACCAACTTATTGGAAAAACAAACAATTATTTGATTGAATCAAAACAATACAAAACTAACTCATTGATTTTTAATTACTTTATTTTGGTGCGATATTTGCGTAATAGAGTAAAACTCTTAAACATGGGCTAACGATGAGTAATCCACTTCCACCAAAAACTTCTATGTTCTGGTATGACAACAGCTATACCTATGAGGAGGCCGTTCAGGCATTTGAAAGCGATGGTACGCTGAAATCGCTGAATATCGTTCCAACCACGGAATCCGATGATCTTGCTGGCTCACCCCCAGAGCGCAGTATGTTTTGGGAGGGAGAAACAAAAAAAATCGATCCGCCACCGCCGTCAGAACCAGAACCTCTCAATTTAAAAAACGAGAAAGAACCAACAGAGGCTTTACCGGCACACTTCATCCCTGTTCGCTACGCCATCGATCAGCTAGAAACGGAAGAAACACAATCTTTTGGTTTGCCTGAAGAATGGAAAGGCCAAGGCCCAGCCAAACTCAATACCGTTGGCTACACCCTGCGTCAGCTTCGTGATGGTTGGTTGTATGTCTATGATGCAATCAATAAAAGCCTAGACGAATACGAAATCAAAGGAACGCAATTCACGCTCTACAAGCTGGGAGAGTCGGAAAGCCCAGAATCCGAACAGCGTGGGACACCAGAAGGGGCAAAACCTTTTCTTACTTACGAAGATGGGAGCGTGCTGTCGATTTGTTACTCTGAACACCGTTGGACATGGAACATGTTCATGCGCGTCCTTAACAATCCAAGTAATCATATCGATCGCATGCAGACTGTTGTTCTGTCTGCAAACGAGAATCAGCACAACATTGCACCAATCGATAAGTTAACTCAAGTGGCTGATATTGAATCTTCTGCCGTTGATGATGGGCGTTTTGCAGATTCTGGCATCGCTACCAAAGCTGATGAAGATGGTTCCGTCTTTAAACCTGTCGCAGCCGAGAGTGACTTAACCTCTGCGATTCCAGAAGAAGAATCGGGCTACTTCGTCGCGATAAAAGATTACGCCGCAGACATTCAAGACATGTCGCTGCATTTTGTTGGTGCTGCAAGCCCTTACCGTCTTTTCACTGACCAGTTTTCGAACCAGTGGAGCTTGATGCAAACTGCCATGCAACTGTGCATGTTCGGGGCAAGTGACGAGATAGACATGCCAGCTAGCGTTAAGCGTAACAGTGAAGAGCTGTCGTTTTATACCGACATGGCAGAATATTATGACTCATCTAGTCAACTCGATTTGGCAGAACAAAACAAAAGTTCAGTTCAATCAGGCTATCCCGCTAAATTTTCCGCTGGAGCGATTGAATCACACCAACATACCCAAAGTGACATTGCCAAAGCAATACAGGACAAATATCGAATTTCTGCGAGTCGATTTGGTAAATACGAACAATGGATAGCGACTGAACGCTGGCGCAAGCAGCTCAACTGGAAGCAAATGCTGAGTGAAATGCAAGAGCTGTCAGAACAAAAAGAGACCATGCTTGCCGAAGTTGTCTCAGTAAAACGAGACTTTATAGCAGTCATGGAGTCCTTAACGCCCCATCATCTCGAGAGAACCTTCGACCTATACAGCGAAGACACGCAGTACAGCTTGTATCAACTGCACAAGCAAGCCGTTGAGTCATTTACTCTGGTGATGCAAGAAGAAGACCGCCAATGGGCTGAAAGCCAATGGGAGAAACCAACCAGTTTACTCGCACTCTACACTTCCGGGTTTAGTCGTAGTCTCTTTAAACAAGTGGAGAAATTAATTCCTGAACAAGTTTCAAATCAGGTAGGTGAAGTAGACGTCGCCAAAATTGTTCCAGACACTGAAAGCTCAGACAAACAGTTTATGGACTACGTTTCGGCAGCAAGTAACCGTGTGGGTATGTATGCAAAAGTAATGGACTTTATTTCTAACCCAAATACTGCAGAAACCGAGTTTTTAAGAGATATAGCAAAAGGATTCGATGGGCTAGATACCATATTCAAAGCGACTAACAGTGCTTTACTGAAGGGGGCAATAGAGGTTGGTGTTAGCCTTACAGCCCAAGCGTCTATCTTAATGATATCTCTATTGTCAAAACCGCTCACCCGAACAAGTTTTTACATAAGAGCTGCCGTTGTAGAACGTTTATCGATAGATACTCCGCTCAATGTCAACAAAGGCTACGCACAAAATTTTGGTTCTTGGAAATCCAATCATGATAAAAAACTTATCGCATCCAACCAAAACAAGGAAGTTTTAGCAGCCTTCAACAAGGGTGATAAAACTATATCAAACACGCAGTATAAGAAGGCTCTCCAGCAACAGCGGCACCTTCAAAAAAGCTTAGCCGTTGCGACGTTTGAATACCCACAGTACGTAGAGCTTCCAGATGACGTACTTGAGGCAACAATTCAAATGCGTAAAGACATATGGGATAACAGATTAAAAAACCTTAATAAACGGTTTGAAAATGTAGGCGGTCTAGGCTTCTTAGCTCTGATTTTCAACTGCCTCGCACTTGCTGATGCAATGAACAGTATTCAAGAAACAGGGTTAATGTCACAAGATGATTTCTTAGATATTCAACAAAAGCTGTTTTACACGGCCGGTGCTTGGACGGGCATTCGAACAGGGAAGTTATGGGATAAAGTTAAGGGAAATGACGAACTCAGAGAGCACTCGCTAAAAACTCTTAAAAAGTTAGTAGAACGAAATACAAAAGGCTTTGAAAACCTGATTCTTGATGACTTAAAAGTATTTAATAAATGGCTCGCGATTACAGGGGCTTTAGGAGCGTTGGCTGCGGGTATTGAGGCATATCGTTCTTGGCAGAGTGCTGATGACGCTTATGGTCAAGAAAAATATCTGCATGTAGCTAATGCTGCTGCATTAACCGGCATGTCGATAGTCGGTATAATCCAAGCGTACGGAGGATTTACAGGGAAATTAACACTAAACTTAACCTTTGGTGGACCTGTTACCGCAGTTTTAGCTGTTCTCACGTTAGCATACCTAGCCATCAATTATAAACTCAACAAACTGAAACAAGATGACTTCCAAAAATGGTTAGATAAACTGCCTTGGGGTTATCACCCGAGTCGTACTCAGTGGAGCCAATCTGCAAGTTTGCCCGAAAGAGAGAAGCACAATTCAGCATTGGTGCAGCAAGCACTGTTTGACTTACAATCTATTATTCAACAGCCAACGGTATACCATCAGCCGATTGAAAAAATTCAGGCTTATCCAGGCTATACACATCGTGAGTTAGTTGGCTTGGAAGTGCATATTCAGCTGCCACGTCGTGCTGCAACGAATGGTGTTACAGTGCGTACCAACACCAAGGCAACAGAAGATGATTTGACGTCAGGTTCTTGGCATCAAAACGCAGATTTAGTCACGCTAGAAACGCAGAGCCAAGCTAGCAAAGAGTTACTGGTGTATAAGGTAACGTTGCCGATTAAAGAGACCGATCAATACCTTGCCATGCAAGTAGCGTATGATATGGAAGATGATGCCCCATCAAAGCGTGAGTATTGGTTCCAAAATAGCGTAAAACAGAGTGCAACTCATAGCGTGATTTCAGACAATACCAAACAAAACATCATTAAAAAATCACTCACACCCGCTGTTGGTACATTAGGTTTTCAGGAGTAACCCTTGGCATATTCACCATTTTATATCACCCCAGAAGAGTTGGCGGTTTATCAAGAGGCGCAAGAGCAAGAGATCCTCTCAGGAGACAATTTAACAACATGGCGTAAATATGATATCGAGGAAGCGAATCGTTTTGCATATATATTTGACAGCTTAGTTCCAATTGCCATCATGTCAGTGGTTCTTTTCTTGTTTTGGTATACCTTAGGCCAAGACCCTCTGATGGGGTATGTTGCTGTTGGTGTACTAATAATGGGGTACGGACTCAGCTACCTTTTGTTTGGCCTCGATTATCGCTATGACTATATTTTTTCTAGCAAAGGCTTTGTGATGAAAAAGCGTCGCAATATGCCTAAATGGGTAAATACCGCTACGCAAGCTGTTGGCTGGATAGGTGCAGTGGTGTGTGTGATTATGGTAGCACTGGTTGGTCCGATGGCATTAGCTGGAGCAGGTGCCTTCATTTTGCTTTCATTTGGTATGTTAAAACGCCAGCCTGATGAACGAACAGAAGTTAAAGTGAGCGAACGAGAAGATTGGCTTTTTGCGGACTACAACAAGAAAAGGAAAGTGCTCCAGTTCTATTTTAAGCATGACATATGCAGATATCGAGATACTGCTCATAAGACTATCTTTCGCTCACAAGATAGAGCAGATTGTTATGTTTTCTTTAAAACTGAAGCGGATTTAGAATCCATGGTCGCGCAACTGTCAAAGGTCTACAAACTGAACTGTACCGAGGTCGATGACCATAAAAAGTTGTTTGAAGCAAAGCCAGAATCAAGGCTCTTTAGTATTCCGGTTTGTAGTAAAGAATATCAAACCGATGAGGTCTTTGATTTTAGGGCTTCGAAAGCCCCGCTCCCAGAGCAAGAATACCTTTACAACGGCAAGTGGCAAACGGAATCAGAAATCGAACGCTTAAAAGCGGAAGGTGCATAGCAAGCCAATCCCGCTTCATAGTTAAAACAAGCATGAAAAAGGGCTCCAAAGACAACTCTGGAGCCCTTTGTTTTGTGATCAGTAAACGTTTTAAGTCGGGTTAAACTCTCTCACTTACTTGATTAAGACAACTTGAACTTACTCAACTCGCCGTGAAGATCACTGGCTTTTACTGTCAGTTCGTTACTGATCGCTACAGAAGATGACATGCTATCCATCACTTCCATCGCCGTATCATTAATCACAACCACATTACGGTTGATCTCTTCCGACACCGAACTTTGCTCTTCTGCCGCTGAAGCGATCTGATTATTCATATCATTAATCACTTCAATAGCTTGGTTTATTTCGGCCAACGCCAACTGCGCTGCTTGTGTTTCTTCTTTGGTATCCACCGCTTGCTTCTGGCTTTGCTCCATTAACACGACTATTGATTGCGTTTCTTGCTCCAAACGAGCCAACATTGCACGAATTTCTTCTGTCGAGCCTTGTGTCCGCGTTGCAAGGTTGCGGACTTCATCGGCTACCACAGCAAAACCACGACCCGCTTCACCAGCACGCGCAGCTTCAATCGCAGCGTTCAGAGCCAACAAGTTGGTTTGATCGGCAATGCCACCAATCTCACTCAGAATACCCTGAATCGCCGTGCTTGAAGCCACCAAATTCTGCGTCTGGTGCTGTGCATCATTCACTTGCGAAGCGAGGTTATCCACCGCGCTTGCAGCATTGTCCATACGCGACATGCCATTCGCACTATTGCTTTGAACTTGGCTTGCCGCCGCTGCTGCTTGTACCGCAGAATTTGCCACTTCTTGTGCGGTTGCGCTCATCTCATTAATCGCCGTTGCTAGCGAGTTGACTTCGTTCACTTGAACGTTCAGTTGATCTCTCGAAGCCGCCGCGCGAGCTTGGCCTTCACTTGCGTTTTTATCAACTTGGTCTGCCGTCGCCATTACGGTTAAAAGCATTTCCTGAATGCGAGCGAGGAAGGTATTAAACCAGTGCGCCAGTTGGGCAGTTTCGTCCTTACCTTTCACCTCAATGCGGTAAGTTAGGTCGCCCTCGCCTTGCGCTGCGTCTTTAAAACGCTCCACTAAGTTAGTTAACACTTTACCCAACGAGGTCGCGATCATCGTCATCGCAACAATACCAATCAGAGCCGCAATAATCCCTGCCCACACTCCCTTTTCAAGAGCTTCTGCACTTTGTTCTTCACTCCATCGCTCGTAGTCATCCACGTTCTTTTTAAGGAAGCTACTGGGAACCGACACCATAACGATCCAAGGCGCATCGCTGGTTTCAATTGCAGTAATCGCATACTCATCCCCGCCAAACGTCACAAGGCCTGCGCCTTTTTGTTTCGCAATGGATTGAATACGCGCCCATTGAGACGCCAACTCATGAGAGACTTTCTTACCCACTTGATCCGCTTGGCTGCTGTTCGCCAGCGTGATGCCTTTCCACGAAGAAATCAGAATACGGCCTTGTCCATCAAATAAATCGCTCGCGTAATCTTCACTTTGGCTTTGTAACTCGTTCAATGACAAATCAAAACCGAGAGAACCAATGATCTCGCCACGTAACTTGATTGGTTGGCTAATGGTCGTGATCAGTTCTTGTTTGCCGCGAACCGGATACATGTACGGTTCCATCACGAACGTTTTGCCCGTTTCGTAAGGCATCAAGTGCCAATCGTCTTTACGCTCACCGTTGTTGTTTAATTCAGTATTGCTAAAGCTATCCATCGCCACGACATCAAAACTGTTGTGCGAATTTGGCGAAAAGAATGGCGCTAAGTAGCCTTCGCTATTAAAGCCAAGGCTTTTGTCTTGAATCGTTGGCTCAACCCACGATGGCTTTTCCCATACCATGTAACCAGCAAACACAGCTTTGTTCTGAGCTTCTAGCGACGCAATAAACTGTTTAACAATAATGTCTGGCGTTGCGGCCGTCTCTGCGCTTAATTCGATAATTGAACGCGCTTGCTTTAAGTTCGCCAACACTGGCTCTAACTGGTTGGAAATATTCAGCCCTTGCTGAATCGCCGTATTGCTCAGGTCGGTCGTGGTGGCTTCGGTCAGTTGAGATTTTACTTTTGTAGTGATTTGTTCATTCACTTGCGTGAACGCATTGGTTGTCATACCCATTGCAATCAATAGAGTGAAGGCCATTGCCCCACCCGCACTGACAGCAATTCGAGTGCGTATACTGTTAAACATGATCGCCTCACAAATTGATTTTTATCTGGCATTAAGCATTGGAAGGATCATGGATTTTAAACAAGTAAAGTTAATGGAAGGCTTTCATTTACGAACAGAGCAAGAACAGAAAATGAAGTTTTATTAATAAAAATAAAATAATGCAGGTTTTCGCTTATACATGAAGCCATTGATTTAATTGAATTATCTCAAAAAGGAGAATCTAAGCGTTTGTATTTAAAAGCAATAACCATAATTAAAAAAGGGACTTAAGAGAAGTAAGAACTTTTTCTATGAGTGAGTCAGTAAAAATCAGTAATTACTAACAACGTGCTCAAGGTCACATAAATAATTTAGTATCTTCATGTTTTATATAGAGTTAACAGAATCAAATAATCCACCCCATTTATACATCAAGAGAAATTGATAGATATGAACAAAAGATCGTAGATTTACTTGGATAATAAGACGGTATTCAAGCTAGACATTGAAAACCGACACAAAGGTGAGAAAATCATCGTCGACAACTTTTTCACACCTATAGTGAATAATGTTCGTTAAGATCAACATTCGAATTTATCGAGATTGGATAAGAATAAATGAAGCGTGTACTTTTGGTAGAAGATAATCGTGAAATAGCGGGAATGTTGTTTGATTATTTTGAGTGTGCTGGCATGCAGCTGGATTATGCCGACAACGGTGAGCTAGGCTTAAAACTGGCGATGGATAATGCGTTTGACATCATTTTGCTCGACCTCATGCTGCCGCGCATGGATGGCCTAACACTGTGCAACAAGCTACGCGATGCAGGTAATAACACTCCGGTGTTGATGCTGACAGCACTTGATAGCCGAGACGACATGCTCAAAGGCTTCCAACACGGCGCCGACGACTACCTCACCAAACCGTTTGATCTCGATATTCTTGAAGCACGCATGACTGCATTGATTAAACGCTACCGCGGTACGGTTGCATCAACCAAACTCCAGTATGGCGAAGTGTCTATCGATCAAAAAACGCATCAAGCCTACCGTCAAGATAAGCTGTTGGCGTTGAATCCAACCACGTACACGATTCTAGAAATGCTGGTGAAAAACGCGCCAGAAGTGGTCACACGTGAGGAGATTGCTTTCCGATTATGGCAAGAAGATGAGCCAAATAACGATGTGTTGCGTAGCCATATTTATCAATTGCGTGGGCAGCTCGACAAACCATTCAAAGAGCACGTTTTGAAAACCATTCCAAAAGTCGGCTTCCGATTGGAGCCCGGGGCATGATTCGCCGCTTATTTAACAATACACAAAGCTTAACCGGACGCCTTGAACTCTTCTTCCTTCTAGTGTCGGTTGTGATTGGCTTGCTATGCTTCGCATTGGTTAGCGGAGCGCTATTATGGTCGGAAGATCGCGTCGGTGAACGACGTATTATGATCGATAAAAAAGAGGCGATTGAGCACTTTCGAAACCATCCTGATAGCGGAATCATCAAACTCGATTTACTGACAACGGCATACAACGACATCAATCTCGTCCCTGAGCTCTATCAACCCTTCATTCAAGATAAAAAGTACTTTCTCGCTGAAGTTGCTGACGAACCAGACACTCGCATGATTTACATGAGCACCTACACGCAAGATGGAGAGGAACATCCTATTATTCTGATCTCTCTGATTGATGAGATAGAAATTACATCTAACGAGTTCATGTTTGTTCTCGTTATGGTGCTTGCGGTTGTAATCGGGTTACTTTTGATTTTTGGCAGCCTATTATCGAGACTTTCTCTGCGTCTCATTGAACCTGTTAGTGCCCTAAAAACGCAACTGGACCGCCATCAAGGTGACACCACACAAAAATTTGTTGTCCCTGAAGGCTCTGCAAATGAATTCCAAACGCTCGCAAATCAGCTTAATGAATATCGACATCAAATCAATCAAGTGATTAAACGTGAACAAGCTTTTGCACGATATGCCAGTCATGAACTGAGAACTCCGCTCACAGTGATGAAAGGTTCAAGCAGCTTGCTAGCCAGAAGCCCAAGTACGTCATTTCAAGAACGTCAGATTGGCCGTATTCAAGATGCAACTCAGCAGATGTCGACCATGGTTGATGCTTTGTTAGGTTTGGTTCGATATGAACGCAACACTGACGACAGCCCCGTCCGAACTATCTCAGAGCAAGAGCTTCACAATATCGTTGCTCTTAGCCAAGCGCAAGCTGATGAAAAGTCGTTGGAATTTAATGTACAGATATGGGGTCATCCGCAAACCAAAGCGACCACCGCGGTACTCAACATTACGTTGAGTAACTTAATTCGCAACGGCATTGCAGCCACGTCAGCGGGAACGATTCATATCACCATGACCGATACCACGCTGTCGGTGAGAGATGAAGGCGAAGGCTTCTCTTCCGTACCAGATGCCGAAGGTCATGGTTTGGGACTCATGATTGTGGACGACTTATGCCGACGCTATGGCTGGCAATTCACTATTGATACACATCCAAATGACGGCTGCGTGGCTACTATCGATCTTTCAACCGAGGTAACTGATGGCGAGTCGCAAGACGAAGAAATGTAGAACACAAGATCTCGATACTTTTGATCTTCATTCAATAACGGGTACACTGTGCCACCTTTTTAAATGGCAAAGGTGACACGGTTTATTCCGTCAGCATCGACATGAAACTCTCAGAAAGTCCCATCACCCAACATAGCTTTAATGGGCGCAAATTTTTCCTTAAACGTGACGACATGCTCCACTCCCACTTTTCTGGGAACAAAGCACGTAAGTTTATGACGTTAATGGAAGAGCAAAATCCCGACATCACCACGTTAATAAGCTTTGGCTCCGCTCAATCCAATGCCATGTACTCGCTAGCGGCTCTCGCCCAGATTAAAGGTTGGGCATTTGAGTTTTATGTTCATCACATTCCATCTTGGCTAAAAAGCTCCCCCATCGGAAACTATCGCGGCGCTCTCGATTTGGGTATGAAAATCACCGCCATGCAAGACATCGGTAGCGAACTCCACCCTAGTGAATACATCCACCAGGTACGAAGATTAGATGAGTCGACATTGCTTATTCCAGAGGGCGGACGTTCCCACCTAGCTGAAGCTGGCATCAAACAGTTAGCACGAGAAATTCTTGATTGGACGCGATTAAGAGGTAAAGAGCAGTTTACCGTCGCCCTACCATCAGGCACCGGCACGACGGCTTTATATCTTCATAAACATTTAAGCCCACACGGCATTGAAGTGCTAACTTGCCCTTGCGTAGGCGATGCAGATTACTTAGCTGAGCAGTTCTACAAGCTCGATGAAAACAGCCACCCAACCATTTTAACCGTGCGCAACAAACACCATTTTGGTCGCTTGTACGAAGAAGATTACATCACATGGAAAGCACTCTTTGAACAAACCGACCTCGAATTTGACCTGTTATACGACCCGTATATGTGGCAATGCCTCACCCCTTGGTTGGAAGAGAATACAGATAAAACAGTGATTTATATTCACCAAGGCGGGTTACTTGGCAACGAGTCAATGTTGCCAAGATATCAACGAGAATTTGAATAGCGTGTTCAAATAAAGTTGTTGCTGATTACAGTGATTCCACTATTTGATGAGCGCCAGAATTTCTTTGAATTCAAGTGCTCGGCAATCTTCGACCATTTCATACAAACACATTTCTAGCCCAGTGAGCACCACACCGTTAGCGGTTAGCTTCGCAAGAGCGAGCGCCTTATTGGCAGCGGTTCGGGAAGATACACAATCCGTGACTAATTCAACGCGATAACCGGACTGGCGCAGAGAAACCGCGGTTTGATAGACGCAAATGTGGGATTCAATACCGCAAACCAACCAGGTATCAACTTTCGCGTTCTCCACCGCGACGTTAAACGTCGCCTCTTTACAGCCATCAAACGTGTACTTGGTAATAGGTAAATGCGTGCTTTCAAGCACTTCACGAATCGGCTCCGCGGTTGAGCCCAACCTTTCTGGATTCTGTTCTAGCCACAGAATAGGCAAATCTAGTGCTTTGGCACCCTTTACCAGTTTCGTGATATTTTCAATCAGTGCGTCGCTTTCATGCATTAATGTAGCGAGTTTGCCCTGAACATCCACCACAATCAGGCCCGTGTTTCCTTTCGATAACATTTCCATCTCCTATCTTGTGCGACCACAAACCATACTCAACAAGTTGAGCAACAGTTAATGTATCAGAACCCTTTCATGTTAGAGCAATAAAACCTAGAAAGATGACCTTCGCTCACACATTTGCCCTTAGTTAAGTGTGGTTTGAACTGACTATTTAAATTTCTCTCGAATTAGTTCAATCAAGGCTTTGACTTTATTGGGCAGAAATAAGGCCGAGGGATAAATCAGAGTAAGATGCTGCTTCGGATGCGCGAATTGAGGCAGCACCTCGACCAACAAACCATCTCGCAATGCAGGCTTAGAATGAATTTGAGGAATAAACGCGATGCCGTTTCCTGCTATCGCCATCGAGCGCAGCAAGTTGAGGTCATCCGAACGCAACGCCACATGCAGATCTGAATCGAGCAAATCGGCATTGTAACGATTAGTTAAAAGGCGATGCTGCTTAAGATCTTCCACCGTTTTTACTGGCGGATGCGATTCTAGATAGGCTTTTGACGCAACAAAGTGACTACGATAAGGCAAAAGACTGAACTGCACATAGCTGTCATCGGTGACTTTGACCACGCTCGGAAGAAGCTGTAAATCAAACGATTGACGCTTGAGATCGACACTCTCTTGATGGTTTTCAATCTCGACCGAAATCTCCGGATACCGCGTTGTGTACTCGGTGATGATCGCGTTAAACGCGGCAGAGCTCATCAATGCAGAAGGAATGGCTAAACGCACCTTGCCCGTCAGCTCTTGTTGATATTCGTGCATGGCATTTAAACCTTGCTGAATATGGTCAATAGGCTGCCCCACCAACTCAAACAAGCGTTTCCCGTGCTCCGTCAACTCAATGCTGCGTGTTGTGCGGATCAAAAGCTGTACCCCGAGCGATTTCTCTAATTCTTGCAGGCGACGACTCACTTTTGAGCGTTGTAGTTGATTCGCCTCTGCCGCTGCACTTATACCGCCGTGAACCACCGTCTGAGTGAATAGGTAAATATCATCAAAACTAACGTTCATTGTCCTATTTTTAGGTCATTTATGTTCGTATTATCATTCTACTGAATTGTGAGTGACTTCTCTATAATCCGCTATCCAATATGTTTAACGGAACTTGTAATGACGGCTGACCAAAAATTCAAACACTGGATGCGAACTTTGATTGTCCTGTTCATCGTACTATTTTTGTACATTATCATTGCTGACCGCCACGCCCCCTTAACGACCGAAGGACGAGTGCAAGGATACGTTGTCCAAGTCGCGCCCGAGGTATCTGGTAAAGTGACCGACGTTCTCATCGAGAATAACCAGTCCGTTCAAAAAGGCGATGTGTTGTTTACGATTGATGATCGTAAATACAAGATAGCGCTTGAACAGGCGGAGCTGTCTCTGCAATCCGCTTATGAAAAGGAAGCAACGCTGTATTCTCAACGCGAAGCCGCTCTTGCCAATATTGCCCGCGCCCAAGCGACATTTGATAATGCACACCGCGAGTACAACCGCTTACTGACGCTATCGAAGCAGAAAGTCATCTCTCAATCGACACTCGATAATGCCTTTGCCCAAAATCAGGTATCACGTGCAGCGCTTAAAGCGGAACGACAAAACTTAAAAGTCATTGAGGCGCAATTAGGCGATCAAAAAGGTCAAAGCACCGCCGTTCGAATTGCCAAAAACGGCATCGAAAAGGCGCAACTTGATTTGGCAAATACCGCGGTACTCGCTCCCAGTGATGGTGTCGTGACCAACCTGCAACTAGAAGTTGGCACGATGGCAAACACCAACATGCCATTGCTGACATTTGTACCAACAGGATCACTCTGGGTAGCCGCTGATTTTCGTGAAAAATCCGTCGCGAACGTAGACAAGACTTTCCACGCCCTGGTCACATTTGATGCCAACCCAGGTTCGGTGTACGACTTTGATTTAGCTAGCCGCGATTACGGTGTAGCAGCCGCACAACAAACGCCTAATGGCGCACTAACCAAAGTGGAAGTAAACAACCGCTGGGTACGTGATGCGCAGCGTACACGAGTGAACCTAACCAGCAGCGAAGAGTTACCACCAGCACTGTTTGTTGGCTCTCGCGCTACCATTGTTTTGTACCCAGACAACAACATTTTCTGGCAGTGGATGGCGCAAGCACAGATTCACCTCGCAAGCTGGTTCCACTTCATTTACTAGGTGGCGACAATGAAAACCTTACGAATTTGGTTCGGCTGCTCTTTAGGGCTCGCGCTAAGCATGATCTTCGGTTGGTCTTACGGATTTTTTGCCATCATGATGCCGCTGTTTATTTTGGGCAGAATGGACCACTTTAATCTTTCGGCTTTATTGATTGTGTTTTTCTCTGCGGTGTGGACAACCATACAAGCCACATTTTTACTGGAATACTTGCAGTTTCATCCAACATTAATGACCGTTGCCGTCGGAATCATGATGCTGTTTAAGTGCATTGCAATGATGAACCAGAAAACCTATTTGTTTGGTTACATGGGGCTGTTGGTGGGTTCAATTGTGTTGAACTTTGCCAGCTATAACTTCATGGATATTGAAGAGTTCAACGTTAACATGTGGGTGATGGCGTTCAGCAATATTTTTGTTTGCGCATTCGCGTATTGGTTGTTCCCGGAGCCAAAATCCCCCGCCGAGCACATTGAAATGTCGACCCCAGTGAAAAGCGATATTGACTACATCAGCCAAGTTGCCATGGGTTGGGTAGTTGCGATGGCGGCGTTTATCGTATTCCAAGTAGCGGACTTATATGACTCGCTATCCGCACAAGCTTCCATTTTGATCATCCTAACCCCAATGACTTTAGCGGGCTCGCTCGCCATGGCAAAAATCCGCATCATCGGCACCGCACTAGGCTGCATCGCAGGGATGGCTGTTCAGCTCATATTGGGCAGTTGGTATGGGCATGGGCTACTCTTTTGGCTCGCCTTTACCATTGCTATGGGGCCATTCTGCTTGTGGCTCACCAAGGGGCAAATTAAAGCAGCTATCGCGTTTTCTGCCATGTCTGCCCTATCGGTTCCGCTGACGACCTCGTTGGTGCCAGAACAAAAAGACGCGTTCTTTTCGATCTTGTACCGTTTCAGCTCGATTTTCGTTGCGGTTTTGCTCACCGCGATGGTGATGTGGGTGGTGCATCACTGGATTCGTGTGATGTTGCTAAAGCATCCTGAGATGAGGAACGTGGAGTTGAATTAAGCCTTGGCCGAGGCTGAAAACGGAAAACGGAAAACGGAAAACAAACTATGCCGCTCACTTTACTGCGAGCGGCATTTTTATTTAAAACGGTCATCCTGAACATCGAGGAACGAGCGTGATTCAGGATCTACCCACCGAGTGCTGTAAAGCTTGGAGGTTATCGCCATTTCCCGTCGAGTTGTTAGTAGATTCCTAGACTCGCTGGAATGACCCTAACTTTAGTTTATGGTGTCGAGCCTAAGTCTTAATATCAACCCACCAACTCTTTACGAATGATCTCCGCTCCCGCACTTAGCGCATTGAGCTTAGCGGTTGATACTTCACGAGACAAAGGTGCCATACCGCAGTTGGTACATGGGTAAAGCTTGTCGGCATCAACGTACTTCAATGCCTCTCGCAGTGTGTTCGCCACTTCTTCTGGCGTTTCAATTTCGTTGGTTGCAACGTCAATCGCACCAACCATCACTTTCTTACCGCGAATCAACTCAAGCAACTCAATAGGCACTCGCGAGTTATGACACTCAAGCGAGATAATATCGATATTCGATTGCTGCAATTTAGGGAATACTTCTTCGTATTGTCGCCATTCAGTGCCTAGCGTTTGCTTCCAATCCGTGTTCGCTTTGATGCCGTAGCCATAGCAGATATGCACCGCCGTTTCACATTTCAGCCCTTCAATCGCACGCTCTAAACATGCAATGCCCCACTCGTTCACATCATCGAAGAACACATTGAACGCAGGCTCATCAAACTGAATGATGTCGACACCTGCAGCTTCAAGCTCTTTCGCTTCTTGATTGAGGATCTTCGCAAATTCCCAAGCCAGCTTTTCACGGCTACCGTAATGATCATCATAAAGCGTGTCGATCATCGTCATAGGGCCTGGCAGCGCCCACTTGATCGGTTGCTTAGTTTGCTGACGCAAGAACTTTGCATCTTCAACAAACACGGGCTTTGTGCGGCTTACTGGGCTAACCACCGTCGGAACACTTGCTTCATAGCGGTTGCGAATGGTCACCGTTTTACGGTTTTCAAAATCTACGCCGCTTAAATGCTCAATAAAGGTCGTCACAAAATGTTGGCGAGTTTGCTCGCCATCACTGACGATATCAACGCCTGCCAATTCTTGCTCTTGCAAAGCGACACGTAGCGCATCGCGTTTGCCATCAATCAGTTCTTCATCTTGCAGTTTCCACGGTGACCAAAGTTTTTCTGGTTCCGCTAGCCAAGAAGGTTTCGGTAAGCTGCCAGCCGTTGAAGTCGGTAATAATGTTTTCATCGTCATTCCTTTCTAGATTCTCGTTATCTTTTACGCGTAGTTTGCAGACCATTGTTCAAGCACAGATTGATAAGGTTTGATGAAATGCTCCTCGGCAAATTTCCCTTGTTCAACTGCCAGTTGGCTGCGCTCCTCTCGGTCGTAAACGATTTGAGTTAGCGAGTGGTCTAGGTTTTTTAGGTTTGGCTGGTAGCAATTACCGGCAACCGCGTTGGCATTGTAAATCTCTGGTCGGTAAATCTTCTGGAATGTCTCCATCGTGCTAATCGTACTGATAAGCTCTAGGTTTGAATAGTCGTTCAACAAGTCACCGAAGAAGTAGAATGCCAACGGAGCAACACTGTTTGGCGGCATAAAGTAACGCACCAGCAAGCCCATCTTTTTGAAGTACTGCTCCGTCAACGAAGATTCGTTCGGCTGATATTCAAAGCCCAAAACCGGATGTTGGTTTTCGGTACGTCGGTATACCTTGTTGTCCGATACGCTCAGACAAATCACAGGCAGCTTTTTGAAATGCTGTTTATAAGACTCAGAATTAACGAAAGCTTTGAACAGTTTGCCATGCAAATCACCAAAGTTCGCTGGGATGCTGAACTGTGGCTGGTTTTTGTTGTGGTCCAACAGCAAAACGCTAAAGTCGTAATCACGCACGTATGAAGAGAAGTTGTTACCCACAATGCCTTCGATGCGCTCGTTAGTGTTGTGGTCAACAATGTTAGTTTTGAGCACTTCAATCGATGGGAAGGCTTCTCCACTACCTTGGATACCCATATCAACGGAGATGATTTCAAGCTCAACGGAGTAGCGGTCACCTTGCGCGTTATCCCAATATGCCAAGGCATTAAAACGATTGTCGATCATTCGGAGTGCATTGCGCAGATTCTCTCGGCGGTAGTTTCCGCGAGCCAGATTAGCAAAGTTGGTAGTGATTCGCGTGTTGTCTGATGGTTGGTAATTCTCATCAAAGCGAATGCTTTTGATAGCAAATGTGAAATCGTTATTCATCGTGAGTTGGTATCCTATTTCCTTAGATAAAGCAGACTTTTCCTAACTCTGTGCATGGGGACATTTTTGTTTTTTGGTTTTCCCAATCGTTAGGTTGCACAGCACTTACGACGAACAGTTCGTACTAAAAATGACGGTCGCAGTGCCTAACACCAGAGCAGTCCTTTTTTTATACTTGCTTCACGAGTTGAGTAATATTGGTATTGTTTCACATTGAACATGAAAGAAATTCATAGTGGGAGTTCCAACCCAGAGGGAACTATCGTAGATACTGTTATTCATTGACACCAATACACGTAACTTGGCGAGCATAGTGCCAATATGTGTAATTAAGAAACTGATGACTCGTGAGGGATTAGCTGTATGTGAACCAGTTTTAAACTTGGAAAACGCATTATATAAACAAGATGCTAACTGGAATATAGGACAGCGTAGCTTAAATAGTACTTTTCACATTCAATCATTTATTCAAGCATTCGTTTAATTAAAAGCACCTTACATTTAATATTTTCGGAAAAATTATTATTTAATTATCTTATTTCTTTCTTTTCCTATATTTACCATCTCAAACGTAAAGTTTCATTTTTCTGTTGTAAAAGCACATATAACCTCATACACGAATATGACAACTTCATTGACAAGCTTTGTCACCCAACTATTACATGAAGCTAGAAATAACCAATAATAAAACAAACATAACCTACTGTTTTAATTTAAATTAAATTCAGGAAGCCGTAATGACCACATAACGACACTTTACTTAGTTTGGCATAACAGAAACCTCAACAATAACATGGTTAACACTTATAAACCTCACTTCTATCAATAAGGAATTTTAAACATAACATTAGAAGATAAAAATTAAGTAATAACTTAAAAAGGTAAAACTTAATAACCAAATTCTTATTTATTATAGTTGAGTAATGAATTTAAAAACTATGAGACATTAATCCCACGAATCTATACTTTTCCTTTTTTTATTAAAAAACAAGATGCAATATTTCACCGCTCAATTATTGAGCACCAATTAATAACCAGTCCATAATTATAAAACACCCATAGAGTTATTGTTAAAACCCAATAATAACCTTTATGGGCTGACTAATAGGAAACAACAATGGAAAAACAGCATCTTTCCGCGAGTATTATCGCGCTCGCATTACTTGGTTCTCTAGCTCCAGCACATGCTGAAGATACATTAAAAGCTTACACTTCGACCTTGCTACAGCTCGATGATAGCGATGCACGCTCGAAGAAAATCCGCTTAATTTACTCATTAGAAAATGTCTGGAACCAATCTTTGCTGCCGAATGGAGCTAAGGAAGCCAAGTTGCTTCTAAACGGAGGCTCTGGTTTCGACATGACTAATGTACCGAATAAAGAGCAGATCTATGGTTTTGCCACCGGTGGAGACTACCGTTACACAATCCCAACAGCCTTTAAACTGGCACTGAGTTATTTAAATGGTGCCCCTTTACGTCATATGAGCCATGCTCCAGAAAACACTATTGCAACAGCATCTGTCAGTGAGTCTTTGGACTTTAATCTTGGCTTCAGTGCTTCTGATTCTCCAAATATTAACGGTGGTATCTCCTGGAGCAACCGCGTAACTTACGATCAACCAGAATTTCAGACGGTGGCTGATTTTGATCAGACCAATGAGAGCATTAATTGGCTTATCGAAAACCAGACTATCCGCCACAATACTCCACCTAAAGACTGGTTATTGTACCGTTGGACCAGCTGTGACATGGGCAACCTAATTGACTATAGCGAATTACCTGTCGTGATGCGCTCTGACTTTAAACCGCAAGTCGGTGTTGTATATCGAAAAAATGATATTCAAGATGGCCTAGATACGTCAGAAGTCAAGCTGGTTGCAGGTTGGCGAAAAACCAATTACTACTTTGGTCGTGACTGGTGTAGCTGGTATACCACCCCAGAAAATACCTGGAAGAAAAATCGTGATAGCAGTCAATGGACAGAGACTAGCCGAGCCGTAACTATCTCTTGGAATGACGCGCTCTACCACTAACTTATTAGCCTGCGGCCACGGAATGAATAAGTGGCCGCCGTATTTACTAATGAAATAAACGGTAAGACATGACAAGTAATAAAAAACTCTTGACTGGATCGGCGCTAGCACTTGGTGCAGTACTCGCCATATTTCTAATTAATTCAAATAACAAGAATTCCCAGAGCGATTCTGTTGCAAGCTTTGACGAGCAAATCAAGACAGAGAAAACTGAAACAAGAAGTGTAACGCCTCCTGAGAGCGATGCAGCTCAAGAGGTGGTTACCGTTCCAACACCACAGAATGACAATGACGCTACTTCCGATGTCATTCCAGCTACACCTTGGATATCTGCCCCATTAAATGAATTGAGCAATGAACTGTACGATTTTATTGAAGCTGAACAGGTAAGTTATATCAGTACAACCGACTATCCATTCGACGAGCAAAAGCAAGAACAATTGCGAACATTAGCTAAGCAAGGGGTTCCTATCTTGTTTGACAACACGGAGTCATCCTATTTGGATAGCTACGGTGTCAGCGAAACCAAAGTGGTTTCAGAGTATTTTGGTACGGCGTCTGAAGGTGATGTCATCATTGCTACCGGAGTACAGAATGAGGATGGCAGCATTCATTATCTGGTTTTGCCTTTGAAGAGCAAAGATCTCAACGATAGCAGTAAATTGATTGAGGACACTAAGCTCGCAATCACTCTACTTAAAGAGCAAAAGCATGACTTGATAAAAGAGAGACAAGGCGAACATCGCGAATAAAAATAAAGGAAGATAGCGTCTCCTATTCCATGGCTATCTTCCTTAAAATAACTCCAGTCTCAATCAAGAAAAATTCATTTATCTTCCCTCCGGAGCCCTATCCGAAGTCACCTTGCCATCTTTGATCGTGATGATGCGTTTGGTGCGCTCTGCCAGAGCGTTATCGTGAGTCACGATGATCAATGTTCTGCCTTCGGCGTGGAGTTGGTTGAACAAGGCTTCAATCTCTGCGCCGGATTTTGAATCCAATGCACCCGTTGGTTCATCCGCTAAGATGATTTGCGGATCGTTGACCAAGGCTCTTGCAATCGCGACCCTCTGTTTTTGACCGCCAGAAAGCTGGTTTGGTTTGTGGTCTAAACGATCCCCTAGCCCGACTTGCTCTAGCAATTTGGCGGCGCGCTGGCGACGTTCTTTGGCTTTGATGCCAGAGTAAACCAACGGCAGTGCCACGTTATCGAGCGCCGTCGCGTATTCCAATAAGTTAAAGCTTTGGAAGACAAATCCAATCTTTTGGTTACGAATGCCAGCCAGCTCATTCGCACTTAAACTTGCGACGTTTTGGCCGCCAAGTTGGTACTCGCCATCAGTGGGCTTATCTAAACAGCCGAGCATGTTCATCAACGTTGATTTACCCGAACCGGACGGGCCAAGAATCGAAAGAAACTCGCCTTGATTGATGGTTAAGTCAACGCCGTCTAACGCGCGAACTTCCGCCTCCCCGCTTGAGTAGTATTTACAGATGTTGGTCAGCTCAACAAGCGGCTTGTTCGACATGTTCTCTCCAGAGTTATTGTTGTTATTCACTTTGTAGCGCCTCCAACGGGCTGACTTTTGCGGCTCGGTTTGCAGGTAACCATGCAGATGCCACACCAATGATCACTAAGGTGAGGATGACAATCGCGACAACGACCCACGACAACTCCGGGACAGGTTTACCCAGTTGTTCATAAAAGGCATTGCCCTCTAAAGGAATGGAACTGATGGCAGACACCAGCGCGTACGTCACAGCTAACCCAAGCGCGCCCCCCATCATCATTGTCAATAAAGACTGCACTAAATAGTGCATACGAATGGCCGTTGGGGTTGCACCGACTGCCATGCGCACGCCGATATCACGCGTAGATCGCTTTACGGTGGCATACATCACATTGGCAATGCCGACGCCAGCAACAGCTAACGTCACGAAGCCGATAATGCCAAGAAAACTCTGCAAACCTATCAGAAACTGCTGCATACTCTTTTGTTTAAGGAACATATCATCGACTTGGACGACCTGTTCATCACTGACACTTGCCCCGTGCTTACGGGCAATCACTTGCCTGATCGTCTTTGCTAAGGCTTCTCGGTCTACATCGGCTTGTGGTTGCACATTGATGCCACCAATTTCACCGTTGACATGAAATCGCTTCCACGTCGCTAACGGCACAAAGCTGGAATAGTTGATAAGATCCCCCTGTTCTATTTGGGCGCTGTTTTTCTCCAATACGCCCACAACGGTGAACTCCTCATTGCCGATTTTTACCTTTTGCCCCACAGGGTTGACTTGCAATGTGACTGTCGCAAACCAACTAAAGTCCTCATTCGGGTTGAATAAGTCGGCTGCCAGTTCATAACCCAGTACAACGACTTTGCGCGTCTCTTTTTGATCGAGTGGATTTAACCATCGTCCCCCCGCCATCGGCACCAAATTGGTCATGGATTGAAACTCGCTCGTGACCGCTAAGGGCTCTTGCCACGAGCTTCTGTCACCAACGGTGATGCGCTCTTTCCACTTCGCAGTTGGCGCAACGCTTTTTACATCGGGTAACGCTCGAACGACCTCTGAATCGTCCATTTTTAATGTCAGAAACTTGCCTTGGTGAAAAGCACCGTGGTCGACGGTGGCCATCCCTCCGGTCAAATAGATCAAGTTGCCGTTACCATTTTGTGCGGTTTTCAATACGCCCTGACGAATGCCCTCACCTACCGCCAACATAGCAGCGATACAGAGGGTCGCCCACGCGACTGCCAGAATGGTCAAACCCAATCTCAGCTTTTCTGCGGCCATTTCTTGGAAAATTTGTCTCATCGGTAACAACATGACTAAGCCCTCGCACTCAAAGCAATGACTGGCGTGAGACGCGATGCTCGCCTTGCTGGGAAATACGATGCCATCAATGCCAAGATAAGCGTCACAAGTAAAGACCAAGCAATGGAATCTGGCGTGATCACAGGTAAACCAATCCATTCCGGTAATGCCATGCTGCTTAGGACAGACACCACGGCATACGAAAACATCAGACCTAATGCCGTGCCCACAGCTACCAAAATAAGCCCTTCAAGAATAAACTGACTGAGTATGGATTTTTGAGTCGCCCCGATCGCCAAACGCACACCGATTTCACGCGTGCGCTCCGTGACAGATAAAAACATGATGTTGGCAACGCCAAGCGCACCGACCGCCATGGTCATCGCGCCGCTCGCTCCGAGAAAAATCTGAATGCCACGTAAAATTCCACTGATGACCGCCGCACCTTCACTAAAATCGGGTAATTCGACCGCATCTTTATCAGTTGGGTCAAAATGAAGCTGCTTGGCGAAAAAGTTCACGATATTTTGTCGAAACGACGGTGCATCCATCCCATCTCTTGGCTTCATCAATACCATCCAAGGTTTCGCATCCCACAAATCGCGGTACGTTGTTTGAGGAATGAAAACCGTGCGGCTATCGCCGAATGAAATGCCAGTGTCCTCACCGACGGTTATCCCAATAACCAAAAACGGAATGCCGTTGACTTTGAGCCTATCCCCGATTTGGATTCCGCCCATTTGCGCAATTTGATCGCCTAACACTGCCACGCGAGTGTGGTTGTTCATATCACTTGGTGACAGGTTTCTCGAACCGGATTGCAGCTTGCGTTGCATTAAAGGAAAGTAAGACGTATCAATACCGCTGACCGTACTCGATAAGTTCTGTCCTTTGAGATTGGTGATATTCGCATCCCATTTGGCGTAAACGCTCGACGCCTGTTGCACGAAGCCCGACTGTTTGATCATGTCGACTTTTTCTTGTGGAATATCAATTTGTCGTCTTGAAGGTAACCCTTGCCACGGTTTACTGGTGCTCGACGGAAACACCACTTGCACATTGTTGATCATAAATGAAAACGACTGGGTCTGATGGCGATAAAAGCCTTCGCCAAGTGCGATTAACACCACCACAGAGATCACGCCCCAAGCAATCGCGATGATGGCTAGCACGCTCTTCATGCGGTGCGCCATCAACGTTTGCCAAGTTTGTTGCAATAGACTGCTCATGAATGAAAAGCCCGAGAGATCAACGCCATGGTATCGTCATCAAGTTTCCCTGCGGTTTGCAGTAAACCGATTCTCTTACGCCAGTAGCTGTACAAGTTGGTTTGCAGACTGTTTTTCGCCTCAAACAAGCTGTTGTGTGCGCTGATAACTTCCGACACTTCAAGCAGGCCAGCGTCGTAAAGTTTCTCTTTGCTTTGCAACACTCTGGCGCGCGACTCAACCAGCTCGTTCGCTATCAAAACTTGATTCCAGTTGATATCGACCTGCGTAAACTGCTGAATAACTCGTTTCTGAATATCAATTTCCACTCTACGCATATCTTGCTTAGCACTTAAAATGTTCAACGATGCTTCGTCCACTTTCGCTCGCACTGCACCATTGAGGTCAATCGGCAAACTCAAACTAATCCCAGCGTTAAACTCACCGTTTGAACGATTGTCACCATCGTTGTAGCCCACACTGCCTTTGACGGTTGGGTAGTATCCACCTTTAGCTGAATCTTTCGCGAACTCGCTCGCTTTCACCATCTGCGCCGCTACCAACAGCTCTGGACTACTGTCTTTCGCCAGCTTTAGCCATTGCTCCTGAGAGTCCACCAGCATCGGCGGCTGAATTAGAGAATCCGTTCGAATTTGGTCGACACTCTCCGGCATTTGATTGATTAACGCCGCAAGCTCTGCTTTTTTCACTTCGAGATCGGCTTTTGCATTGAGGATACTTGCTTGCTCAGAGACTTGATTCGCTCGCATCTCTTCAACATCAACCGACTTCACTTTGCCTGCTCGATAGCGTTTCTCAATGATGTTGAGAAGTTCTTTCCCCTCCTCCAGCTTGGACTGTGCCAATTTGAGGTCGCCCTGTGCGCTTGCCACATCTAGGTAAGCGGTGAGCAACTTCTGCGCAAGCTCGTTATGCGATTGAGATAGCTCTAACTGGGCTTTGAGATAATTGGCATTCGCTTGATCCAGTTCCGACCACAAACTGCTATCCCAAATAGTTTGAGATAAGGTAGCGCCGTAACTGTTCGAATGGCTTGAGGACTCATTCCAATCCGCTGACGCACTGGCACTTAAACCCGGTAATAACGCACTGCGGCTACTCTGTACGCCAACCTCGCCAAGCTGGACGCCGATTTTCGCCTTTTCGTAATTTGGCTCGTTATGCTTTGCTTGTTGCCAAGCTTGTTCAATAGAAATTGCATAGGTAGGCAAACTGAGCGTGGCAGCCAACAATGCAAAGGCGATTTTTGATCGTTGCAGCTTAACCATGCGCCGCTCCCATCATGCTGTTGTCGATAACCTCTTCATCAAGCTCCACGCCATCAAGCACTTCGACATTGATGCCATCTGACAGACCGAGTTTCACCGGTTGTTTATGAAACCCTTCTTCTGAGCTGTCGGGAATCAGAACATTCGGTGCGTCACCATCAAATTGCAGAGCGCGCTCCGGTAGAGTGAGCACGTTTTCAGACTTCTTCAGTATGATTTGAGCCGTCGATGAAAAACCAGAACGAAGCAACACATCTTGTGGGATCTTGAGTTCTCCCACTTCAACCTCAAAACCGTTATCAAAACTTTTTGCCGAAGCATTGCCCTCTGGTGAGTTAAGGTTCTCAGATTGAATCGCCACTTTGGTTAGCACGCCAGAAATCGCCACATCAGGATAAGGCGCAACCGTCAGCATAACGGGCATTCCCGGAGACAACTGCGCAGCATCATGCTCACTGACGCTACCTTTAAAAATCAGACTGTTCATGTCGGCCAATGACATCATTTCAGTCGCGGCTTGGCTTGATTGAGTCGAGATGATCGGCTCTCCGACCTCAACTTTCTGGTTGAGTACTGTGCCATCAATTGGCGCGTAGATCGTCGACGTTAAACGCGCATCGCCGATAGACGCCTCACCACTGCGGATGAGTTCGAGATTCTGGCGCTTTTGCAATACGTCCGCTTGCGCAGATTTGACTGCCGAGCGCGCACTTACGTATTCGTCGTAGTTACTTGGAATAATGTCCTGCTTGACCAAGCTTTCTAAGTTGGACAGTTTTTGTTTGGCGGATTCCAGATCGGCTTCGCTACGCATGAGTTCTGCCGATGCATCCGTTAATGCTTGGGGAGTTGGGTTTGGACGCACTTTGATCAGCGGCTGGCCTTGCTTCACCTTTTCACCAACTTTCGCGTAAATTTCACCGACGATACCGTCGATTTGTGACTTAATAGACACAGAGTGTGCAGGGACAATTTTACCAACAGCCACAGCTTGTTTTTCAATCGTGCCTTTTTCCACAATCAATGTAGGCAGCAATTCTGGTTGAGCAGCAGATTGGAGATAGAAATACGTAGCACCGCCGAGCAGCGCGATGCTCACAGCGGAGACAAGCCAACGTTTCGTCATTATTTATTCCAACAATTATTGAGTAGTCTAATGACTGCTCCTAAAACACAAAGTTGAAGGAATAATATCCTGCTTTAATAGCGGTTTGGTTGTCACAGTTGGTAAGGCTTTGTCAGTCGTCTCTGACAATCAAAGATTAAAAAATCTCGACGAATCATTCAGCAAAGACGCTGTCTACGATGGCGACTAACAAGCTCTGTAACCGCTCGTTTCAACCGCCCCCCTTTTCATTCTGAACAACGTGCAAAATGGCGCAGTTCTGTATCCTCCAATCGCATATCCATACAGTCTTGCGCCTCACGTCCTAAAGCAGGAAAAACCGCATGCGCTTTTAAAATGCCTCGGCTGATAAAGCCATATTTCTCCAACACACGAATACTTGCGTGGTTGCCAATATGCGGGGCAGTGCGAATGCGCGTTATACCTAAGCTTTGCAAGTAAACAACGCCAAGTTTGCAGGCTTGGGTTGCATAGCCTTTTCCCTGATAGCGAGCAGAAATACCAAAATGGATTTCACTGCTGTCTTGCTCAGGTATCAGCACCAGACAGCCTATGGGAGTTTGAGAAGTAAGTTCTTCAATGGTGAAGACTAATAGATTGGGAGACTTTTGATCATATTGAGCACGCCATCTTTCGATAGCTTCAAGGGTTTGATTAACATTTTGGTGGGCTTGGCGATTGAGGAAGCGGCATGCTTGCTCATCGCCTAAATAGTTTTCAAACAGGGGAGCAGCGTCTGTTGTTTTGAGGTATCTGATTGCCACTTGTTGAGCTTCAACTCTCATCATGATTTAGCTCTGATAAACATTCGGTTTCCAGATTTGCATGAAGTTTTCTACTGGAGCAATAGGAGTGAACCCAAACTGTTCGTACAACCCATGAGCATCACGAGTTGCAAGCATCATACGGCGTAAGCCTTGCAGATCTGGATGAGCAACAATTTCTGAGATCAACCACTTACTGATGCCTTTACCACGGTGTACCTCCACTACAAACACATCGGCAAGGTACGCAAACGTGGTGCGATCGGTAATTAACCGAGCAAAAGCAACGAGTTGATTTTCGTCATCCAAAACCGCGAAACAGAACGAATGGCGCAATGACTTCTCAAAGCGTTCTCTTGGAATGCCCTTCCCCCAATAACTGTTTGAAATAAACTGGTAGATAACGTCTAAATCCATGTCATCTAACGACGTAGTAATTTGAAATCCTTGCACTGTATCCCTCAACATTGATTTATATTTTCTCAGCCACACAGACAAGCGAGTTGGCATTCGCCTCAAATGCTTGCGCTGACCAAGACTGGTACTTCTCTATGATTCTGAATCCCGCTTGTTCAAGGAAAACCTCTATGTCTTCCAGCGGACGATATTTTAAATCAATGCTGGAATACTCAATCGTTCCACCTTCAAAATGGCGCTCTTTCTTCAAATACATGATGGACGTTTGCAAGTCATACTCGGCTTTCATACCTAAATAATTCACTTCACCATAAGTTGGAGAAACATAGGTTTGCCACAGCGCCATCTCATGATCCAATTCTAGATTCTCTGGCGTTGGTAACCGCGTATCGAAGACAAATCGCCCACCTTTTTCTAGGTGCTTTGATATTGAGCTCAGTGCGCCTGCCAGCATGTCGTCACTTAAAAAGGCTTGGAATGCATTCCCTGTCATTATGGCTAGGTCAAACTTCTTACCTAACGAAAACTGGGTTGCGTCGAGATGAAGAAAACGTAAGTTACTCCTACTTTTGGCTTTGTCCTTTGCGTGTTTGAGCATCCCTTCAGAAATATCAATGCCAATGGCTTCGTTGAGTTGCTCAGAGACTGGAATCGTGACAATGCCGGAACCACAACAGACATCCAGTACACTTCGAGCATTGGTTTCTTCGATTAACCTTGTGATGAAAGCAATGTCGTGATGGTAATGCTGGTCGTATTGAGCATCGTATTCAATGCCCGACCCGAACTCGGTTAAATCTTGTGTTTTCAAAAACAGTCCTTGTTTGTTACTTATTTCAGCGGTGTGACTTTTTCAGCTCTAGCATCAAGTATCGACACACATAACCAACACCAGATACGTAACCAATCACATTTTCTAGGGAAACCACTTCCAACCCCGCCTGCTGACAGAGTTGTTCAACTTCACTTTCGGTATATGCCGTATGCACGACCGATCCACTATAAGTATTTCGAGGCAAATCTTGTCCATCCGGATCGTGGTATTGAAAGCTGATAAAACATCTTCCATTCACCGTTAGCTTACGCGAAATGCACTCCAGCAGTTGTTGAGGCTCTGCTAGAAACTCAGTAAAACCAAGTGCGGTGATAAGGTCAAAGGTTTGCTCAAACAAAGGGGAAAATGGCTCATCGAGGTTATGAACCGCGACGCTTTGATAGAGGTTAGTTTGGCGCGCTTTATCAACCATTTTGGACGAGATGTCTAAGCCATGGATGGTGAGATCTGGATAGTGATTTTTTACGACATGACCGATACTGCCTGTCGCACAGGCTAGGTCGAGAGCCGAGCCTTGCTCGATGGGAAAGGTTTTTAACTTCCCAGAAATCCAACGTGGGCCGACGTAATGGCTGTCATCCACCAACTTTTGATAGCGCTCCGACACATCATCATACATTTTTGCTACGTTCATCGTTTCCTCCTTGATAACCAGAACGATGCTCGAATGTAACACGCAATACGCACCTAGGCACTTATTAAATAGCTAATTTTCTATGAAACGTAACCGACTGGTTATTCAGCGATAACCAGTAGAAATAGATGAAATTTTGAAAAGTACTAGCCCGTGATTCCGATGGAATTTTTAAGTGCATAAAGAAAAAATATGTCCTGATAATCTGCTTCGATTATTCAGCGAATCTTATTTCCATCATTCTATTCGCTGTATATAAAAACAATATTTAAATTAACATAACAAACCTATCGCTTATTATTTTCCATTTAAATAATGATTCTTATTTTTAATATCATTCTATAATTAAAGTGCTCAAATTCTCATGTTGTATTAACTTGAGGTTTAATTTATGAAACTAATTCCTTATTTAACTGCTGTTGTTTCGGTCAGCTGCGCTTTTGGCGCATTCGCAGCCGATGATTCAAAAGCACTTTTAGAAGATGCACTGAGTGCAGCGCCACCGACTATTCGCGATAAAGTAACGGTGATGGACTGGAACAATAATGTTCTGCAAGAAGGTTCTAGCCAATACACTTGCTTCCCAACACCTCCTCAATTGGAAGGCACAGCGCCAATGTGTATGGATGGTCCTTGGATGGAATGGGCAGACGCTTGGATGAACAAAAAACCTTTCCAAGCCAAAGCATTAGGTATTTCTTACATGTTAGCGGGTGATGGCGGTGCCAGTAACACCGACCCATTTGCAGAAGGGATGACGGACGACAATCAATGGATTGTGGAAGGACCACACTTGATGATTATTACCCCAGACCAAGCGTTGCTCGACTCTCTACCAACCGACCCAAGTTATGGTGGCCCATACGTGATGTGGAAAGGCACTCCATACGCACACATTATGATTCCCGTTGGAGCGAGAAAATAAAAAGAAAAAATCCGATATTCAGTATCTTGAATATCGGATTTTTATTTCGTTATCGAGCCAACCAAATTCTCGCCAATATTCCTATCGGCGTTGTGATGCCTGTCGTAATAGAGGTCACTTCACCATTTCTTAAAATATAAATGGTTGGAGTCACGCTAATTTTCCATTCACGCATAATATCGCTTGAAGGATCGTTTATGTTTTCAAAACGATATTCTTTTGCCCGCATAAACTGCGCCACACGCTCATTTGGCCCTGATGAGCCAGAAACACCAACTACGGCATAGTCATCACTCAGCCAGCTCACGCTTGGGCTTACAAATTTACACGCGGGACACCAAGTCGCCCAAAAATAAACAACGACAGGTTGTTCATGACTTTGCGCGATTGCATCGAAGTATTCACCATCGCTCAATACGGAGCTCAATGGTGGAGCCTCCTGTTTAGGAATATCTTTAGTGCGATACCAATCCATCGCGATGGAAATGGCGGTGACAATGAGCACCACCTGTACGATTTGAACGAGCCAATATCGGAATGTTCTACGCTGCTTTGTCGAACTCATTGAATGGATCCCCCACTCGCTTGTTTCACGGCGCTTAAAACAACATCATCAGTCAGAATCACGGGTAACGGGATACCTTGTGGCGCCGCCGGGCCATAGACGATGTTAAACGGCACACCGTAACGCCCATGAGCTCGTAAAAAGTCCGTTACCGAGCCGTCCGGATGTGTCCAATCCCCTTTTAACTTCGCCACATTAGGGCTTTGCAGCAATGAGTAGACAGGATCTTGCCAGATCACACCGATCTTGTTCGCTTTACACGTGACACACCAATCCGCAGTCACATCCACAAACACCACTCGCCCATTACTGACGTGCTCTTCAATCGCTGAATTAGAAAGCTTTTGCCAAGCTAAGTCCTCAGGAAGCGGTGTCGCCCATTGGTCGGCAGTGACACTGCCAAGTAGTAAGCCTCCAGCTATTAACACTAACGATGCGGTCCCTGATATAGCAAGTGCTTTCTCACCATACACACGCTTAACTCTTGCCATCATGACGACAAAAGCAACCACAGCGATGAGTGCAATCCATAACATCGGTACATGATTTGCCATTAATGAAAGTAGCCAAACGCTGGTTGCCAACATCATTATGCCAAACACGATCTTAACGACATTCATCCATGGACCGGGCTTTGGTAGTTTTAGCGCGATACTTGGAAACACAGCGACTAAGATCCAAGGCAGTGCCATACCCAATGCTAATGCTGTAAAGGTTGCAAATAACGTTAATACGTCCGCGCCCAAGGCAAAAGCAACGGCGGTGCCTAAAAACGGTGCAGAACAAGGTGTCGCAAGCAAAGTAGCGAACATACCTTGAACGTAGTGACCCACTAGAGAGTTATCACCTTTCGATGCGAGCCATGTATTAGTACCCGATGACAGACGGATTTCAAATAATCCCAACATATTGGCGCCGAACAAAGCAGTGACTAGTACCATCAATCCTAGGAACCAAGGGCTTTGGAACTGCACGCCCCAACCGATCGCGTTACCCGTAAGCTTCAACACCAAAATGAATCCAGCTATCAGCCAGAACGAAGTGAGAATCCCCAGAGAAGAAGCGATAAACTGGGTACGAATTTGACGGCGCTCTACACCATGTGCAGCCACAATACTACTGAGCTTCATCCCCAATACAGGCAGCACACACGGCATGATGTTCAAAATCAAACCGCCTAACAATGCAAATAAGAAAATACTCGCTAAAGAGGTAGTTGGCTGTGACGATGTAACCGCTCCTGCTTGTGCTTGTGTTACCTCTTCGACCAGCAAGTTATCATCTTTGATAGAAACATATAACGATTGTTCATTAAGCTCTACCTCACCCAGCCAGGTATCAACCGAGTAATTTGCTGTGACGATATCACCTTCTTGCTGAAGTCCATCCAACTTGAAGCTGTAGTCACGAATCGCATCACCAACACCATCCACCAACACTTGAGGATTTTGCCAACCTTGCGTGTTCTTTAGTTTGATTTGTAATTTGGATTGAGTCGCATCCCAGTTTGTTTGCGTGACCTCAACAAAAGGCGAAGGTTGAGGAACATTACTCACCGCTTGGGCGTAACTGAACATCACCTCTTCGTCCACTTTCAGCTCAGAAGGTAAGAACGTCAATTGAATTTGGTAGTCCGTCAGCACACAAATCGTCGTACAGGAAGAAAGCGTGAGCACTGCATCAATCGTGACGGGTTTCGACATATCGTCGATATGCAGCGTCATTGGGAACAAAGTGTCACCTTTGTAACCGAGAGTCTCAATGCCCAATAACTCGAACTTTTGCGGATATGGCCATTGCCAATCAACCTTGCTCAGGTTTTGCGAGTTTTGCCAATCTATCGATGGCGCGACACCACCCTCGCCCGGCGATCGCCAATAAGTTTTCCAGTCTCCGCTCAACTTAACATCCAAATAACCTGTAAGTGTTTTGGCTTGCGGATCTTGTTGACCCGTTAGTACAAAGCGCGTTTGCACTGGAGGATGCTGCGGGTTGGTCATCCAACCGGTATCGGTAGTTTGTGCTGAAATATTCAGAGAGAACAAACTCAACGCCAGCGTCATAAAGAACATAGACGCGAACTGAGTCAGTTTGGTAGTTTGATTCATAGTAATTCCTAATAATAAAAACAAAATGTGTTAAATCGCTGACGTTATTGGTCAGAAAACACGTTTTTATTCTTGGAATACACAGAAAGTCAGATGGACTCGATACTTACGACCTATCGGCTCCGTCCAATGTTGTGCGCGAATATAAGCGCAGCACATCCAAATAGCCGACGCCAAAAGACCGACAAACAGAACAACAATAAATGCATCGATCTGATGTTGAGAAAATTGAATTAACTTTTCAGACAATTCGCATTTGCTGGTTTCTTTAGCATCAATCGACTTGACGCTCGAACCCTCATCAGTAAGTGAAACAGCAGGCGATACCGTCTCGTACTTCATAGAGCATGACGATGCAAAACCTGAATTTTGCATCAGACACACGACAACCACCCAGCCAATAATCGCTAGTAGCCATTTCACCCGTTTATGTGGCGTGTGATGTCGTTTAGTCAATAAACTCATAAGAATTCAGATAAAGTAGGAACGAAGAAGATAATACGCGAGTCGTCATAAAGCTCAAGTTGTATCCACAAAATAGCATTAAGAAGCTTCACTCACTAAGCTCTAATCTAGCTTGCCATAAATATATGCCAACTCTGCGACGGTTTTCGCTGAGAACTTTTTCAATAGGTTGGCGCGGTGTACTTCAACCGTGCGCATTGCAATGCAAAGTTCGTCAGCGATTCGAATGTTGCGCTTGCCTGCAATGATCAAACGTAAAATGTCTTTTTCTCTGGGAGTGAGCGATTCATACGCCGATTTTGCCGCCGCCATATCAAGGTTTACAGCCGACTGCGCTTGTCCCTGCAAAATGGCTTGTGCCAACTCATCTCCTTTGACTGGCTTTTGGAAAAAATTGACCGCGCCAGCTTGCAATGCATCGACCGCCATCGGGACATCACCATGCCCCGTCAGGTAAATAACAGCTAAGGGACTGTTGGCTTGATTTAAAATTTGATGGACTTGCTGACCACGAAGATTTGGCATTCGACTATCAAGAATGATACACCCCGCTTGCTGAACGTCCACCTCATCAAGGAAAGACTGCCCATCAGCAAAAGTGGTGACATTGAAGTCATGTTCTTCCAACATAAAAGCGAGCGAGTCACGCACCGATTCATCATCATCGACTACAAAAACAGGTAGCTGCTTTTCACCGCTGCTCATTGAATGCTCCTATGCCTAGTTCAGATTAGTTTTGATATGGAAACACGAGCTCAACCAAACAGCCATGTGGCGCTGTCGAGCTGATGAGAAACTCGCCACCATGCATTTCCATTACATCACGACAAATGGCTAACCCCAGCCCGAGCCCCTCTTCTTTGCTACTCACAAACGCTTGAGTTGGATTCTCTTGCTGCAACCCTGTGCCGTTGTCCAATACTCGAATGGAAAGTTGATTGACTTGGTAGTCACTATGCAGGGCAATTTTACCTTGATAACCTGACGAGTGATATTTCTCTTGGAACAAAGTACACGCATCAATCGCGTTACTGATCACATTAACTAAAACCTGTTGAACGCCCACAGCGTCGACAAGTACCGGACGGGCGTTCCCTTCTATACTGGTCACAATCGAAATATTTTGCTTCTGCATTCGAAAATGGAGCAACTCAATCGTGTCATCAATAAGAACTTGAAGATCGCACGGCGCTTTGTCGACACTGCGCTTGCGGATCAACGTTCTTAAGCGCTGAATAATTGCATCGGCTCGTTCAACTTGCCCCTGTATTTTCTCAAGCACAGGGACAATATCTTCATGAGGGCGTTTTTTGGCCAAGCGAAGTAAACCGCCTTCACTGTAATTGCGAATGGCCGCCAATGGTTGATTGAGCTCATGGGCAAGACTAGTGCCGATTTCTCCGACAATCGCGACCCTTTGTGAATGTTCTAACTGTTCACTTTTCTCTTTTAATCGTAACGATGTCTGCTCCAACGCTTGCTTACTCTTGCTAAATCGATACTCAAGCCAAAAGTGGTACGCGTTCAACACAATCACAAACATGAACAGCGCCCATGCCCATTCTTGATGACTACGCAGCCAGCGTAGAGCCTCACTCCACCAAGGTTGTTGCAACGGATGGAGATCCAACGCCTGATAAAGTTTGTCGATGCTCAGCAAGCTGACGGGGGACGTCCAACCTGACGCGCCTGCCGCAATAACCGCAGGGTGTTCAGGTGGCATCGCTAACAATACTTGCGCAATCTGTTTGGCGATCTGAGCTGAGCCGCGCTCTGTTTTGGCAAATGACCAGTTAGGATAAAGCGGTGTGGAAACAGCGCATAACGAGCGCTCGTTCGGCTGTTGATTTAAAACTCGGTAATTACTCGGTTGTAAAAGCCCTTCATTTAGCATCTGTTCCAATAAACAAGCAGGGACAACGGCCGCTTCCACATTGCCATCACGTAATTGATACAGGTTGGCATCAATAGGAAAACCAAGATAGCGGACATCAGAAAAGAAATCGTTTGGATTAAGCCCCATTTTGACTATTTGATAGCGCATCGTTAGATAACCACCAAACGCTTTTTCTGATACCGCCGCAACAGGACGTCCTGAGACATCTTGCACCGTTTGATAACTTGAATTGGCTCGAACCACCAGCGCCGAACCAATGCCGTAATTCGAGTTTTGTGGTGCTCTGCTGGTTAGCGTTGCCATCCACGACAGTGCGTATTGCCTACCCAACCGCACTGCCTGACCTGGGTTAGTTAAGATGAAATCCATGGTCTGAAACTTCACCGCTTGGCCCATTTCATCCAAGTTAAGGGGATGAAGGACAAAATGCACATCGGAAATTTGCTGATTGAGCCAATCAATGGTCGGTTGCCATCTCTGCTCGGCATAAAGATGACCACGTATAGCTAACACGCCCACTTCGACTTTTTGCTTGGCCTGTGGCTGCTCTGCTTTTTGCTCTTGCATTCCTTGCAGATCTGCTTGTTCAGAAACTGCGCCCTGAGCCAAAGATGCAAAGGCAACTAAGCAAAGAATCCAAAGCTGAAGCCACAGTGCTTTTTTCATGATGAGTCGAATCGTTCCTTCAAGAGAGTACGACAAGAATAACAGCTACCTTCCCTAAACCACATTTGTTTTAGATCAAGTTTGATCTGGGTATGTGGAAATCCACAATATAAGCCTCGCGGTGCATTTCTCACAATGGAATCAGTCAATTCAAATACAACAAAAAAGCAGGTGAGTTATGGATTCCACCAAACGTCGCTTTCTCAGCGCGGTCACAGCCGGAGCCGCGTTAATTCCAGTCGCGGGCATTGGCACGGCAACCGCGGGAAACATTATTCGAAATAACCAGTCCGCCGACCGAAAAGGACAAGTGGGGAAACGTTATGCAATGGTGGTGGATTTGCGAAAATGCGTCGGCTGCCTGGCTTGCACCGTGGGTTGCAGCATTGAGAACCAAGCGCCTATCGGCCAGTTCCGGACCACCGTAAAGCAATACGAAGTCACACTGGATGACGGTTCGAAAGCCACGCGAGAAGCAAAGGCCTTTATGCTGCCTCGGCTTTGTAACCACTGCGAAAACCCACCTTGCGTGGCTGTGTGTCCGGTTCAAGCGACCTTTCAGCGCGAAGATGGCATCGTCATGGTGGATAACAGTCGCTGCGTAGCGTGTGCGTATTGCGTACAAGCTTGCCCTTACGATGCGCGTTTTATCAATGAGGACACCCTCACCGCAGATAAGTGCACCTTCTGTGCTCACCGTCTAGAGCAAGGCCTATTACCTGCCTGCGTGGAGACCTGTGTTGGCGGTGCACGTGTAATTGGTGATTTAAACGACCCAACAAGCGAGATTCGCCGCTTAATAACAGAGCATCAGGACGACATCAAAGTATTGAAACCCAATGAAGGTACAAATCCACATGTATTTTATATCGGCATGGATGAACGCTTTACCAGCCATATCGACGGGCAGCCAGCTATTTACGACCCACAAGGAGAGCACGCATGAACATCACCGAAGTGTTAGTCCAACCTCAAGCGATGGCATGGCTACCGTGGGCGGTGCAGTATTTCTTCTACATCGGTTCGGCTTATGCGGCCGCTATTTTATTCCTAATCGCCCTATTATTTGAAAAACACACCAGCCACAGACTGCGCGCTGCACTTGTGCTGACGCTGGCCATCGGTGCCATCGTGGGGCCATTGGCGTTAACTGGTGATTTACACCAACCGGGACGCGCTTGGCATTTTTACGCGCACATCACGCCGTGGTCATGGATGTCTTTAGGGTCGCTTTTCTTGCCTGTTTTCTCAGGTTTAGCGGTAGTGACTGCATGGCTGTATCTCCGCCAGGATCTGATCAACTTACGTAATCAGCCAGGGAAAGTACTGCCTCTAATTTCAAAGCTATCACTGGGTGAGTGGGTGCTCTCTCGTAGAGCCATGCTTATGGTGTCTGCCATCACTGTGCTATCAGGCATCACCATTGCAGTCTACACAGGCGCTGAAATTACGGTCGTTAAATCACGCTCATTATGGCACCAACCAGCATCGCCGATTCTTTGGTTTGTCACTGCTTTTATGGGCGCAGTCGGCTTCGCTCTGCTGATTTGGATCTTGCTACCTAGTCAGTCAAAAACGCTGACATCTGGCGATACCAATCTACTAAAGAAATCGGTGGTTACCAGCGGTGTATTGACGCTGATACTGCTACCGATTTGGGCATCTAACAATTCCGCATTTTCACTTTATTCCAGTGAGCAATGGATACAAAACATAGCGCTGCTCACTTTCGTTATTTTGGGCAGCATTACCTTCGCGTTTATGACGATGAGAGACACCAAATCGTCAACAACGTCTCGTATACATCGTGTCATGGGCTCGTTGTGCCTGTCGTTGATCACGTTGGCAAGCGCGTGGCTGATTCGCTGGTTTACCATCATGGAAGTACAAACCATCGCTAAATTTGATGCAGGGCTTTATCCATACCAACTCACTATGGATGGAAATGGTTGGATAGGCATTATCGGCATGCTCGGATTATGGCTTGCACTGGCACTGCTCGGCTCAGAGCTGGTTCAACCAAAACAAAATATCGAAGCAAAAGCCTCATCACTCACCTTAACTGAACGCTAATCAAAGAGGATTTCATCATGGATAACAAACGCCGTCAGTTTTTGAAATCAGGTATTGCAGTGGGTGGGCTTGGCGCATTCGCTGCGGGTTACGCCACCACTACCAAACATATGGTCGAGGGTGCGCTCGAAGGCACCGCAGGAGAAAAAACGCGTGATATTCACCACGGTAACTCGCTTGAACCAGAGTACACGGTCAACAACAAAGGCAACTTAATCCCGAATCCAAATCAGCGCGTCGCTCCATCCATGTGCTTTGGCTGTTGGTCACTGTGCGGGTTGCGTGTGCGCATTGATAACCGTAACGACGAGATTTTGCGTATTACTGGCAACCCATATCACCCATTGTCTCATCAGCAACACATTCCGTTCGAAACTCCAGTCAAAGATGCTTATTTAAGTTTGGCAGGAGAAGCGGGTCTTGAAGGTCGCTCCACCGCCTGTGCTCGTGGCAATGGGATGCTAGAAATTCGCAACAGTCCGTACCGCATTACTCAGCCGCTGAAACGAGTAGGCAAACGCGGCGAGGGGAAATGGATTCCGATCAGCTACGAGCAATTGATAGAAGAAGTCGTAGAAGGCGGAGATTTATTTGGTGAAGGCCATGTTGATGGCTTGCGCGACATTCGCGATTTAACAACGCCCGTTGATCCTGAAAACCCAGAATATGGCCCGAAAGCCAACCAACTGTTAATGACCAACGCCGGTAACGAAGGCCGAGACGACATCTTCAAGCGCTTCGCGTTCAACAGCTATGGTACGCGAAACTTTGGGCACCACGGTTCGTACTGCGGCTACGCATTTCGTGCTGGCAGCGGTGCATTTATGAATGATCTGGATAAATTTGCCCATTTAAAACCAGACTTCGATAATGCCGAATACATCATCTTTATTGGTATGTCACCTGCTCAAGCGGGTAACCCTTTTAAGCGTCAGGCGCGCCAACTCGCCAATGCGCGAACAGAAGGCAGCTTGGAATACACCATCATCACGCCAAGTTTGCCTGCGGGTTCATCAAGCTTGGCGGCAGGTGACAATAACCGCTGGATACCAATCAAACCAGGCACCGACTCTGCCCTCGTGCTTAGCATGATCCAATGGATCATCGAAAACCAACGCTACAACAAAACCTTCTTGGCGCAGCCGGGCGCGAACGCGATGAAACGAGCAGGCACCGCGCACTGGTGTAATGCGACACATCTCGTGATAAGCGATGAGCAGCACCCGAGAAACGGCACGTTTTTACGCGCGTCGGATCTGAACCTGCCATTCGAAGGCGAAGCGTTGTCTGACTCCGATCCGTACGTCATCGTGGATGATCAAAGCGGCGAATTTGGTCTTCATACCCAAGCTGAGGAAGCGGCCCTTTTTGTCGATAAAACGGTTTCGCTTGCATCAGGCGAAGTGCGAGTAAAATCGTCTCTACAAAGGCTCAAAGAAGAGGCGTTTAAATACAGCCTTGCGTTCTACAGCCAACAATGTGACATCCCTGTTGAGCAAATCGCAGAACTAGCGAAACGCTTCACAAGCTATGGCACAAAAGCGGTGGTCGATACCCACGGTGGCAACATGCACACCAATGGGTTCTATAACTCGTTTACCATCATGATGCTCAATGCGTTGATTGGTAACATAAATATGAAAGGCGGCGCTATGGCCAAAGCGGGTGGCTACCCAACTTCCGCTGCGGGTCCTCGTTACGACTTCACCAAATTTGCTGGCAAAGTCGGCCCGAAAGGCGTCTTTCTGTCACGCAGTAAATTCCCATACCACAAAACCAGCGAATACAAACGTCGCGTTGAGGCTGGTGAGTCTCCGTACCCTACTCGCGCACCTTGGTATCCGTTCGCCGCGCCACTGCTAACGGAGCACCTGTCTGCGGCTATTGATGGTTATCCATACCGCGTTAAAGCGTGGATCAACCACATGGCAAACCCAATGTATGGTGTACCCGGTTTGAAAACGCTGCTGGAAGACAAGCTTAAAGATCCAAAGCAGCTCGGTTTGATTGTATCTGTTGATGCGTTCATTAACGAAACCACCGCATTGTCGGATTACATTGTGCCAGACACCGTTACTTACGAAAGCTGGGGTATGGCAACGCCTTGGCACGACGTTCCGGTGAAAACCGTCACCGCTCGCTGGCCGATTGTGGAAGCGCGAACAGAGAAAACCGCCGATGGTCGTTCGATTTGCTTAGAAAACTTTTTGATTGATGTCGCCAAGAAAATGCAACTAGGCGGCTTTGGTGACAACGCGATTCAAGATGCACAAGGAAATTGGCACGCTCTCCATCGCGCCGAAGATTTCTACTTACGCTCTGCGGCAAACTTGGCTTATGTGAAAGGCGGCGTGCCTGAAGTTTCGGCAGAAGACATTGCGTGGTCCGGCCTAGAGCGTTTAATGCCAGCCATGCAGAAGACGCTGACAGCAGATGAGATGAAACGTGTGGCGTTTATTTTTGCTCGCGGTGGACGCTTTGAAAATGCCAGCGAAGCGTATCAAGGTGAGCAGATGAAGCATAAATGGACACGACCAGTTGCGATATGGAATGAACGTGTCGGCAGCGCAAGAAACACCATGACCGGTGATTTCTACACCGGTTGCCCAACATGGCATCCACAAAAGCTGGCCGATGGCACACCAATGGAAGACCAGTTCCCAAGCTCAGAATGGCCATTCAGCCTGACGAACTTTAAATCCAACATTCACAGTGCGGTATCCAACCTATCGCCAAGGTTGAACTCGATCAAAGGCGTAAACCCAGTGTACATCCATCCAATCGATGCCGAGCGCGCAGGCATTAAAACGGGTGATGAGTTTGTTATCGAGACTCCATCTGCAAGCACCATAGCACTTGCGATGATAGTCAGCGGGATTCGCCCCGGCACACTCGGATTTGAACATGGGTTTGGCCATACCGAGCTAGGACAACGCTCACATTGGATTGGCGATAAACAGCAACCTGTAAAAGCGCGCAGCCAAGATGGCGTCAACATTAACGACATTGGCTTAATTGACCCAACCAGAGAAGGCAAAGGCGTGTTGTTGGATTGGGTAGTGGGCGCTGCGGCGCGTCAGTCCCTGCCAGCCAAAATACGCAAGGCGTAGTAGACAACCAAACCTGAAGAGCTGCCATTTAGCAGCTCTTCACATCCTCTAAATATGTGGAAATCCACAATACCTTTCCTTATTGACAAGGCCGACAATATCGTCCCAGTGACTACCAAGTAGCACTTGGACATATTAATAACAATTAAAGTGAGTCAGCATGTCAAAGATTCTTCCAGTGGTGACAGCCTATTTGCTAGCCACCACTATGGGCGCAAGCGCCTCGTCTATTCCGGAAAAAGCCAGCGTGTGTAGTGGTTGTCACGGCCAAGATGGCATGGGACAGCCAAATATCGCCCCGATGATCGCTGGTTTAAACGCAAATTATCTCAACACTCAAATCGAACTATTCCTTAGTGGTGAACGCCAAAACGTAGTCATGCAAGGCATGGCGAAAGAGCTTAGCGATCCTGCCGTTCGTAAAGAAGTCATGGATTACTTTGCTAACCTCCCGAGCTACGAGTTCACTAACCCAGAGCAACGCGGCGACCAAGCCGACATTCGTAACCCGTATCGTAAATTAATCTTCCAAGGTGATTGGGATAGAAACATTCCAGCTTGCGCGACTTGTCATGGAGCCAGCGGAATGGGCGTCGACAAATTCCCTCGCCTCGCAAGCCAACATGCTGATTACTTAAAAACGCAATTGATGGCATGGAAAAACGGCACTCGCAGTGGTGACCCGCTCAATATGATGGGTACTATCGCGAAAAATCTCACTGACGAAGAGATTGAAAACCTTTCCTACTACTTTGCCTCATTACGTTACTAGGAGCAGACATGAAACGTTTCTATTCTTTGTTCGCATTGCCTCTCATCTCTGCTACTTTGGCCAACGAGCCACTACCGGATCGTCAAACTGAACTGCCAGCTGTGAAAAAAGAAAATCATGGCGAATATTTGCAACCTCGCGATCTGAGTAAAATTCCAAACACCGCATTTGGTGAGCAAGTAAAACGTGGTTACTCGCTCTTTGTTAACTCGCAACAGATGCGCGGCAAATACGTTGGCAATGAGCAAAACTGTGTGAACTGCCATATGGAAGCAGGACGAAAAGCCAATGCAGCACCGCTGTGGGCGGCGTACATGGCCTACCCGGCTTATCGCAAGAAAAACGATCGCGTAAACAGCTACGCAGACCGTATTCAAGGTTGCTTCGAATACTCCATGAACGGCAAAGCCCCCGCTTACGACTCACCCGAAATTGTTGCCCTCAGCGCTTACGCTTATTGGTTGGCAATGGGTGGATTACTCGATAGTTATGGTATGAGCGATGAAGCGGTGCCAGAGCTAGATGCTAAAGCGTTGCAAGTTGGTGGAAAAGCAAAAGACTTCCCGCTGCCAGAAGCCATCGCGCAAGCATTACCAATTGAAGAACGAGGTAATCTCTCTGGACGTGGTTACCCAAAAATCGCCGCCCCTGAGCAAGAACCATCACCAGAGCGAGGCGCACTGGTCTACGAAAAGAACTGCGAAACTTGCCATCGCGCCGACGGCTCGGGTATCAAAGGCACCGACGGCCATTCATACATTCCACCACTTTGGGGCGAATATTCGTATAACTGGGGTGCAGGTATGCACCGGATTAACACCGCGGCCTATTTTATTTACGAAAACATGCCGCTTGGGAAAAGTGTCCAGTTAAGCAAACAAGAAGCGTGGGATGTCGCGGCATACGTCAATAGCCACGAGCGTCCACAAGATCCTCGATTTAAAGGCAACGTGAGCGCAAACGCAGAGAGATATCACCAACATCAAGGCTATTACGGAAAAACACTTAGTGGTAAGCAAGTCGGCTCGAATGCTTTCAAGAGCGGTACCGTCGAGTAAAAGACAACCGTTCATCTTAAATACCAGTGCTCCCACCTCCCTGCTCAGGCTCTCTGGGCAGGGTTGTTTTACTCTCCTGAAGCAATCACTGCCCCCCCCCCCTCCAAACCAGCAACGTTAAGTGGTTTTCGGCTTCCAACATACCAATCTTCGCAGTAAAATAATGCGCCAAACGCGACTTTGTTTATATCTTAGAGCTTCCATATACTATGGTGCCAAAAGTAAGAAACTCGTAAACTCCTGAATCAAAACAAGCGTGTCTAATGAAAAAAGAGTATTCTTAGGACAAATGAATCCAAAACCTACCCGATGAGTATTCAACCTAATTCCCGTCAGTTAATTTCATGCGAAGAGTGCGGCCTTGTTGTTCGTATTCCCGATATCGATCAAGGGCAAAAAGCTCAATGTCCTCGATGCGCGCATTCTCTGACAAAAGTGAATGCTAAACCCTATCAAAGCGTGATCGCCATTTCATCGGCATGTTTGATCATGTTGGTGTTAAGCATTTCTTTCCCTTTTATGTCGTTCAGTGTGCAAGGGCTATCGCAAGAAATCACCTTATTGCATGCAGCCAAAATGCTGGCTGAATTTCAAAATGTACTTTTAGGTGTGTTGCTTCTCGCAACGGTCGTCGTATTGCCTGCTATCTATGTCGGTCTCATTCTCTTTCTTCATCTCGAAGCATTAAAAGCGCGTAAACATACGCCATCCAAAAAACAGCAACGAATGGCGAAAGTTTTATGTCGCCTTCTGTTTCGAGTCGAACCCTGGCTGATGGTCGATGTATTCTTGATTGGCGTATTAGTCAGCTTAATTAAAATCGCTTCTCTGGCAGACATTGGAATGGGGACTTCATTCTGGGCGTTCTGCGTTTATACCGTACTGGTAGTCAAATGTATTTCTATGGTTGACAAAAGCTGGCTCTGGGGACACTTCATTCCAGCCATCGTGCTGCCCGATGTAAATGAGGGCGATACACACCATAACCACAACCATATTGGTTGCCATACATGTCACCAACTCAACCCAATTGAAGCGAAAAAGCACCAATACTGCATTCGTTGTAAAAGCCCTATTCATAAATACAACCCAGCAGATAATTTACAAAAAGCTTGGGCGCTTTTGTTTGCGTCAGTCATTTTCTATATCCCAGCGAACCTCTACCCAATGATGTATACCGTAAGCCTTGGACATTCAGAAGGTTCAACTATCATGGAAGGGGTAATACTGCTTTGGCATTTAGGTTCTTACCCTATTGCGATGGTAATTTTCTTTGCTAGCGTATTCATTCCAATGGCGAAAATGCTGGCACTCGCGTGGCTGTATTACAATGCGCAAAAAGCGCGATATCTTCCTCCTGAAGAAAGTATTTCACGCTTAAAGATATACCGCTTAACTGAGTTTATTGGTCGTTGGTCCATGATCGATATCTTTGTCGTTGCCATCTTAGTTGCACTGGTTCAGTTGCAAAACTTAATGGCGATTTATCCAGGCCCTGCTGCGCTCTCTTTCGCGGCAGTGGTCATTTTCACTATGCTTTCTGCAATGATATTTGACTCACGTTTGTTGTGGCAGTTGCCACAAAACGAAGTGCAGGAGCCGATTTCTGACAACTTAAACGAGAAAGCCAAATATGAGTGATGAGAACAACGTAACCGCTCAAATAAAACCGCAAAAGCAGATTTCTGCAATCTGGATTGTACCGATCCTTGCGCTAGCCATGGGAGCGTGGATGCTGTTCCAATACATCAACAGTACAGGCCCACAAATTACTCTCCAACTACCAACCGCAGATGGGATTGAGGTTGGCAAAACCGAGATCCGAGCATTGAATGTAAAAGTCGGACTGATTACTGAAGTTACTCTCAGTGAAAACTACGATCACATCATCGCTAAGGCGCAGATGAATAAAGACGCGAAGCGCATGCTGCGAAATGACACCATGTTTTGGGTGGTGAAGCCTCGAATTGGCCGTGATGGTGTTTCAGGTTTAGAGACCTTGCTCTCTGGCGCTTATATCCAACTTCAGCCGGGTAAATCTAAAGTAGAAAAGGAGCACTTTACGGTATTAGATGTGCCACCGGTCGCTTCTCCTGATGCAGAAGGCCTGCGTCTTGTATTAACGCACCGCGAAGCTGGCAAACTAGGTGTTGGTGACCCGGTTATTTATAAAGGCTTTACCGTTGGTCGTGTAGAGAAAACCAGCTTTGATGTTGATACTCGCAAGGCGCTGTATCAACTCTTTATTTTCAAACCTTATGACAGCTTAGTGCGCACTCGTACTAAGTTTTGGCTGAATTCTGGTGTTGATTTACAGCTCAATGCCGAAGGGTTTGAAGTTAAGTTTGGCTCGCTAGAGAGCATGCTAACGGGTGGCGTTACCTTCGATACCGTTCCAGGTCTTGAGTCCGGCGAACTACTCACAGAAGACATGGTTAACTTCCGCTTGTACGATGATATTAAGCAGCTGAGAGAAGGCATGTACGATGACTACATTGAGTTCGTCATGTTATTTGATGAATCGGTACGTGGCTTAAAAGCGAATGCGCCTGTTGAGTACCGCGGTCTTCGTATTGGTACCGTAACGAGAGTACCGATGCGTTTACCAACACCAGAAGAAAACTTCTCTGCGAAAAAAATTCCTGTTTTGGTGCGCGTTGAGCTCGGTCGAGTGTACGGAGATTTAGAATCCCAATCTTTATCTATGTTCAAAGAGAAGTTGAAGGAAGAGTTTGCTCGCGGTCTCCGTGGCACCTTAAAGACTGGTAACTTGTTAACTGGCGCGCTTTATATTGATGCAGACTTTTACCCTAATGATGATCAGTACGTTCCAAGTGAATTTGAAGGTTTAGATGTTTTCCCAACCATGCGTGGTGGTTTTGCCCAAGTCCAGCGCCAAGTCAATGACTTCCTAAATAAGATTAATAGCTTACCAATGGAAGAAACGCTTAACTCTCTCAATTCAACGTTAAAAACGTCGGAAAAGACGTTGGCGTCAGCAGAACGTGTCGCGGACAGTATTGATAAACTTTTAAATCAAAAAGAGACTCAAGAGATCCCAACAGATATTCGCCAAAGCTTGCAGCAGTTGCAAAAAACACTCGATGGTTATGGACCAAACTCAACCATGTACAATGAAATGGAAGCCACGCTCAAAGAACTAGAAAGCGTGATGACAGAGTTTAAACCCGTACTTAAACAGCTAAACGAAAAGCCAAACTCTCTCGTGTTTGGAGAAGATGAAATCAGTGACCCAATCCCAGTTAAAGGCCAAAACTAATGAAACGAGTATTCTTTTTGTCTATCGCGCTATTTGTCGGTCTAACGGGTTGCAGTAGCGCTCCAGAAACTAAAGGGGCTTTGTACCTTCTACCTAAGGCGGAACCAGTGACTCTGAGCTCTTCTGATATCTCACAGCGCCCTACTTTAGTTGTTCGTCCAGTAAAACTGGCAAGTTATTTAAACGACAGTGGTATCGTTTACCGAACCTCTGAGACTCAAGTTATCCAGGCAAGAAACAATCAATGGGCGCATAGTATTTCCGAGCAAATCACTCAGAGAGTCGTCACAGAACTACGCCACAAACAGACTCATTACTGGCCGACTGAAATGAACAACCTGTTGGATCAAAATGGTGAAGCCAAACTACAGCTTACGTTAAATAAATTTAATGGTAGCTACAAAGGCAATATCGAAATTGAGGGGGAATGGTTACTCATCAATGCTGAAGGTAAGGTAGAAAACAGTGCACCAATACAAATCTCTCAGCCTCTACAGGACGAAGGCTATGGAGCACTTGTCGACGCACTGTCCGTCGGGTTGGAAGAACTGACTTCGGACATTGCCAAAAAAATCTAAGATCGATGTTAATTACAGGGAAGCAAGTTGCTTCCCTTTTTGTGCTGCGAGAAGTTTTTCGATCGAAATAGATGTAGATAATCAAGCGAGACAAATTGATCTTAGTCAGACTGCAATCCGTTCTTTGGTGCTACTCTACGGCAAAATATAAAGCCCCATCCTATGACCTTATGTAGAGGTCTTGTTGATAAGGTTCTTGAGTAGCAATGTCGATTAACATTTCCGATTTAACCACCGCCCTAAATAAGGTGGAGCATATTCATAAAGTTCAGCTTGAAAATGTGCATCAGTTCTTTAAAGCAAACGAAGCTTTCTCGGTAAAAACGTTCAGCCAACTTATATCTAGTGACTCACTTGATGAGCGATTTAAAACCATCGACAAGGCCTTCTCTTTGCTTGGTGATGTGAAAACCTACCTTTTAGAAGCGTCTTACTTAGTTAAGTAAAAATAAAAAAGCCCCTGTAACTTAATTACCGGGGCTTTCATTTTTATCGCCGCTAAGTTGTGGAGTTACAACTTGTAGCGATCATCAATAACCGTTGTCTCTGGGAAGGTTTTACCCTCGTCCATCGCTTCCTCAGTCTCTTCTTTTACTTTGCTATCGATCCAGAAATTACCAATATCCATTGGATGAAGCACCCATTCTGTCGCTTTTGTCATGCCATCTTTAGGAATTTTAACCCAGCGCCAATGTGCAACTCGAGAATAAGGCACCATGTATCCAGGAACGATGATATTCGCTTTGCTGACATAGTTTTGGATTTGATGCGATAAATCGTAACGCTTCTCCTGATCAAACTCAGAGTCATAAGCTTCAATCAACTGGTCCAGCTCAGGGCTGCTGTAGTTGGTGTGGGCATTCGTTTGTGGTCGATTCGCATTATCCGAGTGTAGATATTCCCAATACGCAGGAATCTCACCAGAACCCATATTCAAGAACGCTAACTGATGCTTTTTCTCAAGAATGTATTTAAACGCAGATGAACCATCAACCAAGTTTAACGTGAACTCAAGACCTGCAAGTTTCGCTTGCTCTTTTAAGTACGCAATACGCGGTGTCCAAGAGTTGTATCCGTAGGTGATAGCAAAGCTCAAGCGTTGGCCCTTGTCATTGACACGAATACCGTCTGCGCCAACTTTGTCAAAGCCCGCTTTTTCGAAATGTTTAACCGCCGTATCGGCATCAAACTTAGGCGGTGTATTGTTAGGATCATCGTATTCGCCATGACCAAAGCCGAGTCCATGTGGTTTACGTGAATAATCTCCACGCATGATATTTTCAATCATGCCGTCATAGTCAGTGGCTGCCATAACGCCTTTGCGCACTTCTAGGTTATCCAACATCGGCATCGCGGTGTTCATCCAAAGGCCACCAGCGCCTTGTGGTGCTTCGTTAAAGCCCCAGTACTTTTGGATATAGCCTTTTTTGTACACATCACTATCGGTTTTGTCATGCCAAAAGCTTGGTAGCACCATCTCAAAGTAGTCCAAGTTGCCTTTCTCAAAGTGCTTCATGGCAATATCAGGATCGCGAATCACCTTAATGCGGACTTTTTCTACGTTGTAACGGTTTTTATAGTAGCGGTTGTTATACCCCCACCAATCTTCGCCCACGTGTTTGAATGTCACGCTCTTACCTTTCTTCACTTTATCAATGTAGTAAGGCGCCGCAGTTGGCTCAGATTTAAAGTTGAACTTCCTGACGAAGTTATCAGGCATGCCATCGTTATTTGCGTCCTTTTCTCCTTCAAAGAAGTGTTCCGGACGAGGCTGAAAACCATTACTCGGCATGTTAATCATAACCATGAGCGAGTCATGACTTTGAGCTACAGCAAGATTGACTTTGATCGTGTAGTCGTCAATTTTTTCAACACCAACAACGCTGTTCGTGAAGAAGTCGTTGTACCACGGGTCGATAATGTCTTTTGACGTGTAGTACTTCATCATAAAGACGTAATCATCTGCCGTAATTTTTTCACCATCTGACCACTCGGCCGTTTCATCAAGCTTAAAGAATACGGTTTTGTTGTCCTCTCCAAATGCCCATGACTTAGCAAGTTGGGGGATCCATTTACCAGTATTTGGATGACGCTGAGCAAGCTTTGGTGAACCATCCATTAAATATTGGCGCAAGCCGGAGTTCGCATCTGGACCAACACTTCGTAATGTCTGAGGAAAGCTCTGAATGTAAGTACGATAAGTACCACCTCGTACCGCTTCTTCAGAGGCGAACAGAGGTTCATTGTTATTTGAAATCCATTCTATATCAGCAGGTAGCTCTGCCGCACTCAGTTGAAAACTGGCAGCGGTCAGTGTTGCAAGTACTGAAAATGGCAGTTTTTTAGTCATGTTTCTTCCTTGTTGTGTTTGCGATTAAGGTCGTAGCAAGGAAGACGGAGTGTGAAAGCTGCAAATAGAAAATACGCAGATAGGAAATAATAGGAGCGTAATATGAAGTGACTTCCTGCCAGCTTCTATATTAATTTCAAAGAGTTTCACTAGGTCATCCTAGACCTTACAACGCAGTGAATGCATCTTCGCCATAGTATTCTTTAGGCTTTTGTAACGCAAGTCATCAATAATACATGGTCGCATTTTCTATACATCACAGTGAGTTATGTTACAAAAGTGTGATCGATATAGTACCAAGCCCTACTTTCCTCATAATAAACCGTAGAACCTTTATCCGAATAAGATCCCCCCTACACCAATTAAAGCAAGCAAGTAAGCGAGCAGATACAACTGGTAAAAATGAGCAGTTGCTTACTACGGTTGGTATTTTTATTAGATACAAAAAAGGTGAGGCATCACAGCCTCACCTTTCTTTATACAATACAAGACTGTGCTTACATACTAGACAAGCTATCATTGATCGATTTTAACACTGCAGCAGGATCCACAGCTTGAGTAATTGGACGCCCAATAACAAGATAGTCAGAGCCTGACTGAATAGCCTCTACTGGTGTCATGATACGGCGCTGGTCACCTTGCTCAGAGCCAGCAGGTCGGATTCCTGGTGTAACTAACTTAAAGTCTTGACCAAGTTCGCTCTTAAGCAATGAAGACTCTTGAGCTGAACATACGACACCATCTAAACCAGCGTTTTTGGTCAATGTCGCCAGACGAATAACTTGATCCTGAGGCGCAATGTTCAAACCAATACCCGCTAAATCACTTTGTTCCATACTGGTTAGTACCGTTACTCCTATCAGAAATGGGCGTTCTTTACCGTATGGCTCAAGAATTTCACGTGATGCCGTCATCATACGCTCACCACCGCTCGCATGCACATTCACCATCCAAACCCCTAATTCCGCGGCTGCGCGGACCGCCTTAGAACAGGTATTTGGAATATCGTGAAATTTCAAATCCAGGAAGACTGAGAAACCACGTTTGTGGAGTTCACGTACGAAATCAGGACCAAATAGCGTAAACATTTCCTTGCCAACTTTTAGGCGACATGACGCAGGATCAATTCTATCTACAAACGCAAGTGCGTCTGCTTGGTTATCATAATCCAGTGCGACAATAACTTTTTGGTCGATCATTTCATCTCCTAACTATTTTGGTTCTTATTAAATAAAAAGTTAAAAAAATGCAGCGGACAGAAATTCTGCCAGCTGCATTAAAATTATTCACCATCCAATCCGCGGATTGGCTTGATCGTCCCCCACCCTTTACAGGACGGGCAGTGCCAATAAAGGGAATGAGTAGAAAACCCACACTTCCGGCATCGGTAGTGTGGTTTCACTTTTAACTGTTCACCCACCATCGCTTGTAGCGTCGATAGACTGTCCTTCGCGCGACCGTCTTCTGCTTCAGCAATGTGGTAGTCAATTAATCGATAAAAGCCCTTCATGGTTGGATTTTTCAGCAGCTGTTTGGTCAGCAGCTCTTGTGCAGCCCCTACGTTCTCGTGGTGAGCAACCAACTGAGCCAACATTAACTCGGCTGATACGCCTGCTTTCTTATCAATACAAGCTCGCAGAAACTCTACAAGTTCATCTTCCTGGCCCAAATGATGGTAGCACTCTGCAATGGTTGGTAAGACATCGCTGATAAAGTCTTTGTCTTGCTCAAGCACACCCGTTAGGTATTTTATCGTGTGTTTATAATCTTCAGACTCTAGATAAATTCGTCCCAAAGCAATACTCGCTCGAACACACTTTGGGTCTTCTGCTAGGGCTTTTTTAAAGTGCTGTATTGCCTTATTAGTATTACCATCGGCTTGGTCGAGCATGGCAATTTCACACCAAAAATGAGCAATATTCGCACGCATTCTGGAGCGTTTATTACCCAACTTAGCCAATTGATTGGCGTAATAAATTGCTTTTTCCCATTCACGTGTTTGTTGGTAAATGGTTACCAATTGCTGAAGGGCCGCTTCTTTGTAATCTGGCTCTTCGACTAACTGTTCGAAGATTTTCTCTGCACGATCGAGAAAACCAGAGACCATGTAATCTTTCGCCAACTGTTGAAGTGCAAGATTCTTTTGATCCAGTGTTAAGCCAGAGCGAGAAATGAGATTTTGGTGAATTCGGATTGCGCGGTCGACTTCGCCACGAGACCGGAACAAATTACCCAACGCAAGGTGAGTATCGATTGTCTCGTTATCAACTTGGAGCAATTCAATAAAGTGATCAACAGCCTTATCTGATTGGTCAGAGAGCAGCAGATTAAGACCCGTCATATACTGACGAGAGATTTGATGAGATTGCTTCTGCTTGTCTTGCTGAGCGCTGCGATGCCCCATATACCAGCCATACGCAGCAGCTATAGGCAATAACAAGAAGAGTAGTTCAAGCATTAAAGTTAAGCCTTATCCTTATGCCTGTTTTTCGATGGCTGGCTTATCAGCAGGTTTGTTTGCATCTGTAGGTTCGTACTTTTTCAGCTTTTTCTTTAAACGACGAACTTGTAGCTGAGTTTTCAGCTGGATACTACCAAAGATAACCCACGCTAAAGCAAAGCCAACCACAAATACCACACCTAATAGTGTAGATAAGTGGAACTCTCCTTTGGCTAGAAGATAGTTAAAAGTCACTAGCTCTTGGTTTTGAGAACCTAACGCCAATGCAATTAAAAAGAGAGCTAAAACAGCAACGATTTTTATAATTTTCATTTACATCACCCTTCTAGGAGTAAGTCGGTAAGATTATGCAGGAAAATGCTTCTTCAGACTACGTATATTAGCAATAATCTATACCCAAGTAACCTCAAGATGCTTAGTTTGTAGACACGCCTAGAAGTTAAAGTTACTTGGGTGTAGAAAGCTGCAAAGAAAACAGCCAGAATCAACAGCTCGCTTCGTAAACTGCTTGGACACATTACAAAAAAGCGGCATACACAAACGTATGCCGCTTTTTTCAAACTAATAAGAGTGCGTTAGCCAATATTTACACGCTCACGAAGCTCTTTACCAGGTTTGAAATGTGGAACGTATTTACCTTCCAATTCCACTTTATCGCCCGTTTTAGGGTTACGACCTACGCGAGGCTCGCGGTAATGAAGAGAAAAACTACCAAAGCCACGGATCTCGATACGGTCACCGCTCTCTAGCGTAGAGGCCATGTGCTCTAAAATATCTTTTACAGCATCCTCTACCTCTTTCGCTGATAAGTGTGTTTGCTCAGCGCAGAGTCTTTCAATCAGTTCAGACTTAGTCATAGTTGCCCTCTTTGAGTATCTTTATCACTTATTATAGTAAGTAATACTAATTCCAACAAACACTTGCTGACAATTCTAGACAAATTTTATGCAAAATGCGCAATGAAGAAATGCCTTTTATTAAGATAGTTTACCGTCATTAGTATTACTACTTAAATATGCTCAAATATAAAAAAGGAGCCTTGCGGCTCCTTTTTTGCTTAAGCGAGTATATTATTCGCCTTTAGCAGCTTTGAAAGCGTCAGCCATTGCGTTACCGAATGCATTGTCATCTTGCTTGTTGATAGATGCCATTGCTTCTTGCTCGTCAGCTTCGTCTTTAGCTTTGATAGATAGGTTGATTACGCGGTTCTTACGGTCTACACCTGTGAACTTCGCTTCAACAACATCACCAGCGCTTAGGATTAGAGAAGCATCTTCTACGCGATCGCGTGATACTTCAGAAGCACGGATGTAACCTTCAACGCCTTCTGCGATTTCAACAGTAGCGCCTTTAGCGTCAACAGCAGTTACAGTAGCGTTAACTAGAACACCTTTCTTGTTGTCAGCAACGTAAGCATTGAATGGGTCGTTTTCCATTTGCTTGATGCCTAGAGAGATGCGCTCACGCTCAGCGTCTACTGCTAGAACAACTGCAGAGATCTCGTCGCCTTTCTTGTACTCACGTACAGCTTCTTCGCCAGCAACATTCCAAGAAATGTCAGATAGGTGAACTAGACCGTCGATGCCGCCTTCTAGACCGATGAAGATACCGAAGTCAGTGATAGACTTGATCTTACCAGTAACTTTGTCGCCTTTAGCTTGTGCTTCAGCGAATGACTGCCATGGGTTAGCTTTACACTGTTTCAGACCTAGAGAGATACGACGACGTTCTTCGTCGATTTCAAGAACCATAACCTCAACTTCGTCGCCAACATTAACAACTTTAGAAGGGTGGATGTTCTTGTTAGTCCAATCCATTTCTGAAACGTGAACTAGACCTTCAACGCCTTCTTCGATTTCAACGAAGCAGCCGTAGTCAGTTAGGTTAGTTACGCGACCAGTTAGTTTGTGACCTTCTGGGTAACGCTTAGCGATTGCTACCCATGGATCTTCGCCTAGTTGCTTAAGACCTAGTGATACGCGAGTACGCTCACGGTCGAACTTAAGAACTTTAACTTGGATCTCGTCACCAACGTTAACGATTTCAGATGGGTGCTTAACGCGCTTCCAAGCCATATCAGTGATATGTAGAAGACCGTCAACGCCACCTAGGTCAACGAACGCACCGTAGTCAGTAAGGTTCTTAACGATACCTTTAACTTCAGAACCTTCTTGTAGAGTTTCTAGAAGCTCGTCACGCTCAACGCTGTTTTCAGATTCGATAACAGCACGACGTGAAACAACTACGTTGTTACGTTTTTGGTCAAGTTTGATAACTTTGAACTCTAGCTCTTTGTTTTCTAGGTGAGCAGTGTCGCGGATTGGACGTACGTCTACTAGAGAGCCAGGAAGGAAAGCACGGATACCGTTTAGTTCAACAGTGAAACCGCCTTTAACTTTACCGTTGATGATACCAACAACAGTTTCAGCTTCTTCGTAAGCTTTCTCAAGTACGATCCAAGCTTCGTGACGCTTAGCTTTCTCACGAGAAAGTTGAGTTTCACCGAAACCATCTTCAACAGCGTCTAGAGCTACGTCTACTTCAGCGCCAACTTCAACTTCAAGTTCGCCAGCAGCGTTCTTGAACTGTTCAGCAGGGATAGCAGATTCAGACTTAAGACCAGCGTCAACAAGAACGAAACCGTTCTCGATAGCTACTACAGTACCTTTAACGATGCTGCCTTGTTGGAATTCTGTTTCGTTTAGAAACTCTTCAAAGAGTTGAGCAAAAGATTCAGTCATTTAGTTAATCTTCAATAAATTAAACGTCCACGGGTATCCTACCGCATGGGGTTATTAAATTCGCCAGTCATCATCCTTGCGACCAACGCTCTTAGTCTAGCCGAGTATCATTACTCAGCTAGCTTCGATTCGATATATTGTAGTGCCTTTTCTACTACTTCGTCGATAGTCATCGACGTAGAATCTAGCACAAGCGCATCCTCAGCAGGGCGTAGTGGCGCCACTGGGCGGTTACGATCTCGGTCGTCACGCTCTTGGATCTCGCTTAAAAGGTCAGCAAATTTAACATCTAACCCTTTCTCTTGCAACTGTTTAAGGCGTCGATTTGCACGCTCTTCTGCGCTCGCATCAAGGAAGATTTTCGCTTGCGCACTCGGGAATACAATTGTGCCCATATCACGACCATCAGCAACCAGACCCGGAGCGGCCTCAAATGCACGCTGGCGACGTAATAATGCTTCACGAACACGTGGCAGAGCCGCAACTTTAGATGCTGCCATACCCGTTTCTTCTTTGCGAAGCTCCCCTGACACATCTTCGCCTTCTAGAACGACCTTAACTAAGTCACCCTCTGCGATAAATTGAACGTCTAGGTGTGTTGCCAGTGGGACAAGTGCGTCTTCTGACTCTGTGTCGACACCGTGGTGAATCGCAGCGAGTGCAAGTACACGATAAATTGCGCCAGAATCTAAGAGTTGGAAACCCAACTTTTTCGCCAGCAACATACATAAAGTGCCTTTACCTGCACCACTAGGTCCATCTACGGTTACAACCGGAGTTTGAGAGGACATGTTCTTCTCCACCTATAGTTTCTTTTCAGCAATTTGCTCGGTTTTCGAGGCGCGTATTATACGGGTAATCGCCCTTTGGAGCGAGGAAAAATGTCGTGTAAAGCATTACACCTAATGCGCAATTGGATTCATCAATAAACATAAGGTTCAGCAAAAACGGCGAGAGCTTCCACCCTCGCCGTTTTAAATGTCATGCTCTTAGGTTCGATTAAACAATCGGCTTTTGACCACGCTCAGCTAACTTTAAGATCACACTGTCAGCAACTTTGCCTGCGACACCTGCTAGCTTGTCTGCCAGTTTTTTCTTCTGCACATAATGCACAGAAAGTACGGTTTTATCTTTGCATGCCGCAACAACGATATCATCAGATGTACTAATATCATCCACCAAACCAAGCTCTTTCGCTTGTGTACCGAACCAGTGCTCACCTGTAGCTACTTTGTCTAGGTCCAAACTAGGACGACGCTCGCGAATAAAGTCTTTAAACAAGACATGTGTTTCTTCAAGCTCTTGCTTAAACTTATCGCGCGCTTTATCGGTATTCTCACCAAACATCGTTAGCGTGCGTTTATATTCACCCGCGGTTAGTTGTTCGTACTCAATGTCATGTTTCTTCAACAGTTTGTTGAAGTTAGGAATTTGTGCGATAACGCCAATAGAACCTACAATTGCAAATGGTGCAGAAACAATCTTATCTGCTACACATGCCATCATGTAACCGCCACTTGCCGCAACTTTGTCAACAGAGATAGTCAGAGGAAGACCCGCAGCTTTGATTCGGTCCAGTTGAGAAGAGGCAAGGCCGTAGCCATGAACCATACCACCTCCAGATTCTAAACGAAGTAATACTTCATCACCTTCACGTGCGACAGCCAAAATAGCAGTGATCTCTTCACGTAGAGACGCGACTTCTTTTGCATCTATGCTACCGTTAAAATCAAGAACAAATAGGTGTGGTTCACGCTTGCTATCTAATGAACCGTCTTTGCTCGCTTGTTTGATTTCTTTCTCGCGAGATTTGTTCTTCTCTTTTTCTTCTTTTTTGACGGTTTTATCTCGAGCCTTGATGAAAGCATCGTCATGCAAATGATGCTCTAACTGTTCAACAGATTGTTTGTGTTGCTCTGAAAGGTTGGTAATCTCTAACTCCCCTTTCGCCGCACCCGATTTGCCACCAGCCGATTTTGCAATAATGAGCAGAACAATTATCGCAGCAACCACCGTGATAATTTTGGCCAGAAACAGACCATAATCTAATAAAAATTCCAACGAGAGCTCCTTTATCTCATTTCAGATGACGTTAGTATGTTACGCAGAAACATCAGCGAGAAGGCAGCGCGGTTTGTAACCACTTGTTCTGATTGATAGCATACCTAACGAAAGTTCTGGAATTGGTATAACACATGAATTGGTGTATTGTAACCATCTTGTCACGATTACCAAGATTTTCCATTGAGAAACAGGCGTTTTTTAGCGTCAATTAACTATCATGGACCCTCTTACAATAATAAGGATTTATCGCCGTGAACTACTCCGTTTCAGCTGATGCTCTAAAAGGTAAAGTCATTCTTGTTACTGGCGCTGGTAATGGCATCGGCCGTCAAGCCGCGCTTTCTTATGCCGAGCACGGTGCAACTGTTATTCTCTTGGGTAGAAATGTGCAAAACCTTGAATCTATCTATGATGAGATTGAAGCCGCTGGCTACCCACAAGCTGCTATCATTCCTCTGGATCTCAAGGGCGCAACTAAGCAAAATTACATTGATATGGCAGAGACAATCGAAGGACAGTTTGGTCGTTTGGATGGCTTATTACACAACGCAGGTGTCTTGAGTTCGCTGTGTCCATTTGATCAAATCAAAGAGGAAGATTTCGACGATATCATGCAGATCAACGTGAAAGCAGAAGTGTTAATGACTCAAGCACTACTGCCTGTGATGCGTAAATCAGAAGCTGGGCGTATTATCTTTACCTCTTCGACCGTCGGCCACTCTGGTCGCGCTTTCTGGGGGCCATACGCTATCTCTAAATTTGCCGTAGAAGGCATGATGCAAGTTTTGGCTGACGAGCTGAGTGATACGCCGATCCGTGTTAACGCAATTAACCCTGGTGCAACTCGTACTCGCATGCGTGAAAAAGCATACCCGGGTGAAGATGCAAATACTCTCAAAACGCCATTGGATCTCATGCCGCTATATTTGCACTTAATGGATCCAGCGGTTACCGATGTGAATGGTCAGTGCATCGACGCTCAACCGAAGCGTAAATAACGAATTCAGGTTACCTCACATAATCGATTGAAAAGGCAGCAAACGCTGCCTTTTTTCATTTCTCTCTTCATAAAAATCTTGCGACTTTCTGCTATAGAAATATACTGTACATATATACAGGTATTTATTATGCACGATATTATTCAGCACTTAAAAAGCCAGCACCTTGTTTGGCAAGCAAATTTAACGAAAACAGATCCTCAGCAGTTGCGGACTAGTTCCGGGTTTTCTGAATTAGATGATTTGCTCGGCGGAGGCTTTCCACCTCATGGCGTAGTGGAGATGGAATCTATTGGTAGTATTGGTGAATTGCGTTTGCTCGCTCCTTATTTAAAAGCCACCCAGACCAATGGTGTGACTGCATTTATTCAACCTCCCGCGTTAGTGAATTCTCTGTTCTTACACTACATCGGTTTGGATATAAACCAAGTGTGGGTCGTTAATCCAGCTCATCCCAAAGATGCTCTTTGGGCTGCAGAGCAATGTCTGAAAAGTGGGGTATGCAGTAATGTTTTGTTATGGCAAGAAGAGCTTGAAATACATCAAGTGAAACGCTTACAGGTAGCGAGTGAGCAAGGCACTTGTCCTCTATTCATGCTCAAGCCTAATATGACAAACCGCTTGTCTTTACCTGTTTCATTAAGCCTAAAGCTGCAAGGTAATGTACAAGGCGTCAAAGTGGAAGTTCTCAAGCGAAAAGGCGGTTGGAGCAAAGGCAGTGTCGATATCAGTTTCCAACACCACTACCCACAACTGGTAATGCCAAGCACGACTCACATTCCATCAACGGTGGTCAATTTCCCATTGGCGAACCAAGGTTAGTGATATGGCTTTATGGATTTACTTGCACTTCCCTCGCCTACAGCTAGACGCACTCTTTGGTGATAACCAAAATCAACCCGTGGTGATTGTAGAAAGCCAACGTTGTCAGATCATTCAATACAACGGCATTGCCGAGCAACAAGGTATTAAGCCTGGTATGGGCTTAGGCAGTGCTGCGTCCTTGTGTCGAGATTTACAAGTGCATCCTTATCATCCACAAACCGAATTAAATAAATTACAAGAGGTAGCTCAGTGGTTGTATTTGATCACATCTGACGTTGTGTTGATGCCAAACCAAGGCATTTTGCTGCGTGCCACACCGATGCTCACCCTATATGAAGGGTTGGACAATTACTGGAATAAAGTCAGTGCTCACTTAACTAAACTGCAGTTAAGCTTTCAATTTGGTTGTGGTTTTTCACCTTTGTCAGCCAAGTTAATGGCATTGGCAGGAGCAAATGTTCTTAGTGACGACAAATCTCTTATCGAACAAATGTTATTCCCATTACCTCTGCCTCTAACCGATTTATCGATCTCTATGGTTGAAAAGCTGCACCGCGTAGGCGTTACTTCCTTAAAAGGGTTACTTGAACTGCCATTGCAAGACATCGCACGACGCTTTGATATCGATTTGGTGAACTACGTTGGTCGACTGACAGGGCAGTTCAAGCATCCTGTAGACTTTTATCACCCGACCGAATCCTTCCAAGTTTATTTAGAGCTGTTATTTGAGCTCGAAAACGTCCAGTGGATTGAAAAGCCGCTGGCCAAGTTACTTCGTCAACTCGAAACCTTTCTTAAATTAAGAGATAAGGTCGCTTTTGAGCTGTGTTTAACACTCCACCAGCGTGAGAAACAAGAGCAACACCTTCAACTCACTTCTGCGCAAGGTGATTACCTATGTCAGCGTTGGCAGCAGTTAGCGAGTTTAAGCTTAGAGTCACTCTCGCTCAATGGCCCAGTCACAGGGCTAACGTTAAAAGTCGTCCGTCAAGGTGAGCCTCTTAGTGCATCACGCGATCTCTTTGCTGGGCAAAAAGGGAACATGAATGCTTTAGAACTGCTCTCTTTACTGCAAGCTAAATTGGGGAAAAGTGCCGTGTTAAAACCCAACATCGCTTGCGATCCTAGACCAGAAAAGGCCAGTCAGTATCGCCCTGCTGATGCTCCAGATGAAAAGGAGCACGCCATACCATCCATACTACGCCCCGCAATGCAATTGCCCACTCCCATTGCATTGCAAGAGCAAGTCTCTTTGGTCCACGGACCTGAGCGAATCGTTTCTGGATGGTGGGATGGTGATGAGATCATGCGTGATTACTACATTGCACACACCAAGCAAGGCCGCTGGTTATGGATATTTCGCGATCAGCACAAGCACTGGTTTCTTCATGGCTATTTTTGTTAAATCGACAGTTATTTTTGTTGGATCATTATGAGTTACGCGGAACTATTTTGTCAGTCTAACTTCTCTTTTTTGACTGGGGCTTCTCATGCAGAAGAACTGGTACTCCAAGCTGCTTTCTATCGCTATCAAGCTCTAGCCATAACTGATGAATGTTCGGTCGCGGGCGTTGTCAAAGCCCATGCGACCATCGAACAACATAAACTCGATATCAAACAAATCGTTGGAAGTATGTTTTGGTTAAATGATGAATGCCAAATCGTACTGCTTTGCCCTTGTCGCAAGGCTTATGCCGAGTTGTGTCGTATCATCACAAACGCAAGAAGACGAAGTGAAAAAGGCAACTATCAACTGTTCGAATGGGATTTGATGTCGATTCGACATTGCTTGGTATTGTGGCTGCCCACACATCAAGAGAGTGACCACTATTGGGGACGCTGGCTCAATCAACACCACGCTAATCGTTTGTGGGTAGCGATTCAGCGCCATTTGAGTAACAACGATACTGAGTACATTGCGCACTGCGAGCAGTTAGCACATGAATTTCAATTACCTATAACTGCCTGCGGAGGCGTTCTCATGCATGATGTTGAACGCTTGCCATTACAGCATGTACTTACCGCTATAAAGCATGGGTGTAGCGTCGATAAACTCGGTTTTGATCGTATTTCGAATACAGAACGAGCGCTTCGTCCTTTTAAAAAACTGGTTCGGATTTACAAACCAGAATGGCTGGAAGAAAGTACTTACATCGCCGATTTATGCGAGTTTAAGCTCTCCGATTTAAAATACGAATATCCTACCGAGCTGATCCCAGATGGTTATACACCCGACTCTTACTTACGTATGTTAGTCGAGCGTGGTAAAAAGCTGCGTTTTCCTGAAGGCGTGCCAGCAGAAGTCAATCAAACCATCGAGAATGAACTTGCGCTTATTCAAGAGCTGAAATACCACTACTACTTCCTTACCATCCATGACATCGTAATGTTCGCGAAACAACAAGGCATTCTTTACCAAGGTCGAGGTTCCGCCGCAAACTCTGTGGTGTGCTATTGCCTGGAAATTACCGCCGTCGACCCTCGACAAATCGCAGTCTTATTCGAACGATTTATCAGTAAAGAACGTAAGGAACCGCCGGATATTGATGTGGACTTTGAACACGAGCGCCGTGAAGAGGTTATCCAATATATTTACAAAAAATATGGCCGTGAGCGTGCAGCACTTGCTGCAACAGTGATCAGCTATCGCTTTAAAAGTGCCGTGCGTGAAGTCGGTAAAGCGCTAGGGATTGAAGAGACCCAATTAGATTTTTTCATTAAGAACGTTAATCGCCGAGATCGCAGCCAAGGCTGGCAAGCTCAAATTATTGAACTTGGCTTACAACCAGAATCTCTCAAAGGGCAGCAGTTTATCCAATTGGTCAACGAGATAATTGGCTTCCCACGCCACTTATCTCAGCACGTGGGTGGTTTTGTAATTTCATCTGGCCCTTTATATGAGTTAGTACCTGTTGAAAATGCCTCGATGGAAGATCGCACTATCATTCAATGGGACAAAGACGATTTAGAAAGCTTGAAGCTACTAAAAGTCGATGTGCTCGCACTCGGCATGTTAAACGCCATCAGAAAGTGCTTTCAACTGGTCGAGAAGCACCACCAGCGCTCCCTCTCTATTTCCGAGATCACTCGCCGACAAGATGATCCACACGTGTACCGCATGATCCAAAAAGCCGACACGATAGGCGTATTCCAAATTGAATCTCGTGCACAAATGAGCATGCTTCCTCGCCTAAAGCCTGCTTGTTATTACGACTTAGTGATTCAAATTGCGATTGTTCGTCCAGGCCCTATTCTGGGTGATATGGTGCATCCTTTTTTAAAACGGCGTGATCACAAAGAGCCAGTCAGTTATCCATCGGAAGAAGTAAAAAGCGTTCTTGAGCGGACTATGGGCGTCCCTATTTTCCAAGAGCAAGTCATCAAGTTAGCCATGGTAGCCGCAGGGTTTAGCGGTGGCGAGGCCGATCAACTCCGTAGAGCGATGGCATCATGGAAGAAGAATGGCGATCTCGCTAAATTCAGACCAAAACTGATCAATGGTATGCAAGATAGAGGTTATGACTTAGCGTTTGCTGAGCGCATTTTCGATCAGATTTGCGGCTTTGGTGAGTACGGCTTCCCTGAAAGCCATTCAGCGTCTTTCGCCGTGCTGGCATATTGTTCTGCGTGGTTAAAATATTATTACCCAGCAGAATTTTACACTGCACTGTTGAACAGCCAACCAATGGGATTTTATAGCCCATCGCAATTAGTACAAGATGCCCGCCGACATGGCGTCGAAGTATTGCCGGTGTGCGTCAATCACTCAAAATATCAGCATCATCTCGTCTCACGTCCGAATGGCAGACTCGGCGTGCAACTTGGTTTTCGCTTGGTGAAAAGCTTTAACGCAGAAAGTGCGCAAAGGCTTATTGAGCGCAAACCACTTAATGGTTACCGCTCGATTCAAGAAGTAAAGCAGATATTAAGAAGCCGAAGTGACATTGAATTATTGGCTTCAGCCAATGCATTTCAGATCCTATCGGGGAATCGTTATAACGCACGCTGGGCAGCAATGGATTCCTTATCTGACCTACCATTGTTTCACAAGGTCGAAGAACCTGGTGTTAGCTACCAAACTCAGCCCTCTGAATATGAAAATTTAATTGAGGATTACGCGAGCACAGGACTATCTCTTAGCCGCCACCCGATTAAATTATTAGAAGAAACGGGCAAACTCCCTCATTTTACCCGCATGAGGCAATTGGCAGAGAAACCACATAGGTCATTGGTCACAGTGGTAGGCGTGGTAACGGGAAGACAATCTCCAGGCACCGCCGCTGGCGTGACATTTTTTACGTTAGAAGATGACACAGGCAACATTAATGTGGTCGTTTGGCAAGCGACAGCACGAGCCCAAAAGCAAGCGTATTTAGGCGCTAAAGTATTAATGGTGAAAGGCATTCTTGAAAGAGAGGGAGAAGTCACGCACGTTATTGCTGGCAAGTTAATTGATTGCACGCACTATTTGAATAATCTACAAAGTAAATCTCGCGACTTTCATTAGTACAGAGATATTAATAAGCGAGGGGTTAAAAATCAGAGGGAGAGCTGCTCCCCCTCTGATTTCACTATATCTAATCATGCACTTTTAGAAAGCATCTGACGTAATCGGTCTTGAGCAACTTCAACCAGCAGATCCGGTTGGAATTTAGATATAAAGCGGTCACAGCCTACTTTTTGTACCATGGCTTCATTAAAGCTGCCGCTCAGAGAGGTGTTCAACGTAATAAACAACTTAGACATACGTGGATCTTGGCGCACTTCATGAGTCAGTTTATAACCGTCCATTTCAGGCATTTCAGCATCCGTAATCATCATTAACAGCTCTTTTTCCACGTCTTTCCCTTCATCACACCAGCGTTTTAAAACCGTTAGCGCTTCTAGGCCGTCACGACACTCGATGATATTCATACCCAATTGAGAAAGCGTATCGCGAACTTGATTACGAGCTGTAGAGGAATCATCCACAATCAGAACATTACGCCCGACCATTGCTTGGGCAAGTTCTTGATCCAGAATGTCCGCTGAAATCGTGACGTCGTAATGCACGATCTCTGCTAAAACTTTTTCAACGTCAATAATTTCGACAATTTGAGAGGCATCCCCCTCTTTGATTTGCGTGATAGCTGTGAGGTAATTCGAGCGACCAGACGTGGAAGGAGGCGGCTGAATTTCAGTCCATGCCGTATTAATAATGTTTTTAACCGGACCGACTAAGAAGCCCTGCACCGTGCGGTTGTACTCTGTCACGATCAAGTTTTCTTCTTCCGCTTCACCACGCAAAGCTGGGAAACCTATTGCGCCACGCAAATCAATCACTGGCACCGCTTCACCTCGTAAAGAAGCGACCCCACGAATGTTGTAGTGTGAGCCAGGAAGCTTGGTTAACGGTGGCAGCTTGATGACCTCTTTCACTTTGAACACATTAATCGCAAACAATTGGCGACTATTTAAAGTGAACAGCAGAAGCTCTAGTCGGTTTTCACCAACCAAGTTCGTACGCTGGTCAACCGTATTTAACACTCCGGACATACTACTACCTAAATTATGGATAATTCTTATTTTTACTCGAAATCAATACAGACACATCAAGGTTCTAAACCCAAATAACCTTAAGATATTTGTTTTTCGAGCATGGCTTGAAAGTACAACGGTTTCAGCGCATTACTTCCCTTCTATTTGTATCAGACACAAAGTCACTCTACACATTGAAAGCCATTTGGGTTTATTTACTTGAGCTTTTTAGGAAATTACATGAATGGCGCAGATATAGCAATGCAGCACAACTCAAATTCACCTTCTAGTAATAGGCGATCAAAAAGGGTGAGCTGTTAAGCCTCACCCTAAATCATCTAAAAATGTATAGGCTCGACACCTAAGCACTTCATCATGTTTGAAGCAATTAGCCTTCCACAACCTTCATCAATAACTGACCATCGTACAACGCTTGCTTGATCAACGCGGCACCAGGCATTGTTGCTTGCTTATAGAAACGAGATTCCACCAGCTCAAGATCTTGGTGATAAACCGGTAAACTCTGCTCTTCGATACAGCGACGCACCGCAGGATAAAGTACATCTTTTGCTTGGTTAATCACACCACCGATCAAGATCTTCTCAGGGTTAAATAAGTTGATCACAATAGCAATTGCGGAACCTAAGTAGCGTCCAAGCTTTTCAATCACATCAACTGCCAACGGATCACCGTTCGCTGCCGCTTCACAAATGCTCTCAATACTCATTTCTTCTTGTTCAGCAAGAATAGAGTCTTCGCCATCAGCAATTCGTCTTACGACTTCTTCACGAATCGCTTGAGAACTGGCAACGGTTTCCAAACAACCAATGTTGCCACAATGACAACGTTTTCCATTTGGATCGATTTGAATATGCCCAAGCTCACCAATGTTGCCGTGACGGCCTTGCAAAACGCGCCCATCCAGAATGATGCCGGCACCTAAACCATGGTGAATAGAGATAAGAACAGAGTTGTCATTGTCTTGAGAATGGCCGAAAAGCTTTTCTGCTAATGCCCAAGCTCGCGTGTCATTGGCAATGAAAACTGGCAAGCCTGTTGCTTTATATATCTCTGGTCCAAGAGCAAGATTTTCGACATTGTAATGAGGCATTTGCAGCACGACACCTTGCTCTGAATTCACAAGGCCAGGCAGCGTAATTGCAATACTGGTAACACGGTCAAGTTGATCCGCGTAAGTTTGGAAGAATTCATCAATTTCGTAGAGCAGACGCTCAAGCACATCGTCTTGGTCACGTTCGTGTATCTCGATTTTAGTATCGATCAACACATCGCCACCTAGCTCATGCAGAGCAATAGTTAAATAACCTCGCCCCAAACGCATTGACAGAAATTGCCACCCTTCGTTGTTGACCTGCAAACCGACGGCAGGTCGACCACGACTCGTCGCTTCTTGTACTGTGGTTTCATGAATCAAGTGCGCTTCAATTAATTCTCGAGTGATTTTGGTGATACTGGCAGGAGCAAGCTCACTCTGCTTGGACAAATCAATTCGAGAAATAGGACCTTTTAGGTCAATTAGTTTATATACACGACCAGCATTGACCTGTTTGATATGATCAATATGGCCCGGTTGAGCCATGTACATCTTGCACTCCGAAATTCTATAACGAGACAATTTTTTTACTTTGCGAACTAATTGTGAAGTGAATTAATAAATCCCCGTGACAAGCATCACGTATAAACCTGTTTGTTTGTGTATTCAATCAAATAACGAAGAATCTACTCCTGTTAAATTGTTTGAAAAATAACTTATTTTTATTCACTAAATTATGAAGTAACTCCTGTTACACCAGCGCATTCTCATCAATAGGGGCTGAAACCTATGGATTATCTGTCTGTTTTACCGGGATTACTCTTAATGTAAACATTCTGTGCATATACTTATACTCAAGCAGCTTTAAGGTGTGGGCTCAGCAACGAGGCAGACCTTGAGAGCGATTGAGGAAAGTAAGGATAGAGTTCAAGTTACCTTTACACATACATTCATCGGAGAATCTATGACTTCCAAACTAAGACGAACAAAAATTGTCACCACGCTTGGTCCTTCAACGGATAAGGACAATGTACTTGAGGAGATCATCAAAGCCGGTGCAAACGTTGTCCGTATGAATTTCTCACATGGAACCAGTGAAGACCACATTCAACGCGCCAAAAAAGTCCGTACCATTGCGGCAAAGCTTGGGCGTCAAGTTGCTATCCTCGGCGACTTGCAAGGCCCTAAAATCCGCGTATCGACCTTTAAAGATGGCCAAGTCATGTTAAATGTGGGCGATAAATTCACATTAGACAGTGATTTACCAAAAGGTGAAGGCAACCAAGAGTCCGTAGGGCTAGATTATAAAGAACTGCCGCAAGATGTTTCACCAAACGACATTCTGTTACTCGATGATGGACGCGTTCAACTGCAAGTCACCAGCGTCGAAGGCAATAAAGTTCATACCCGTGTGATTGTTGGTGGCCCACTATCTAATAATAAAGGGATCAACAAAAAAGGCGGCGGATTGTCAGCCGATGCGCTCACAGAGAAAGATAAAGCCGACATTCTTACCGCCGCAGAAATTCAAGTGGACTACCTTGCTATTTCGTTCCCACGTAACGGCGAAGACATGCATTACGCTCGACGTCTAGCCAGAGATGCAGGCCTTGAAGCCATGTTGGTGGCTAAAGTCGAACGAGCAGAAACCGTCGCGACCAATGAGTCTATTGACGATATTATTCTCGCATCCGATGTGGTGATGGTTGCGCGTGGCGATCTGGGTGTAGAAATCGGCGATCCTGAACTTATTGGCGTCCAGAAAAAGCTGATTCGCCGAGCACGCAGCTTAAACCGCATCGTAATTACTGCGACACAAATGATGGAGTCCATGATTACTAGCCCGATGCCGACGCGTGCTGAAGTGATGGACGTGGCCAATGCGGTTCTAGACGGCACTGACGCCGTGATGCTGTCTGGAGAGACCGCAGCAGGTAAATACCCTGTAGAAACGGTCAAATCCATGGCCGAGGTATGTGTGGGCGCAGAAAAAATGTCTGAGGCAAGCCTATCCACTTATCGCTTAGATCGCACCTTCGAAACCGCTGAAGAAACCATCGCAATGGCAACCATGTACTCTGCGAATCACATGGAAGGAATTAAAGCGATGATCTCGTTAACAGAATCTGGCAGGACTGCGTTGATGATGTCTCGCTTAAGCTCTGGCTTACCAATATTTGCCTTATCACGTAATGAATCAACGCTCAATCGAGCTGCACTATACCGAGGCGTGACACCGGTATATTTCGAGTCAAAAAGTGATGCAGGTTTACCGACAGCTCAAGCTGCGATTGCCAGCCTTAAAGAACAAGGGTTCTTGCACAAGAGTGATTTAGTCATGATCACTCAAGGCGATGTAATGGATGTCGTTGGTTCAACCAACTGCATGAGAATTCTGCAAGCATAACCTTTATACCTAACCCTATTAACCACAGAGATTAGGTACGCACACGAATGAGGCTCCGAAAACGGAGCCTCATTTATTTACACTTCACTTTGTATTTAGCTTATGTCGTTAATACAAAAGGTTATGCACTCTCTCTGCCATCAATTTCAATATTCAGTTGGTCATAGAGTTGAACCAGATTAAACCCCGCCTGAAGTCCGAGTTGATAATCATGCTCTAGTGATTCTTGGTCACTTAACAAAGAAGAAGAACGAAGCCCCTCTTTAGGCGCGATTTGTAAAATGAAAGTATCGTCAGGTGGAGCAGATATAAAGGCCTGAGTGAGCTCAAATGTTTGATAGTGAATCATCAGCATGTCGGCTAAACCTGAGTCAAAATTCTCACCGATTAAATGGCTTAAACGATACAAATTATCAGCACCGAACAACCAACGGCCTCCATTCAATAGCATTTTTCCGGCAAGCTTCGATTGATGGGCGGCATTAATTTTTTGTTGGAAGAACGAAGCCCAATCCAACTTCCATCGATTCACTTTTTGCTGCCATGATTGCTGCACCGAATTAATAGACTCTCGATACCACTCGACAGGCACATCCCCTACTTCACTTTGCGCTCTCGCTTCAATCTCCGAGAACGGTTCTGTTCGGATGACAATAATGTTGCGAGCATTCTGACGCCACGCTTCTTGAACAGGGATAGAAGCCGACACACCACCATCAACAAACTTATTGCCATTAACGTCGACAGGTCCGTGGTACAACTTAGGAATCGCGCATGTTGCTAACATAGTGTTAAACCACGTGTCACCCAAGATTGGTAAATATTGATCCGATAGCGTCTCTACATTTGTTACCGCTGCAAACGCACCTCGTCCTCCTAGTGCACTGCGGCCTAAATCAAGATCAAGCTTGTAAGGGAAATCTTGAATCCGCTCTAACGCCCACTCTAAACCCAAGTACTGCTGCTTTCGAATATAACGAAACAGATTAAAAAACTCAGGAGACGTTGTCAGCTCGGTAATAAAAGCTTTGCCCATACCGTGTTGACGACATAAGTAAGAACATAAATTGAGTGCCCCAGCAGAGGTACCGTAGAATTCATCGAAAGGATCAAAGTTGGAAAGTAAAAATGCGTCTAATACGCCAGCGGTAAAAATCCCTCTCTGCCCGCCACCTTGCGTGACTAAAGCAGTTTTTCCATGCCTGAAATGCTCATAAACTTTGACATCAAGCTCAGTATGGCTTTCTGTGATTATACCGCTGTTACGTATCATAGGCTCACGCCATTTTGTTAAAACACTTAGTAAAAGTAGTTATCTTAAGCCGTTGTAATCGCAATGATGCCAAACGACAAAAGTACTGCAAAAACAGTCACCACGATGATTAACGCGGATTTTAGATCGTGTTCCATAAATACCTCCTTAATATGTAACAAATTAATAACACCAGTGTGAAATATGTTCAAGATTTGCTTAATTTAGTCGCGCAATTTTGACTAACCCATCACAATTAGCTTAGTCATAATAAGGAGATAGGACATGAACCAAAAACTCAGCTGGCTGGTAGGAAGCATACTGCTCAGCACCGCGGTAAGTGCACAAGCCAATATTATCGTTACTCCATTCATAGGCTATACAGGTGGCGGTCAAGTAGAAGACGAAGGTGGCAATACATACGACCTCGATCCCGCAGTGAACTACGCAATTTCAATCGAGACGCCTTTTGAGAAAGGAAGAATTGGATTATTTTACTCCAACCAATCAACAGAACTTGAAAAGTTATCAAATTCGGCAGATATCCATTACCTGCAATTTCAAAGCAGCATGTACTACCCTGTTGCAGAAAACTGGCAAACCTATATTGGTGTTGGCTTGGGAGCCTCTTACGCAGATGTTGATTGGGTAGACAAAAAATACGGATTTTCGGCTAGCGCTTTTGCAGGGCTGGAATATGAGTTTTCAAAGAACTTTGCGTTGACAGCCCAATTGAGATGGTTAGGAACGGTCGTTGATAACGATACCTCTGGAGCCTGCACCCTACCTAATGACGGCTCAAACTGCATCATTAAGTTCGATACCGATTGGATAAACCAATTCCAATCAAATATTGGTTTTAGTTTCCGTTTCTAATTTTTTGTACACTTCACTTCGTAGGGCTCGCCACAAAGAGTGCTGGGCGAGCCCTACACAAAGCAGATAGAGAATATCATCTAAACATCATCGCTTAGAAAAGTAACGAAGCATTCTCTAGCGGGGTGCGCAAAAGATAGCCGTACGCCCTAGTTCATCAAAATAGTTTTAAATACCAAGTCAATTATTGGATTCTAGTCATTTATTCCATACAACCAACCAATCCCCCACACAAAACCATAATCAAACTCAAATTTAACAAGATTAAAACCAGACAACGCATCCGAGTTAACATTTAGATTCTATTGCGCTAAGTATTATTAGAAGTTAGTCTGATTAGTGAAAACAGATAAATATTTCAGTTTTATCAAACACACATCAAAACTTTAAGATTAATAATCTACTTTCTCTCACAGTAACCAGAATATAGCTCTAGAAAATTATAATAAGCTAGAATTAAGGATAGAAAAGCTGATAGATAACAGCGGTCCTTTCTTCCAACAGTTTGCGCAAATATTACTGTGTTACGGAGAGAGCTTCATTCCTCAGGGAGTCGTATAGGAGTCAAATATGAAGCGAGAACAATGGGGATCCCGAGCGGGATTCATCTTAGCAGCAGTCGGGTCTGCTATCGGTTTAGGAAACATTTGGCGTTTTCCATACATGGCCTATGAAAACGGTGGCGGCGCATTTTTTATTCCTTACATTTTCGCCATGATCACGGCCGGTATTCCATTTATGATCCTTGAGTTCAGTATGGGACAAAAGTACCGAGGCTCAGCACCAAAAACGCTAGCGAAAATTCATTCTAAATTTGAATGGCTTGGCTGGTTCCAAGTTGGTGTTGCAGCAGTTATCGCCGTTTACTATGTTGCTGTTATCGGTTGGTCAATTTCTTACTTTGGGTTGTCGTTCACTCAAGGTTGGGGAACCGATACAAACGCATTTTTCTTTAGTGAGTACCTAAAGTTAGGTGACAACTCACCAACAGACTTAGGCAGTATTCAATGGAAGATTGCCTTATCTATGGTGATTGCTTGGGCCATTACTTATACCGCCATTGCCAAAGGCGTGAAATCAGGGATTGAGCGCGCATCTAAAATCATGATGCCAATACTATTCTTGATGGTGATTTTTTTAATCGGACGTATGGTTTTCTTGCCAGGAGCTTTGGATGGCGTTAACTACATGTTTGAACCCGATTTCAGCAAAATTTGGGATGTGAAAGTATGGGCTGCTGCGTACGGTCAGATCTTCTTTACCCTAAGCATCGGCTTCGCGATCATGCTGGCTTACTCTAGTTATCTGCCAGAAAAATCAGACATCACGAATAACGCGTTTATGACCGTGTTGATCAACTGTGGCTTCTCCATCCTAGCTGGTATTATGATCTTCTCTGTCTTGGGTTACATGGCTCAAGAACAAGGTAAACCGCTAACAGAAGTGGTATCTGCTGGCGTTGGCCTTGCTTTTGTTACTTTACCTGCGGCAATTAACTTATTACCCGCACCATATATTCTTGGTCCTCTGTTCTTCTTTGCACTGGTGGTTGCTGGTCTAAGTTCGCACATTTCTATCATGGAAGCCGTAACATCCGCCATCATCGATAAGCTAAAGTGGAGCCGAAAAAAAGCTGCAAACGTTGTAATTGGAACTGGTTTTGTGGTTTCTATGGCGTTCGCAACAAATGGCGGTCTATTGCTGCTAGACCTAGTAGACCACTTCGCAAACAACGTTGGCATTATGGTAGGCGGCTTGGTTGAGATTGTATTGATGGCGTGGCTATTGAAACGAGTTCCTGAAGTACGTAATTACGTAAATGAGCGCTCTGATTTCTCTATTAGTCAATGGTTTGAGATCTGTTTACGCTTCGTAACACCGATTATGCTCGCCATTATCTTAGCGACTAAGCTTTATGCTTTATTTACTGAAGGCTACGGTGGTTATGATCTAACTTTAGGCTGGGCACTTATCGCCGCACTCTTTATCTTTGGTCTAGTGATCAACGCAGTGAACCGCAAGGAGACAGCAAAATGACAATCAGCGCAATTATTATGATGGTTATTGGTTTAGGTATCACTTGGGGCGGCGCGGCCGTTTGTATCAAGCGAGCCATGGATAAACAATAGCAGTATTGCATTCCAAACAAAAAACGCCGGTAAATACCGGCGTTTTTTATGTTTCTTTTATTCTAGAAACTGTATTTGATGCCAACGGCACCACCAAGTTGTAAGTCAGCACCTTTGTAAAGATCTAGCTCTGGGTGTATTTGACCATAAAGATCCCAGCCGCGTGATAAATCCCAGTTCACACCGAGAGGTACACGCACGCCAAACTCATCATCCCATTCATACCAACCACCAACGCCAACATACCAGGTCACAGGCATGTTTTGATCGAATGTTCCACGTTTAGCGATGTAATCAAACGCCATACCATCGTTACCTATAATGCCGCGATACTTATTATCTAACTCAACAACAACACTCAACTGTTGATCGACAGCCATACCAACAGACAAGTTCGTTGGCTCATTTGCCGCCATTGCGGTACTAGAAACTAGTCCTGCTAATAAAATTAATTTGCTCTTCATACACGTTATCAATTATTAAAAAACATCATGCGTTATTCAAACATAGTGGTGTTTCAATATGTCAACGATGAGTAAGCGCGATGTATGAAAAGACTGGCAAAAGTAAAGATGAGTTTAGGATCACACTCAGAAAGCACTTTTAGCAATGGGAGAGGAACTAAAAAAGGAGGCCGAAGCCTCCTTTTATTCATTGTTATGAATGACGGTGATTAGCCGTGGTTACGGATCCACTCATCCATTTCAGTTTTTAGGTTGTCAGACTTAGTACCGAAGATAGCCTGTACACCACCTGCAACAACTACAACACCAGCAGCGCCAAGTTGTTTCAGTTTGTCTTGGTCAACAGCTGCTGTATCTGCAACCGCTACACGTAGGCGAGTGATACATGCGTCTAGACCAGTAATGTTAGCTTTACCACCGAACGCTGCAACCAGTTCACCACCCATGTCAGAGCCAGAAGTTGCTGCCGCACTTTCTGTTTCATCTTCACGACCAGGAGTTTTTAGGTCAAGTGCTGTGATTACGCCACGGAACACTACGTAGTAAATCACTGCGTATACTAGACCAACAGCAATCATTAGACCCATCTTCTGAGCGTTACCAGATAGAACTAGGAAGTCGATCAGACCGTGAGAGAAAGAAGTACCGTGTACAAAGCCTAGAGTGTTAGAAACAATGTATGCAGAACCAGCTAGTAGAGCGTGGATACCGTATAGTAGTGGAGCAACGAATAGGAATGAGAATTCGATAGGCTCAGTAATACCAGTTAGGAATGAAGTCAGTGCAGCTGACGCCATGATACCCATTACTTTTGCGCGGTTTTCTGGTTTAGCACAGTGAGCAATTGCGATTGCTGCAGCTGGTAGACCAAACATCTTGAACATGTAACCACCCGCTAGCTGACCGAAGCCATTACCAGCAGCACGAGATGCTTCATCAGCAACTAGGTAACAAGTTAGTACGCCGTTTTGAGCTTCACCAGCAGCGTTAACACAAGAACCAGCTTCGAAGAAGAACGGTACGTTCCATACGTGGTGTAGGCCGAATGGGATTAGAGAACGCTCTACAACACCGTAGATACCGAATGCTAGTTGTGGGTTTTGGTGCGCAGCCCAATCAGAGAATGCAGAGATTGCACCGCCAATTGGTGGCCAAATTACAGAAAGGATAACACCAAGGATGATCGCTGCAAAACCAGTGATGATAGGCACTGCACGCTTACCAGCGAAGAAGCCAAGATACTCTGGAAGTTGAATTTTGAAGAAACGGTTGAATGCCCAAGCAGCCACACCACCGACAAGGATACCACCTAGTACACCTGTATCGATTTTCTCAACACCCATAACACCCGCCATTACACCTAGCGTTGCCGTCATGATGCCGTAACCAACGATTGCTGCAAGACCAGCAACACCGTCGTTATTAGTGAAGCCTAGAGCTACACCTACTGCAAATAGAAGTGCCATTTGGCCGAATACTGAACCACCAGCTTGTTCCATAAGATTAGAAACGATCTCTGGAATAAAGCTTAGATGGGCAGCACCCACACCTAATAAAATACCTGCAACTGGTAAAACTGATACTGGAAGCATCAGCGCCTTACCAACTTTTTGCAGGTTAGCAAAAAGGTTCTTAAACATGTTTATGCTCCTGATAAATTTATAAGTATTATTTGGGCACTAACGGCACACCCCCGTAGCCTAAAGGTTAGCACCCAATGAAAATGTAACCACAACTGCATTATATTTTCCGGCTCTAAATATATATTGATGACCCTCAAACTTTCCACACAGTTACGAAATTTAGTTTCAAAACAAGTCTTGGATCACACCCAAAAACAGCTGATGAAAAGGTTTGCATTGCAGTTATATTACTGTTTTATAAAGAGTTTATTATTTACATAATTAATTTTAAGGCGTAAATAAAATACGCCCCAATGTTATTTTTAGTAACAAAATTACATTTGTGATTTTTGAATGTTATTAAATCAACATTTTTAGTAAACATTAAACTCATGAGTATATCTGTTGTTTTTATCAACAAAAAAGGAGCGTACGCTCCTTTTTTATGCTCTTATTGATTTTTCATCGCAAAAAAAGATTTCGGAAATTTTCGGTGGTTTTTTGTGCCACTTCAGAAAGAGAGCACGATTTGAGTTGCGCAATATAAGAAGCCACCTCGACAACATAAGCAGGTTGATTCTCTTTACCTCGATGAGGGACTGGAGCCAAGTAAGGAGAATCTGTCTCAATGAGAAGCTTCTCTAGAGGTAGAGTCTTCACCACTTCTTTCAACTCTGTAGCTTGACGGAAAGTGACAATCCCCGAGATAGAAATATAAAACCCCAGCTCAAGTGCAGCTTCAGCAAATGGAAGATCTTCTGTAAAACAGTGGATAACACCACCACATTTCTCCGCCCCACCCTTACGCAAAATATCTAGAGTATCCGCACGTGCGTTTCTGGTATGGATAATTAAAGGTTTGTTAAGCTCCACCGCAAGATCAACGTGTTGCTCAAAACGCTCTTTCTGTAACGCTGCCGTTTCTGGCTTATAATGATAATCCAAGCCTGTTTCACCAATGGCAACGACTTTTTCATTCGATGCGTGGTGACGTAGCACGTCCATCGAAAAGTCGCTTTCAACATCAAGTGGGTGTACACCGCACGAAGCATAAACATTCTCATAAGGCTCAATCATTTCCATCATTCTAGGGAAAGAATCCAGCGTGACTCCCACAGAAAGCAGCTCGGTTACCTTTGCTTGTTTAGCTTTGTTAATAACGTCTTCCACATTGATGTGGAGATCGTCGTAATTCAATTTGTCTAAATGACAATGAGAATCTACGAACATAATGCCTCTCGTGATTCAATTAACCAGTTCATTGATAGTAGCTCAAGGTTTAGACCAGGAAAGGCTTGCACCTGAGCTTTGAGGTCCATCAGCGCCTTCGCTGATGAGTACAAACCGTTGTAGTTGTTCGGCTGAAACTTTATAGCGCCAGGAAGCATTTGTGCTTCTGATACACCAAACTGCGCTTTCTGAGCGTCTGTCAGTAAATACCACGCCCAGTCTAGTGATTGCTCCGAGTGTTTAGCCATTAAAGAAGCACACTCAGAAATGTCTGAGGTAGGAGAAGATATCGCCTTAATAAAAGTGCGCTCAAAAGCCAAGTAAGCATCGAGATCGCCATTATTTAACGCATCCAATGTTTTTATCGGAGAGCCCATATTCAGTTTTAAGGCGTAAGCAGGAACTTGCTGCGCCCCTTGTTCGCGCATCCATTGCATCGCTTGTTCCGTTGACGGCGGCGCAACAACCCAGTGTTGGCAACGGCTACGAATAGTTGGAAGCAGGCGCTCCTGATTGTGGGTAACGAGCAAAAACAAGCACTTTGCCCCAGGCTCTTCTAGCGTTTTTAACAATGCATTCGATGCCGATTCATTCATAGAGTCCGCTGGCTCTATAACAAATAGGCGATAACCATTAAGCTGTGATGATTCCTGAGCAAGACGGTTGCAAGCTCGAACTTGGTCCACCGTTATCGCTTTTCCTTCTTTTTCTGGTTTGATCCAGTGTAAATCTGGGTGGTTGTGTGATTGATTTAATTGACAGCTATGACAAAAACCGCACGCTTCACTGGCGTAATTTTGGCAAAGAAGTGCTTGGCTAAAAAACTCGATAAGTTTTTCGATGCCTAAGCCTTGCTCGCTTTGCAATAAAAGCGCACCTGGTATTCTGTCCGACTCTAGCCCTACTTTGAGGTTATCCCATACTGGCTGCAACCATGGATAATCATTTAACATGAGTCACCTAAATTTAAGTTTCACTTATTATTGACGAGCTAACCACTCGTTAAGAGCGTCCCGAATATCACGCGACACGTCTTCGATCGCCTGCTCAGCGTTAATGATAATGACAGAAGGATCAGCATGAGCAATCTCCAAATAACGCTCTCGTGTACGTTCAAAGAAGCTGATATCCATCTTCTCGATACGATCGAGCTCACCACGCCCACGCGCACGCTCAAGCCCAACGCGAGGGTCGATATCCATATAGAGAGTGAAAGCAGGTTTAAAATCACCAAGCGTTGTGTCTCGAAGGTTTTTCATTAGCGACGCGTCAATCTGACGGCCACCACCTTGATAAGCCTGCGACGACATATCGTGGCGGTCACCCACCACCCACTGACCGTTCGCCAAAGCTGGTTTGATCACGTTCTCAACCAACTGGACACGTGCAGCATATAGAAGAAGCAACTCCGTCATGTCTTTAAGTTCTTCGCCTTCATGCTCTTCTTTCACCAGAGCGCGCATCTTTTCTGCTAGCGGCGTGCCTCCTGGCTCACGAGTATTTACGATATTTTCAATACCTGCCGCTTTTAGCGTATCTAAAACGGTTTTAATCGCAGTGCTTTTACCCGCGCCTTCTAGGCCTTCAACGACAATAAAGTTTGCTTTCATCATTTGTTCTTTCTTAGTTCTCTTAAATAGGCTCGAACAGCACGATTGTGCTCTGCAAGGGATTTCGAAAATACGTGTCCGCCCTTTCCACTTGCTACGAAATATAAATAGTTGCTGCTTTCTGGATTCAAAGCCGCTTCAATAGAGGCTTCACCTGCCATCGCAATTGGGGTTGGAGGTAAGCCATTGATGGTATAGGTGTTATATGGTGTCGGCGTGCGCAAATCTTTCTTACGAATATTTCCGTCGTAAGCATCACCCATACCATAAATAACCGTCGGATCCGTTTGTAAACGCATGCGTTTGTTCAATCGGTTGATAAACACAGAAGCGACGCGCTCACGCTCAGAGTCAATGGCCGTCTCTTTCTCGATGATAGACGCCAGAATCAAGGCTTCATATTTGTCTTGCAATGGCAGCTTTTCTTGACGAGCTTCCCAGCTAGCATCCAGTATTTTATTGAGTTTTCGATGCGCTCGTTTTAACAACTGGCTTTCACTCGCACCCGCTGTGTAATGGTAGGTTTCTGCTAAAAACAACCCTTCTAGCTTTTCTCTCTCAATTCCAAGCTTCGCAGCCATGTCTTTTTCTGAAAGATCGGTTAAATCATGCTCTAAATAAGGAGCACTTTTCAATTGCTCTACCCACTCAGAAAAGCGGCTGCCTTCAACAAAAGTGATCGCAAACTGGTATTCTTTTCCGGTATTCAGGTGCTCCAATGCTTGCGAAAGCGACATACCAGGCTCTAGTTGATAAGTACCCGCTCGCACTTGCAACAGTTCTGGATATAAGTGAGGTATTAAACGGATGTACTCCAACGTTTCAATTACCTCATCTTCAACTAAGGCACGCATGACATGATGAAAGCTTGTACCACTTTCTACAGTAAACAGCTGAGGTTGTTCCAATAGAATAGGCTTTTCAACGTATTGTTTAGCCTGTGAAATTATATAAAAAACAGCTGCTGCGCCTATCACTGCGATCAGCACAACAAAAGCCAACAGTTTTTTAATCACGTAGTTAAATTCCCTTGCAGTCGTTGAGTCAATTTTCCTATCGGAAATATAGTCTTAGAGTTAGATGCCACTATGCTGCGAATTGGTGCGACACCTAATATTGAGTTACACATGAAAGCCTCGTCTGCGCTCTGCAAATCTGGAAGTATAAAACGCCCCTCGATGACTTCAATATGACTTACTTTTAGTAACTCAAGCACCTTACGACGCATTACGCCCGCAACGCCAGATAAGGTCAGCTCCGGTGTAAATACTTTATTACCTTTAACCCAAAAAAGGTTGGCCATTGTAGTTTCAATGACATGGTTTTGCACATTTAACGTTATTGCATCTGCAAACTCGGTATCGTCGATTTCAGCCTTGGCGAGAATCTGCTCTAAACGGTTGTTGTGCTTGTGTCCAGCAAGTAAAGGTTGAATCCCGAGACGAGTCTCACAAACGCCCAAATCCACGCCTTTTTCTTGCCAAGAAGAGTAATGAGAAGGAAACGCAAAATTGGAGATAGTCACGATAGGGCCTTCAATCCCATTAGGACTATACCCTCGCCCACCAATACCACGGCTAACGTGAATTTTCACCCCAGCTTGTGCATCAGATAAAGCCGCTTTGCTTGCCCAATCACGCACAACTTGCCAGTCAGGGGAAGAGATCTTCAATACGTCAAGGCAGGACTTCATACGCTCAATGTGTTCTTGCCAGTAAACCAACTCTCCGTTTTGGGTCAGGATGGTGGTAAAGCCTCCATCGCCGTATTGGAATGAGCGATCACCCAGTTCTACATGCGTTTGTGGAACTCCATTTACCCAAAACATTCGCGTACCTTCAAATTAGCAGACAACAAATAAAACAAAACGGCTCAATGCTAAGCATCGAGCCGTTAGAATACAAGTTTCGCTTATCTAAATAAGGTTAGATAGTGTTACTCAGCGAACTTTTTGAAGATCAAAGAACCGTTTGTACCACCAAAGCCAAACGAGTTACAGATAGCGTATTCCATACCTTCAACTTTGCGCGCAGTGTGCGGCACAAGGTCGATGTCTAGACCTTCTTCTGGATCATCAAGGTTAATCGTTGGTGGAACGATTTGGTCAACCAAAGACATAACCGTGATAATTGCTTCAACAGAGCCTGCTGCACCTAATAGGTGACCAGTCATAGACTTAGTTGATGATACAAGTACTTGCTTCGCACCTTCTTCACCAAGAGCACGTTTCACGCCCTTGATTTCTGCAACGTCGCCAGCAGGAGTAGATGTACCGTGAGCATTCACATAACCTACTTGGGTGCCTGTGATGTTCGCGTCACGCATTGCCGCTTCCATCGCAAGTGCACCACCAGAGCCATCTTCGCTTGGAGAAGTCATGTGGTAAGCATCACCAGACATACCAAAACCAACCAGTTCTGCGTAAATCTTCGCGCCACGTGCTTTCGCGTGTTCGTACTCTTCAAGCACCATCATGCCAGCACCATCGCCTAGAACAAAGCCATCACGGCCTTTATCCCATGGACGAGACGCTTTTTGAGGTTCGTCGTTACGAGTAGATAGTGCTTTAGCTGCACCGAAGCCAGCCATGCCAAGAGGCGTAGACGCTTTTTCTGCGCCACCAGCAACCATCGCATCTGCATCGCCGTACGCAATCATTCGTGCAGCATGACCGATGTTATGTAGGCCAGTAGTACATGCTGTAGAAATCGCGATATTTGGACCACGAAGACCACGCATGATAGATAGGTTACCTGCAACCATATTTACGATGGTCGAAGGGACAAAAAATGGGCTAACTTTGCGAGGGCCTTTTTCTACTAATGCAGTGTGACCTGTTTCAATCAGATCTAGACCGCCAATGCCTGAGCCGATAGCAACACCAACTCGAGCCGCATTTTCTTCGGTAATTTGTAAGCCAGAGTTATCAAGAGCTTGAATACCCGCTGCAATGCCGTACTGGATGAAAAGATCCATCTTACGAGCATCTTTTTTAGACATGTACTCTGTGCAATCGAAATCTTTAACAAGACCTGCAAAACGAGTTGAGAAGTTCGTAGCATCAAAGTGCTCGATATTCACGATACCACTTTGACCTTCTAGCAGGGCTTTCCAAGATGATTCTACTGTGTTGCCTACCGGTGACAACATACCCATGCCAGTGACAACTACACGACGCTTGGACACGATATAATTCTCCGGGAATTGAATATTTCTATGAGAGGATAGAAGAAGTTAGAAAGAACACAGGCGGTCTAGGAGACCGCCTGGGAGAGCTAATTACTGAGCGCTGTTTACGTAGTCGATTGCAGCTTGAACAGTAGTGATCTTCTCAGCTTCTTCGTCAGGAATCTCAGTGTCGAATTCCTCTTCTAGAGCCATAACTAGTTCTACAGTGTCTAGAGAATCAGCACCTAGATCGTCAACGAAAGAAGCTTCGTTTTTAACTTCTGCTTCGTCTACACCTAGCTGTTCAACAATGATTTTCTTTACGCGTTCTTCGATGTTGCTCATTTTTCTTTTCCTTTACAGATTTCGCCTAATGCGATGATTCCGTAGTTTATTCGAACTATTGAAAGTTGCAAGGGGGTCCTTGCTGGTCAAACCACAAAATTAGCGAATTTAACCGAATTTCAATACATTTTTGACTTAAATCATGCACAAATCTTGCGCATAAGCATGACAAGTTCATGACAGTTAACTGCAACTATAGGCTATTTTTCACAATGTAAAATAGCTTATTTTGCACAAACTGTCTCATTAAACCATGTACATGCCACCATTTACATGCAAAGTTTCACCAGTAATGTACGCTGCTTCAGGAGAAGCAAGGAAAACTACTGCTGATGCAATTTCACGTGGGTCACCTAAACGACCAGCTGGCACGTTCGACAACGTTGCCGCACGTTGCTCATCATTTAGTGCCTTCGTCATGTCAGTTTCGATGAAACCAGGGGCAACAGTGTTCACTGTTACACCACGAGACGCAACTTCACGAGCCATTGATTTAGTAAAACCAATCACGCCCGCTTTCGCTGCTGCGTAGTTAGTTTGACCTGCGTTACCCATGGTACCAACAACAGAGCCTACGTTGATGATACGACCCGCACGTTTTTTCATCATGCCGCGTAAAACCGCTTTAGACATGCGGTAGATAGGCGTTAGGTTGGTATCGATGATGTCGTTCCACTCATCATCTTTCATACGCATCAATAGGTTGTCACGAGTAATACCAGCGTTATTCACCAGAATATCGATCACACCAAATTCTTCGTTGATCGTTTTTAGTGTCGCTTCGATAGACTCGACATCGGTCACGTTCAGTGCCAGACCTTTACCGTTATCACCAAGATACTCGCTGATAGCAGCAGCGCCACTTTCAGAAGTAGCCGTACCGATAACCGTCGCACCGCGCTCTACAAGAAGTTCCGCGATCGCGCGGCCAATACCACGGCTTGCGCCGGTAACTAGCGCGATCTTACCTTCTAGATTCATCATGTTGTGTTTCCTTTTCTTATCGCAAGTTTTATCGCTTGATGGATTACTTCGCCGCGTCTAGCGACGCAACATCATTCACTGCTGCTGCAGTTAGCGTTTTCACGATACGTTTTGTTAGGCCTGTTAAAACCTTACCAGGACCAAGCTCAAGAAGCTGTTCTACCCCTTGCTCGTGCATAAGCTCGACTGTTTCAGTCCAGCGAACTGGGCTATGTAGCTGACGAACAAGCGCATCTTTGATTTTTGCAGGATCTGTCTCAGCGACCACATCAACGTTGTTGATAACTGGAAGCTGTGGTGAGTTAAATTCGATAGACTCAAGAGCTACTGCAAGTTTTTCCGCTGCTGGCTTCATAAGCGCACAGTGTGATGGCACTGAAACAGGAAGAGGAAGCGCACGTTTCGCACCAGCTTCTTTACATAGCGCTCCCGCACGCTCTACTGCGTCTTTGCTACCCGCGATAACTACCTGACCAGGCGAGTTAAAGTTTACTGGAGAGACCACTTCACCTTGCGCTGCGTCTTCACACGCTTTTGCAATCGCATCATCAGCCAAACCGATAATCGCGTACATAGCGCCAGTACCTGCTGGTACCGCCTCTTGCATTAGCTTACCGCGTAATTCAACCAGCTTGATTGCTTCTTTAAAGTCAATGACACCCGCACATACAAGTGCTGAGTACTCACCTAGGCTGTGACCGGCTAGGTTTGCTGGTTGCTCTAAACCGAGCTCCTGCCATACACGCCAGATTGCAACAGATGAAGCTAGCAAAGCTGGTTGAGTGCGGAAAGTCTCGTTTAAATCTTCTGCAGGTCCATTTTGAACAAGCGCCCATAGATCGTAACCTAGTGCGTCAGATGCTTCTGCAAATGTTTGTTTTACTACGTCATATTGTTCGCCAAGTTCTGCAAGCATACCTACAGCTTGAGAACCTTGACCTGGAAATACGATAGCAAACTTGCTCATGTTGTTTTCCTTTAAGCAAAGTAAAAAGAAATAAGATGCACCAAGTGCACCTTAAATTTTGAATTCTCGTGAAACTTAGAACTTCACCAGAGCAGAGCCCCAAGTGAAACCGCCACCAAACGCCTCTAGCAATAAAGTCTGCCCGCGTTTAATGCGACCATCGCGCACAGCTTCATCCAGCGCAGATGGTACTGTCGCCGCAGAAGTATTCCCGTGTCGGTCTAGTGTCACCACGACTTGGTCCAAAGACATTGAAAGCTTTTTCGCTGTTGCCGAAATAATTCGATAGTTCGCTTGATGCGGTACTAGCCAGTCTAGTTCAGACTTATGCATGTTGTTGGCTTCAAGCGTATCTTTTACTAGTTTCGATAACTGAGTGACAGCGACTTTGAATACTTCGTTACCTGCCATATGAAGCCATTTGTCGGCATCTTGACCACGCTCAGGTACAGGTAGGCTTAGTAGCTCACCGAATTGACCATCCGAGTATATGTGGGTAGAAATAATACCTGGCTCTTGGCTAGCGCCTACGACAACGGCTCCAGCACCATCACCAAATAGGATAATGGTTGAACGGTCTGTCGGATCACACGTTTTAGACAAAGCATCTGAACCAATAACAAGTACGTTTTTACACATACCCGATTTAATATGTTGGTCTGCAACAGATAATGCGTACACAAAACCAGAACAAGCAGCGGCTAAGTCAAAAGCTGGACAACCTTTAATGCCAAGCTTTGCCTGCACCTGACACGCAGATGAAGGGAAAGTATGGCTACTGCTCGTTGTGGCTACGATAATCAGGTCGATATCGTTTTTATCAATACCCGCCATATCGATAGCGTTTTCAGCTGCGTAGAATGCCATGTCCGCTACAGTTTCATTTTCTGCAGCAATTCGACGCTCTTTAATACCCGTGCGAGCAACGATCCACTCATCACTTGTATCTACCATTTTCTCTAGATCTGCGTTTGTACGCACCTGAGATGGCAGGTAGCTGCCAGTACCTAAAATTTTGCTATACATGAAGACTAATAATGCCTCTCGAGTAAAACCGCTTCCAAACGATCGCTAATACGGCTTGGTACTTGTCGTTTGACCTCGTGTACTGCCTCGCCAAGTGCATTGACAATCGCAGATACATCCGCACTTCCATGGCTTTTTATGACAATGCCGCGCAATCCTAGCAAACTTGCGCCGTTATACTGGTCGGGGTTCAGTGTTTTTAGTTCATTAAATAGCCGAGAAAACAACTTTCTAGCAATCCAACCCTTTATCGTTGACGCCATCATACTGGTTTTAATTTTTTCGATAAAAAGTTGAGCTGTTCCCTCACTGGCTTTTAAGCATACGTTGCCGACAAACCCATCACATACAATGACGTCTGCAACATCATGCAAAATTTGATTACCTTCAATATAACCAACAAAGTTAATCGCGTCGGTCTGAGAAAGCATTTCTGCGCAACGTTTGACTAAATCGTTACCTTTAATCTCTTCTGCGCCAATATTGAGTACAGCAACGCGAGGAGGACAACCTAAGTGTTCTTCTGCTAATGCACTGCCCATTACAGCAAATTGGAATAAACTATCAGCATCGCACGATACATTCGCACCTAGATCTAGCATCCAAGTACGCTTTCCAGTAATCGTCGGTAAAGCTGAAACTAAAGCAGGACGTTCAATACCAGGAAGTAACTTAAGAATGAAACGCGATAGTGCCATTAATGCACCGGTGTTGCCACCACTAACACAAGCATCCGCCTTCTGCTCAGAAACCAAATCGATAGCCATACGCATGGAACTATTTTGGCTATTACGTAGTGCCAATGAAGGTTTTTCTGAGTTCGAGATAACTTTCTCACTATGAAGAATAGTCAAGCGGGAACTGGTCGAGGTATCGAGTTGAGATAATTGAGACGTGATCAGAGATTGATCACCTATAAGAATCACTTTTAGCTCTGGGAAATGAGACAGTGCCTGCACGGCGGCAGGCACTGTTACGCGTGGACCGAAATCCCCGCCCATTGCATCAAGTGCAACGGTAATACTTTGCAAAGGTTCAACCTTACTTGTTGATAACCTTTTGACCACGGTAGTAACCTTCAGCAGTTACGTTGTGGCGTAGGTGAGTTTCACCAGAAGTCGCGTCTACAGATAGAGCAGCTGTAGTTAGCGCATCGTGTGAACGACGCATACCGCGCTTAGAACGAGTTTTACGGTTTTTCTGTACGGCCATTGACCCTACTCCTATACTATTGGGTTAAAAACCTGAAGAAGAATCGGTTACCACACCTATTACTTTTTCAGACTTTTCAAAACGTCGAATGGATTCGGTTTTTCTTCCTCAATTTCTTCAGGAATCTCACCAAAAACCATGTTATTTGAATCAACGCTACAATCCGCTTCATCGTGCATCGCAATTTGAGGTAATGCTAAGATGAACTCGTCTTCAACCAGTTGTATAAGGTCTAATTCACCATATTCATTTAGATCTACCAAATCATAAATTTCTGGTGCTTCCTGTTCCGTTTTCTCACCGTAGTAAGGAGTAGAAAGGAATTCAACTTCGCACTCATGTGCGAATACCTCATTACAACGCTGACACTCTAAATCGACTTCGATGTTAGCTTTACCAGAGATAACAACGAGTCGCTGTTCATCCATCCCAAATGACAATGAGACTTCTGCGTCGCGTTTTACGCCTTCAGTTGTTTCCGCTAAGCGCTTGAAAAGACTAGCTTGGATGATGCCATCGTAATCTAATCGTTTCTGTGCAGCTTTCGCTGGGTCAACCGTTCGCGGTATTTTTACCTTTTGCATAGGGCGCGAATATTATCTTCCAAATCAAAATTAGTCAAAGAAAAAGGCAAAAAAGTTGTACTTTTTTACGCTTAACATACAGAGCATTAGCCAGAATCATTTTTGATCGATTATCCTATCGGAAATGCTCCCACGAATTGTAATTCAAAATGAAAAATTACCAACTGGTTTTAGCTTCAACCTCCCCTTTTCGTAAACAACTGCTTGAAAAGCTTTCACTACCGTTCATTTGTTTATCACCTGATTGCGATGAAACACCGTTTGACCAGGAAACGCCTCTTGAACTGGTGCAAAGATTGGCCCAAGAGAAAGCAACATCTTGCCAGACGGATAAAGCAAGTTTAGTTATCGGCAGTGACCAGGTTTGTGTCATTAATGGTGAAATCGTTGGCAAACCTTTAAATAGAGACAACGCAATAAATCAACTTTTGTCTCAAAGTGGAAAAGTCATCACTTTCTATACTGGTCTTGCGGTACATAACACCGTCACAAACCATACAGAAGTCGGCTTTGATTCTTTCGAAGTACACTTTAGAGATTTGACGCTTGAACAAATCGAGCGCTACGTCGACAGGGAAGAACCCTTTTACTGCGCAGGCAGCTTTAAAAGCGAAGGAATGGGAATTTGTTTGTTTAACAAATTAGTGGGGAAAGACCCGAACACACTTGTCGGACTACCATTGATTGATTTGATTGATATGTTGCATGTTCAAGGACTCGATGTCCTTTGATCAAAATATGATAAAAGGGAGCCACAGGCTCCCTTCTTGCATCCGCGAGGAAAACATGGTTACGCGTTTCTTAAACCCGCCAACACTTTTTCTAGCTTCGGTTCCATCGGTGCGTTGATTTCCATCCACTCATCATTTGATGGGTGTTGGAACTTGATGTTTGCCGCGTGTAGGAACAAACGATCTAAACCAACTTGACCTGTGTAAGCATCAAAGCGGCGGTCACCGTAGCGATCATCCCAAGCGATTGGGTGGCCCGTATATTGTGTATGAACTCGGATTTGGTGAGTTCGACCAGTAATCGGACTCGCTTGAATCAATGTTGCTTGTTCAAACTTTTCCAAAATCTTAAAACGCGTTTCAGACGGCTTACCGTTAGGGTTAACACGAACAATACTGTTCACTTCGTTTTTAAGCAGTGGCGCGTTCACAACCTTACAACTGCTTTTCCATTGTCCCATGACAAGAGCTAAGTAAAACTTCTTCACTGTCTTTTCACGAAACTGGGCTTGCAAGTGACGAAGTGCAGAACGCTTCTTAGCAACCAGCAAGATACCTGAAGTATCACGGTCAATACGATGCACAAGTTCAAGAAAGCGAGCTTGAGGACGCAGAGCTCTAAGCGCTTCAATCGCGCCAAACTTTAAGCCACTGCCACCATGCACAGCGGTACCAGATGGTTTGTTTAGAATCAACATATGATCATCTTCGAAGATGATCATATCTTCCAACTCTGCGACTTTGTTTAGTTTCGTACTTGGCGCAACATCGTCATCTTTTTTCTCGACTGTCACCGGTGGAATACGAACGAGATCGCCTGCTTTTAACTTGTACTCTGCTTTTATACGCTTTTTATTTACACGTACTTCGCCCTTACGCACGATTCGGTAAATCATGCTTTTAGGGATGTCTTTTAATTGGTTGCGCAAAAAATTATCAATGCGCTGACCCGCCATATCTTCGTCAATGTCGACGAACTGGACTTTTGTTCTTATTTCGCTCATGGCCGGTATTGTAAACTCAATTTCGCGCGACTTCACATTATTCTTGTCGTAAAAGAAACACTTGGTAGTACGAACTGGTCTAAATTTCGCCAAGCTTTTGTTTAAATTATTAAAACTCTCGATCGAGTTCTCGATTTGTTTTCTGTCTTGATCAGTTTGCACATCTCAATTGCTTATGAAACAGCCAGTTATAAATTAGAAATTTTGAGTTTAGCGGCAAATTTTCTATCGTTTGCGTGAAAGCAGATTGCTGATAGCCACGCGCACTGCTATAGTTCACAGCTGCTAAGGAAGGTTTGGTTACATTTTATTCATTACCAATCATTTATCCTCAAGCAATGTGAGTAGATCGTTGAAGGTCGAGTGCAGCATTGGCGTGAGACACATCGAATTCAACACTCTTGCCACCCTACTCCTCGCATATTCACGTTGAGTACCTACCGCCCAAATAGCGGGTCACAAGTCTACGTTTCCAACAGAAACCACAAGAGGCTTGTGATGACTGAAGTGCCCGAGAGCATCCCCTTCCAGCCGGGAGGCTGCAAAATACAAGCCATGGGATCAGGCACCGTGAAAGAGCGAAAAAACAGTGGCAAGTCGACAAGAAAGATATAAAAGAAAAGACAACGAGAATTTTCAATGAAAAGAATGTTAATTAACGCAACTCAAAAAGAAGAGTTGCGTGTCGCTCTGGTTGATGGCCAGCGACTTTTCGATCTTGATATCGAGAGTCCAGGTCATGAATCTAAAAAAGCGAATATCTACAAAGGACGTATCACACGTATCGAACCAAGCTTAGAAGCCGCATTTGTTGATTACGGCGCCGAGCGTCACGGTTTCCTCCCTCTCAAAGAAATTGCCCGCGAATATTTCCCTGAAGGTTACACCTACCAAGGTCGTCCAAGCATCAAAGAAGTGCTAACGGAAGGCCAAGAAGTTATCGTTCAAGTGGAAAAAGAAGAACGTGGAAGCAAGGGCGCAGCTCTTACTACTTTCATTTCTCTTGCTGGTAGTTACCTTGTTCTTATGCCTAACAACCCTCGTGCTGGCGGTATTTCTCGCCGAATCGAAGGTGACGAGCGTACTCAACTAAAAGCCGCATTAAGTACTTTGGAACTGCCTCAGGGCATGGGCCTAATCGTACGTACTGCTGGCGTTGGCAAGAGTGCTGAAGAACTTGAGTGGGATTTGAATGTACTACTTAACCACTGGGGTGCAATCAAAGGTGCAGCGGACTCTAACCCTGCTCCATTCTTAATCCACCAAGAAAGTAACGTTATCGTTCGTGCAATCCGTGACTATTTACGTCGTGATATTGGCGAAATCTTAATTGACAGCAACACCATCTACGAACGTGCAAAAGAGCACATTCAATTGGTGCGCCCTGATTTCCTTAACCGCGTTAAGAAATATGAAGGCGAAGTTCCACTATTCAGCCACTACCAAATCGAAAGCCAAATTGAATCAGCTTTCCAACGTGAAGTGCGTCTGCCATCTGGTGGTTCTATTGTTATTGACCCAACCGAAGCACTAACGTCTATCGATATCAACTCTGCTCGTGCAACCAAGGGCGGCGATATTGAAGAAACAGCTCTAAACACGAACCTAGAAGCAGCCGACGAAATTGCTCGCCAGTTACGTCTACGTGACTTGGGTGGCTTAGTGGTTATCGACTTTATCGATATGACACCTGTTCGCCACCAACGAGAAGTAGAAAACCGTCTACGTGAAGCCGTTCGTCTTGATCGCGCTCGTGTACAAATCGGTCGTATTTCTCGCTTTGGTTTGTTGGAGATGTCACGTCAACGTTTAAGCCCTTCTCTAGCAGAAGCAAGCCACCACATCTGTCCTCGCTGTAGCGGTACTGGAGTCGTTCGCGACAACGAATCTCTAGCACTTTCTGTACTTCGTTTAATCGAAGAGGAAGCACTGAAAGACAATACAGCGCAAGTTCTCGCAGTTGTACCTGTGCCTATCGCTTCTTACTTGTTGAACGAAAAACGTCGTTCAGTTAACCATATCGAACGCATTCAAGAAGTGAAGATTACGGTTGTTCCAAACTCTGACATGGAAACGCCGCACTTCGAAGTTATCCGTGTTCGTGAAGGTGAAGAGTTCGATCTGATTTCTTACCTACTTCCTAAAAAACTGGAAGCAATGAAAGAAGCGGAAGGTAAAGAGCCAGCGGAAGTTGACGTAAAACCTAAACGAATCGAAGAACCTGTTCTTAAAGGCTTTGCGGCTCCTTCTCAAACGGCACCTGCACCAGCAGCTAAACCTGCCCCTGAGGCGAAGAAGAAAGAACAGAAAGTTGAACAAGAAGAAAAACCTGGACTGTTCAGCCGTTTGTTTAAAGCACTTGGTAGTTTCCTATTCGGCGGTTCTGAAGAAGTAAAAGAAGAACCGAAACCTCAGGAAGAGAAAAAGCCAAATCGCGATAATCGACGCAACAAACGTGATCGCAATGATCGTCGTCGCAATAACAACCAACGCGATAATCGTGAGAACCGCGACAATCGTGATAACCGTGATAACCGACGTCGTCGTAAGCCTCGTGATGAGCAAGCGAATGAGCAAAACGAAGCGCAACAACAAACCAATAAACAGCAAAACCGCAACCAAAAGCGTAAGCCTAAAGCTCAACAAGCAGACAAAGCCCAAGAGCAAAAAGCAAATGCAAAAGTAGCGGAAAAAGGTCTGCAGCTAGCAGCGGAAGCTCGAACTGAAACAAAACCAGAAGAGAGCAAACCAAAGCAACAAAACACGAAAGCAGAAAAAGTGAAGGAGCGTCGCCAACGTCGCAAACTGAACAAGTCTGTACGCGTTAAAGACCAAGAAGCGGTTGAGAAGAAAGCAGAAGAAACGGCGGTTAAGACTCAAGAAACGGTTGAAACCAAAGTTGAGAAGCCAACAGAAGCAGCGGTAGAAGCACAGCAAGACAACAAGCAAGCAGAGTCTAAGCAACGTCGTAACCGTCGTTCGCCACGTCACCTGCGTGCAAGCGGTCAGCGCCGTCGCCGTGGTCGCGATCGCCGTCCTAACCCGTTCCGCCTGCGTAAAGGTGGTGTAGCTTCTCCTGAGATGGCTATGGGTAAAGTAATGCCACGCTACATTCCGAAACCAGCACCTAAGAAAGAAGAGCAAGTTAAGGAAGAAGCAGTAGCAGCAGCAGTACCTGCAATGCAAGGTGGTTTTGCTTGCCCAGAAATGGCTATGGGTAAAGTGATTATTCGACGCGAGCAACCTGTTGTAACAGAAGCACCAGTTGTTGAATCAAAGGTTCAAGAAACAGTTGAAGCGAAAGTTGAATCTCCAGCAGTAGAAGCACCTGTTGTGGAAGCAGTAATCGCAGAAAAAACTGAATCGGCAGTAGTAGAAACAGCCTCTGTAGAGCCTATCGTTGAAACTCCTGCAACTGAACATGCTGAATCGGTTGATGCCATTGTAGAAACGGCACCAGCTGAAGAGCCTGTGGTTGAAGCAGCAAAAGAGATTGCAGCCGAAGCGCCAGTCGAAGCCATCAAAGTTGCTGCTAAGCTAAACGCTAGCGCACCGATGACAAAAGCACCTGGCCCTCAAGAGCTACGCGAAATCACTGTTGCAGCAGCACCGTTCAAAACCGAACGTTACCAAGCTAAAGGTGCGGGTAGCCAAGTGGCTAAAAACCGCGCATCGGCAGAGATGACAAAGCCTAACTTTAACTAGGCTAAATCATTACGTTCAACTGCTTAACTGCATAAATAAATTAAAGGCTACCATCTGGTAGCCTTTTTTATCTTCATATCTGCCCAATAAATTGTTCATATAAATACCAATTCGTGATCACATTTGTACGCCATTATTCGTATCATTCTTGAACTTAATCACACTTTTCGGTAGCATGCGCCGACTCAAGTTTTCGACACCATTCTGATGCTGCTCTTTTAATACTACGGTTTACACTGCAATGTTTGATTAGAAATCAACCACTCAGTGGCTTGTGCAAATACGAATATGTGTCGGGTTTAACTCATTGCAAAGAGAACTTAAAAACAAACATGTTCGAATTTCCCCAATTTTCTAAGCACTCCGTAAAAAATGATGTGCTATCAGGCTTAACCGTTGCGCTAGCATTGGTTCCTGAAGCTGTCGCATTTGCGTTCGTCGCAGGCGTAGATCCGATGGTCGGTCTTTACGCTGCATTCATCGTTGGTCTTATTACTTCCATTTTCGGTGGTCGTCCCGGCATGATCTCTGGTGCAACCGGTGCCATGGCAGTCGTAATGGTTTCGCTTGTCGCGACTCACGGTGTCCAGTACCTATTCGCAGCCATCATGCTCGCTGGTATACTTCAAATTGCCGCTGGTATGTTTAAATTGGGTAAGTTCATCCGTATCGTGCCTCACCCTGTGATGATTGGTTTTGTGAACGGTCTGGCTATTGTTATCTTCCTAGCTCAGTTGGGTCAGTTTAAAGCGCCAGATATCAACGGCATGCTTACTTGGCTACCACAAGACCAAATGCTGCTAATGCTTGGTTTGGTTGCGCTAACTATGGCAATCATTCACTTTCTACCAAAAATCACAACGGCTGTACCCTCTTCACTTGTTGCAATCGTAACGGTGACTGCTTTAGTGGTTGGTTTGGATCTGGAAACTCGCACTGTTGTTGACTTCTTGCGTACAATGTCTGGTGATGAAGCGGCAACACTCGCAGGTTCACTGCCGACCTTCTCTATTCCGGCGGTGCCATTTACGCTAGAAACTCTACAAATCATTCTGCCATACGCGATCATTCTAGCGGCCATTGGTCTAATTGAATCTCTGCTAACGCTGACAGTTTTAGATGAGATGACGAACACTCGTGGTCAATCTAACCGCGAATGTATCGGTCAAGGTATGGCAAACATGACTTGTTCTGTGTTTGGGGCTATGGGTGGTTGTGCAATGATTGGTCAGTCGATGATCAACGTAAACTCAGGTGGTCGCGGTCGTCTATCTGGTATCGTTGCTGCTATCGCTCTATTGATGTTTATCTTATTCGCTTCTTCGCTAATTGAAATGATCCCACTCGCTGCTCTGGTTGGTGTGATGTTCATGGTTGTAATTGGTACATTCGAATGGGCAACATTTAAGCTAGCGCGCCGCGTACCGAAGCAAGACTTCTTCGTTATTGTTCTTGTGACCGTTGTTACTGTTCTTACTGACCTTGCTGTTGCCGTAGCAGTTGGTGTTATCGTTTCTGCATTAATGTTTGCATGGCAACACGCTAAGCATATCTATGCCGACACGTGCTTAAACGAGGAAGGTTCAAAAGAGTACAAGATTCACGGTCCTATTTTCTTTGGCTCTGCCGCTAACTTCTTGGAGTTGTTTAACGCGCCTGAAGATCCAAAAGATGTGATTGTCGATTTTGCAGACTCTCGCGTGACGGATCACTCCGCAATTGAAGCGATTGAAACACTAGCAGAGCGTTACAACTCTCAAGGTAAAACACTACACCTTCGCCACCTAAGTCCAGATTGCCGCAAGCTTTTAGATAAAGCGGGCAGCTTGGTTGAAATCAATGTGAAGGAAGACCCAAGCTACAAAGTGGCAACCGACATTTTAGCGGGTTAATACAAATAAAAAGGGATGGGCTCAGCTCATCCCTTTTCCTATTGTCTTTAAGCCCGGCGATTATAGCTTCTTCAAAATCTCCTCTGATGCCTCTTCGATTAAATCAAGCACCAGTTCAAAGCCATCTTTTCCACCGTAATATGGGTCTGGGACTTCATCGTAATCTGACCCAGAATGACTTAAAAATAACGATACTTTGTGTCGATACTTCAACGGACAAATATCCAATAAATCGGCTAAATTTGCTTTATCTGCGGCTAATATCAGGTCAAACTTTTCAAAGTCATCAATGGTAACTTGACGCGCACGCATTCCTTTAAAAGAGTAACCTCGCTGCTTTCCTGCGGCCATTGCCCTTGAATCCGGTGGGTTTCCTGCGTGGTAGCCAATCGTACCTGCCGAATCAACCTCCACGGCAATACCCAACTCTTGAGCTTTCGCTCTTAACACTGCTTCTCCGGTTGGTGACCGACAAATGTTTCCCATACAAACAACAAGTATTTTCTTCATTTTATTCCCTGAATTATCGGTGGTTTTTCTTCACGATATGTTGGTCTATCATAGCGAGATAAATCAATGAACCCAAATTAGCTTGGGCACAGCACGAAAAGGAATTGAGGAAGTATTATGTCTATCGAAGAAAATAAAGAAGCACGCCATAAGGCTCGCCAACAAAAAGTCAAAGAACAGGTAGACGCAAAAATTGCTGCTGCTCAAGAGGAAAAAGGTCTGCTACTGATCATTACCGGAAATGGTAAAGGTAAATCGACATCAGGGTTCGGTACGATAGCACGCGCAGTAGGTCATGGTTTGAATTGTGCTGTCGCGCAGTTTATTAAAGGTACTTGGGATAATGGTGAGCGCAACCTACTTGAGAAACTCGGCGTTGAATTCCAAGTAATGGCGACCGGCTTTACATGGGAAACTCAAAACAAAGCCGCTGATACCGAAGCAGCGCAAGGCGTATGGCAAGAATGTAAGCGCATGCTCAAAGATGAATCTATCGATGTGGTTCTTTTTGACGAGCTGACGTACATGGTGAGCTACGGCTACATTGATTTAGACGAGGTCGTTGAAGCGCTGAACAACCGCCCTAAAATGCAGTCGGTTGTCATTACTGGTCGTGGCGCTCATCGCACTCTGATTGAAATGGCTGATACCGTTTCTGAAGTGAAGAATGTAAAGCATGCATTTGAGTCAGGCGTCAAAGCGCTGAAAGGTGTCGACTGGTAAAGCTCACCAGCAGAATTAAAAAAGGGTTGGCTAATGCCAACCCTTTTTGCTTTGGCTCGAATCTAATTGAATAGATTCTTTATCAAACCATCGACTGCTTCTTTGGTTTTTTCGTCTTTGATCTTGTCCGTTAGCTTCTCTACGCCACGATCGATTTCTTTCTGAGCTTTCTGCTTCAGAACATCATCAAATACGAGCTTGAATTTAGGATCCGCCCACTTACCAGACACATTGATTGGAATCGTGATATCTTTCAGCTCATCTATATCTTTGCCGCCTTGGCCTTCTAGGCTACCTACGACTGATGTGCTGATAGTAAAGTTAACAGTTTCATTGATGTAGTTTGCGGTGCCTTTACCACGAACACGGAGCAATGGAGACTGAGCTTGCATATTATCCGTTGATACGACACCTTTATTGAGCTTCAATGTCGCCGTCATCGCACTAAAATCTGTTTTCTTAACTTCATTGGTGCCTTCGACTTTTTGCCCTTTAAATTTCGCGTAGTTTTCACGAATCAATTGAGCAACGTTGATGCCATTTACCGCACCGTCAGCAAAATTGATAACAACCGTACCAGAAAGATTCTTCTTGATACCGGTAGGCGTTAGACTCTTACCGGTAACATTCACATCAATGTTACCCGTCCCTTCAAGCTTGTCGTTATCAGCGACATCAATAAGTAACGGTTGAACTTTCACGCCTTTGATTGACTTCTTCACACTGTAAGTCACTGGTGACTTGCGTGCATCTAACTTCGCTGTCGCTGAGATTGAGCCTTGGTACAGCTTCGAACTAAATGAAGTAAGCTCAAATACGCCACGATTTACAGTGAAGCTCGTTTTTACCGCTTCCATCTTCGCATTTGCCGCTTTGAATTTGTCGATGGTAATGTCACCCTTTACATCTAACGTTTTCAACGCAGACAAATCAGGCTCAACCTCAGACCCAGCTGGAGCACTCTCGCCACCAGAAGCAGGCTTATTACCTTCGGAATCTTGCTGATCTAATCCTAAGAATTCATCAAGATCGATATTTGGGCTGTGGAGAGCAAATCGTACTTTAGGAATATCGCCAAGTGTCACATCTGCCTTACCATCTAAGGCGATAGCATTCGCTGTTAACTTCTCTAGGACAAAACTCAGGTGGTTTTTCGTTAGGTCGAAAGACAGATCAGACACCATGTCGACTTTCATCGGTGACTGAGGTAAAGCATCCCCCTCAAAAGTCGATTTAAGAGTTAGCTTATCCAACTGCACTTTGCTGATAGCCTTGTCCACGCTAAGTTGACCAGCACCCTGCATATCTAACTTCATACCACCAGCGTCGCCTTTCATGGCATAAGTCAGGTTATTTACTTTATCGAATTCAAACGTATCTAAACCGATCGTTGCCGATTCAATCTTATTGGCAGGGTCAGAGTATGTCGCATCAAAGTTGATGTTCTTTAGCGCGTAGTTTGCCAAACCTTTTTCTAGCTTAAAGTCGGCCTGACCTTTCGCTGTGAACTTTTGGTCATTCATTTCGCCCTTCACGCCAAAATCAGCCGTTGTCCAGTTGTCAAAAGCGAATTCGGAAAGGTTTAATGAGATATCATAAAGTTTGGTGTAACTACCGGCTTGCTTATCCTGCATTTCTAATGAGCCATTAGAAACCGTAACACCAGCAAGATTAATGCTCCAATCAGAGCCAGAAGGCTGCGTTTCACCATTTTGCGTAGGCGCAGTATCGCTCGCTTGCTCTGCTTGTTGTGTTTGGGCTTTCGTCAATGCATCAATATTCTTGCTGCCATCTTTCTTGGTTTCAATGTAGAACTCAGCCCCATCAAGCGTGACGTTTCCAATTTCAAGCTGTTGACTAAAAAGTGGCATGACAGAGATATCTACACCAACGGTATCAACTTTGAATAAATTGGGTTTACTAAAGCCTTGTGGGTTTCGCAATTCTGTATGTCCCAACTCAAAGCCGATCGATGGGAAAAATTGCCAACTGATATCACCTTCAATCACCAATTCTAATCCCGTTTGCTTTTGCGCTTGCTCAACAATAAGGGGCTTAAACTGGTTAGGATTGACGAAGATGGTTAACGCTAAAATTGCGACCAAAATGACCACAATCGGTATTGCTAGAATTAAGAGCAGTTTCTTCATTTGTTTTTCCTTGCTCGAGTGTTTTTACAATTATAAGCGCAGACTCCATTTACCGCTGACAGTTCCACAAAAGCGTGAAAAATGTCTGGTTTTAACCTGCAACTGACTAATTTAAAAACAAAAAAAGAAGTGGCACTTAAGGTGCCACTTCTTCTCTTAAAAATAAAGCGATATAGCCGTCTAAAGGCTTAAGCTTTCAAAAGTCTTGCAATGTGAGCTTTTAATACATCGATTGCGATACGGTTTTTACCACCGCGAGGAACAATAATGTCCGCATATTGCTTAGAAGGTTCGATAAACTGCATGAACATCGGACGTACTGTTTGTTGGTACTGCTTGAGAACAGATTCCATAGTTCGGCCTCGTTCTTCCACGTCACGCTTAACACGACGAAGCAAGCAAATATCTAACGGTGTATCCATAAATACTGTCGCGTGCATCAAATCACGAAGACGAGGGTCAGTAAGAAGAAGGATGCCTTCTAGAATGATCACCTTTTTAGGCGTCATTGTGGTCGTGTTACTTGTTCTTGTGTGCTCAGTGTAGCTGTACTCAGGTACTTCTACTGCTTCACCACGTACCAATTTTTCAAGGTGCTCACACAGTAGGTCGTGGTCCAACGCACTCGGGTGATCGTAGTTCGTCTTTACTCGCTCTTCCATGCTTAGGTGGCTTTGGTCGTTGTAGTAGCAATCTTCCGTGATGACACCGATTTGATGATCGCCTACTTTCGCGCGAAGCTCATTATAAATAGTGCTCGCGATCAGACTTTTTCCAGAAGCAGAAGCGCCAGCAATACCTACGATGACGCATTGATTATTATCAGACATTAGTTTGCACCCGATGATGATTTCTAGTCACATAAAAAGATAAACTGCCTGATTATAGGGAGTTCACCCCATAGTTACTAGCTGGAATTAGGGTTTAGTCATAAGTTTCTGCCTGCTCAGAGGATTAACCTCCGAGCAAACGTTAAAATGTGCAATTATCAACCAACAGGCATAGTAAACTTAGTTCACCATTGTAAAGCTAATCGCATCTGGTTTTGCTTTGCCTTGCCAAAACATCGTGCTACACACACGATCGGCAAGCTGCTTGTAATACCCTGCATGCTCACTTTCTGGGCGCCTTGCTACTGTTGGCACGCCAGCATCAATATCTTCTCGCATAGAGATATGAAGCGGAATTTGTCCTAGCAGTGCTAAGCCAAACTCTTGCGACATTTTTTCTGCACCACCCATGCCAAAAATATGCTCTTTCGCGCCACATTGGCTACAAATGTGATAACTCATGTTTTCCACAACACCAATAACTGGGACATGGACTTTGTTAAACATTGCCGCTCCCTTTCTTGCATCGGCAAGCGCCAAGTCTTGCGGTGTCGTGACTAACACACTACCTGTCACCGGAATCTGTTGTGACAACGTCAACTGTATATCACCCGTACCTGGCGGCATATCAATCACCAAATAATCTAAAACGGGCCAGTCTGTCTCCGTTAATAACTGCGACAACGCTTTTGAAGCCATTGGACCGCGCCATATTGCCGCTTCTGATTTGTCCACTAAATAGCCGATAGAGTGAGTATAGATGCCGTGAGCGAAAATGGGCTCCATCCACTTACCATCACGAACTTCTGGTTTTGCATCTTCTTGCCCTAACATCATAGGGACGGAAGGTCCATAGATATCCGCATCCAACAATCCCACTTTCGCCCCAGATTGAGCAATCGCCAACGCTAAGTTAACCGCAGTCGTTGATTTACCGACCCCACCTTTCGCAGAGCTAACGGCAATGATGTTCTTAACACCTTTAACCGGATTGGCCACTTGAGTTTCTAGTGCTTTAACTCCCAAGCGAATATTGAATGGGAATTCAGCCACTTTATCTGCGGTTTGTTGCTGTTTAATCCAGTCATGCAATATGGTTTGAAGCTCATTACTTGCGAATGGCAACGTTATCTCAACAGAACCTTGTGCCGTAATCGAAATTGCGCCATGAATATCTGCCCAATTTTCCACCAACTGTGGATGCTGGAATTGGTTAAACCAGTGACAAAAATCTTGTTTTGAAGTGAACTGATGCATAAGTCCTCCTTTTAGATGTCATGCTAACACCGTCCTGCCTCAACCAGAACCCCAAAAAAACTAAGGCATTCCGCAGTTTGACACCTTGGAGTTAGTGAGTTCATGGGGTAGTATTATCCATCAAAATTTATTTATACCTATCAAGAAAAGCGAATATTAAGTATGGCAAACGATCCAAGAAACTTTCCGTCAAGGAAAATGCTGGTAACTTGTGCCCTTCCGTACGCTAACGGTTCGATCCACCTTGGTCATATGCTTGAGCATATCCAAGCGGACATTTGGGTTCGTTACCAACGCCTACGCGGCAACACTGTAAACTTCATCTGTGCTGACGATGCTCACGGCACGCCAATCATGCTTAAAGCGCAACAGATGGGTATTACTCCTGAAGAAATGATTGCCGCAGTTAGCGAAGAGCACCAGAAAGACTTTGCTGGCTTTGATATCAGCTTTGATAACTACCACAGCACACACTCAGATGAGAACCGTGAGCTAGCGTCACACATTTATCTTGAGCTGAAGAAAAACGGCTTTATCTCTAGCCGCACAATTTCTCAGTTGTTCGACCCAGAAAAAGAGATGTTCCTACCGGACCGTTTCGTAAAAGGTACCTGTCCAAAATGTAAGTCAGAAGACCAGTACGGTGACAACTGTGACAACTGTGGCGAGACTTACAGCCCAACAGAACTGATCAATCCTAAATCTGCGGTTTCTGGTGCGACGCCAGTAATGAAAGATTCTGAGCACTTCTTCTTCGACCTGCCTCAGTTTGAAAGCATGCTAAAAGAGTGGACTCGCTCTGGCTCGCTACAAGCTGAAACAGCGAACAAAATGCAAGAATGGTTCGAATCTGGTTTGCAGCAATGGGATATCTCACGTGATGCGCCATACTTTGGCTTCGAAATCCCAGGAGAGAAGAACAAATTCTTCTACGTATGGCTAGACGCACCTATCGGCTACATGGGCTCTTTCAAAAACCTATGTGACAAGCGCGACGACCTAGATTTCGACGAGTACTGGAAGAAAGACAGCTCAGCAGAACTGTACCACTTCATCGGTAAAGACATCGTTTACTTCCACAGCCTATTCTGGCCAGCAATGCTAGAAGGTTCTGGCTTCCGTAAACCAAACAACGTATTCGTACACGGCTACGTAACGGTAAACGGTGCGAAAATGTCGAAGTCTAAAGGTACTTTCGTAAAAGCAAGCACTTACCTAGAGCACCTAGACCCTGAGTGTCTACGTTACTACTACGCGGCGAAGCTAAACAGCCGTATCGACGATCTAGATCTTAACCTTGAGGACTTCACTCAGCGTGTAAACGCTGACGTTGTTAACAAGATCGTTAACCTAGCATCGCGTAACGCAGGCTTCATCGCAAAACGTTTTGAAGGCAAACTGTCTGACAACTTTGCAGAGCCTGAGCTTTACAACGAATTTGTTGCTGCGGCTGACCGTATCGCTGAGCTTTACGAAACACGTGAATTTGGTCGTGCAATCCGTGAAATCACTGCACTGGCAGACAAAGCTAACCAATACGTTGATGAAAAAGCACCGTGGGTTGTAGCAAAAGAAGAAGGCAAAGATCAGGAGCTACAAGACATCTGTTCTGTCGGTATCAACCTGTTCCGTGTACTGATGACTTACCTGAAACCAGTGATGCCTGCACTTGCTGCACGTACTGAAGCATTCCTAAACCAAGAGCTGACTTGGGAAAACATCGCTGCGCCACTAACAGGCCACGAGATCACTAAGTTCAAAGCACTGTTCAACCGTATCGATCCGAAGAATGTTGAAGCGATGATCGAAGCATCTAAAGAAGATGCGGCGGCAGAAATGGCGGCGAAAGAGAAAGCAGAAGCGGAAAAGAACAAGGCTAGCCAAACTGAGCTAGACAAAGAGCCAATCGCTGAAGAGATTGAGTTCGACGCTTTTGCAGCAGTAGATATGCGTATCGCTCGTATCATCTCTTGTGAAGAAGTGCCAAAAGCAAACAAACTGCTTAAGTTCCAACTGGACATCGGTGGTGAAACTCGTCAAGTGTTCTCTGGCATCAAGTCAGCGTACAAACCTGAAGAGCTAGAAGGCAAACTAACGGTAATGGTAGCAAACCTAAAACCTCGTAAGATGAAGTTTGGTATGTCAGAAGGCATGATCCTAGCAGCGGGCCCTGGTGGCAGCGACTTATGGATTCTTGAGCCACACGAAGGCGCTCAACCTGGCATGCGCGTAATGTAAGTCGCATTCCAAATATAACACTATAAAATCCCTGCCAATTTGGCAGGGATTTTTTGATCATATTCACAACTTTGGTGAACCCATGCACCAATAACGACCGCCCCAAAAGAACATTTAACATAACCAGTTGTTTTAATTTAATTTTTGTTTGGCATCAAAACTGCAAACCTTCCTTGCTAGGTCCAAACACTAACAAGGAGTTGGTTATGTTTGTTTTGATTTCCACATTATTATCTATCGCTATTTTAGCCGGAATATATCACTTATCTTCTAAACGAGAGCAGCAACACGCGCGTAAATATCAGCTATTAACATTATTGCGAGATGTTGTTCATCTGCTGAGACGCCATCGAGCTGCGACACACTACTCACTTCAATTTCAACAAAATAACGAACAAGAATTAGAAGTCCTTCATAACGATCTCACCAACAAACTGCATCTTTTGGTCGAAACCTCACGCTTTGAAAATAAACCCATGTATCGCGTGCTGCAGATCAAAGTAGGAAAACTGCTTGAACAATGGAACGATCACAGTGTTGCAAGGAACCAGATGGAGCATGGTAAGTTAATTCGTCATTGCTTGTTCTTGATGGATGAAGTCACGATTGCTTGGTTAGCGGTAGAACAACGAGATGATCTACATAATGAGTACCACATGAACTGGCAAAACATTATGGATAGCTTAGAAACCCTGACTCAATTGAGAATTAGCATTCAAGACTTGGGAGAGCAAGGCGGAAATGAGCGTTTCAAAAATTACGCATCGGTTATGACACGTAAGCTAAATCAATTAGCGGTTATCGCTCCGCTTAGTATCGTTTCTCCAGCTTCCACACGCTCAATACAGACGTTAAATAACTATGTGACAGGCAGTCATGTCGATTTAACAGAAGCAGAACTTTATGGAGTCACATCAGACTTATCGTTGACCATCTTCAATACTTACGACCACGTCCTTTCAGACATCGTTGAAGCATTGTATCTACCGTTGCCCAAACTCTCTGTAGCAAGATAAGCTCTATACAGTACCGTGCCAATTGTCACAACAGGAACGTAACTGGTATCTATTGGTAAAAACAAAAAAACCGCAGACCTTAGGTTCTGCGGTTTTTCATTCATCTAACTTCTTAGCGCTTAGCTGTCATCTTCTGTGAAGTTCGTTGGTAATTGCTTTTTCATCTCATTCCAGATTAGCGCGCTTTCCATACCATAGTGACGAATCACAACTGGCAGTTGTTCACGCTGACCACTTTCACAAGTTTCTAGCAACTGATGGTAAAACTTCAGCGCTAGCTCACGAGAAGCTGGGTTTGAGAAATAATAGCTACCAACGCGATCATAGAGCTTCTTCAAGCCATTAAAAATCAAACCGTAAATCTGATTCCCTGAATGGAATGCTAGGCGTTGGAACAACATGTAGTCGTAAAAGTTGAACGTTTTAGCAATCAAGATTTCTTGACGCTTCGCTTCATCTTTCTCGTTGTCTTCTTTCACGTTCTGTAAGACTTTCTCAGCATAAGGTGAAGAAGCGATGAAATCGTCCCAAGAAGCAGCATTCATTAAAGCTTCACAAGATTCAATTACATTCTTGATCGTGCGCTCAGAGTTCTCTTTATTTGCTTTAAATGCATAACGCATAAAGATAGGGCTGATGTTGGTACGTGCTGCAAGCAAATCTTCTACAATGTTTGTTGCGTTATCTACGTCCAACGTCATCAACGTATCCAAAATATGCAGACCAGAGGTCTCCATAAATTGGTTTACCTTCGTTGGTTTACCGTGTTGGATTGTTAACCAACCATCACGGGCTAGTCGTTGAAGAACCTCTCGTAAAGTCGTTCGAGTAACACCAATTAGCTCAGACAGCTCGCGTTCAGCAGGTAAAATAGAGCCAGGAGGAAAACGGCCGTTCCAAATGCTCTCGATAATATATTTTTCTGCGAATCCCGCAGGGCTTTTCGCCTTTATGACCATTCTACTTTTTATCCAATATTGATTTCTGAGGGTCGATACTACTCATCATACCACTACTTAACGGTTTGAGAAAATTTACGATCAATAATTGAAACGATTCTACAATATAGAGTTAATACTCTATATGTTATGTCAATCTAGGACGGTCTGACGTGCGAGTGAAAGCGGTAAAATCTGAATTTTCGTTTAATTAAACAGCTCACAAATTGCGGAGAAATAAAGACTACTGCGTCACAATTTTATATTCAAAATATGAAAAATTACTTTGTATATCACAGTTAATATTCTTTCTTAATTTGCCTTTTCTCGTCACTGACCGTCATTTAAAATCCAAGAGGATTTTTTTGAGCCTTTCATGATATAGTAACGCCGTTTTGATCGCGTTATTACATTTAAAAAGTCATTTTAGTCGGTAGCATCACGTTTTGTTATTGACTAATAAATGCCTGAGTGTAGAGTTTGCGGTCGAAAGTGAGCGGTGCTTGAGTTCAGGGGAAGTAACTTGGCAAGACTGCAATAAACAAAGGATTGTTGTTTTACTAAGTTATTGTTTTAAAAGACTAGTTAATAAGTCTAACAAACAGATACTTAAGCACTATTGTAGTGTCTATTCATAATTTTGTTATAAAGAGAATTATCATGCCGATATCGCTCGGAAACGCTTTTATCAAGAACTTTCTTGGTAAAGCGCCTGATTGGTACAAAGTTGCCATTATAGCCTTCTTAATAATTAACCCGATTGTATTCTTCCTAATAAACCCATTTGTTGCTGGGTGGTTGCTGGTTGCTGAATTTATTTTCACGCTTGCAATGGCATTAAAATGCTACCCATTACAACCTGGTGGTTTACTTGCTATTGAAGCCATCGCTATCGGCATGACTAGCCCTGCGCAAGTTAAGCACGAGTTGGTGGCAAATATTGAAGTATTACTGCTGCTGGTATTTATGGTTGCGGGCATCTACTTCATGAAGCATTTATTGCTGTTCATTTTTACCAAAATTTTACTTGGTATTCGCTCCAAAACCCTTCTATCACTTGCGTTTTGCTTTGCCGCTGCATTTTTATCTGCATTTTTGGATGCTTTGACGGTTATCGCCGTTGTTATCAGTGTGGCGATCGGTTTCTACTCTATCTACCACAAAGTGGCGTCAGGTAACCCGATTGGTGACCATGACCACACACAAGATGACACGATCACTGAGCTAACGCGTGATGACTTAGAAAATTACCGCGCCTTTTTACGCTCATTGTTGATGCACGCTGGTGTAGGTACTGCGTTAGGTGGCGTAACCACTATGGTGGGTGAACCTCAGAACTTAATTATTGCAGACCAAGCGGGTTGGTTATTTGGTGAATTCCTAATCCGTATGTCTCCAGTGACGCTACCCGTATTTTTCTGCGGTCTCATCACTTGTGCTCTAGTCGAAAAGCTTAAAGTGTTTGGCTACGGTGCAAAACTTCCTAACAACGTTCGTCAAATCCTCGTTGACTTTGACAATGAAGAGCGCAAAACGCGTACCAATCAAGACGTTGCAAAGCTATGGGTTCAAGGGCTTATTGCCGTTTGGTTGATCGTGGCATTAGCCTTGCACTTGGCGGCGGTAGGCTTAATTGGTCTTTCAGTGATCATCTTAGCGACGGCTTTCACTGGCGTCATTGAAGAGCATTCCATGGGTAAAGCGTTTGAAGAGGCTCTGCCTTTCACTGCACTACTTGCGGTATTTTTCTCGATCGTTGCGGTAATCATCGACCAAGAGTTGTTTAAACCAGTTATCGACGCGGTGCTTGCCGTTGAAGATAAAGGCACTCAGTTAGCTCTGTTCTATGTCGCGAATGGCTTACTATCAATGGTGTCGGATAACGTATTCGTCGGTACGGTTTACATCAATGAAGTAAAAACAGCACTCATTGAGGGTCTCATTACTCGCGAGCAGTTCGACTTACTGGCAGTTGCTATCAACACTGGTACTAACCTACCATCTGTTGCTACGCCAAACGGTCAAGCAGCATTCCTATTCCTACTCACCTCGGCTCTCGCTCCATTAATTCGTCTGTCTTACGGTCGAATGGTTATCATGGCGCTGCCTTACACCATCGTTCTTGCGATTGTCGGGCTAATGGGCATTATGTTCTTCCTAGAGCCTGCAACGGCTTCTTTCTACGATGCAGGCTGGATTTTACCTCATAGTGGTGATCTGACTCCCGTAGTCTCTGGCGGTCACTAAAATTTGAGTTGATTAGGAAACTTATCCACGTTAAAAAGCTCTGAGTATTCAGAGCTTTTTCTATTTCAGACAGGAACAAAAACGTGACTATTTTAAATTCACTTAACCAGTTTTCGAAGGGACGCTTATCGTGGCTGCTGCTTCTGCTATTCGTCGTTTTCTTTGAAGCATGTGCCCTCTATTTTCAGCACGTCATGATGCTTGCACCATGTGTCATGTGTATCTACGAACGAGTCGCGATGATGGGAGTGGGTGTCGCTGCAATCGTTGGTCTTATGGCACCAAATAACCCAGTTTTCCGTTGGCTAGGTTTGATTGGCTGGGGATTAAGCTCTTACAAAGGACTGTTGCTTGCTCAGCAGCACGTTGATTATCAGTTTAACCCATCACCATTCGCGACTTGTGATTTATTCGTAACATTCCCTAGTTGGGCTCCGCTTAATCAGTGGGTTCCTTGGATGTTCGAAGCATACGGCGATTGCTCGAAGATTGTTTGGCAATTCCTCGATTTATCAATGCCACAATGGTTAGTAGTTATTTTCGCTGGCAATTTAATTGCTTTAGCATTAATTGTGATCGCACAATTCTTCCCAGCAAGACGCACTAATCCGATTCGTTAATCCTTCCGAGAAATGATAACGAAAAAAGCCGACCAGATGGTCGGCTTTTTACTGAGTAAACATCGCGGCTATTTAACTTAACCACGTTAACTCAACCACGTGATTGACCACAACACTGCTTGAACTTTTTGCCGCTCTCACAAGGACAAGGATCATTGCGCCCGATACCTTTGAATGGGTTTAGGCTTTGAGCCTTATTGCCTACCATCAACTCATCCGCACCTAACGCCACTTCACCGACCATCAAATCAAGCTGGTCGATCAAGTCTGCAAGAGCTGGAGGCGTTTCAATACCGGCGTCGCGCATCTGTTGCTGCGTCGCCGACTCATCGATAGCCAGCATCAAAGTGGTCAGTAATGCTTGTAGCATACGCTGCAATCCATCATTGAGCTCAACGTCTTGCCATTGTTCTTCAATCATTGGCCAAACAGACATAAAGCCTTCGGCAAAATCAGCAAGTTGTTCAGGTTCTTTGCCTGTTAGCTCTAGCACGGAATATTCGTTTCGTTGAATTCGGTTGTGCTGCTTGTGAATTTGCTCTTCTACTGCCGGTTGAATCGCTTTGAATCCTTCACCTAATAGCGGCTCTAACCACTTTTCAGGAGCGAGTGGTTTTGTCGTCAGATTAGCAGCGAGCACTGCGCCTTCGATAAATAGGCAAGATTCATCGATGTGAATTTCGCCTTTCTCAATCAATGTGTATTGCATGACATCTGGTTTCCCATAAATTTGGCGGCATTATACCTCAGAGCATAAAAGCACGTAACCGGGAGTTGCGAGTTTGACTGTATTGAGTGCTTTGAGTCTTTTAATGACAAACTTAGCTGACATCGCTACAATCGCCCTCCTTTTTATCACCAAACTGTATTAGGCAAACTATGCGAGTTGTACTAGGCCCAATGGAAGGCGTTTTAGACCATTTGATGCGCCAAATCCTGACCGAGATAAACGACTATGACCTATGTGTTACGGAATTTGTTCGAGTCATCGACCAGTTATTGCCCGATCATGTATTTCACCGTTTATGCCCGGAGCTGTTGCAAGGTTCTCAAACCGCATCAGGTGTGCCAGTACATGTGCAATTGTTAGGACAAGAACCAAACTGGATGGCTGAGAACGCAATTAAAGCGGCGAGCCTAGGCGCCAGAGGCATCGACATAAATTTTGGTTGCCCAGCCAAAATGGTCAATAAAAGTAAGGGTGGTGCTGCTCTACTTCAGCATCCTGAGCTAATTCACCGTGTGGTTAAAGCTTGTCGAGAAGCTGTTCCAGAGGCTATTCCTGTGACCGCAAAAATTCGTCTTGGCTGGGAAAACCCTGAAGATTGCTTTGAAATTGTTGATGCCATTCAATCTGCTGGTGCAAATGAACTCACCGTTCACGCTCGGACTAAGCAGGGTGGTTACAAAGCGTCTGAGATAAAATGGGATTACATCAACCAAATTCGCGAACGTTTTGATATTCCGCTTATTGCGAATGGCGAAATTTGGAATTATGAAGATGGTCAACGTTGCATTGAAACGACTGGCGTTGACTCTTTGATGGTGTGCCGCGGCGCTTTCAATATCCCTAACTTGGGCAACATGGTAAAACACAACCACCAGCCAATGTCATGGCCCGAGGTGGTTGAGCTACTGATCTACTACTCCAAGTTTGAGATGAAAGGCGACAAAGGCTTGTACTATCCAAACCGTGTAAAACAATGGTTCTCTTACTTACGTCAGGCCTATCCTGAAGCAAAAGATCTATTCAGAGAAATCCGAACGTTTAACAAAGCCGCGCCGATTGTTGAGCATATTCAACGTTATCGTGATGAGTTAAATTCTCAGGTTGCATAAAATCTGAGCATTGCAAAGGGCGAACTGCTCGCCCTTTAAGCGCTTAGATCTTCGTAGCAAATCTTATTTTTGCCTGTACTCTTGGCTTGATATAACTTTTCATCCGCCACTTTAAATAACTCATCAAAGCTTTCCACTCGGTTCTCTTTACTGAACACCACACCGCCAGAGATCGTAAAGCCTTCTTTAGTCACGCGTGTCGAGCGTTCGTCTATGGCTTTTTTTACCCGCTCTAAAATTAGCTTAATGCCTTCCGAGTCTTCGTCGTAAATCGCCAACACAAACTCTTCGCCACCAAATCTTGAGGCGACATCTGTGTGGCGAATATTTTCACGTATACATTTTGCAACTAGCTGAATCGCAGAATCGCCGACATCATGACCATAGGTATCATTGATCTTCTTGAAGTTATCAATATCGAACACTGCTAATGCAACCTGTTTTTTCGTCATCTTATTGCGCCACACGGTTTGCATTCCTCGACGGTTCAACAAGCTCGTCATCGGATCTCTGGCGGCGAGATCTTTAAAATAACGTCGCTCACTATGCATATTCACATAGAACAATACGACTGTGCTCAAAACGTAAATAGAGATCGCAACAATAAGGCTGTATTTTTCGAACACCGCTAGGTTCTTAGCTTCATCCCAAAGGTTGTACTCGTAATACATGCTGTGATTCGCACTCAATCGCTCTAACTCGACTGGTTTGATTCGTGTACTGTTTGAAGGAATGGATTGTAAATTGGAAACCAAATGAAACTTACCAACAAGACCTAGCGACGAAGCCATCAACGCATTGACATCAAAATCAATGGACAGCACACCTTGATGCCTCCCTTTTTCGTAAACAGGCACCGTCATACTAATGATTTGACCTTCCATCGAATCCAACATCGGCCCAGGTCCGGCCAATGTGATGTTCACTTTATCTTGTGCGGTTTTTTGCCAAAATGGGCGCGCTTTTAGCGTTGACCAAAGCTCTCTAGTGAAGTTTTTCGCGTACGTGTCAGGAGACGAAATGACGTAACCACGCTTATCGATGTAATGAATACCAACGATATGGGATTCAATATCGTGCAGAAAAGACAATGACGGTGCAAAACCCGCCTTTTGTTCAGCTAATTGGTTAATCGTTGAACCTTGCTGACATAAGCTTTCATCGCCCACAATCATGTAATCAAGATCAACCGCAGGTAACCCCTCACTGTAGACACTCTCTAGCAACAAGACGTCTATCGGCCAAATATAACAAAGCCCCTTTTTGACTAAAGAATTGTGCTCTTCAGACAATGGGTTAGCGTAATTCGTATAGTTAGTAAAACTATAATCTAAGGCGGTGAGGACTTTAATACCACGGGACATGGCACGATCAATACGTGCATACTCAGAATCAATATAGCGATTGACCGCATCGTAGTAGTTTTTTGTCGTAACAAGCAAAACCACTACAAATAATGCGAGGGGAAAAAAGATGACAAATGAGAGACTAAATCGCCTTTGGTTAACCATTGAGTACCATGTATGTGAAAGGTAGATCGTCTCTTATCAAACAATGGGATTACGCTATCTTATCAACTGGCAATGCGTAGTGCGCATCGCCAGATAATCAGATAACCAACAAATGTGTACGCATTGTAGGAGACTGTTTATATATTAAAGAAGTTTAATCAATATAGAATGTAGTGTCACTTCAGTTGCCACAATTTGAAGCTCTGTGCAGGTATATTGACAGAAAGATGACCCTTATAATCAATAAGTTCGCGTCCATCCAGAAGTGACGAAAGATGGGTAGCCTCCAAACCAAGTTGCCACAGAGGCAAGTCAATTGAACACTCATCGCTACTTAGATTCATCACAACAACGATCGCTTCACTTCCAAGTACGCGCGCATAAGCCAGCACGTTGGTATCGCAATGCAGCCATTGAATACTACCAGACTGTAAAGACTTGTACTGTTTACGTATCGAAATCCATTGCTTGTAAATCGACAGCCATGCTGAGTTTTCGATTTCATTCCAAGGGAAACAGCGACGATTATCCGGGTCTAGACCTCCTTCTAGACCGACTTCACTCCCGTAGTAAATACAAGGCGTGCCAACGTAAGTCATAAGCATTGCTAGCGCGATGTTCATTTTACGCTTATCACCATCAACCAGAGTGATAAACCGAGCAGTATCGTGACTATCGAGTTGATTTAGCTGCGATAGCTGATTAGAAAATGGGATTTTTGCTCTGGCTTCGTCCAACCATGCTTTAAATTCCAAACCATCAATGTTGATTGGATCGTACATAATGTCTTGTCGCGCGATAAAAGCTCGAACTGGATGAGCAAAACCGTAGTAGTTCATCGCCCCATCCTCTTGATCACCTTGCAGCCACTGTGTTGCTTCAAAAAAGTGCTCACCTAGCACATAGGCATTCGGATTGACTGACTTCGTCGCATGGCGAAACGCTTCAACATAATGAGCATTGTTTTTCGCTCCCTCTCCTTCGCCAAGCATATGAATAACATCAAATCGCCAACCATCGACTGAGTATGGAGGCTTAAGCCAGTGCTTAATGACAGATGCTTCGCTTTGATAGATATAGTCACGCACTTGTTCATTTTCGAAGTTCAGAACCGGTAAGTTACCAATGCCCTTCCAACCAATATAGTGATCGGTTTCGCCTTCGAAAAAGTAGTAATCGCGGAACTTTGACTGCGGATTGCCATACGCCCCTTCTCCTTTTTGTTGGATATCAAACCAAGGATGATGCACTGACGTGTGGTTAAACACCGCGTCTAAGACAATCTTCATATTCTTATCACGAATCTTCTCACACAGTTCCGCAAACTGAGCATTAGTGCCGAACATAGGATCAACAGAGAAGTAATCCGTAGTGTCGTATTTGTGGTTACTTGGTGAAGAAAAAATCGGATTGAAGTAAAGCGCTGTTACGCCGAGCTGCTCAAGGTAATCCAACCTCTGCTCTACACCTTTGAGATCGCCGCCAAAAAACTCTCTTGCTCCTGTATTTTTGTGAGAGCCTACCGCGTCTCCCCAAGCCTTGACGACCGATGCAGAATCATACTGAGCATAAGCGTGGCGAATATCAGACTCACTTTTACTAGCAGAAAAACGGTCAGGAAAGATTTGATAGAACACTTGCTCTTGGACCCAGCTTGGTGGTTGATGATTTACATTCAACTTAAAGTGGAACTCTTTGGGTGGAATACGTTTTTGCACACCTCGCGCATCGAGCCAGTATTGTTGTCCGTCTTTGAGGAGCTTAAACACATAATGTGTGACATCTCGATCTCGGTTTGGTCGGAACGAGGCTTCCCATAGTAACAATTCCCCAGCTGTTCCAATTTGAGCCATGTCGACCAGATATTCTTCATTGTCCGGCTCAATACGCACATAAACGGAATCAAAATCCAATGTCTCGGTTTTCAGTCTGACTGTGACTTGCTCTTGATTAAAAGCTAAACCATCAATAGTTTGACTATGAAAAATAAATGGCAGGTTCATTATGGGCACTCCTCGTCATCGGATATGCCACTATGTTATTGGAGAATGAGAGACAAGAAATCCTCCTTGCGAGTTGACATATCAGCCAATTTTCCCAAGGAGGATCACACTTAGTAGGCGTAGTGACTGGTAGGATACTGCTTAGTTCAACAAGAGACTGTCATCTGCAAGCTCTTCACCACGCACTTTGGAGAACATATCCAACAAGTCTGGTACTTGCATGTTAGCGCGCTGCTCTCCAGCCACATCTAGCACAATTTCACCTTGGTGAAGCATTACGGTCCTATCGCCACACGCTAATGCGTCTTTCATCGAATGCGTCACCATCATCACGGTTAAATCGAACTCATCGACAATACGTTTAGTTAAGTCGATAACAAACGCCGCCATACGAGGATCAAGCGCAGCCGTGTGTTCATCAAGCAATAACAACTTACTCTCCGATAACGTCGCCATCACAAGGCTAACGGCTTGTCGTTGTCCACCGGACAGTAAGCCAATGCTATCGCCCAGACGATCTTCTAAACCAAGCCCTAGGATGCTAATTCGCTCTTGGAACAGCTTGCGACGTTTAGCTGAAAGCGCCAAACCCCAACTGCGTTTTTTACCACGCATGTACGCTAAAGCCATGTTCTCTTCTATCGTTAGCTCTCCACAGGTTCCGGCCAATGGATCTTGAAACACTCGTGCGCATTGCGTCGCACGCTGGGCTACCGTCTGCTTGGTGACGTCTTTGCCATCAATGATCACCTGACCACCTATCATCGGCGTCTCACCTGTCACCGCACCAAGCAACGTCGATTTTCCTGCGCCATTAGAACCAATCACGGTAAGAAACTGATGTTCTGGAACCTCTAAAGAGACACCTTTCAGTGCACGATTTTCCAAAATCGTCCCAGGGTTGAACGTGACCTGAATGTTATTAAGTTCAATCATAACGCCTCCCCTGAACCATTTTTTGATGCCGCTTGTTTAGCATCAGTAACGCGTTGTTTCGCTCTCATGCTCTGTTTTAGCTTTGGAGCAATAAGCGCCACAGCCACCAATACTGCGGTAACCAGGTTGAGGTCTGAAGCTTGTAAACCAAACATGCCAGAGCTCAAAGCGAAAGCCACTGCAAGACGATAAAGTACCGAACCGATGATGACAGCAAATACCGCAACCCAAATTTTTCGCCCGGGAATAAGGGTCTGGCCCAAAATCACAGCAGCCAAACCAACCACAATGGTGCCCACGCCAGAGGTCACATCTGCAAAGCTGTTCGTTTGTGCAAACAACGCGCCTGCGAATCCGACAAAACCGTTGGATAAAGCCAACCCAAAGTAGGTATAAAAACCAGTGCTCGCCCCTTGCGCAGAAACCATACGCGCATTCACGCCCGTGGCTCGTAAACCAAGACCAAAGTCGCTGTTGAGCAAGCGAATCACAAAGAAAGCGGACAAAAGAACTAAGACCCCAACAACCAGAGGACGAATGAACATCGGATCGCCCAAGGCTTCAAACGGCGTGAGAATCGTATCCTCTCCAAGCAACGCCATATTAGGTTTGCCCATAATACGAATATTGATTGAAAATGCCGCGATCATGGTAAGAATGGAAGCTAACAGGTGCAAAATACCACATCGAACAGCCAGAAAAGCGGTTATCCAACCCGTCATACTACCGGCTATCATCGCCATTATTGTCGCAAGCCAAGGATTAATACCTGCGACAATCGCCGTTGCAGCCACCGCCGCTCCCATTGGAAAGCTGCCATCCACACTCAAATCGGGGAAATCGAGAACACGAAATGTAAGATACACACCCAAGGCAACTAGGCCATAAATTAAGCCAATTTCGAGTGCGCCAAAAAAAGCAAATGCAGACATAACTGCTCCTTTCTGCATGTTCAGGCTGACGAATACCAACCTGAACTTAAGACTTCTAACGTATACTCCCATTCTTCTCTAGCAGAATGCTCTACACGAGAAGTCCGGCGAGTATCAATTTTGGGGCAAGCCTCTATCAACAGACGTGACGGCCCTAACCCCAAAAAAGAGCGTTACTTATTGCATGCTTGTCGCACGTTCAACCACAGAACTTGGCAGCTTGATACCGAGCTTAGATGCCGCGCTTTCATTAATTACGAGGTCAGAGCCCGTCGCGACTTTTACATCCAATTTGCCTGGTTCTTGACCATCAAGAATCGCCGCCACGTAATCAGCGGTTTGCACACCAACCTGGTAGTAGTCAAAACCTAAGCCTGCAATTGCTCCTTTTTCGACATATGACGTCGCACCACCAAAGACAGGTTTTTTCGCTTGATTCGCTGCCACAATCATCCCTTCAATCGCACTTGCAACTGTATTGTCTGTTGGGGCGTAAAGAATGTCTGATTTCGCTGCAATCGCTTGAGTCGCAGACTGAACATCAGCACTTTTTAGTGCGGTCGCTTCAACCACTTGTATGCCTTTTGCTTCTGCGCTTTCTTTTAGCAGTTCAACCAAAGTCACGGCATTAGCTTCACCGGGATTAAATACAACCCCGATGCTTTTCACCTGAGGGAGAATTTCTTGGATGAGGTCGACATGCTGAGCAACGGGTGAAAGATCAGACAGGCCAGTTACGTTTTTGCCTGGTTGTTCCATCGACTTAACCAATTTCGCACCGACCGGATCTGTTACCGCAGTAAAGACAACAGGAATAGAGCGCGTTGCCGACACCAAGGCTTGTGCCGAAGGCGTCGCGATACCCACTAACACATCAGGATTTTCGCCGACGTACTGACGGGCAATTTGCACTGCAATCGCAGGGTTACCCTGTGCGGTCTTATAATCAAATTCTAGATTTTTGCCTTCTTCGTAGCCTTTCGCTTTTAAACCATCAAGCAATCCTTGACGCGTCGCGTCTAACGCGGGGTGTTCGACAATTTGTGAAACTGCAACGGTTGCAGTGGCGGCCAGTACATTGGCAGAAGAGAAAATAGCAGTAGCAGATAGAACGGCAGTGGCTAATAAACGTTTCGTTTTCATCATAACTCCTTGATGTGACTTCGTCCTTGTTTCGCGAGCATTCAACATGAATATCGACTCGTGAATTCAAATGTTTGAAGGGGGTAATGTTGTGTTCGTATAACTGTGCACTTCTTGCGCATCTTGTTTTTATTATTACTACTAAGTCTTAGTAAAGAAAAGCAAGATTTAACACTAAAGCAACATTTGTGATCGGGGGACTTCTTCATCCGGAAAGAATCTTTGGTAAACGAAGCTTCGCTCGCTTCATCAACGACCGTCAAAGTAGGTAATAGAGGCAGGATCAAAAATGGAGCGGCTAGTGCACACTCCATTTCAAACAATTTAAATTAGAACCAACGCTCTAGTGACGATTTATCGAGCTGGCGAAACGCTCGGTTCAGTATTATCGCAAGCTCTTTATAACGAGGGCGAGCTTTAACAGGCTCTAGTGCAAAACCTGTTTCCACAATTTTTTGATGCAACTCCCGATACCAAGATGCCAGAGAAGGCGGCAGTTTCGTGTTGGATCGAGCACCAAGCCACCAAATCCCTTGGAGTGGCAAGCTAATCGCAAACAAGGCGACAACAATAGACTGAGGTAACGCGTGGTAATTGTTGAATGCCATTTGAGTGAGTACGCTGATCGCAGCGACGGCTGGCATGACTTTAATGCCAAAGCGAGTCGCCTTAATGATACGCTGTTCCGGAAATATGGCGCTTAGCTCTTTACGAACCGGCCAGATCTCCATGTAATTCTGGCCATCTTTCAGGCTATGGATCAATCCGACTTTATTACTCATACCGCTCTCTCACTAAAAAATAGTTGAACATTTCAACTGAAGGTACAAAAAATTGATGAAAGTTAATATTCTTTCAAATTTTTTTTGTTATCATTGCTTATTATCGCTATCCTTTGCAGACCCTCAATCTCATTGTTGCTGTTATTTACAATTTAAGCAACTCCGAGATATCTATCTGCACGGATCGCATCATAGTGATGGATGGGTTCATCACTATTTCTTTATATGGAATTAGAACAATTTTTGACCAGGATTAGTACGCAGCCTTCTGGGTATCGGCTATTCTTGTGATTAATTTTTCATTCTTTAACTGATTTTTTATCAGACGAATAACAGGTAGTCATACATGTCTAAGCTAGTTTTAGTTTTAAACTGCGGTAGTTCTTCTCTTAAATTTGCCGTTGTTGATGCCGAGAACGGCGACGAGCACTTATCAGGTCTTGCTGAGTGTCTTCACCTTCCTGAAGCTCGCATCAAGTGGAAACTTGATGGCAAGCACGAAGCTCAACTAGGCAATGGTGCAGCTCACGAAGAAGCACTAGCGTTTATGGTAGAAACTATTCTTGCTTCTAAGCCAGAGCTTAAAGCTAACCTAGGCGCAATCGGTCACCGTATCGTTCACGGCGGCGAGCAGTTCACTCAATCTGCACTAATCACTGATGAAGTTCTAAAAGGTATTCAAGACGCTGCAACATTTGCACCTCTTCACAACCCTGCTCACATCATCGGTATCGAAGCGGCTAAGAAAAACTTCCCAGAGCTGAAAAACGTTGCTGTATTTGACACTGCGTTCCACCAAACTATGCCTGAAGAGTCTTACCTATACGCTCTTCCATACAACCTATACAAAGAACACGGTATCCGTCGTTACGGCATGCACGGTACTTCTCACTTGTTCATCACTCGTGAAGTTGCTGGCCTACTAAACAAACCAGTTGAAGAAGTAAACATCATCAACTGTCACCTAGGTAACGGCGCGTCTGTATGTGCAATCAAGAACGGTCAATCTGTAGACACTTCTATGGGTCTTACTCCACTTGAAGGTCTAGTAATGGGTACTCGCTGTGGCGACATCGACCCTGCGATCATCTTCCACCTACACGACGCTCTAGGTTACTCTGTTGATCAAATCAACACGATGCTAACTAAAGAGTCTGGTCTTCAAGGTCTAACTGAAGTGACTTCTGATTGTCGTTTCGTTGAAGACAACTACGGTGAGAAAGAAGAAGCAACACGCGCAATGGACGTGTTCTGCCACCGTCTAGCTAAGTACGTAGCTGGCTACACTGCTTCAATGGACGGCCGTCTAGACGCAATCACTTTCACTGGCGGTATCGGCGAGAACTCTGGCCCTATCCGTGAAATGGTTCTAAACCGTCTTGGCATCTTCGGTATCGAAGTAGATAGCGAAGCTAACCTTAAAGCTCGCTTCGGCGGCGAAGGCGTTATCACGACTGAAAACAGCCGTATCCCTGCAATGGTTATCTCTACTAACGAAGAGCTAGTCATCGCTGAAGACACTGCACGCCTGACAGGTCTTTAATTGAATTACTGGCTAGCCACTCGGCTAGCCAGATTTTCATTCAAACGAATTTCTTAGGGGCTCAACTCCTATTCTTCGAGCTTCATGGAATAAGAGTTGAGCTTTTATCCCCCAAATAGCTAAAGGTACTCTACGAATGTCTCGTACTATTATGCTTATCCCTACTAGCGCAGGCGTTGGCCTAACAAGCGTTAGCATGGGTGTTCTTCGCGCTATGGAGCGTAAAGGCGTTAAAGTTTCTTTCTACAAGCCAATCTGTCAGCCACGTTCAGGTGGTGATCAGCCAGATCTGACTTCAACTATCGTTGGCCACAACAGCGATATGAAGATCGGTGAACCAATGGCGATGTCTGTTGCTGAAAGCCTAATCGGTAACGACAACATGGACGAGCTGCTAGAAACCGTTGTTGAACGTTACAACCAAATCAACAAAGACGCAGACGTTACGCTAATCGAAGGTCTTGTACCTACTCGTAAGCACCCATTTGCAAACCAAGTAAACGCGGAAATCGCGGCAACACTTGGTGCAGAAATCGTGCTAGTTGCTACTCCAGGTACTGATAACCCAGCGCAACTGAAAGAGCGTATCGAAGTAGCATGTTCTAACTTCGGCGGCACTAAGAACAAAAACATCTCTGGCGTTATCATCAACAAGCTAAACGCTCCTGTTGACGAAGCTGGCCGTACTCGCCCTGACCTATCTGAAATCTTTGACGATGCAGATAGCGCGAAACAAAACGAATTGAAAGTGATGGAAATCTTCAACACTTCTCCAATTCGTGTACTAGGTTGCGTGCCATGGAGCATTGATCTGATTGCGACTCGTGCAATCGACATGGCTAAGCACCTGAAAGCAGATATCATCAACGAAGGTGACATCAACACTCGTCGCATCAAGAGCATCACTTTCTGTGCACGTTCTCTGCCAAACATGATTGAGCATTTCAAACCTGGCTCTCTACTTGTTACTTCTGCAGACCGTCCTGATGTTATCGTTGCTGCTTCTCTTGCTGCAATGAACGGTGTGGATATTGGTGCTGTACTGCTAACTGGCGGTTACGACATCCCTCGCGAAATCGAAGGTCTATGTAAACCAGCGTTCGACACTGGTCTACCTATCTTCAAAGCACAAGGTAACACTTGGCAGACATCTCTAAACCTACAGAGCTTCAGCATCGAAGTACCTGCAGACGATAAAGAGCGTATCGAGTTCATCAACGAGCACGTTGCTGGTCACATCGACGGTAACTGGATCGAGTCAATGACTGAAGGTACTCAGAAGTCTCGTCGTCTAAGCCCACCAGCGTTCCGTTACCAGCTAACTGAACTTGCTCGTAAAGCAGGCAAGCGTATCGTTCTTCCAGAAGGTGACGAACCTCGTACTGTTAAAGCGGCAGCAATCTGTGCTGAACGCGGTATTGCAGACTGTGTGCTTCTAGGTAACCCAGATGAAATCCGTCGCGTAGCAGCTCAACAAGGCGTTGAGCTAGGTACTGGCGTAACCATCATCGATGCCGATGCTGTTCGTGAAAACTACGTTGCTCGTCTAGTTGAGCTGCGCGGTGCGAAAGGCATGACTGAAGTTGTGGCTCGTGAGAAGCTACAAGATTCAGTATTCCTAGGCACAATGATGCTTGAGAACGACGAAGTTGACGGCCTAGTTTCTGGTGCTGTTCATACTACGGCGAACACTATCGTTCCTCCGTTCCAAATCATCAAGACTGCACCAAATGCGTCTATCGTATCTTCAGTATTCTTCATGCTTCTGCCTGATCAAGTACTGGTTTACGGTGACTGTGCGATCAACCCAGATCCAACCGCTGAACAGCTTGCTGAAATCGCTATCCAATCTGCTGACTCTGCAGCAGCATTCGGTATCGACCCTCGCGTTGCTATGATCTCTTACTCTACTGGTGAATCTGGTAAGGGTGCAGACGTTGATAAAGTACGTGAAGCAACTCGCATCGCGAAAGAGAAGCGTCCTGATCTAGTGATCGACGGTCCTCTACAGTACGACGCAGCTATCATGGAAAACGTGGCAGCGTCTAAAGCGCCTAACTCTCCAGTAGCAGGTAAAGCGACAGTATTCGTATTCCCAGACCTAAACACGGGTAACACAACTTACAAAGCGGTACAACGTTCAGCTGACCTAGTTTCTATCGGTCCAATGCTGCAAGGTATGCGCAAGCCTGTAAACGACTTGTCTCGTGGCGCGCTAGTAGACGATATCGTGTACACAATCGCTCTAACAGCAATCCAAGCAGACCAAGAAGCTAAATAATCGCTTCTGACATCTAGTTGGACAACTATCCAAAGCCCTCGATTCGTCGAGGGCTTTTTCTATTGTTGGCCACACAGCAAAGAGGCTATGAGCAATAGTACTAATACGCTCTTACGAATACAGCGCCATAAATACCCCAGCCCCAACCACAACACAACCTGTCATCACTGGTGCGATTCGGTGCCAAAGCTTCTTATCCCCTATCGCGATGACCATCCCCATTTTCACAATGGTATTAACCGAAGCGGCGATCAAAATGCCTAACGCAGCAGTGGTCACGCTTAATGTTTGCGTACTTTGACGTCCGAGGGTTAACGAGATCGCATCAACGTCAGTAATCCCTGATAAAGCAGAAAGGATCAACACACCCGCGTTGCCGAACCAGTCAGACAAAGCATGAGCAAGCAGCATAATCACCGCCAACACGAGGCCAAAGAACAGTGCCGACTGCAAAGCAAGAGGGTTCGTTTGCTTATTTGATTGCTCAATCTGCTCAACTTCACTTCTGCGCCAAATCCACCATGCCGGAATGTACAGCGCAACCATCATCGCCATCACAATTGGCCAAAGAAGTTTCACTAATTGTGGATTGATAACGGACAGTACGATAAGTAAACGAGGGAACATGGTTCCGCAGCTCAGAAGAATACCACTAGCGAGTAACGGGCTGATGCTCGCTTGCTCACGAGAAAGATGGGAAAACTGCAACGTTAATGCTGTCGAAGAGCTAAGCCCCGCAAATACAGACGTAAACAAAATACCTCGCTTCGCCCCGCCGATTTTTATCGCAAAATAACCGACAAAAGAGATACTAGCGATCAACACAACCATCCACCAAATCTCATACGGGTTAAGTGCATTCCAAGGGCCGTAAGATTGATTTGGTAACAGGGGTAACATGACTATCGAGATAAGTAATAAACGCAGTGCTGCGTCTAACTCATACTCTTGCAGTTTTTGTAGCGCTTGATGTAGCTCTCTTTTGTTATCAAGCACCACCGCGGTAATAACGGCCGCTGCTGCAGCCAAAACAGCCTCACCCGACACGGCAAGGTTACCCAGAACAAACACCACCATGATACTAACCACACCAGTGATGCTCACATCTCCGCTCTTTTTCTGCTGTATAACAAAAGCGATGCAAGTGAGGATGACTAAAGCGATAAACGCAAAACCAATGAGTAAAGGTGTATAGATGTTGGCGAGAATGCCAACTAAACCACCGAGTAAACCGACTAAAGAAAAAGTACGAATGCCCGCGACACGACTGCCTTCTACGCTATTGCGCATCACCCAGCCACGTTGGGTGCCAACAATTGCCCCCAGTAATAGAGCAATAAGCAGATTCCAAATTAGATGCTCGCCACTGACAAACTCATTGATATCCATGCATCACCCCCGTTAAAAAGCGGTTGTTATATCATTAGTTTATTTGAATATGGGTAAGAAGCTGTGACGATGAGAGGATAATCAGAAAATGGCCCCGGCTCCCGGCTTACCATTGCGTCTTATAATTTCATTATTCTTTTACCTACCACCAAAACGTAATAGAACGAAGCGATCCTCCCTGTTCAATTTATCAGCATTATTTACATTTCAACTGAACTTTCTTACTCGAACTACGTAAAGAAAATGGACTGCTATTAAGCAAACTCACACATAAGTAAGGAATACATATGAACAACTCCATCAACAACTCACTGCTAAAGCTTGGTTTAGCTGCAATTCTGTTCAGTTTTTCTTCATTCAGCTTTTCTGCCCCAAGTATTAAAGGCGTTGATCAAGATATGACCGGAGGAACAGTAACCGCAAAAATGGCTCATGCTGACGACAACGGATGGATGGTCGTCCACCGAACAGACGAATCAATGAAGCCTGGCCCTGTTATCGGCTATGCCCCACTAAAGATGGGACAGAATGAGAACGTGAATGCAATTTTGATGGAACCGGTTGAGTCTGGCGACATGCTGATGCTAATGGTCCACGGAGAAAAAGGGGGAATGAAGAGTGGCGTATTTGAATATACACTAGGAGCCAAAGAAGATGGCCCTGTAAAAGTCGACGGAAAACTAGTGATGGACGTCGTACGCGCTAAGTAAGACGTACGCACACTTAAAAGTCACTCTCCTACTCCTAGTATTTAGTTGGCATAAAAGTACTTAACGACATTGCTAACCGTTAAGTACTTTTTCATTTCTGATAGAGGCAGCAAACTAGCTAATTATTTCTCTTCCATGAGGAGAGTTTAAGTCTAAATCAGGCCCTTTGGGTACGACTTGCGTCGGGTTAATACCAGTGTGGCTGAAATAATAGTGACGTTTAATATGGTAGAAATCCGTGGTTTCTTCGACGCCTTCGACTTGATACAACTCTTTTAAGTATCCTTGAATATTTTCGTAGTCTGCGATGCGCTGCTTGTTACATTTGAAGTGACCCACATACACGACATCGAAACGGATCAGAGTCGTAAACAAACGCCAATCAGCCTCAGTAATAGTATTCCCCGCTAAATAACGATGCGTCGCTAGGTGCGAATCGATTTTATCTAGCGCAGCGAATAAAGAATCGAATGCTTCTTCATATGCCTCTTGCGTGGTCGCAAAACCACAACGATACACTCCATTGTTGACGTTTGGATAAACAAAATCGTTCCACTCGTCAATAACATGCTTTAACTGTTCTGGATAATAGTCATCGTGGTTTCCTGTTAACTCATTGAACTCCGAGTTAAACATACGAATAATTTCTGACGACTCATTCGACACGATCGTATTGGTCTTTTTATCCCAAAGCACAGGCACAGTTACACGGCCTGTGTAATCTGGTTTGGCCTGCGTGTAGATTTGGTGCATACGAGTGTGACCAAATAGTGGCTCAGGAAGCCCCATTTGCCAGCCTTGGCTTAACATATCAGGGCAAACAACCGTGACATCAATATGGGGTTCTAAGCCTTTCAGCTTGCGGAAGATGAGCGTTCGGTGTGCCCAAGGACAAGCAAGAGAGACATACAAATGGTATCGACCAGACTCTGGTTTAAACTCCGCATCAGGTTCGTTTTTAACCCAGTTACGGAATCCTGCATCTTCACGCACAAATTTGCCACCATTTGATTTTGTGTCATACCAGACGTCATGCCAAACACCTTCGACCAACTTACCCATGATTGCGCTCCTCTCATTCTGTTTATGTCTATATTAGCGTTTCCTATCAAACAGAAAATCACTGAACTTAGGACATCATGTTCAAGAAATTCGAATGTATAAATCAGATGCATAAAAAAAGCGCGACCCGATGAAGGTGTCGCGCTTAAGCCCGTCACAGGCTGAATTTATACACTAACGTGCAAACAAGATACCGCGTGAACGTCGTTACCTTGAATCGTTGGCTTCGTCTTCGCACACTCTTCGGTTGCTTGTGGGCAACGAGTGCGGAACACACAACCCGATGGTGGGCTGATCGGCGAAGGAAGGTCGCCTTCCAGCATTTGGATTTTCTTACTGCGTTCAATGTTCGGGTCCGGAATCGGAACCGCTGACATCAATGCGCGTGTATATGGGTGCTTAGGATCAGCAAACAGCGCCTCCGCCTCACCGAGCTCGACAGCATTACCCAAGTACATGACCAAAACACGATCTGAGATATGTTTAACCACTGACAAGTCATGCGCAATGAATACCAGAGAAAGGCCTAGTTCTTTTTGAATCTCTTTAAGCAGGTTAACAACCTGAGCTTGAATAGATACATCAAGCGCCGATACGGGTTCATCACAGATGATCATCTTAGGCTTAAGGATAAGCGCACGCGCAATACCGATACGCTGGCACTGACCACCCGAGAACTCGTGCGGATAACGGTTGATCACATTTGGTAGTAGACCCACTTTCGCCATCATCTCTTTAACGCGGTCTTTCACTTCCTGCTTAGACAGTTCTGGGTAGAACGTTTCAAGAGGCTCAGCAATAATGTCGCCAACCGTCATACGTGGGTTAAGAGAAGCCAAAGGATCTTGGAAAATCATTTGGATTTCTTTACGCGTTTCACGACGTTGGACGTCTTTCATCTTAGTTAGATCTTGACCCAACCAAACTACTTCGCCATCCGTCGCTTCAACAAGACCGATGATGGCGCGCGCAAACGTCGATTTACCACAACCTGACTCGCCTACTACACCAAGTGTTTCCCCTTCGTATAGTCGAACGTTCACCCCATCAACCGCTTTTAGGCTTGAAGGCTTTGACCACGGCCATGCCGATTTTGACGCAATGCTGAAGTGAACTTTCAGCTCTGAAATGTCCAGAATTAGCTTTTTATCTACTGCGTTCATTTGTTCCAAGCCTCCCATTCAGAAAAACATGCGCGCTGACGGCCATCACCAAATGGAGTCAGAATTGGCGCTTCACGCTTACAACGATCCATCACTCGGTGACAACGCTCTTGATAAGGGCAGCCCGGTGGTAGACGAAGCAAGTTTGGTGGATTACCAGGAATGGTTGGCAGAATTTCACCTTCCGTATCAAGGCGAGGGATCGCTTTCAACAGACCCTCTGCATAAGGGTGGCTTGGATTATAGAAGATTTCGTTTACGTTGCCGTACTCCATCGTACGACCTGCATACATCACCAACACTTTGTCACACGAACCTGCAACAACACCAAGGTCGTGCGTGATCATGATGATCGCCGTGTTGAACTCGTCTTTAAGCTCATTAAGCAGGTCCATGATCTGTGCTTGAACCGTCACATCAAGTGCTGTTGTTGGCTCATCGGCAATAAGCAGTTTAGGACGACATAACAACGCCATCGCGATCATTACACGTTGACGCATACCGCCTGAAAACTCATGCGGGTACATCGTGATACGCTTACGCGCTTCAGGGATTTTCACCGCTTCCAGCATGCGTACTGATTCTTCAAATGCTTCCGCTTTGCCCATGCCTTTATGCAGCATAAGCACTTCCATCAACTGGTCACTTACCTTCATGTAAGGGTTCAGCGATGTCATTGGGTCTTGGAAGATCATTGCGATCTGTTCAGCGCGAACTTTGTTCAGTTCTTTTTCTGGTAAGTTTAAGATTTCTTTGCCTTCAAACTTTGCGCTACCAGAGATAATACCGTTTTTAGCCAAAAGGCCCATGATTGCGAATACGGTTTGAGATTTACCTGATCCCGATTCTCCAACGATACCTAAGGTTTCGCCTTGGTTGAGAGAGAAGTTCAAATCGTTTACTGCGGTTACGATACCATCTTGCGTGGTGAATTCGACGCGCAGATCTTTGACATCTAATAAGCTCATCATTGCTTCCTTAATCTTATCTTTTAATTATCTGTCTTTTGGATCCAGCGCATCGCGCAGGCCGTCACCAACGTAGTTGAAGCAGAATAGCGTCACAACCATGAACACGGCTGGGAATGCCAGCTGCCAGATTGCCACTTCCATTGTCTGTGCACCTTCTTGTAGAAGCGCGCCCCAACTTGTCATCGGTTCCTGAACACCAAGACCAAGGAATGATAGGAATGACTCCGTCAGGATCATGCTCGGGATAAGTAGCGTAGAGTAAACCGCTACGATACCCAGTACATTCGGCACGATATGACGAGTGATAATTTTCCAGTTGCTAACACCACACACATGTGCAGCTTCGATGAACTCTTTGCTACGTAAGCTGAGTGTCTGACCACGTACGATACGCGCCATATCTAGCCATGCGATAGCACCAATCGCGACAAAGATCAGCATGATGTTACGACCGAAGAATGTCACAAGTACGATAACTAGGAACATAAACGGTACCGCGTACAAAATTTCTAGAATACGCATCATCACACGGTCAACTTTACCGCCGATAAAACCAGATGCTGCGCCATAGAGCGTACCAATCAGTACGGCTACAAATGCGCCCATAACACCCACCATCAACGAAATACGACCCCCAATTAGCGTACGCACGTATAAATCACGGCCTAGGCTGTCAGTACCAAACCAATGGTCAGCATTCGGTGCAACGTGCATCGCGTACCAGTCAGTATCATCAAAGGTGTGCGGTGCGATCATTGGCAGAATAATCACCGCCAACGTCATTAGAACAAGAAGGAATAAGCTCACCATTGCCGCTTTGTTGCGCATAAAACGGATACGAGCATCTTGCCAAAGACTGCGACCTTCAATCTCCAAGTTTTCGGAGAACTTCTCAATCGCTTCTAGGTTTTCTTTTTTCGTTAACATAACCAAACGTCCCTGTTAGTAGCGAATTTTCGGGTCAATCATTGCAAGTAGAATATCGACAATCGCGTTGAATAAAATGAATAGGAAACCAATCAGGATGGTTACACCCATTACTAGCGAGTAGTCACGGTTAAACGCAGCGTTAACGAATAGCTTACCAATACCTGGTAGACCAAAAATGGTTTCGATAACAACGGAACCGGTGATGATACCTACGAAAGCAGGACCCATGTAAGAAACAACAGGGAGAAGTGCCGGCTTAAGAGCGTGTTTGATAATGATATAACGGTAACTTAGACCTTTAGCACGAGCCGTACGAATAAAGTTACTGTTTAGGGTTTCGATCATCGAACCACGCGTAATACGAGCGAAGGTTGCAACATACAGTAGTGACATACCAATGACAGGAAGCACTAAATACTGCCAGCTACCATCTTGCCAACCGCCCGCAGGGAAGATATTCCAGTGAAGCGAGAATAGATAGATAAGCGCAGGTGCCAATACAAAAGAAGGCATTACCACGCCGAGCATCGCTGTCGACATGATGGTGTAATCAATCCAAGTATTCTGCTTGAGCGCAGCAATGGTACCGACGGTAACCCCCATAATCAGGGTAAAGATAAAGGCGATGAAGCCCACTTTAGCCGAAACCGGTAAGGCAACCGCGATCAGCTCGTTAACCGAGTAATCAAGGTATTTAAATGACGGTCCGAAATCCCCTTGGATAACATTGGTCAAATACGTGGTGTATTGTTCAAATACAGGTTTATCTAAGCCATATTTAGCTTCGATATTTGCCATTACTTCGGGTGGCAATGGACGCTCTGTCGAGAAAGGGTTTCCCGGTGCAAAGCGCATAAGAAAGAAAGATACGGTGATCAAAACCAACATTGTTGGGATCGCCTCAAATATCCTTTTTGCGATGAATTTAAGCATAAACTCACTCTTTCAGTCTGTGACAGTTAAATTAAAGACGTCGTCCAATTCTTTTGGACTAAAGATAGGCGCTACATGCAATTTCTCACATGTAGAGCCTCATTTTTATAGTTCTATCGAGTTACGAATTACTCTGTGATGTAGAGATCTTTAGAGTAAATCTTGTCTTCCGCGTTATTGACTGGGAAGCCACCAACTTTCGGTGATAGTAGACGTGATTTCACGTACTGGTAGATAGGTGCGATTGGCATATCTTTTGCCATCAACTTCTCTGCTTCTAGGTAAAGCGCTTGACGCTCTTCGTCAGAAGTTGAAGCAAATGCTTTGTTCATGATTGCATCGTACTCTTTGCTGTCGTAGTGAATACCACCAGTAGTGTTATTACTCATCATCAGCGTTAGGAAAGATGAAGCTTCGTTGTAGTCGCCACACCAACCTGCACGAGCAACCTCAAAGTTGCCAGAATCTTTGGTAGATAGGTAAGTTTTCCACTCTTGGTTTTCTAGCGTAACGTCTAGACCAAGCGTCTTCTTCCACATTGAACCCAGTGCAACCGCAAGTTTCTTGTGGTTCTCTGACGTGTTGTATAGAAGGTTAAATTCAAGAGGGTTGTCTGCGCCGTAACCCGCTTCTTCCAATAGACGCGCCGCTTCAGCGTTACGCTCTTCTTGCGTCATTTTGCCGTATGCAGGGATTTCTGGGTTGAAACCCGCCGTGATTTCAGGCGTTAGGAAATAAGCTGGCTTTTGACCCTGTGCTAGGATCGCATCAGTCACGATATTACGGTCAATCGCATAAGAAATCGCTTTACGTACGCGAACATCATCAAACGGCTTTTTCTTCGTGTTGAAGATGTAGTAGTAAGTACACAAGTTACCCGATACAGACACGTCTTCTGGATGCTCTTGCTTCAAACGCTTGAAGTGCTCTGTAGGCAGTTCATTCGTGAAGTCGATTTCACCTGCTAGGAAGCGGTTCATTTCCGCTACTTGGTTTTCGATTGGTAGGAAAGTAACTTGATCAAGCGTCGTGTTTTCGTTGTCCCAGTATTGTTCGTTACGTTTTAGAACTAAACGCTCGTTTACAACCCAGTTGTCAACAACATAAGCACCGTTACCTACAAAGTTCTCAGGCTTCGTCCATTGATCGCCGAACTTTTCAACGGTTGCTTGGTGAACAGGCTTCACTGTTGTGTGGCCCATCATCATCACAAAGTATGGTACAGCAGTGTCTAGCTCAACCACTAACGTGTGGTCGTCAACCGCTTTAACACCCAACTCACTCTTGTCTTTTTTACCCGCAACAATGTCTTTTGCGTTCTTCATCTTGGTGTATTCCATGTACCAAGCGTATGGAGAAGCGGTTGCTGGGTCGACTGCGCGTTGGAAGCTGTATACAAAATCACCTGCAGTAACAGGATCACCGTTAGACCATTTTGCGTCTTCACGTAGGTGGAAAGTGTATGTTTTGTTGTCTTCAGTTTCCCAAGATTCTGCAACACCAGGGATAGTGTTACCGTCCGCATCTTGGTTTACTAGGCCTTCAAGAAGATCGCGAATCACGTGGGATTCTGGAACACCTTGAGATTTATGAGGGTCTATTGTCGCAACTTCTGTACCGTTACCACGCACCAATTCTTGAACAGCAGCAAGTTTTGGCTCTTTAGAATCAGATTTAGCTTCAGGGGCTGGAGCCGGAGCAGGCTCAGCAGCTTGTTTCTCTGCAGGCTTTTCGCCACAACCAGCTAAAGCGAGAGAAAGACCAGCACCAATAAATAAAGCGCGCGTGATTTTATTCTTATACATGCGTAAAACTCCAAATTTTTTCGTTAGCATCCATGACTTCTTTGTAAGGGCCTGGAACGGTCAGAGTTTTAGATTTTTTTAGTGCGTTTTCTGAGCACAAAAGCCTAAAACCTTACAAAGACTGCGGCACACATTAGCAATCATTGAAGTAATTTGCCATAAAAATGTAGCAAAAAAACCAATAATCCTGACTAAACCACACATATCTAGCAGTAAACTCTAATCAAAAAGTATTCACCAGCCAAATGGAGACCAGAAGCGACATTCCACAGACAAAACTTTCGATTAATCTACATTTAAACCATTTGATAGCATCTTATGCTAGATATTTACATATTATTTAACATTTATGACAAATGAAGTCTAACAAATAATTGTTTATATATTGGGCTAAAAACTTTTATTGTGAAGAATATCACCAGAGCGAGTACGGGTTGTGTTGAAGTCAAATGAGCAGAATTATGAAGATAAGTACAAAAAAAGCTAAGTGCCATTGACACTTAGCTTTTTTCACTAGAATGAGGAGTGGGTTCTATTTTTCCCAACGCTGCGCAGCTTGGTGATCAGTATCGCGCGACTCAATCCAACGATCTTCACTCGTCGTGCGTTCTTTCTTCCAAAATGGTGCTTTGGTTTTCAAGTAGTCCATAATGAACTCGCAAGCATCAAATGCTGCTCCACGGTGTGCACTTGAAACACCAACAAAGACGATTTGATCACCGCTATCCATGTCACCAACGCGATGAATCACACGTACGCCCAATAATGGCCAACGTGATTCAGCTTGATCGCAAATGTCGCTCAAGCTCTTCTCAGTCATGCCTGGGTAGTGTTYCAAGTGCAAACCAACAACATTATCGCCAAGGTTCATATCTCGAACTTTACCAATGAATGTTACGACAGCACCAGCAGCCGTACCTTCGGATAAACGTTGATATTCGTGATCAACGGAAAAGTCTTCAACTTGTACAGAGACGCGTGGGTCCATCTTAACCTCCGGTTACCGGTGGGAAAAATGCAACTTCATCCCCCGCTTTTACTTCGGTATCAAGTGGGACAATAGATTGATTAACAGCAGCAAGTAGCTTTCCTGGCTCTAAAGCCAAATCCCACTTACCATTTTTATCAGCGCCCTCTTCCACGAGATGTGCGCGAATCGCTTCAACCGTTTCAAATTGATCATCTAATTCGACACTGTCGATACCAATCAGCTCACGAGTCTGAGCAAAAAAAAGTACTTTAATCATGATTCCGCCTTGAAGTGTCCAGATTTTCCACCCGTCTTTTCTAGGAGACGAACTTGACCGATAACCATGTCTTTTTGCACCGCTTTACACATATCGTAAATCGTCAGTGCAGCAACAGAAGCCGCCGTGAGCGCTTCCATTTCTACGCCCGTTTTACCTGCAAGCTTACAAACAGATTCAATACGAACTTTGTTTTCTGACTCAATAGCCTCCAACTGAACTTCGACTTTAGAAAGCAACAGAGGATGACAAAGTGGAATCAAATCCCACGTTTTCTTTGCAGCTTGGATACCAGCAATTCGAGCCGTCGCGAACACATCACCTTTATGATGCTGACCGGAAACAATCAGTTGCAAGGTTTCTGGGGCCATGTGAACAAATGCTTCTGCACGTGCTTCACGAACCGTTTCAGCTTTTGCAGACACGTCGACCATGTTAGCTTCGCCAGACGCGTTGATATGGGTAAATTGAGTCATTGTTTTTCCTTCGCTTTTAGGAAAGGTTATACAGATAGGTGCGGCATGAAGTTACAAGGGCGATGGCTTGCATCTAACTGCTGCTTGATGATCTTCGTCCAGCCAGTGCGGCACGCGCCTGTTGAACCAGGCATAGCGAAGATAACTGTATGGTTAGCAAAACCTGCAATTGCACGCGATTGGATCGTTGACGTACCAATTTCTTCGTAAGACACCATGCGGAATAACTCACCAAAACCTTCTACTTCTTTATCAAACAGAGGCTTCAGCGCTTCTGGCGTGCTGTCACGTGACGTGAACCCTGTACCACCAGTAATCATGATCGCTTGGACATTGTCGTCCGCAATCCACTGAGAAACAATTGCGCGAATTTTGTACATGTCATCAATAACAATTTGCTTATCGACAACATTGTGACCCGCTTCTTGAGCGTGTTCAACAAGGTAGCGACCAGAGGTATCGTTTTCTTCGGTACGAGTGTCAGATACCGTTAGAACGGCAATATTTGCAGGTTGAAATTTGCTTTCAGCGTGACCCATGTGTTCACCTATTCTCTTTTAACTTTGATACGTTTGGTATCGATTCTAGAAAAGCGAGGGAAAGCTAGCCTATAAATAAGCTTTCCCTACAAAATTTGAGTTGATTTAGCCGCCGATAGACGCCAGATGTGGCGTCATACCCGTATTACCATCGTGCAAGAAGTGGCTCACCGACTTAGTTTGTAACTGCGCTTGGATGCGTTCAATAAGCTCGCTTTCTTGCTCATCACGTTCCAATAGATCACGCAGTTCTACACCGTGGTCTCCAAACAAACACAGATGCAGCTTACCCATCGCAGAGACGCGTAGTCGGTTGCAGCTCTCACAAAAGTCTTTTTCATAAGGCATGATCAGGCCAATTTCACCCTTGTAATCTGGATGAACAAACACTTGCGCGGGGCCGTCATTATGAGAGCGCACTTTAAGCAGCCAACCGTTTGCAATCAACTGATTACGAATTGCTACGCCGGACACATGATGCTTATTGAATAAATCATCCATCTCACCCGTTTGCATCAACTCGATGAAGCGCAGTTGGATTGGACGATCTTTTATCCAGTTGAGAAACGCTGGCAGTTCTTGATGGTTAAGATCTTTCATCAAAACCACATTAACTTTGACTTGCTCATAACCAACTTCAAACGCACGCTCGATACCATTCATCACCTCAGTGAACTTATTTTCACCCGTGATTTGATGGAACATACGCGGATCAAGGCTGTCCACGCTAACGTTGATGTGAGTTAAGCCCGCTTCACGCCAGTCTGCGACTTGCTTCGCCATGCGGTAACCATTGGTCGTCGTTGCAACTTTTTGGATACCAGGCGTCGTCGCCACTGAGTGGATAATGTCGGTAAAATCTTTGCGTAAACTTGGTTCACCGCCAGTAATGCGCACTTTTGACGTGCCACAATCAGCAAACGCTTTTACGACCCGTTTGATTTCAGGAAGAGATAAAAAAGACGAGTTTTTATTGCCCGAAGGCTTATAGCCATCAGGAAGGCAATAGGTACATTTGAAATTACATACGTCGGTCACAGACAGACGCAAGTAATAGAACTTACGATGAAATTTGTCTTCGAATTGTTGCGCCACGGAACACCTTTCCAAACACGGGAGGCATGGCCATTTCCAATCATGCCCTTGTGACAGTACGCCACTGGCTCAAAACGCTTATCCTCGGACTTAGCAATAGTGAGCTCGGAGTTATGGCAACCAGAGATATGAAACCTCTGATAGCTTTGCGGTGTAAAATACTTAATATTTGTACTGGAATCCAGACTTGAGTGATAAAAAACTCTCTAGAGACACAATTTACCGCTAAGTGAGTACCTTTCAAGCACTCCTTGAGATAAATTGTAGCCGTTTTTTACAAGATTATTAGAAGAACGTAATGAATATCTACACGGATAAAAAAGTGGTCGCTGTTGGCGGTGGTCATGGCTTAGGTCGAATGTTGGCCGCACTACGGGATTTTGGCGGCAATGCAACTGGCATTGTCGCCACAACAGACAATGGTGGCTCAACAGGAAGAATTCGTCACTGCCAAGGTGGAATCGCCTGGGGCGACACACGGAACTGCATTAATCAGCTGATCACAGAGCCGTCGATCAGTTCAATGATGTTTGAATATCGCTTCAAAGGTACTGGCGAGCTTGATGGTCATAACCTCGGTAACTTGATGCTTACGGCGCTCGATAACTTATCGGTCAGACCGTTAGATGCCATCAATCTGATTCGAAACATGTTAAAAGTCGACGTTAACATTCTTCCTATGTCTGAACACCCTTCCGATCTTTCCGCGTTATCTGTGGATGGGAAGTGGGTCACGGGAGAAACGAATGTAGACGAGATGAACACCGATTTACGCCGTCTCGATCTATCACCAGAAGTCCCTGCAACTAAAGAAGCAGTAACTGCACTGGCAGAGGCAGACGCTATTATTCTTGGTCCTGGCAGCTTTTTAACCAGCATCATGCCTCCTTTGCTGTTGCCTGAGCTCGGCAAAGCCATTGCCGCCAATGAGAAAGCAAAAGTCATTTTCGTTGCCAACTTGAGCCCGGAGTACGGCCCAGCCGGACGAATGACCATGGCACAAAAATTAGAATGGTGTGAGCGTGCCTGCCAAGGTAGGAAGATAGACGTGGTTCTAGCAGAGGAAACCGAGCAAGAAGTATTGAGCCAGTGGAATGTAGTGACGGAATCGTTAGCTTCGTCGAACCGAGATTGGCGTCACGACCGAGATAAACTCAAGCTCGCTATTGAAAGCCAGCTAAGGCTTTCAATTTAAAAAAGCCCTCTAAAGCTAGGGGATAGCTTCAAGTTTACTCGCTGTCAGCAATGAAAAAACCCTTCACTCAAGTGAAGGGTTTTGTGTAAGAGCCTCATTAGAACAGCGCATTACTGCTGCCAATCACGGTAAGCGTCGCGTGTTTCATGCAAAAGATCGAACATCGTTTTTAACTCGTCTGACTCTTCAGCTAACTCACCTGCTTTGGCTTTTTTATCTATCGACATCGCCAATTGACAAAGACGGTCTGCTCCAAAGCTCGCTGCGCTGCTTTTTAACGCGTGACTGATTTCTTTTAGGTAACGTAATCGCTCTGTCCCTTGAAACTGAGATAAATTCTCGATGTAGGTATCCATCTCCCCCAAGAAAATATCGAGTAAAACAGGAACATTGTCACTGCCAATCTCCATCGACAGTTCATCGATTTTTTGCTGATTTAATACATTCACACTCATACTTTTTGCCGCTCTTCCTTGCCATTCCAAGCCTGTAACTTGCGGTAAATCGTCGACGGACTGACATCAAGGTATCCCGCCGCTCGGGGGATATTGCCATCACACGCTTCAATCGCTTGCTCTATCGCCATTTTTTCTGTCATCCACAACGGCATAATCTCAGACGCAGTCATCACTTTCGGCTCAATGAATTTCGCCACAGAAGACGGACGGTCAAGCGGTTGATTCAACGGTGGCGGTAACATATCCAACGTGATTTCTTTACCGTTGTTTAAAACAACGATATTGCGCAGCACGTTTTGTAACTGACGAACGTTGCCTGGCCACTCATAGCTATTAAATCGGTCGATTACATCAGGCGCAAAACGCACGAAGCTTTTTCCTTCTTCGTGCGACATATAGCCTAACAGTGAGTATGCAATTTCAATGACATCTTCACCTCGTTCACGTAAAGGCGGCAAATGCAAAGGAATGACATACAAACGATAGTACAAATCTTCACGGAATCGACCTTCTTGTACCTCTTTCCATGGGTCACGGTTAGTTGCACAAACAAAGCGAACATCCACGCTCTTCATTTTTGAAGAGCCCACTTTTTGGAACGTGCCGGTTTGAATAAATCGTAGCAATTTGGTTTGCAAATCTAAGTCCATCTCACACAGTTCATCAAGGAAAAGTGTGCCACCATCCGCTAATTCCGCTGCCCCCTGACGATCATTTGCTGCGCCGGTAAAAGCACCTTTCACGTGACCAAACAGTTCACTCTCAATCAAATCTTTTGGAATTGCAGCACAGTTAATCGCAATAAAAGGCTTGTCACCACGCTTGCTTGCCGCATGGATTGCCTCGGCGCATACCTCTTTACCCGTACCACTTTCACCAGTGATGAAGATGCTCGCTTTACTGCTCGCTGCTGAATCAATCGTACGGTAGACCTGTTGCATAGTTTGGCTGCTGCCAATAAAGCCTTGATAACTTTGATTACCCGGGTTATCAGCCTCGTTTTTTAACTTAGTCGCTTTACGAATCGCATTGTTAACCGTGACACGTAAGCGGTCAGCTTCACACGGTTTGATCAAAAAGTCTTGAGAGCCATGACGCATTGCTTCTACCGCGGTATCGATAGAACCGTGAGCGGTCATAAAAATAATAGGTACGTCTGGATGACTCTTTTTAACAGCGTGTAAAACGTCCATCCCCGTCATATCTGGCAGACGAAGATCGAGCAGAATAAGATCTGGAATTCTATGGTTGAGACTTTCAATGGCATCCCTACCTGTACCGACAATATTGATATCTATACCAAGCGGTGTCAGGTATGAGCGGTACAGTGCCGCAACAGATGCGGTATCCTCAACCATTAAAAGGTAACGAGATTTAGGACCTTCAGATTTTTGTTGCATAACCTAGCTAATATTTTGTTGTGTTTTAAACAATAATCGCATTACGCTTTGCATTTTGCAAATAACATTAGCTAAATTATGGGTAAGAGAAAGGATTCAAAAATAATATCAATTATTTAAAAAATGGCATAAACCATGCTGATAGTTTAGTGACCCCTCGGGTCACCTAGCCAACTGACGTTGTTAGTGAACGAGATGTTCACAAAACAAGCCAATAGACCCGACTGCCTATTGGCTTCTTTTTTTCTGCAAGCAATCTAAAACACTTGGCTAAGCTAGATCATTAAGCTTATTTTTAACTATTTGCGATGAACTGCGCTCTTAGTTTTTCAATCTCGTCACGCTTTTGCGCCGCCAATTCAAACTCTAAATCTTGCGCGTGCTGATACATTGCCGCCTCAAGTCGACTGATTTCTTTTTCCAACTGCTGAGGAGACATGACCTCGTATGTTTGCGAAGGCTCCGCCACTTTCGACAACGGTACCTGTTTAGTATTACGCTGACGTTTAGACTTGGTAATATCGCCCAATTCCATAATATCTTTGATATTTCGTTTGAGCGCTTGCGGCGAAATGCCCATTTCTTCGTTGTACGCTTTCTGCTTCTCGCGGCGGCGGTTGGTTTCATCCATCGCCTTTTTCATGGAGTTGGTGATTCGGTCAGCATACAAGATCGCCTTACCTTCAAGATTTCGCGCAGCACGACCAATGGTCTGAATCAGTGAACGCTCGGAGCGCAAGAAGCCCTCTTTATCTGCATCCAATATTGCAACCAGCGAAACTTCAGGCATGTCCAAGCCTTCTCGTAGCAAGTTAATTCCCACCAGCACGTCAAACTCGCCAAGACGAAGATCACGGATGATCTCCACACGTTCTACGGTGTCAATATCTGAGTGTAAGTAACGTACCCTAACATCATGTTCGTGCAAGTACTCGGTGAGATCTTCGGCCATCCGTTTGGTCAATGTTGTCACTAGAACTCGCTCATCTTTAGCAGAACGGAGGCGAATTTCAGACAACAAGTCGTCTACTTGGGTCGCTACTGGGCGAACTTCCAATTCTGGGTCAAGCAAGCCTGTTGGACGAACAACTTGATCCGCTACATCGCCTGAAGATTTTTCTAGTTCATAATTTCCTGGCGTCGCAGAGACAAAAATCGTCTGCGGTGCTAACGCTTCAAACTCTTCAAACTTGAGCGGACGATTATCTAACGCAGAAGGTAAGCGAAAACCAAACTCCACTAGCGTTTCTTTACGAGAGCGGTCACCTTTATACATGGCACCAATCTGCGGCACAGTCACGTGGGATTCATCGATGATCAACAAACCGTCATGAGGCAAGTAATCAAACAATGTCGGTGGCGGCTCGCCTTCCGATCGTCCGCTGAGATAGCGAGAATAGTTTTCGATACCTGAGCAAAAACCTAACTCATTCATCATCTCGATATCGAATTGAGTCCGCTGGCTAATACGCTGTTCTTCCAGTAGCTTGTTGTTGTCTAGAAGCTGTTTTTTGCGTACTTCTAATTCAACCTTAATATTTTCAATCGCTTCAAGAATACGATCTCTTGGTGTCACGTAGTGCGTCTTAGGATAAATGGTGTAGCGTGGTAAATCTCGCTGTTTCACCACACCAGTCAATGGATCAAAAACACTGATGCAGTCAATTTCATCATCAAACATTTCGACACGAACTGCGTCTTGGTCAGATTCCGCTGGAAAGATATCAATCACTTCGCCACGAACCCGAAACTGTCCTCGCTCAAATGCCACGTCATTTCTTGAATATTGTAGCTCTGCCAAACGTCGTAGCATGTCCCGTTGATCAATCACGTCACCACGACGTAAATGCAACATCATTTGCAAGTAAGATTCTGGGTCACCCAAACCATAGATAGCAGAAACAGACGCAACGATAATCGCGTCTTTACGTTCCAATAGTGCTTTCGTTGCGGAAAGGCGCATTTGCTCTATGTGAGCGTTAACTGATGCGTCTTTTTCAATGAAAGTATCCGTCGTCGGGACATAAGCTTCAGGCTGGTAGTAATCGTAGTAGGAAACAAAGTATTCCACCGCATTATTGGGAAAGAATGATTTCATCTCGCCATATAATTGCGCTGCGAGCGTTTTGTTTGGAGCAAGTAATATTGCAGGTCGCTGGGCTTGAGCGATAACATTCGCTAGTGTGAACGTTTTACCCGATCCCGTTACCCCCAATAGTGTTTGATGTGCCAGTCCAGCATCGAGCCCCTCAAGCAGCTGCTTGATCGCTCCCGGCTGGTCACCCGATGGCTGATAATCGGAGACCAATTCATAGACTTTACTCATACCCTTCCTCAACTTTACTGCGCTTTGGCTGTATATATATACACCTTAGCCAATGAAATCTACGTCTATCGAAAATTTACCCACCATTGTTAATAAATTTTCTTGTTTGTCTAGAATGCTGTAGCCATACAAAACCTACTCTGATATAGTATTTCGCCCTAGCTGAAGAGCCACACCCATTCTTCACATTGCAGTTTCCACAACTTTTCCCCAAAAATTGGCCTAAACACTCTTTATCCCCAAAAGCTAGATTTTTATCCACCTTGAATACATTTTGCTTAACATCAATAAATCTATGTTTTAATTGCATATTCTCTGTATAGCTCTGATTAAAAATTCACCAAATAAAAACCAGGTTGCATATAAAAGATCTTTACTCAGATCTCATCAACATAGTTATCCACAAAATTAGTGGATAAGTAACCTCACCCCTTTGCTGACAAGCAGTACAGAAAAGTAAAGCCCTTCCCTCAATATTTTTTGCTAAAAATGTATTTTTTTACTGTTGACAGTAGTTTGGCTGCTCGGTAAGATTCGTCCCGCTTTCAAGCAAAGCAATTCCTCCTTAGCTCAGTTGGTAGAGCGACGGACTGTTAATCCGCAGGTCGCTGGTTCGAGCCCAGCAGGAGGAGCCAAATTCCAGAAAAGCCGTGTCGCAAGACACGGCTTTTTTCGTTTTGAAATAAAAAACTTCTTTCACCATCAATATCTCAAGTGACGACTTAAAATTACTCGCTAAATGTCATTCCCGCCTTCTGAGCAAAAGATTCTTTGAGGAAAGACAGCACCAGCGTCTTTGTAAAATCCATTCAGCAAGCTGTTCAATTTCTTATTGATTCATCAAAATACCTCACATAGACGACTATTTTTCCATCGTGTATGTAAAACCACATCGTTCACTGGTTGTTATTGGTGTCACAAAACACGATAATATCAAGATCGGATTTTAAGAACGTAATAACTATGACCGAATATGTTTTGTTGTTGGTCGGCACTGTGCTGGTGAACAACTTTGTACTGGTGAAGTTTTTGGGCCTCTGTCCTTTTATGGGTGTGTCCAAAAAACTGGAAACAGCAATAGGTATGGGCTTAGCAACAACTTTTGTGCTAACGCTCGCGTCAGTGTGTGCGTATTTAGTGGAAAGCTACATTCTTCGTCCACTGGGTATTGAGTACCTTCGAACCATGAGTTTTATTTTGGTGATAGCCGTTGTGGTGCAGTTCACCGAAATGGTTGTGCACAAAACAAGTCCAACACTTTATCGCTTGCTTGGTATTTTCTTACCGCTGATCACTACAAACTGCGCGGTATTAGGCGTCGCGCTTCTTAATATTAATGAGAACCATAACTTTATCGAATCGATTATCTACGGCTTCGGCGCCGCTGTTGGTTTCTCATTGGTGTTGATACTTTTTGCATCCATGCGTGAGCGCATAGCTGCCGCCGACGTACCAGTGCCTTTTAAAGGTGCATCGATTGCAATGATTACAGCGGGTTTAATGTCACTAGCCTTTATGGGCTTTACAGGTTTGGTGAAGTAAACAATGAGTACGATTTTAATTGCGATCATCGCGTTAGCGGTTCTTGCTGCGATTTTCGGCGCGATACTTGGTTTTGCTTCTATTCGCTTCAAAGTCGAGGCAGACCCAATTGTGGATCAAATCGACGCAATCTTACCTCAAACTCAATGCGGTCAATGTGGCTATCCTGGTTGCCGCCCTTATGCTGAAGCGATTGCAAATGGCGACCACATCAACAAATGTCCACCTGGCGGTCAGGCAACAATCGAAAAGCTCGCCGACTTAATGGGTGTTGAGCCAGAAGAATCTGCGCACGATCTCGACAGCAAAATTCCAACCGTTGCGTTTATCCATGAAGATATGTGCATTGGCTGTACTAAGTGTATTCAAGCGTGTCCAGTGGATGCAATTGTAGGCGGTACAAAAGCGGTCCATACCGTAATTAAAGACGAATGTACGGGGTGTGACTTATGTGTTGCACCATGTCCAACTGATTGTATTGAAATGATCCCTGTGGCAACCACCACGGAAAGCTGGAAGTGGCAACTTAACTCCATTCCAGTACTCAACATTACGGATGCTGCCGACGATGCAGCGAACGTGAAAGATTCAATTAAGTAAGGTTTCGCATGTTGTCTTTGATTGAACAAATTCGTACAGGCTCGCTTTGGGATTTCCCTGGTGGTGTGCATCCGGCAGAAAACAAAAAGCAGTCCAACAAAACTGAGCTCGTTCACGCGGCTATCCCATCAGAAATTGTATTACCGCTAAAACAGCACATTGGTAAGGCTGGTAACTTATTGGTTGCCGAAGGTGACCACGTATTAAAAGGTCAGCCATTAACGCAATCCGAAACTGGTTTTACCGTTCCAGTGCATGCTCCTACATCGGGTACGCTCACCGCAATTGAGCCTAGAACCGTTGCTCACCCTTCAGGTCTGAGTGAACTCTGCGCGGTCATTACACCTGATGGTAACGATACTTGGTGTGACAGAAAACCCGTCGTGGATTACAAACAAGAAACACCTGACGCACTGATCGATATTATTCGCCTCGCAGGCATTTCAGGTATGGGTGGTGCAGGTTTCCCTACCGCAAAAAAAATCCAATCAGGTTTTGCTCGCACAGAGATTCTTATCGTCAACGCGGCTGAATGTGAGCCATACATCACATCTGATGACAAGCTCATGCAAGAGCATGCCGAAGAGCTCATCCAAGGTATCGAGATTGTTGAACATATCCTGACACCAAAGCTCACGATTATTGGTATTGAAGATAACAAACCAGAGGCAATCAAAGCGTTAGAAGCTGCGGCTCTAAACAAAGATATCGTTATTCGCGTTATCCCGACTAAATACCCTTCTGGTGGCGAAAAACAGCTGATCAAAATTTTGACCAATAAAGAAGTACCAAGCGGCGCAATTCCAGCCGATATTGGTATTTTGGTTCAAAATGTCGGTTCTCTATACTCAATCAAACGCGCAATCATCGATGGTGAACCGATGATAAAACGCGTCGTGACCCTCACTGGTAAAACATTCAAACAACCACGTAATGTTTGGGCATTATTAGGTACACCAGTACAGGCGTTATTGGATGAGTTTGGCTATAAAGCCGATAAGAAGTTACAACGTTTAATCATGGGTGGACCAATGATGGGCTTCACCCTTCCCCACTCTCAAGTGCCGATTACCAAGACAGCAAACTGTATCCTTGCCCCGACTCGTCGTGAGATCTCTCCACACCAACATGAGATGGAATGTATTCGCTGTAGCCAATGTGCTGAAGCTTGCCCTGCTTCACTGCTACCTCAGCAACTGCAATGGCATGCAAAAGCTGAAGAGTATGACAAACTCGAAGAACTAAACTTAAAGGATTGTATCGAGTGCGGTGCTTGTGCGTTTGTGTGTCCAAGTGAAATTCCTCTCGTACAGTACTACCGCCAAGCAAAAGCGGAAATTCGCACCAGAGCACAAGAAGCGGAAGCTGCGGAGCGAGCGAAGCTGCGTTTTGAAGAGAAGAAAGCGCGTATGGAGCGCGAAAAAGCAGAACGTGAAAATCGCTTTAAGAAAGCAGCCGATCAGCGCCGTAAAGACATGAAATCTTCTGGTGGTGATGATGCGATTGCAGCAGCGATCGCACGAGTGAAAGCTCAGAAGACAGAAACAACAGAAAAAGCAGAGCCAGCCGTGAAACCTGCCGTCGCTGCAGCCATTGCCAAAGCGAAGGCAAAACAGGCCGCAGCCGCTAAAGCAGGCTCTAGTGAACCTGATAACTCAGAAATGGCAAAACTGCGCGAAGAACGCAAACGTCTAGCCCGCGAACGTAAAGCACAAAAAGAACAAGGCGAAACGCCAGATAACAACGCTGATGATAAGAAATCGGCAGTTGCAGCAGCCATCGCCCGAGCTAAAGCGAAAAAAGCACAACAAGAAAATTCAACTGAATCTGTAGAATCAGAAACGTCTGCACAGCAAGACGGCGATCCGAAAAAAGCCGCGGTTGCTGCTGCGATTGCACGTGCCAAAGCGCGTAAAGCGAAGCAAGCAGACTCAACTGAAGCGGAAGAAGCTGAAGCACCTGCCGGGCAAACCGACGATCCGAAAAAAGCCGCCGTGGCTGCTGCGATTGCACGTGCCAAAGCGCGTAAAGCGAAGCAAGCAGACTCAACTGAAGCGGAAGAAGCTGAAGCACCTGCTGAGCAAACCGACGATCCGAAAAAAGCCGCCGTGGCTGCTGCCATTGCACGTGCCAAAGCGCGTAAAGCTAAGCAAGAAACGCAAACAGAGCCTGTTGAAGAAGCAACTTCCGAAGAACCAGAAGTGGATCCGAAGAAAGCCGCGGTTGCCGCAGCAATTGCGCGCGCGAAGGCTCGTAAAGCGCAACAAGCAGACTCAACTGAAGCGAAAGAAGCTGAAGCACCTGCCGAGCAAACCGAAGATCCGAAAAAAGCGGCTGTCGCTGCGGCTATTGCGCGTGCCAAAGCGCGTAAAGCTAAGCAAGAAGAACCAGCCGAAACGGTAGAAGCTGAAACGCCTGCTGAACAAACTGAAGATCCGAAAAAAGCGGCTGTCGCTGCTGCTATTGCGCGCGCGAAGGCTCGCAAAGCGCAGCAAGAAGCTAATAAAAATAATACTGAGGAGAACGAGTAGTGTCGTTTTTTATTGCCAGTTCACCGCATACCCACAGCCGTCGTAGTACACCTGACTTAATGAAATGGGTGGCACTTTGTGCTCTCCCAGGTTTAGCGGCTCAGACCTACTTCTTTGGGTGGGGAACGCTTATTCAGCTGATTTTTGCCATCGCAGTCGCTGTATCACTTGAAGCCTTAGTTATGGTCTTCCGTAAACGTTCGCCGATGCGAGCACTACGTGATAACAGTGCGATCGTTACCGCTTGGTTATTAGCCGTGGCTATCCCACCATGGTCTCCGTGGTGGATTATGGTGATCGGACTTATTTTCGCGATCGTAATCGCTAAACACCTATATGGTGGCCTTGGTCAAAACTTATTCAATCCTGCCATGGTCGCTTATGTGGTCTTGTTGATCTCATTCCCAGTGCAAATGACGAGTTGGAGTGCCCCGACGTCACTCATACCTGATCACGTAAATTTTGCAGATACACTCTCTTTAATTTTTACGGGCTATGATTACGACGGCTTATCGCTTCAGCAAGTTCGAACGGGGGTTGACGGCGTGACAATGGCGACGCCACTTGATGCATTTAAGACCGGCATTCATACAGGTGCAACCCCAAGCGAAGTACTATCGCAGCCAATATTCGATGGATTAGCTGGCATTGGTTGGCAATGGGTAAATCTTGCCTACTTACTTGGTGGTTTAGTGATGATCAAAAAACGCATCATCCAATGGTATATCCCCGTAGGTTTCCTAGCGAGCCTGACGCTATTTAGCGTCGTGTTCAGCTTACTGACCCCAGGGGAAACTGCGTCGCCAATCTTCCACTTGTTATCAGGTGCAACCATGCTTGGCGCATTCTTTATTGCAACCGATCCCGTGTCGGCGTCTACCACCGTTAAAGGACGTTTGATCTTTGGCGCGCTTATTGGTGCTTTGGTCTTTATCATTCGCAGTTGGGGCGGCTTCCCTGATGGTGTTGCATTCGCAGTGTTACTTGCAAATATGTGTGTGCCACTGATCGATTACTACACCAAACCTAGAACTTACGGTCACTGAGGTAAACATGTTAACCGCTATTAGAAAAAATGGTCTGACACTTGCGATCTTTGCCTGTGCAACAACCGGATTAGTCGCCTTTACTCAGTACCTAACAAAAGACCAAATCAAGATACAAGAACAACAACAATTGCTTTCTGTTTTGAATCAAGTCATTCCAGAAAACATGCATGACAACGCACTCACGCAAGCCTGCACTATGGTCACGTCACCAGAACTGGGGACATTGCGTGCGATGCCAGCCTACCTCGCCACGAAGAATGGTGAACCGACAGCAATCGCAATAGAATCCATCGCGCCAGATGGCTACAATGGTGAGATAAAAGTTATTACTGGGATTGACAATCAGGGCAATATTTTGGGGACACGCGTCTTAAGCCATCAAGAAACCCCTGGCCTGGGCGATAAAATTGATCTTCGTGTCACCGACTGGATCCTGAGCTTTACGGGCAAACAAGTCACGGAAAGTAACTGGAACTCATGGAAAGTTCGTAAAGATGGTGGTGATTTCGATCAATTTACTGGTGCAACGATCACACCTAGAGCCGTCGTAAAAGTGGTGCGAAATACCGTTAACTACGTAAACCAATCTCGTGAAGACATTCTTAGCCAACCGTTAGGCTGTGAAGGAGAGCAGTAATGAGTGAAAATAAATTACTGATGAAAAACGGTATGTGGAGCAATAACCCTGCTCTCGTACAGCTGCTGGGTCTGTGTCCACTACTAGCAGTTTCTTCCACAATAACCAATGCCTTAGGTCTTGGTATTGCAACCTTATTAGTGCTGGTCGGCTCCAACGTCACGGTTTCTCTTATTCGTAATTACGTACCAAAAGAGATCCGCATTCCTGTATTCGTGATGATTATTGCCTCACTTGTTACCTGCGTTCAGTTATTGATGAATGCCTATGCGTATGGTTTATACCTGTCTCTTGGTATCTTTATTCCTCTGATTGTAACGAACTGCATCATTATTGGTCGAGCTGAAGCATACGCTTCAAAAAATGATGTTGCGCCTGCAGCATTAGACGGTTTATGGATGGGTCTTGGTATGACAAGCGTTTTAGTCGTGCTAGGTGCCATGCGTGAGTTAATTGGTAATGGCACACTATTCGACGGGGCAGATCTGCTATTAGGAGACTGGGCATCCGCTCTCCGCATCCAAGTTTTCCAATTTGACAACAGCTTTCTGCTAGCGCTTCTTCCACCCGGTGCATTTATCGGTGTTGGTCTGTTGATAGCGCTTAAAAATGTCATCGATAATTCAGTCCAGGCACGTCAACCTAAAGAAGAAAAACCAACCATAGAACGTGCTCGCGTCACCAACGCATAACAAAATAAGGCTCTGTCATAGGAGCCTTTTTCATAAACCGCAGAGACGGTATTGGAAGTCAGCAATGAACAAAATAAAAAGAATCGAAATTCTTGAGCGATTACGAGAAAACAATCCGAATCCTCAAACTGAGCTTAACTGGAGCTCCCCTTTTGAACTGCTAATCGCGGTATTACTATCAGCGCAAGCAACCGATGTAAGTGTCAATAAAGCCACCGACAAGCTTTTCCCTGTCGCTAATACACCACAAAGTATTCTCGATTTGGGAGTTGATGACTTAAAAGAATACATAAAGACCATCGGTTTGTTTAACTCAAAAGCAGAAAACACTATCAAGACTTGTAAGATCTTGTTGGAAAAACACAATGGTGAAGTTCCTGAAGATCGTGCAGCGTTAGAAGCGCTACCAGGCGTAGGTCGCAAGACCGCAAACGTCGTGCTCAACACCGCTTTTGGTTGGCCAACCATTGCCGTCGATACGCACATTTATCGCGTGTCGAATCGTACTAAGTTTGCAATGGGCAAAACGGTTGATGATGTCGAGCAAAAGCTATTAAAAGTTGTGCCAAAAGAGTTCAAACTCGATGTGCACCACTGGCTCATTCTTCATGGCCGCTACACGTGCTTGGCGAGAAAGCCTCGCTGCGGTAGCTGCATTATTGAAGATTTGTGCGAATATAAAGAGAAAGTATATCCAGATAGCTAACGCTATTTGAAAATCAAAGCTAGGAGCAAAAAATGTCAAATGGTCGAATTCTCCACACTATGCTTCGCGTAGGTGATCTAGACAAATCCATCAAGTTTTACACTGAAGTTATGGGCATGCAGTTGCTTCGTACGAACGAGAATAAAGAGTACGAATACACACTGGCGTTTCTTGGCTACGGTGACGAATCCCAAGGTGCTGTGATCGAGCTAACTTACAACTGGGGTAAAACTGAATATGACCTAGGTACTGCTTTTGGTCATATCGCCATTGGTGTTGATGATATCTACACAACTTGCGACGCTATCAAAGCGGCGGGCGGTAATGTGACGCGTGAACCAGGTCCAGTAAAAGGCGGCAGCACGCACATTGCATTCGTAAAAGACCCAGATGGTTATATGATTGAGCTTATCCAAAACAAGCAAGCTTCAGCAGGTCTTGAAGGCTAAGCGGCACTTCTAATAATCACTTGTACTGCAAGTTGAACATCGATTACAGGCAGGTCTGCGATCTGCCTGTTCTTTTATAAACAAAACACTTTACTTGATAATAATTATCGTTTAGATTTATTCGCAACTTCGATATGCGGGATTACGATAATGATCAGTGAATGGGAAAAACACACACTTCTAGCCGATACGGCACTTCAACTAGATGACCCTGTTCGCAGCATTCTTCATTACCAGCAAGCCCTAAGCCTGAGTGAAGATATTAGCGAATGTGTGGAAATTGAAGCAGACGAGCGATTATTAATTTCTGTGATTTCTTGTCATAACTTAGCTCAGTTCTGGCGTTGGGCCGGAGACACTGACTATGAACTCAAATACCTTCAGCTGGCTTCAGAGAAAGTCTTAACACTCATCCCACAATGCCCAAATAAAGAATGTGCAAGCTTTATCGACTCAATAGGATGTTGCACTAAAGCATTAATAGACTTCATGAAACGTCATCCTAATCCGGCTATTGCCAAACAGGTTGAAAAAATAGATACCGCAACCAATTGCGAAGTCATTGCCAAATTCCGATTAAACTAACATCCAAATTATACAGCCGGAATCACCGAAAGGTACTTGGCAAAATCCCATTAAAATATTATTAACAACGTCAGTAAATCAAAAACGCCGAAGCTTTGAGCTTCGGCGTTTTTATATGCATTAGACTTGGGTTCGCCCTAGAGATATTACGACTCGGCGGTTTTTGTCTTTTCCTATTGGCGAACCGTTATCAGCAATAGGACGACGCTTGCCGTACCCTTGCACTTGAATTCGATCTTCCGGTAGCCCTAGAGACTGAAAATAATCACGAAGTGACTCTGCACGTCGCTCAGATAAACTTTGACTCGCACTTTTGCCATCGGTTGAATCGGTGTACGTCGCCACCAACACGAGATCGATATCTTGATTATGTCGGATATAATCTGCAATTTGTGATAAACGCTTTTTGGAAGCCTTGGTTAACTGATCGCCTTGTCTTTCGTAGTGCAAAATCGTAAAGGCAATGTCTTCAAAACTGTATTTCAATAAATTGGAAATACAGTCGCTAAACGCGTTGTACTTATTTTGAAACAGCACGGATGACAATGCGACTTCAATTCTCTGATCTCGGCTCTGCCAATCCTGATAACTAAAGGTCGGATAACGCCCTTTTTCCAGCTCAGACAAAATGCCCCATGCTGTTTGCCCTCCGACATAACCATCAAACTGTTTAAAAAACTTTAGGTTTGTAATTCGATCGGCGTGTTCACCTGGTCGCCAAGGTGGCGGCATAGAGATGAGACTGACGTTACGTGTTTCTCCCATCGGACGACGCATTTTTAACTCAAAGTCTAAATTGATTTTTTTATTCGCACGAGATGAAAATACCGCATCTCCAAAACTTGGAATAGGGTGAACAAGTTGGCATTCTAACGGTGTGTTGACCACCATTTCCCATTGAGATTGCTGTGGAGTGGCAACATAACGTTTGCCCATCACAGCAAAACTGCTTGTGCTAAACAACGAAAATACAACGCCACTAGTAATCAGCCATTTCTTCATCTAAGTACTGTCTCTTAAACGGCAGTCTGTTGCCGTCAATTTGAATCAATAAAACCACTTCACCTGGCATGCAAAAACCTCGCCAACGTGCGAAATATCGTGATATTACGATTAACGTTAATCATGGTAACTCAATCACCCGAAATGCGATCGAGCGTATTGATGAGATGCAAAATAGAATTCCGTTTTTCTCCTAAATTGCGGTTTTTCTCGTCGGTATAATCTGCAATAATGCAGCCTTCGTCACACAAAAATAAGCCGACATGACAATAGAAAATGAAGCTCTGACCTTGAAAAAACGCTTTCGTGGTTATTTCCCTGTGGTAGTAGACGTTGAGACCGCAGGTTTCAATGCTCAAACTGATGCACTTTTAGAAATTTGCGCCGTTACGTTAAAAATGGACGAAGATGGCGTGTTGCATCCAGCCTCCACCATTCATTTTCATGTTGAGCCATTTGAGGGCGCTAACTTAGAAAAAGAAGCGCTAGAATTCAATGGTATTCGTGACCCATATAGCCCTCTTCGTGGTGCAGTTTCTGAGCAAGAAGCGTTAAAAGAGATTTATAAACTTATTCGCAAAGAACAAAAAGCCGCAGATTGCTCGCGCGCAATTATGGTTGCCCATAACGCAGCATTCGACTTAGGTTTTGTAAATGCAGCCAATGAGCGCTGTAAACTAAAAAGAGTCCCTTTTCATCCCTTTGCTACTTTTGACACGGCAACATTGAGTGGCCTTGCTTATGGTCAAACGGTTCTCGCGAAAGCATGCAAAACGGCCGGGATGGAATTCGATAATCGTGAAGCACACTCAGCGCTTTACGATACACAAAAAACAGCAGAATTATTCTGCGGTATTGTCAACAAATGGAAGGCCCTCGGCGGTTGGCCGCTTGTTGATGAAGAATAATAAGTAAACACAACATATTAGGAAAAGTATGAATCCTGTCGTTATATCAGTGTGCGTCATGCTCGTGTTAGCATTGATGCGCGTAAATGTGGTGGTTGCCCTCACGTTTAGTGCCATCGTTGGTGGCCTTGTCGCAGGCATGAGCCTTGGAGACACAGTTGCCGCGTTCGAAAGTGGTTTAGGTGGCGGTGCGACTATCGCTCTGAGCTACGCAATGTTAGGCACTTTCGCCGTTGCTATCTCTAAATCTGGCATCACGGACCTACTGGCTAAAAGTGTTATCAAGCGCTTAAATGGTAAAGAAAACTCGGCGTCAACTACCGGGTTAAAGTACGCGGTGTTAGTCGCGCTCGTTCTTGTCACCATGTCATCTCAGAACGTAATTCCGGTCCATATCGCCTTTATTCCAATTTTGATTCCACCTCTTTTGGGCGTATTTGCGAAACTTAAGCTCGATCGACGTTTGGTCGCGTGTGTTCTTACCTTTGGTTTGATCACACCTTACATGATCTTACCTGTTGGTTTCGGCGGTATTTTCTTAAATAACATTCTATTAAAGAACCTACATGACAACGGTTTGGAAAACGTGGTTGCAAGCCAAGTTCCAACTGCAATGTTACTGCCAGGTGCTGGTATGTTGTTTGGTCTATTGCTGGCAATCTTTGTTAGCTACCGTAAACCACGCATCTACGAAGAAACGGAGTTGACTGTCGTTCACGAGACAGATCATGCTATCAATAAAAAGCACATCTTGGTGGCCGCTCTTGGTATTGTCGCCGCATTGGGTGTTCAGCTTTACACTGGCTCAATGATTATTGGTGCTCTAGCTGGCTTTATGGTGTTTACTTTTGGCGGTGTGATTGCTTGGAAAGAAACGCACGATGTCTTCACAAAAGGCGTGCATATGATGGCTATGATTGGTTTCATCATGATCGCTGCCGCAGGTTTTGCTGCGGTAATGAAGCAAACAGGTGGCGTTGAGACATTAGTACAGTCTCTCTCTACCAGCATTGGTGATAATAAGCCGCTTGCAGCACTACTGATGCTGATCGTTGGCCTGCTAGTAACAATGGGCATTGGTTCATCGTTTTCAACCATCCCAATCTTGGCGACAATCTACGTTCCACTCGCGTTGGCATTTGGTTTTTCGCCAATGGCAACAATCGCGCTAGTTGGTACTGCTGCCGCTTTGGGTGATGCTGGTTCTCCAGCGTCCGACTCGACATTAGGCCCTACATCTGGTCTAAATGCCGACGGTCAGCATGAGCACATTTGGGAAACGGTTGTTCCAACCTTTATCCACTACAACATTCCACTGATCATCTTTGGTTGGATTGCTGCAATGGTGCTTTAGTACCTTTGTTTGATGGATATACTTAGTTACGAAAAAGCCGCTCATTGAGCGGCTTTTTGTTATTTGAAATCGCGATTATTGCGCTGGCATATTGTCAATAATACGTTCACGTATCAGTTTCAAGGTAGGCTCTGTTGACAGATAATCTACGGCAATCGGGAAATAAGCGTCGTTAATTTGAAGAACCAAGCTAGGGTAAGAATCCACGCCTAGGCTCTTTGCAAGACTCAGTTGATCTTGGAACACACCTTCTAAGAAAGAGCCGTCCATATCGTTCTTGAACTGCTGAACATTCAAACCAATTTCTTTAGCTAGCTGCAAGTGAGTCGCTTCTTCATGAGGAGGCATCGCACGTAAGTAATACGCATGTTGAATCGCTTCCAGCATCTGCTCATAAGAATCTTGAAAGCCCGCTGCGATAACTGCGCGACAAGATTGGTAAGTGCTTCTTACTGGCGTACAAAGCTTCCAGAAATCGTAGTTAAACTTGGTGCCCAACTGACGCTCAATCTGCTTCCAAATACCTTCGAGTTTTTGTTGCATCTCTGGTGGCATCGGCAAACTAGTATCTGGCGCAAGACCACCCACCACATACTCAAACTGAATAACGCCTGGCAGTTGCTGTTTCAATTTATCAAGCGTCGGTTTGTAACCCCAACACCAACTGCACATTGGGTCATGCACGTAGTAAAGCTTTATGTTCATTCCACTAACCTAAAAAGAAAAAGGAGCCAGTACGGCTCCTTCGTATTCTATCGCTAAATGTGAGTATTTACGAATTACTCAGCTTGATCTTCAGCGCGCGCTGCAGCTTCTTTGATTAGAGGCTGAAGTTCACCTTTTTGGAACATTTCTAGAATGATGTCGCAACCGCCGATAAGCTCGCCTTCAACCCATAGTTGAGGGAATGTTGGCCATTGTGCGTACTTTGGTAGCTCAGCACGGATATCTGGGTTTTGCAGAATGTCTACGTAAGCGAACTTCTCACCACATGCCATTAGAGCCTGTGACGCTTGAGAAGAGAAACCACAGCTTGGCAGTTTCGGTGATCCTTTCATGTACAGCAGGATTGAGTTTTCAGAGATCTGCTGTTTGATTTTGTCGATAGTTTCCATCGCTTCCTCATTCATGGGTTTGAACTTTGTTTATTTGCCACATTCTACTCAATAACGACAGAATAAAAACCATATAATTAATAAGGCTTAACTTTAGGTTGCTTGATGGCGAACAATTCAGCACTTCACAGCCGCTAACCCCTTAAAATATTTTCATATCGGGGTTTTAATAAAGTAAAAACTTGCTAAAATACTTAGCAAGTCAGCCTTAAAGGCTACATAGCTATAAAAACACTGGAAGCAATCGAAAGGTCATCCTTTCAAATCAATGGAGAATCGAGTAATGGCATTTGAACTACCTGCTCTTCCTTACGCGAAAGACGCACTAGAACCACACATCTCAGCAGAGACTCTAGACTACCACCACGGTAAGCACCACAACACTTACGTTGTTAAGCTAAATGGTCTTATCCCTGGCACTGAGTTCGAAGGCAAAACTCTAGAAGAGATCATCAAGACTTCTACTGGTGGCGTATTCAACAACGCAGCGCAAATCTGGAACCACACCTTCTACTGGCACTGTCTTGCTCCAAACGCGGGCGGCGAACCAACTGGCGCAGTTGCTGACGCAATCAACGCAGCATTCGGTTCTTTCGAAGAATTCAAAGCGAAGTTTACTGATTCAGCAATCAACAACTTCGGTTCTTCATGGACTTGGCTTGTTAAGAAAGCTGACGGCTCTCTAGAGATCGTTAACACTTCTAACGCTGCTACTCCTCTAACAGAAGAAGGTACAACACCACTTCTAACTGTTGACCTGTGGGAACACGCATACTACATCGATTACCGCAACGTACGTCCTGATTACATGAACGGCTTCTGGGCACTTGTAAACTGGGACTTCGTAGCTGAGAACCTAGCGAAGTAATTTTACTTCCCCCCTAAGTTCAATTTAGTCTTATTTTAAAAGCTCGCTGAACCAGCGAGCTTTTTATTTTTCGCTTAAAAACTCCAATTTAATCTCTTCTTTTTCCTAAAGTTCTTCTCAGACACGCCGTTAAAATGGCATCGAGCGAGGAACTTCATGCAAATTCATACTTTAGACAAAGCGGCAATTATTAACGAGCTTCAGTTCGGCAATGGTATCAACCATGCTGTCCACGAAGGACGTCGTGCCGATTTTGCACTGATTTTGTCAATGTTTTCTAACGATGTACGCGACGTTGTACCTGTAGAGGAAATCAAAGAAGTAGCCACTAGCGAAGATATACTCCGTCAACAACTTGAATTGTCAACGCCTCAAGCTCTTCGTTCTGATAGCAGCAGCTATGAGCTAGCAGCACAGCAAGCAAAACAATTCCACGGTGCAGGTCTACCCTCAGCGAAACTGAGTCACTACTTGAAACCAGACGCCCTGACCTACTTGCCGGAAGATACGTTTAATCTTCCTGAAGACGTTTATCACAACCTATCCGGTCATGAGCGACGTAAATTGGGCGAGCGCAACAAAAACCTCATCCCAGATGCAGGGCTATACAATCAACTAGTGACGGCTCAACGTCAGTATCAAATTCAACTGCAAGTATAGAGATCATTGTTCAACCAACAGCTTGCAGTATCCACAGTCAGAAATGTGACGCCTTACAAATTACCGCACAATAGTCCTCATCCAAAAGCGTTAGTTTGAAGTCTTTCACACTGAGCCTTTCTAATTTCAACCATGCTAATAGCACAAACCACTGGTGTATTTTTTTCACACAGGGATACAGTGAAGGTGTTATGGATATTAAAGAATCAATTATTCTCGTCACGTCTGCAGGTTCTGTTATAGGAAGGACTTGTGCTAGTCACTTTGCTCACCTTGGAGCGACGTTGATTCTTTGTGACCAAAACTCTAGCGCTCTAAAAGCGAGCTATGAGCAGATTAGTGCCTTCACAGATAAAGTCTATGCGATGAATGTGTGCAGTGATAACACAACGTCCATTAACTTACTGTTTGATCAAATAGAATCGCAGCTGCGTGCGACACCAGACGTAATAGTCAACTGCTGGACGAGCTCTCCCATGCCAGGCTTGATGGCTCCCGAACCTATGAGTACTTACATTGATCACTTGTCTTCTGCAGCACGTTTCCTCTACACCTATGGTCAGGTGGGAGCCGAACGATTTCGCGCTAGAAATAAGAAAGGGGTAATTGTTAACGTCATTTCCCATGACAGCCATGAAGATTTAACGGGAGTCGAAAGCATGGCTGCTTTGGTGTCAGGTTTTACTCACAGTTGGGCAAAAGAGCTCACTCCATTTAATATTCGGGTGGGTGGCGTCATTCCTTCGGTAAACCATACAAGAGAAGAACTTAACGAAAGGCACTGGGCAGAGATCCAAGATGAACTGGTTCGCAATACCGCATATATCGTATCAAATGAGTATTTTAGTGGCAGAGTGGTTGCTACAGAAGTATGAATGGACAACGTGTTTGTTGCGTAAACGGATCGCTATTACTCAACTCTTTCAACAAAAAAAGCCCCAGTCAWWTGACTGGGGCTTTACTTTTTCCCGGTTAAGGTTTCGTGCTAGCGAAAACCTTACTCACACGACTCTTAATTACGCGTCAGCTTTTTCTTTCTTTGCTTTAGGCGCCGCTTTCGCTGCTTCTTGGTCTGCTTTCTTCTTGATAACTGTTGTACCTTCGAAAGTTTCACCTTCAACGAATGCTTTACCGTAGTAAGAAGCCATTAACACATCTTTAAGTTCGCTAATTAGTGGGTAGCGAGGGTTCGCACCAGTACATTGGTCATCGAACGCTTCAACTGCTAGCTCATCAAGTTTCGCGATAAAGTCTGCTTCAGCTACGCCTGCCGCTTGGATAGACATTGGGATGTCTAGGTTCACTTTTAGCTCATCCAACCATGCTAGTAGACGTTCAATTTTCTGAGCAGTACGGTCACCAGCTTGGCTTAGACCTAAGTGGTCAGCAACTTCAGCGTAACGACGACGTGCTTGTGGGCGGTCGTATTGAGAGAACGCTGTTTGTTTAGTTGGGTTATCGTTCGCGTTGTAACGTACAACGTTAGAGATAAGTAGTGCGTTTGCTAGGCCATGTGGAATGTGGAACTCAGCACCTAGTTTGTGCGCCATTGAGTGACAAACACCTAGGAATGCGTTAGCAAATGCCACACCAGCGATAGTTGCGGCGTTGTGTACTTTCTCACGAGCGATTGGGTCGTTAGCGCCGTTCGCGTAGCTTGAAGGTAAGTATTCTTTTAGCATCTTAAGTGCTTGTAGAGCCTGACCATCTGAGTATTCGTTCGCAAGAACAGATACGTAAGCTTCTAGAGCGTGAGTTACTGCATCGTAACCACCAAATGCTGTTAGAGACTTAGGCATGTTCATCACTAGGTTAGCATCAACGATAGCCATGTTTGGCGTGATTTCGTAGTCAGCTAGTGGGTATTTAGCACCAGTCTTGTCGTCAGTAACAACCGCAAATGGTGTAACTTCTGAACCAGTACCTGAAGTTGTAGTGATACATACAAGCTCAGCTTTTTGACCCATTTTAGGGAACTTGTAAATACGTTTACGGATGTCCATAAAGCGCATTGCTAGTTCTTCGAAGTGAGTTTCTGGGTGCTCGTACATTACCCACATGATCTTCGCAGCATCCATTGGTGAACCACCACCTAGCGCTAGGATAACGTCTGGTTGGTAACTAGCCATTTGAGCCGCACCTTTCTCTACTACAGAAAGCGTTGGGTCAGCTTCAACATCGAAGAATGTTTGAACTTCCATGCCTTGAGCTTTAAGTAGGCTTACTACGTCATCTGCGTAACCGTTGTTGAATAGGAAACGGTCAGTTACTAAGAATGCGCGCTTCTTACCTTCTAGGTCGCCTAGAGCAATTGGAAGGCTACCACGACGGAAGTAGATTGACTTAGGTAGTTTATGCCACAACATGTTTTCAGCTCGCTTCGCTACAGTTTTCTTGTTGATTAGGTGTTTAGGACCTACGTTCTCAGAGATAGAGTTACCACCCCATGAACCACAACCTAGAGTTAGAGAAGGCGCAACGTTGAAGTTGTACAAGTCACCGATACCACCGTGAGTAGTCGGGATGTTGATTAGGATACGAGCTGTCTTCATCTTGTCACCGAAGTAACGGATACGGTCAGCGTTAGTATCTTGGTTAGTGTAAAGACCAGATGTGTGGCCGATACCACCAATCTCAACCATAGTTACCGCTTGAGCAACCGCGTCTTCGAAGTTGTCAGCACGGAATAGACCTAGAGTTGGAGATAGTTTCTCGTGAGCGAATGCGTCATCGTGAGACACTTTACCTAGACCTTCACCAACAAGGACTTTCGTGTCTGCTGGAACTTTAACGCCTGCCATTTCAGCGATTGCCGCTGCTGGCTGACCTACGATTTTCGCGTTTAGCGCGCCATCGATAAGAAGAACTTTACGAACTTTTTCAGCTTCTGCTTTGCTTAGTACGTAAGCTTTGTGAGAAGCAAAACGCTCTTTCACTTCATCGTAAACTTCATCAACGACGATTGCAGCCTGCTCAGAAGCACATACTACGCCGTTGTCGAAAGTCTTAGACATAAGGATAGAAGCTACTGCACGCTTGATGTCAGCAGTTTCGTCGATAACAACAGGAACGTTACCTGCACCTACACCGATTGCTGGTTTACCAGAAGAGTAAGCTGCTTTAACCATGCCTGGACCACCAGTTGCGAGGATAAGCGCGATGTCATCGTGTTTCATTAGAGCGTTTGATAGCTCAACTGAAGGTTGGTCGATCCAACCGATGATGTCTTTTGGTGCACCTGCTGCTACTGCTGCATCTAGAACAAGTTTAGCTGCATCGTTAGTCGAGTTTTTCGCACGTGGGTGTGGTGAGAAGATGATACCGTTACGAGTCTTCAGAGAGATTAGAGATTTGAAGATCGCTGTAGATGTAGGGTTAGTCGTTGGTACGATACCGCAGATGATACCTACAGGTTCAGCGATAGTCATAGTACCTAGGTTGTCATCCTCTTCTAGGATGCCACACGTTTGTTCGTCTTTGTATTTGTTGTAGATAAACTCAGAAGCGAAGTGGTTCTTGATTACTTTATCTTCAACAATACCCATACCAGATTCTTCAACCGCTTGTTGAGCTAGCGGGATACGGGCTTGGTTAGCTGCAAGCGATGCTGCACGGAAGATTTTGTCTACTTGCTCTTGAGAGTAAGTAGCGAACTCTTCTTGCGCTTTCTTAACGCGAGCAATCATTGCATCTAGTTCAGCCATATTAGTTACAGGCATAGGGAATCTCCTAAAATTAACAAATATTAAAAACTTTTTACTAAGGCTATTACTTATCGTTTTTACTGTTTATCAGTCACTTAGAAAACAAACGTCTTAGTAAATTGCTTTCAGGACTGAGTATAATATTTCAGAGTGTGAAAAAAATTGACTTGGATCAGTTCTCACGACCTAAATACCACCAAAGTGGTGCCCCACCACACTAAAACGACATAACTCACTGATAAACAAATAAATTAATCTTCACTTTTCATTGAACAAAAAAGAAGCAAATAGACAAATAAATAAAAGAAACTACAACAACCTGTAAAAAAGTTTCATTTTTAGCCAACAAAATTACATGTAGGCCCAATTCCTTGTGCTACTGAGAGTATATCGAACCGAATACATCTCTCTACAAACCACCTTAGTTTTTATCAAAAGTGTGCGAATGTTAACGTTTATGTAAAACAGCACGCTTTGACAGAAACTTTATACGCAACAATTCTTTTCCAGATTAGATACAGTTTATTAAAGAATTAGTTTTTCTCACTAAAACAGTAGGAAATGCGTTAGTTTTTTTCATTTCTTCCAACCCAACTTTTGCCTTACATTACGCCCAAATTACCCCTTCTCCTTTTCACTAATGTGAACTTTAATGAGTACGCAACATGCAAACTTTTGAACTTGCTATCTTCTTGCAGTTTTTCCTTGGCTTGGTCGCCGCAGTAAACCCTGTTGGTATCATGCCTGTGTTTGTGTCACTAACCGGGCATATGACACCAGACGAAAAGCGCAATACGGCAACCACAGCGAACGTGGCTGTTGCGATCATCCTGATCATTTCGCTCTTTGCTGGCCAGTTACTATTAGATATGTTCAGCATTTCTCTGGATTCGTTTCGTGTTGCAGGTGGGCTACTGCTGCTTAGCATCGCGTTCTCGATGATGAGCGGTAAACTGGGGGAAGATAAACAAAACAAACAGGAAAAATCAGAATACGTGAGTCGCGAGCAGATCGGTGTTGTTCCTCTTGCGATGCCGCTAATGGCAGGACCAGGCGCAATCAGTTCGACTATTGTTTACGGTGCACGCTACCCAAGCATGTTTGATACGGTAGGCATCAGCATTACAATTGGCTTGTTCTGTCTATGCTCGTGGCTGTTGTTCCGCTCTGCCCCACTGATCGTGCGATTTTTGGGCCAAACTGGTATCAACGTCATTACCCGTATCATGGGTTTGATATTAGGCGCATTGGGTATTGAGTTTATCGCCAATGGTTTACGCAACTTATTTCCAGGATTAGCCTGAGTTTCTATAAAATTGTATGATAGAGCGATTCAACAATGGATCGCTTTGTCATGACGACTGACTCTCTCAAACATACTCTTTATGTCACCATTTTTGGTACTCATACCAAAGCTGGTCGAACCTTCGATATTGCACTCATTATCGCGATTATCAGTTCTCTAATCGTGCTGGTATTAGACTCAATACCATCCGTACGCGCCGAGTGGGCAAAAGAGCTGAAATACTTGGAGTACACTTTTACCGGTTTATTCACTATTGAGTATTTTCTCCGGCTTTATTGCTCTCCAAAACCAGCCGCCTATGCGAAAAGCTTTTATGGCGTCGTTGATTTACTCGCGATTTTACCTACTTACTTAGCACTGTTTTTCCCTTCTGCCTCCTTTATGGGCGTAATAAGAGCACTACGAGTCATGCGAATATTCCGCATACTCAAGTTGGTCCGCTATCTTCAAGAGTCCAACATCCTCTTACGCTCTCTACTGATGGCGCGCAGAAAGATTTTTATCTTCTTTAGCTCTGTCGCCATTATGGTCACGATCTTTGGGTCACTGATTTTTGTCATTGAGGGGCCTGAAAACGGATTTACTAGCATTCCGAAAAGTATTTATTGGGCTATTGTGACCATCACAACGGTTGGATATGGTGACTTGGTACCTCAAACAGATCTCGGAAAAGGACTTGCCTCACTCACCATGTTGTTGGGTTATTCAATTTTGGCGGTCCCTACTGGTATTTTCACAGCAGAGCTTCACCAAGAAATGCAATCGCACAAAGTATTAGTGAAGTGTCCTAACTGTTCTCACGCCGGGCACGACTCTGATGCGACTTACTGTAAACACTGTGGTAGTGAACTGGCCGATCCTGACAAACGCGTTGTTCGTGGAGAAGACGAAGCATAAAAAAGAGCTCCCTAGGGAGCTCTTTTATTTTGTCATCAAACAAAGATTGATGTGATTATGCTTTCTCAGAAAGAATAATGCGTAACGTACGACGCAATGGTTCTGCTGCGCCCCAAAGTAGTTGGTCACCAACAGTGAAAGCATTTAGGAAGTCATCACCCATTGCCATCTTACGTAGACGACCTACTGGTACGGACATAGTGCCTGTTACTTTTGCAGGTGTAAGTTCTTGCGCAGTAATGTCACGATCGTTAGGAATCACTTTAACCCAGTCGTTATGAGTGGCGATGATTTCTTCGATTTCATCCATTGGGACATTTTGCTTAAGCTTGATAGTGAGAGCTTGAGAGTGACAGCGCATCGCACCAATACGGACACAAGTACCATCGATTGGCACAGGCGAGCTTTGTGAGCCCAAGATTTTGTTTGCCTCTGCGCCCGCTTTCCACTCTTCTTTACTCTGACCGTTATCACGTTTCACATCGATCCACGGAATAAGCGAGCCAGCTAGTGGTACACCGAATTTATCGGTAGGGAAAGAACCGCTGCGCATTGTGTCTGCAACTTTTTTATCAATATCTAGGATAGAGCTTGATGGGTTTGCAAGTTCGGAACTTACAGAGTCATTGATAACGCCCATTTGCGAGATCAGTTCACGCATGTTTTGCGCGCCAGCACCAGAAGCGGCTTGGTACGTCATTGCGCTTGTCCACTCAACAAGGCCTTTCTCGAATAAGCCACCTAGACCCATTAGCATTAAACTAACCGTACAGTTACCACCAACAAATGTGTTCGTGCCACCGTGGATGCCTTGTTGGATTTGCTTTAAGTTCACAGGATCAAGCGTGATGATGGAATCTTCCGCCATACGTAACGTAGATGCTGCGTCAATCCAGTAGCCTTTCCAACCGGCTTGTCGAAGTGCTGGGTAAACTTTTTCTGTGTAGCTACCACCTTGACATGTAATTACCGCATCAAGCTGTTTTAAGCTTTCAATATCATACGCGTCTTGCAGTAAGCCTGCGTCTTTTCCTAAGTTAGGAGCAGGAATACCAACTTGAGAAGTACTGTAGAATACTGGTTCGATTAGGTCGAAGTCTTTCTCTTCAACCATACGCTGCATAAGGACTGAACCAACCATACCGCGCCAACCAACTAAACCAACTCTCATCGTATTAACTCTCCATGTATTAAAAAACCTACCCCATAGTTAATTTTTCGCATCAAAATCTCAACCCCTATTTTGTAAATAAGCCTGTTTTTTAACCTTTTCCTATGAAAATTCGTGTTAAACGAGATTTTTTAGTGTTTGGTTTGCGATTTCGGCCATTTTTCAAGTAGGGAAAGCCCTGTTACTCCAAATTGGTCTTACCACTCAGTGATAAAATAACACATGAAGCACAATAATTTCACATTACACAACATTTAAAACCAAAAAAGTTAAAACAAACTAACAGTTAATTTCACAAGCAAACGTTTTTGCCGACGAACATCAAGATAAAACACCAAATATTCGAAATATAATTTTTGTTAATGTATGTTATGCGCGATTACAACAAGGAGCGCCTTCCTCTATTGCTCCAAGATTGACAGAGGCACATATGAAGCAAGTTACACCACGCCTACCAAGCTTGATACAGGTATTTATCTCGCTCGGTTTATTTCTACTGCTGGCATTTTCGTTCACTGCCAAGCTAGACCTACCGATCCAGCTAGCGCTGTACATCGGTTGGTTCATTATCATGATATTAGGCATTAAGCTTGGTCATCAGTACAAAGATCTGGAAAAAGCTGCACTAAATGGCATTTCCAATGGACTTGGAGCCGTCTTAATTCTTCTTGCCGTTGGCGCGCTTGTTGGTACGTGGATATCTGGTGGTATTGTTCCAACCATTATTTACTACGGCCTTAAAGCAATTCACCCTTCTATCTTTTTGCTCGCAACCATGATCATCTGTTCATTGACTGCGCTAGCGACTGGCACCTCTTGGGGCGCTGCTGGTACTGCTGGTATTGCGATGATGGGTATTGGCCAAGGCCTTGGCGTTCCTGCACCAATTACAGCTGGTGCGGTGCTTTCAGGTTGTTACTTTGGTGACAAAATGTCGCCTCTATCAGATTCTGTGATTCTTGCTTCATCGATGTCTAACGTTGAAGTGATGGAACATATTAAAGGCATGCTGCCGATCGCACTCATTAGCTATATTATTACAGGCATTATGTTTACTGCATTTGGCTTCCACTACGCAGGTCAAGTTGACATGAGCCAGGTAGACTCTGTAATTAAAGCGATGGAGCAGCAATTCTACATCACCCCTTACTCATTTGTTCCTGTGATCATCGTATTGTCACTTCTAGCAATGCGTATGCCTTCATTCCCAGTGATCAGTTTTGGTTCTCTGCTCGGTATTATTTGGGCAGTAATGATTCAAGATGTGGACTTCCTAACCGCGTTCAACACCGCTTGGGCTCCGTTTGCGATTTCTTCAGGCGTAGATTTCATTGACTCCATTCTTAACCGTGGCGGCATGTCTTCAATGCTTGGCTCAGTAGCAGTTATCGTATTCGGCCTTGGTTTTGGTGGTCTACTAGATAAAGTGGGTGTGTTAGAAACTATCGCTAAGCTGTTTGAAAAACGCGTTCAAAGTGCAGGTTCACTGGCAACAAGTACAATCGGTACAGCCTTTATGGGGAACGTATTTGGTTCAGCGATGTACGTTTCACTTATCCTGACACCAAAAATCTGTGCGAAGAACTACGATCGCCTAGGCTACAAACGTAAGAACTTGTCTCGTAACGCAGAGTTCGGCGGCACATTAACATCTGGTATGGTTCCATGGAGTGACAACGGTATCTACATGGCAAGTATTCTGGGTGTTGCGACACTATCTTATGCACCGTTCATGTGGCTAAGCTTTGTATGTATCATTGTGACTATCATCAGCTCCTACATGGGTTGGTTTGTTGATAAATGCGAACCAACGGCGGAAGCAGTTGAACAAGCAGAAGGCGAACTGAAGCAGCAAACCGCTTAAGTTCGCATAGATAGGGAGAATCTCTCTTTCCGAGTGAGAGACAAAGAAAAAGAGCGCATGAGCGCTCTTTTTTATATCTCAACCAAACGTTAACTTTGTTTGGCTTGCGTTTTCACTGCTGCACGCTTACCAAACCAATAGCCCAAGCCAAGTGGTGCAAAGAATATAACGGCAATGAACAAGATGAAGTAGATAATGGTACTTTTAACGAGATCAATCAGCTTGGTCATCGCTAAACTGACCACTTCCTGCGAGACTCGGTCCATATCTTGAGCAAACTTCTCACGCTCATGGGTAATGATCTGCGCGATTTCTTGGCGCTCTCTGGCTACCATCAGCTCTAAAGCTTGGCGCTCCTCACCCAATTGAGATAAACGCGCTTGCGTTTTTTGGTCAATATCGTCAACCAAAGGTTGTAACTCTACCGCCATTTGCTCTGCCAAATAGCGCATGTACTCTGGATTGTTATCAATAAAGTCCTTCATCGAATCAGCCGTAACTTGTAGGCTATTTAGCGCAGCATTAACTTTTTCGATGCTGGCAGAGCTATTTAATGCTAATAACTGCGCCTTCCAAGTCATAATTTTGGGGGTCTGTTCTGATACAAGGCTTAGACGATCCGAGACATCCCCTAATGCTTCTGGCATTGTACCTAGCGTAGTCACTGCCTCTTCCTCGCTAATTTGATTCGCATCTAACCACCCACGGTAAGCTGGCGTCCTGATCATACTTAAGTCCGCGAATGGATGTTGCTTAACGAACTCTGCAACAAACGCTTGTGTCTTGATGTACGCTTCTTGTTTCAACAGAGATTGAGCCAGTTTATCCACCTCTTTCGCTAAGTGAGCAGAAACTAACTTTGCCTCATCTGTCGCAAATAGTTCATTACCAGGGCCAGTCGTAAAGAATTGATCCATCTGTAGCGTAAAAGTCCAAGTATCAATCAGTGCTGCCATTGGCGAGACTTGGTATGCTGCGGCTTGAAGACCTTCTTCAGCATTTATCTTCCAAAGCAAAATATAAGATTGATGGACTTTATCATGCGGCTCATATTGATCGTGCAATGCATCAGCAGCTTGCTCTACCTGAGCAAAAAACTGTTGCGCATACTCACGAGTCAGGAGACGCATATTAAGCTCTTGTTTGGTAAGAGGGACGGTTTGACTCTCGATTTTCACTTCTAACAGGGAGCACCCTGAAAGCATCACAACCAACCCTATCAACATCATTGAAGACAATCGACGAACGGACATGAAAGTACCTTTAACAAATTGTATGGAACAGGAATAAAGCGAACTAAGTCATATAGTTCGGGCCTTTAATACCCCAACTCTGATGATTGTAAGTCAGAGCAATATCAATCTGTTAGCGCTTCTTGTATCTTTTCACTATTGAGAACGTGGTTAGCGAAAAGTATGGTTTGCTTTAGGACATCATCTAAACGTGTCAGTTTCTCTTCCGGCACTTGTTGCCCTTGTTTAATCAACAGCTCAATATCACTCGAAATGCAGTGCAATGGCATTGCCCCTAAACTTCCCGAGACCCCTTTAAGACTATGAGCCGCTCTTTGCGCTTGCTCTTTATCCTCTTCTAATAGCCGATGCATTTTTGAACCATCGCCAGAGTGATCCTGAATAAAGACTTCAAGTAACATTCGCACCGCGCTTTCATCTCCCGATAGCGAGTCCAGCATCTTATTAATATCTATATACGGCTCACGTTCCACGACTTCCACTTGCGATGTGTTCGGCTCATTAGGGCTCTGTTCGTTAACTTGGCTGTTTTGAGCGCTTTCGGACTGAGCAGAAAAAACAACATAAGACCCACCAACTTGCTCAGACTCTTTATCGTCTGCTCTTGATGGTATTAGCGGCTGAACGGTTCTTTGGGAGAAAAGCCCCCATGAAATAAGAGAAAGAAATAAACCACTGATTACTGACAACCAAGTAACAAAGGTCATCAACTTTTGTTCCAACTGGTCATTTATCGAAGTTAACTGGTTCGGGAAATCAGGATTAAGCAGTTGATTAACTAGATAGCTGCCTTGCGCCTTGGCAGATAGCGCGCTTGAAGTCTGGGCAAGTTGACGCTGAAAAGCACTTCGCTCTTGAGGAGAAAGCGTGTCCGACTCGATAAAGAGTCGGTCTAAATCACGATAAGTATCGCTATTCGTTGCTGAGTCACTAAAAATAGACTCCAAAACAAGTGCGCCTAAGCGATAGTACATTGATTGAATTTGCTCAGAGTTTTCAGCTCGGGCACGGCTCCTTCGCAACTGTTCAGCCAATGATACAAGCTCACTGTCACTCCCTACAAAGGCTCGAGCACTTTCTAAAAATCGATCGGTCGCATAAAGCAATTGAGTAATATCTGGTGTGATTTTTCCTTCAGAAAACTCACTTTCAAGCTGTAAGCGAACTGCATAGGCTAACTGAAGTTTTAGTGAAACTTGGTCGACGTGCTTAACACGATAAGGCAGATCAAAGTTAAAAAAATGTCTGACTTCTTCAACTTTGCTTCCTAGCTCATTCACCGTTGAAATGGTTTGAATCGTTTGTTTGGCTTGCAACCAAATCCCTAGCGCTAAAACACACCATAAAACGAACCAGAACCAAACAAACCGCCTCATTCCTTCTTTTAGCTTCAGCAACACTCGCCCCTCGCATATCTCCATTAATTACAAGCATATACTATGGATGTTTCTTATTCACATAAAAAAAGAGAGCCATTGGCTCTCTTAATTTGACGATATGGTTTTAGTTGCGACTCAACTGATCTTTTAGATTTGGTGGCGTACCTTTAATCGTTAAGGTATCCGTCTCTGGGTCATAAAAAATACGCTCGCCAAGCAATAGGCTATCAAAGCTAATATTCAAGCCACCGCCAGCACCAACAAATTTAGTCAGCTTGCGAACCGTCGCACGGTCACCAGGGAAAGATTCTTCAAGCTCGTACCCTTGCTCTTTGGTGAAATCCATAAAGCTTGTGCCATCTTGGCTTGGAGGAAGCTCTCCAGAAAGCTCTGAGATTTGAACCTCATCACCAGATTTAATTTGCTCATTGCAGTAATCGTAAACTTGTTTCTTGTACTCATTCACTTCTTGCTTTTCTAGCTTCGAATCAGCACAAAAATCATCCACCGCCTGCATTAACACTAAGTTTTGTTGTTTAGTATCTAAGCCGATGTCCGCTTGCAGGAAATCTAGGAAGAAATCCGCCACTTTACGGCCGACGCGTCCCTTGATGTATTGCAAGTAACGATTGGATTCCTTGTCAGTGTCGTAGCTCGACAAGTCAATGCGTGCCGCAATATCCATTTTGGTGATATCTAGGTAATCCGTCGCACTGATGTCCAAACCTTCGGTCACTTTTAAACTTTGGTTCATTGGTAAGATACCGATGAACAAGTAGTCCGTTGCTAAACTCTGATACTCAGCGAAAACCAAAATACCTTCATCCGCAAATGGGTACTTAATCAACTCTTCTTTCAGGCGATTTGCACTAATTTGTGAGAAGTCGTAAAAATCTCGCTCTCCTTTGCGCATTTCTTGAAGCCAAAATTGAAATTCGCTGTCTGACTGGAAAGAGCCAAAACCTTTACCAGCTTTAGAATGGAATACTCGGTGAAGCTCAGCGACTAAGTTTTCAGTAGATGCATCGTTCTCTAATGATGCTGGACGAAAGTTTACAACTAGCTCGTCCTGATCGTTTTTGCACAGTTGATGCAGAATAACGTTTGAAAGATGAAGGCTCATAGTGATTTTATCTTGCTACAAGGTTTTAGTTGATGGGCATTGTAGGTTATCATAAGCCGCTTTTACTATCATTATTAGAGTCTTTATGCCGATTACATCTAAATATACTGACGAGCAAGTAGAGAAAATTCTTGCTGAAGTAGCAACAGTTCTTGAAAAACACGCTGCTTCTCCTGAGTTGACGCTAATGATTGCCGGAAATATCGCAACCAATGTCTTAAATCAACGTGTTGCTRCTTCACAACGCAAAGCGATTGCTGAAAAATTTGCTCAGGCGCTGATGTCTTCTTTAGAAACACCAAAAACACACTAATAACGGACAATAGAACACATACATGGTAGACAGCGGAAACTCATACGGCGAACGTGTATCTCGACTGGTTGGTTGGGGTCACTGGTTTGCATTCTTCAATATCGTTGCATCGATGTTGATAGGCACACGCTACATTGTTCAGTCTCCTTGGCCCGAGACGTTACTTGGTCAGTTTTATCTGGCGGTTTCTTGGGTTGGTCACTTTGGCTTTCTAGTTTTCGCGCTTTACTTGCTCGTTCTATTCCCGTTAACGTTTATCCTGCCATCGCGGAAATTGTTCCGTTTGGTGGCAGTGATTTTCGCGACCGTTGGGCAAACCATATTATTGATTGATACCCAAGCGTATCAGTCGATCAATTTGCACTTAACTCCTGTCGTTTGGGAGTTACTATTCAGCGAAGATAAAAGTGCACTCAGCACTGATCTACAACATCTGTTTGTTGTAATGCCGCTGATCTTCCTTATTCAGCTCGCTCTATCCGAATGGGTATGGCGAAAACAGCGCAAACTATCTCATAAGCACGTAGGACGTCCTCTAGCAGCTGTATTTTTCCTCAGCTTTATGACCAGCCATTTGGTTTATATTTGGGCAGATGCATACTTCTACAATCCAATTACCAGTCAGCGTTCAAACTTCCCATTGTCTTATCCGATGACGGCGAAGAGCTTTATGGAAAAACATGGTCTACTTGACCGTGAGGAATACCTAAAACGCTTAGCGGAAAATGAAGGCAACGTAGAGTTAGTCAATTACCCTCTAGAAAAGCTAGAGTTTAACCGTCGAGTCAATAAGCTCAACGTGTTGATGATCAGCGTAAATAACCTGCGTGCAGACGCGCTGAATCCAGAAGAGATGCCTAACCTCTATGAGTTTGCCGAAAACAATCAGAACTTCCGTAATCATTACAGTTCAAGTAATGATACTTACGGGGCTTTTGGTTTGTTCTACGGCTTACCAACCAGTTACGCCTCAAGCATCAAGGCGCAAGGTGCTTCGCCAGTGTTACTCGATGTACTGAAAGATCAGGGTTACAACTTCGGCCTATTCAGTGGCAGCGGGTTTGAAGATGATCTCTACTCAGAGATTATTTTCCGCGACTTAAAACTAGCGGAAGACCTCAATGGCACGCAAGCTCATACCGATAAGCAATCTATCGCGAACTGGAATACATGGTTAACAGAGAAAGCGAGTCAACCATGGTTTAGTTACATCGAAGTCACCACCGTTGATAATTTTGAATCGATCCCTTCACATAATGACGAAGAAATGTCCGCAAGTGATCGCTTCAAAAAAGCTTATGAATATGCGGTGAAATCAGCGGATAAAACCGTCGCTAGTATTATTGATGAGCTTGAAAAAAATGGACTATTGACAAACACCATCGTGATTATCACTTCTAATCACGGTAGTGAGTTTAACGAAACCAATACGAACAGCTGGGGCGCAAACAGCAACTACAGCCGTTATCAGTTACAAGTTCCTATGGTAATCCAATGGCCAGGAATGTTGGCTGGTGAATTTAATCACAGCACAAGCCACTTGGACCTTTCGGTCACGTTGTTGCAGGATATGCTCGGTGTATCTTCCAACCCATATGATTACAGTAGTGGTCGTAACCTATTTGACGAAAGTCGTCGCCGTTGGATCCTAGCGGGTGACACTCGTGAGCTTGCCTTAATTACTAGCTCGCAAACCACAGTGATCGATAAGTTTGGCAACTACAAGTTGTATGACAAAAATTACAAACGACTTCGAGATGATGCACCGAAGTTGCCAGTTTTGATGCAAGGTTTAACTGAGTTACAGCGTTTTTATTCTAAAAACGATTAATACCTAGCAATCCATACACTATTCAAACTCCCCTTTTTGGGGAGTTTTTGTTTATTTAAACAACACAAACCACAAATTTGCGCAGTAAACATCCAATCAGTTCAACTAGGGGTTTACAACATTTTCAAAGCCTTATATTATGCGCCTCAACAACGGAGAGATGGCTGAGTGGTTGAAAGCACCGGTCTTGAAAACCGGCATACGTTAATAGCGTATCTAGGGTTCAAATCCCTATCTCTCCGCCACATTTAGAAAAAGCCCGCTAAGAAATTAGCGGGCTTTTTCGTATATCCAGAATTGAAAAGATTAGTACAAATCCCTTCTTTGAACGCAACTAAGCACTCCGCCACACTCCGAAAGAACCCACAAAAAATTAATGCCCTTTTCGTTCGTTCCAGTGTTGAATCAATTTGATATTTACATCTAGTTGTATCTACTCATCAATAAAGACTTCTTTAGCGGCATTGATAAGCTGCAAATGGATTGGGACGAGGTCAGCATGATTCGTTCGATATCCACCTCCAACGACAGCTGCGACAGGGATACCTCGAGATTTCACTGTTTGCATTAAAAATCTATCACGTTCTAAAATCCCTTGAGTCGACACATCAAAATATCCAAGCTCATCGTCTTGATGTATATCGACACCAGCATCGTAGATAACTAAATCAGGGCGATGAAGATTAAGTGCCATATCGACCACTTCTTTAAACGCCATTAAAAAATCCTCATCACCTGTTCCTCGCACCAAAGGCACATCGAGGTCAGACTGAGGCTTCCTCGCTGGGAAGTTTTTATCACAGTGGAAAGAAAGCGTGATGATATCTGGCTCATCGTTACACAAAGTTGCTGTTCCATCCCCATGATGAACATCACTGTCAATGATCAATACTTTATCGACATGCTCAACTTCGAGTGCTTGCCTAGCCGCGATCACTAAGTCATTAAATAAACAAAAACCACTGCCAAACTCTTTGTGTGCGTGATGATACCCACCACTCAAATGAATGGCCACACCGTACTCAAGTGCCTTTTTTGCGGTCAAAGCCGTGCCCGCTGCTGAAGTTAGCGTTCTGGTAATGAGAGACTCACTCCAAGGAAAACCTATTCGGCGCATCTTCGCAGCTGGCATGTTTCCATTCACTAGCAAGTCGACGTATTCCTGGTCATGAACACGTTTTACTTCCTCAACAGTTAATGCTTCTGGCTGGAAAAACTGCACGTGTTCTTTCCAGTTATCTTTCTCCATATGCACCAATACCGATTCATAGAGGTACTGGTATTTCATAATTGGGTAACGATGCCCCTCTGGCAACTCAAGTTGAGAATAAATCGGGTGGTAGATAAATGGCAGCATGAGAAATTCTTAATAACAATCGTAGCGAAATAGTATCAACTTCAAGGGTTGAATAAAAAGTAATTTAATTGATAATGATTTTCAATATCAATTAAATTTAATATACATATGGATTCTACTTTCTTTGCTATTCTCGGTGCACTGTTTGGCTCTCTTTGTGCTCTGTCCCTATTTTCATCTCTCGTTGTTGGTGCGTGGTGGCTGGTTGATTTTATTGCTCTTAGCTAACACAATGACTTCCAACTGAAATCAAAAAAATATAGGTGTTTGTATGAGTCAAACCGTCTTTATTACTGGAGCAAATCGCGGCATTGGCCTTAGCTTAACTGAGCTGTACCTGAAGCAAGGCCACCAAGTACATGCTACCAGTCGTTCCTTAAAGAACAGTTCAGAACTACAAACTCTAGCCTCACAATTCAGCAATCTGGTTTTGCACGAACTGGATGTCACTCACTACGAACAAGTCGCTAAGCTTGCCGATAAACTCCCTGCCATCGACTTACTCATCAATAATGCAGGATATTACGGCCCCAAGGGATATGGCTTTGGAAACACTGACGTAGAAGAATGGCGTAAAGTCTTCGAAGTAAACACCATTGCACCGTTAAAACTGGTTGAGCACTGTTACCCTCGCTTACAACAAGGCAAGATGAAAAAGATTGCTTGTATCTCATCAAAAGTGGGGAGCATGACGGAAAATACGTCCGGTGGCGGTTATATTTATCGTTCATCGAAAGCGGCGCTAAACTCGGTTGTTAAAAGCTTGAGCAATGATTTAACACCTGAAGGATTTACCGTTTTAGCGCTTCATCCTGGTTGGGTAAAAACGGCAATGGGCGGACCAAATGCATTGATAGATACGCAAACCTCCGCACAGGGCCTCGCGAACGTGATAGAGCTGAGTACACTGCAACTTTCAGGTCGATTTATTAACTACGATGGTACTGAGCTACCTTGGTAGCGGCGTTAAGAAACAACCATCAATAAAATCAAATAACATCTAAGCTAGGCTTCATAATCGTGACTTGGTTGGCAAACATAATGTTCACCGGTGATCCACCAGCATAATTCGCGCAATCTAACTTGAATTTATCTATATCCAATCCAGACTTATGAAAAAGTAGAACAATTAAGGAGAAGGCACGATGGCAGCAGATAGGGATTTGGTTAATTTTAGCGAAGAGCACGAGCTAAACTACTGCTTGAGAAGTGCTGGTAAACGCCAAACTCAAGCGAATCGAGATACATTAGTTGACTTGGGCAAGCAGGTGAAAGAGGTACTGGACAAACGCGTGTTAACTCAAGGAGAAGTAAGAGGCGCGATCCAAAACCACGGTGACCTGTTCGAGTAATCTATTTTCAAGCATGCGCGGTGTTTAATTACGCCGCGCTTGTCCTATGCCCGCTTACCTTTGGTTGCACGAGATTTAGCCGCGCCACCACTCTTTGAATAACTACGCTTTTTACGTTTAAACGCTGGACGTTCCACCTTGGGTAGATGACGCAATGAATCAGGGATCGGCCCTGCTTTTACTTGTGCCATCAAACCATCAATGCGTTGCTCTAGTGCTTGCATAAACGGCTGATATGCCTGATTTCTCTCTGCCATACCTTGTAACTGGTGCTCCCAATGAGCCGTCATATCTGGGTACGTTGAATCCTGTGGCAAGGCATGAATGAGACCTCTTCCCGCAGGAGAGCTGAGAATTGATTTACCTTGACGCGTGAGCAGTTGGCGTTTGAACAGCGTGTCCAAAATACCAGCGCGAGTCGCTTCCGTACCTAGCCCATCAGTATCACGAAGGATTTTTTTCAGTTCTTTATCCGCAACGTAACGGGCGATCCCGGTCATCGCTTGCAACAGCGATGCTTCGGTAAAGTGCTTTGGTGGCTCGGTTTTTCGGTCTTTTATTTCCCCTTCACGACAAGTTAACACGGTGCCTTCGGGTAACGGTGGAACGGCATCAATACCTTCATCTTCCTTGTCAGTTTTGCCCATTAGCGCTTTCCAACCCGGCGAAACTAACTGACGACCTTTCGCGATAAACGTACCACCAGCGATATCGAAAACCAATTTCGCTTCTGCGTAAACCGCCGCCGGATAAAACTGCATGAGATACTGGCGCGCAATCAATTGATACACTTTCATCTCATTGCCCGAAAGCGCATTCACATTAGCTTGTTTTGGTGTAGGGATAATCGCATGGTGCGCATCCACTTTTTTATCATTCCAAGCTTTGGACTTTAATGTTAAGTCTGCTCCCTGAACGGCACCTTGCAGCTCTTTTGCGTTATTCGCAATAGCTGTTGTCACCATCTCTGCTTGTGAGTAGTGTTCCATCGGTAAATAGCGACAATCTGAACGTGGATAAGTGATCAGCTTGTGCTTTTCATACAATGCCTGACAAGTATCTAGTACTTGTTGCGCACTCATACCATAGCGCTTCGCTGCATCGATCTGTAAAGCAGATAATGAATAAGGTAATGGTGCTGATTGCTTGGTTTGCTTTTGTTCCGACTCCGTCACTTTCGCGGGTTGATTTGCAATACGGTTTGCAACGTTTTCCACTAACTTACGGTTTAACACTCGCCCTTCTTCATCCTGCCAAGGCTTGCATGCCTCACTTGGCTTCCAACGAGCACGAATATCAAAAGTACCATTGGCATCTTGATATGGGATCAGAGCATGTAGGGTAAAATAGTCCTTCGGGACAAAGTTTTCGATTTCCTCATCACGACGCACCACTAAGCCAAGAACTGGCGTTTGCACTCGCCCTACCGAGAGAACACCTTGATACCCTGCTTTTTGACCAAGCAAGGTATAAGCACGAGACATGTTCATGCCATACAACCAATCAGCCCGAGAGCGGGCCAATGCAGAAACTGAAAGTGGGATAAACTCGCGATTACTGCGCATAGAACTGAGTGCGCGTTTAACCGCAGGTAAGTTCAAGTCGGAAATCAGCAAACGCTGTGTGGATTCCTTCTTGGTTTTAGATAACTTGCAATAGTCGAGAACTTCATCAACTAACAGCTGCCCCTCGCGGTCAGGGTCTCCTGCATGAATGACTTCGTTAGCTTCTTTGAGCAATTTACGAATCACTGTTAATTGCTTACTTGCGCTTTTCCTCGGTCTGAGCTGCCATTGCTGCGGAACAATTGGTAAATCTGCCATATTCCACTTTTTATAACGCTCATCGTAAGCGTCAGGTTCGACTTGTTCGAGCAAATGGCCGATACACCAAGTAACGATATCCCCGTTCCCACAGCGGATGAATCCTTGATCTTTCTTTTGAGGGTTTGGCAGAGCAGCGGCAATCGCACGGCCTAAGCTTGGTTTTTCAGCAATAAACAGACGAGACATAACGTTTTGGAAATAAATATAATTAGGGCCACATTAACGAATGTAGCCCTAATAAATCAAGAAAAACTGTATAAATAAACAGTCAAGTTTGTTTAAGTTTTCAGTTATAGAAATTCAACAAACTGAGAGAGGTCACGCTCAGGAACTTTCATCGGTGTGCAACCAGGCGTACCTAGGTACAAGAAACCAACAATCTCATCGTCGCCTTCTAAACCAAACGCTTGATGAACTTCTGGATGGAACATCCACTTACCTGAGCGCCAAAATCCTTGAAAGCCTTGCGCTACCGCTGCCATCTGCATGGATTGTACGGCACATCCCGCAGATAAGTGTTGCTCTAGTGCAGGCACTTTCTCATGTTCCGTTACTTTAGCAATCACCGTGATCACCATTGGCGCACGAAATGGCGCATTTTTCACCTTTTCGACCACCGCTTCATCACTATTTTCAGCTTCTGCGGCTTTTACCAAGATATCTGACAGTTTTTTCAAACCATCGCCCTGTGCGATAACGAAACGCCAAGGGGTTAATCCCGCATGGTCAGGCGCACGAAGGCCTGCACGAATGATGTTCTCAAGTGCTTTACCTTCTGGTGCAGGCGCAGATAACTTCGCGATAGATCGGCGATTGAGCAAAAGATCGAGAGCGTCCATGAAAGAATCCTTATCGAATATCGTTGCTATTTTGTTTACGCCACTTTAGCACAATCTGTTCCTACGAATAACAACCGGTTTTCTGTGGGCTTGATAACGTGCTTCACTTAACATCAAACTCGATTTAATGTTAATTTATTCGCGAAATGAATAAGTTGAACATAGGCAGGTTGATGAACAAGGATAAACAAAACAGCATTTACGAAAAGATCGTTAATGACGAAGATGCCCGTGCCTGTAAGGCGATTCCTGAATCAGCTTGCCATCAAGTTCCCGGCAACTTTCTTAAAATCATTCTTGCTCAGTTTTTAACGAAGGTCGGCGATGCGTTAATCAACCCCAAAGTCACGTTGCCGTGGATACTACAAAGTCTCGGGGCACCGGTTTACTTAATTGGTTGGCTCGTTCCTATTCGTGAATCAGGTTCCCTTATCCCACAACTTAGCATCGCGCACTACATCCGACGCATTCCAGTAAGAAAATGGGTCTGGGTAATTGGCAGCATCTTGCAGGCTCTTTCCATATTTGCAATCGGAGTGGTCGCATTAACTCTGACAGGAGCTGCTGCGGGTTATGGTGTAATTGCATGTCTTGTGATCTTCAGTCTCTCACGCGGTTTAAATTCCGTCGCATCAAAAGATGTGTTGGGCAAAACCATCCCTAAAAACCAACGAGGTCAAGTCAACGGCTGGTCTTCAAGCGCTGCTGGCCTTGTTACACTACTTTTTTCTAGTCTTCTGGCACTAGCCTGGTTATGGGACGTAGAGCCGACGGAGCGCTTTTACAGTCTGAGTTTAGGGTTAGCGGGTGCCATATGGCTTATTGCGGCATTAGTTTATGCACGAATTAATGAGTATGCCGGTGAGGTAGACGGTGGTCGAAATGGCGTCCTTGAGGCATTTAAACAACTCGCGTTACTTAAAACAGACGTGACCTTTCGTCGATTCGTTATCACGCGGACACTATTTTTATGTTCTGCGCTGAGTGCACCGTACTACGTTGTGCTGGCACAGCAATCTCTCGGTGGACAGCTCTGGGTGCTAGCTCTCTTTATGTTTGCGAGTGGCTTGGCCTCCTTTGTGTCAGGTCCTTTCTGGGGAAGAATGTCCGATCGCTCTAGCCGCAGTGTGATGGTCATCGGCGCAACGATGAGCGCGCTACTTGGCGTTGTTTTATTTGTTTACGATACGTGGGTCACCGCTAGCCAAAGCTTCCTATTCGTGATTCCTCTGCTCTACTTTTGTGTGTGCATTGCCCACGACGGAATACGAGTCGGACGAAAAACCTACTTAGTTGATATCGCAGAAGGTGACAAACGGACAAGCTATGTAGCCGTGAGTAACACGGTGGTTGGGATAATGCTGCTTCTAATGAGTTCTCTTGGTGTCATGTCGAACTTTTTGAGCCTTTCAGCTGTGGTGTTAGTGTTCTCTTTTATTACTCTTTCTGGCGTGGTAATGGCCAAACAACTGCCAGAAATCAGTGACTAGTTCTATACAAAAAAGCTGCGCTCAAAGCGCAGCTTTCATAGTAAACACACCTTGAAAGACTAGAGTTTTACCGCCAATTTAACGCCTTGACGAATCGCACGCACAGCATCAAGTTCACCCGCATGGTCAGCTCCGCCAATGATATGAATCTTCTCTCCAAGTTCAGACCATTTATCTTCAAATGGACGAACAGACTCTTGCCCCGCACAAATGACGACTTTGTCCGCGTTCAATAATTGTTCTTTTCCATCTACATGAATGTGCAAACCTTGATCATCAATTTTATCGTAAGACACGCCACCGACTAAATGTACGCCCCGTTTTTCAAGGGTACGTTTATGGATCCAACCTGTTGTTTTACCCGGACCTTTACCTACACGACCTTTACGACGCTGAAGCACCCAGACTTCTTTATCGCTGACCGCATCAGGGTAAGGGTATAAACCACCCGGTTGGGACATCTCTTTGTCGATTCCCCATTCATGCAACCAGTCATCCAACGTTTGTCCAACTGGCTCTGTGAGCATGGTCGCGACATCTACGCCAATACCACCTGCACCAACGATAGCCACTTTCTCACCGACTGGCGTTTTGTCTCGAATGAGTGTTTGATAGTCGACGACTTTCTCTGGGTTATCAATTCCATCAATATTGACTTTACGTGGCTCAACACCCGATGCCATCACTATCTCATCGTACTCTGTGAGTAAGTCATAGTTCGCTTCCGTCGATAAGTGCAGATTCACGCCTGTTTCATCAATACGGTTAGCGAAATATCGTATCGTCTCTCGAAACTCCTCCTTACCAGGGATCTGCATCGCAAGACGGAACTGACCACCGATGCGGTCGTTCTTTTCGAACAAATCAACCTTATGGCCACGTTCAGCCAGTGTGGTCGCACAAGCCAAGCCCGCCGGACCTGCACCAACAACGGCAATGTTTTTCTTCTTAAAGGCTGGTTCAACAACAATTTCGGTTTCATAGCACGCAAGTGGATTCACTAAGCAACTGGCGCGCTTACCTTTAAACACGTTATCTAGACACGCCTGATTACAACCAATACACGTATTGATAAGCTGCGCTTTTTCCTGTTCGGCTTTAGCAACAAAGTAAGGATCAGCCAAGAACGGGCGCGCCATCGAAACCATATCGGCATGCCCAGAAGATAGAATACGTTCTGCTTCGTCTGGCGTATTTATTCGGTTACAAGTGATGATAGGAACCGAAACGTGAGGTTTAACTTTTTCCGTAACCCACGTAAACGCACCGCGTGGTACTTGAGTCGCAATGGTCGGAATTCGAGCCTCGTGCCAACCAATGCCAGTGTTAATAATCGTGACGCCAGCCTCTTCAAGCGCTTTCGCCAATTCGATAACGTCTTCAAATGTGCTGCCCTGCTCGACAAGATCCAGCATAGAGAGACGGAAAATTATGATGAACTTGTCGCCCACCGCCTTACGAACCGCTTTGACAATTTCTAGCGGAAAACGCATACGTTTTTTGTAACTGCCACCCCATTCGTCGTAACGCATGTTCGTGCGCTTACATAAGAATTGGTTTATCAGGTAACCTTCCGAGCCCATTAACTCGACGCCATCATAACCAGCAAGCTGGGCTAACTCAGCGCTGTTCGCAAAGGCATCAATGGTTTTCTTAATCTGGCGGTCGCTCATTTCACTCGGAGCAAACTTTGCAATTGGCGCTTTAATGCCAGACGCACTTTGCGAGAATGGATGCATGGCATAACGCCCAGCATGGAGAATTTGTAGGGCAATTTTGCCACCGTGCTTGTGCACCGCTTCTGTCACAACTTTGTGGGCCTTAGCATGCTTTGGTTTGCTGAACTCAGCACTCAACGGGTGCAAACGACCGCGTAAGTTCGGAGAAAAACCTCCGGTTACAATCAGTCCAACACCGCCTTTCACGCGTTCTTCATAGAAAGCCGCGAGCTTCTGTAATCCTTCTTTGTGCTCTTCTAAGCCCGTGTGCATTGATCCCATCAGGACTCGGTTTCGTAATTGTGTAAAACCGAGATCCAGTGGCTTTAATAGGTTTGGGTACATGGCAGACATCACTTAACATCCATTGTTATTATCATGGTCTGACCAGATTAAGCCCGCTCAACCAAAAAATCAAACAAGCGTTTACATTTTTGTAACACCGATCAATCTCGCGTGAAAATATGCCAATTGTTGAGTGGTCGTGATAAGCTAAAAAAATGTTATCTTTTGAGATCTTAGAGATAAGAACCCATACTTTGTTAGACTCGGCGTAACTATCTCGTTATGGAGACAAGATGAAAAAACTCTTCAAATTTATTGGTTTGATATTTAAAGGGATATGGAAGAGCATCACCTTTATCAGACTCGCACTGGCAAACCTGATCTTCTTGCTGATGATTGCCGTTTTCTACTTTGCTTTTACTTATACCGGAGACGGTCAACCCGTCGTCGAAAAAGAGTCGGCATTGGTGATGAACCTTTCAGGTCCGATTGTCGAACAAAGACGTTATGTAAACCCAATGGACTCTTTTGCTGGCTCCCTTTTGGGCAATGAGTTACCGAAAGAAAACGTCCTTTTCGATATCGTTGATACTATTCGCTACGCGAAAGACGATCCTAAAGTGTCTGGATTAGTGCTAGCACTGCGAGACATGCCAGAAACAAATCTCACGAAATTACGTTACATCGCGAAAGCGTTGAACGAATTTAAAGCGTCAGGTAAACCCGTTTACGCCGTAGGTGATTTTTACAACCAAAGCCAATATTACTTGGCAAGTTACGCTGATAAAGTTTACCTGGCACCTGATGGCGGCGTATTGATTAAAGGTTACAGTGCCTATTCAATGTACTATAAAACGTTATTGGAAAAGCTTGATGTTTCTACTCATGTTTTTCGCGTAGGTACTTATAAATCCGCTATCGAACCGTTTATTCGTGATGACATGTCCGATGCGGCGAAAGAGTCTGCAACACGTTGGGTTACTCAATTGTGGAGTGCTTTTGTTGATGACGTAACAACAAACCGAAATATTGATGCGAAAGTGCTTAACCCAACCATGGATGAGCTGATTGACGAAATGAAGTCAGTGGACGGTGATCTTGCTCAGCTCGCGGTTAAACTGGGCTTGGTTGATGAACTCGCGACACGCCAAGACATTCGCACTCTATTTGCAAAGCAGTTTGGTAGTGACGGCAAAGACAGCTACAACGCGATTGGTTACTACGACTACCTTGCAACGATTCGCCCTGATTACACACTACCTCAGCACGATATCGCCGTTGTTCTAGCCAGTGGCGCGATTATGGATGGTCAACAACCTCGTGGTACTGTCGGAGGTGACACCGTCGCAAGCTTGTTGCGTCAAGCACGCAATGATGAAAAGGTGAAAGCGGTCGTGTTGCGAGTAGATAGCCCTGGGGGTAGTGCCTTTGCCTCTGAAGTGATTCGCAACGAAGTAGAAGCACTGAAACAAGCAGGCAAGCCAGTTGTTGTATCCATGTCGAGTTTAGCCGCTTCTGGTGGTTATTGGATTTCAATGAGCGCAGACAAGATCGTTGCTCAGCCAACAACACTGACGGGTTCCATTGGTATTTTTAGTGTCATCACCACGTTTGAAAAAGGCTTTAGCAAGTTAGGCATTAATACTGATGGCGTTGGCACATCGCCGTTCTCTGGTGACGGTATTACCACTGGCCTTTCTGACGGCGCGTCTCAAGTATTCCAATTAGGTATCGAGCACGGTTATAAGCGCTTTATTTCTTTGGTTGGCGAGAATCGCGATATGTCTCTAGAGGAAGTCGACAACGTCGCTCAAGGTCGAGTTTGGACAGGACAAGACGCCCTATCCTTTGGTCTTGTTGACCAAATGGGTGACTTTGATGATGCCGTAGAACTAGCGGCGAAACTGGCGAATGTGACCGATTACGGCATTTACTGGGTAGAAGAACCGCTTTCTCCCACTGAACTATTTTTACAAGAGTTCATGAAACAGGTGAAAGTCTCTCTAGGTATTGATGCAACCAGCTTGCTACCAAAAAGTCTTCAACCCGTAGCTCAACAGTTTGAACAAGACGCAAGCTTGCTACAAAGCTTTAACGATCCTAAAGGTCAATACGCATTTTGTTTGAACTGCCAAGTGCAGTAGCTTTTTCATTAATATTACAAAGGGTATCTCTACTTGAGGTGCCCTTTTTATTACGCTCAACATCTCCTCAGATGACTTTCCGATGCTGTGCGCATAGCCTCGCATCTCAAGGTTATTTAGGTATATAATCCCCGCCTCTGTTCCCCTACATGAAAGAAAAAACGATGACTAGAAAACACATCTACATCGCTTACACCGGTGGCACCATCGGAATGCAAAAATCGGATCACGGCTATGTGCCTGTTGCTGGCTTTATGGAAAAGCAACTAGCAAGCATGCCAGAGTTTCACCGTCCTGAAATGCCGGATTACACTATCCACGAATACGATCCTCTGATTGACTCATCAGATATGACGCCTGCCGACTGGCAGCAGATTGCGGATGATATTCGTGACAACTATGACAAATACGATGGTTTCGTCATCCTACATGGTACTGACACCATGGCATACACAGCATCTGCATTGTCTTTCATGCTTGAAAACCTTGGCAAGCCAGTGATTGTTACGGGTTCACAGATCCCTCTTGCGGAGCTGCGTTCTGACGGTCAAGCAAACCTATTGAATGCTCTGCATATTGCCGCAAACTACCCGATCAACGAAGTGACTTTGTTCTTCAATAATCAGTTGATGCGTGGTAACCGCAGCACAAAATCTCATGCTGACGGTTTTAATGCCTTTACTTCACCAAACCTTCCTCCACTACTGGAAGCTGGGATCAATATTCAAGTAAGTAACAGCGTAACCGTTGGTGCACAACCAGAAGGTGAATTTAAGGTTCACAACATTACACCACAGCCAATCGGCGTGATCACTATGTATCCTGGTATATCACATGAAGTTATTCGTAATACGCTTCGTCAGCCTGTAAATGCGATGATTCTGTTGACTTTTGGTGTGGGCAACGCGCCTCAAAACCCTGAGCTACTGGGTCACCTTAAAGAGGCCTCTGAGCGCGGCGTTATTGTCGTAAACCTAACTCAATGTTTGGCAGGCAAAGTGAATATGGGCGGCTACGCCACGGGTTGTGCACTGGCAGACTCTGGAGTTATCAGCGGCTTTGACATGACGCCAGAAGCGGCACTAGCAAAACTGCATTACCTTCTAAGCCAAAACCTTTCTTACGAAGAAGTGAAAGAGAGAATGCAGCAAGTACTGCGTGGTGAGATGAGCCTGTAAATTCAAGCTTACTACGATCTAAAAAGCCCAATAGAGATTGGGCTTTTTTCTTTTAAAGTCAAAGTAGTAGCGGTAAAGGGAACCCTATAAAAATCAAAGGTTCACTTAATCAATGTTCGGATTGACACGAACAATGTCGCTCTCTTCTCCGCTAAATTGTTTTTTAAGTTCTTGCTTCGATTTAAAGCTGATTTCACCGCCGGCTGCAACCGTCATATGCTGCGCATCAGTATTATGTTTTGATTGATACAACATCACAGCTTGCATACACGAATCTCGCTGCTCTTTAGAAAGTGTTGTACCCTCAGGCCATCTTCCCGTTTCTACTGCATAGACTAAGCGATCATAAACTTCTGGAGTCATCGCTTGTAATAGTTGTTCTGCGTCCATAATGTACCTTCTTATTACATTCTATTTACAGAACATAACGGGTTAAGAAACTGAGTCAAGAATACGAAAATGAATTGGTGTAACGGATCACAAGCAAAGCCATGAAAAGAACACACTGGTTACTTCTCAGCCTCACAAGTCTCGCACTAACGGGCTGTTTCGAAGGTAACGTGACAACCGAAGAGTTGTGCCAAAAAACACCAGAGCTGCGCTGCAAACAGCTCAATATGGATGACGGGCAATGTCGAGTTCCCAGAACAAATTTAGTATGGCATCGGTTTGAGCAATTGAAAAAACCATCAGAAGCCAACCAAATCATCGAATACGGTCTGGTCGCTGAATATAGAAAATGCTTAGAACTCGCCTCTCAGATCACACCTATTGATCAAAGTGCTCTCAAGAGACAGCGTTTTAACGCTTTGGTACACAGTATTGATGAGCTAGAACGCATCGTAAACGAGTTAAAAGGCTCAGAAGACCCGGCTACTTTGTATTTTTTGTGGTCTCAAACGGGTGACATCCAAGCTCGTCGCGCATTTTTACAAATGGAAGGCTCACCCAAGTTAAATACTGCTGAGATGCAATATGCATTAGCTACTTTCTATACTAATCGAGATGCCAAGAAAACGTTAATACTGCTGAATAAAGCGTTGTCTTTATCGGATGAAGACAACCTTAATCCGATCATTCTCAAATCAATGGCAAGCATTCATCAAGGGCTTGGAGAAAAAGAGCGCGCGTATCTGTGGGCAATGGTTGCAAAAAGATTCGACGTCCCGCTTGCTGATGAAAAGCAGCTCAAGCGTATGTTTAATTTTAGTCATGCAGAGCAATATCAGCAGCTAGATGAATTAGCTGAATCGGTGGCAAAAGCCATAGAGAGAGGAAACTACTCTCCAGCAATGATACCCAAAGAGATATAAACGAAAAAACTCCCGCAATTGGCGGGAGTTTTTCTTTGGGTCAAACTACACTCTGTTTTCTACTTACAACAAATCGTATTGAAAGGATAAAACACTATCGAGCACAATTTTGTCGTTATTGTTCTGATTTGTTGAAAATTAACGACACTGAATTAACACAAAAACGCTCACCCGTGGTCTGTGGGCCATCTTCAAAAACGTGCCCTAGATGGCTATCACATGTGGCACAACGAATCTCTGTACGTACCATTCCGTGACTCAGATCTTCTAAATAGCGCACCGCTTGATCATTGATGGGCGCATCAAAACTTGGCCAACCACAGCCAGAGTCATACTTGTTATCAGAGACAAAGAGAGGGGCATTGCAACAGGTACAAGCATAAACACCCGTCTCTTTATTATGCAGTAGTTTACCGCTGAAAGGCGGTTCTGTACCTTGCTCTCGGCAGACACGAAACTCTTCTTCAGAAAGTTGCTCACGCCACTGCTCATCTGACTTCGCCACTTTTTTCCCGTTTTGTTCCACGACTTTCTGCTCCTTCTTTACTGTTTTTGGTATTGACTTTTTTAGCAAAAAACTTGCTTCTCTTAACAGTTGTAGCACATACTTTCTCACCAGGACACCATGCGTAATTAATTTGATAAGAGCACTTATCTCACCAGTTATATTACGCCAACTGGACTACAGAAGAATCAGTTAAAAGTTTAAAAAACGAACATTTGCGAAGAATTGTTAAAAAAAGCGTCGCTTTTTTTTGACTTTAAACAAGTTAAGTCCGATTATCACTTGCAGATGTTTACTGGATTCTGTAATTTTACTACCAGTTATCTTTAATCAGAAATTAAGTTGTGGAGCAACTATAATGACTATCAAAGTAGGTATTAACGGTTTTGGCCGTATCGGTCGTTTCGTATTCCGTGCAGCGCAAGAGCGTGCTGACATCGAAGTTGTAGGTATCAACGACCTTATCGACGTAGATTACATGGCATATATGCTTAAGTACGACTCAACTCACGGCCGTTTCAACGGTACTGTTGAAGTTGAAGGCGGTAACCTAATCGTTAACGGTAAAACTGTACGTGTTACTGCAGAGCGCAACCCAGCGGACCTTAAGTGGGACGAAATCGGTGTTGACGTTGTTGCAGAAGCAACTGGTCTTTTCCTAACTGACGAGACTGCACGTAAGCACATCGAAGCTGGCGCGAAGAAAGTTGTTCTAACTGGTCCTTCAAAAGACGCTACTCCAATGTTCGTAATGGGCGTTAACCACGCGACTTACGCTGGTCAAGACATCGTTTCTAACGCTTCTTGTACTACTAACTGTCTAGCGCCTATCGCTAAAGTTCTTAACGACAAGTTCGGTATCGAATCTGGTCTTATGACTACAGTTCACGCTACTACAGCAACTCAAAAAACTGTAGACGGTCCTTCTGCTAAAGACTGGCGCGGTGGTCGTGGTGCTTCTCAGAACATCATCCCATCTTCAACTGGTGCTGCTAAAGCTGTAGGCGTTGTTCTTCCAGAACTAAACGGCAAACTAACTGGTATGGCTTTCCGCGTACCGACAGCTAACGTTTCTGTAGTTGACCTAACAGTTAACCTAAAAGAAGGCGCATCTTACGAAGCTATCTGTGCAGCAATGAAAGAAGCTTCTGAAGGCGAGCTAAAAGGTGTTCTAGGTTACACTGAAGATGCAGTAGTATCTCAAGACTTCATCGGTGAAGTTCAAACTTCTGTATTCGATGCTAAAGCTGGTATCGCTCTAACTGATAACTTCGTTAAAGTTGTATCTTGGTACGACAACGAAATCGGTTACTCAAACAAAGTTCTAGACCTAATCGCTCACATCTCTAAGTAATTAGATAGTTAGCAATTAGCGAATAACTTCGTTAAAGAAAAGGCGGCTCTAGAGTCGCCTTTTTTGTATCTGGAATTTGAGAGAATACCTCGGCGCTGTTGCATTGTATTTGCGACGGATGTCGAAACCCTATTTTCCCCAATGATAGGAAACAGCACATGGATTTAAAAACTCTCCCAGCTCTAACCGTGTTATCTGATAACGTTACTGTCGTTGAAATTGATCAGGTCAAAGTAGTACGTGTTATTCATGAGAAAGCGACAGCAGGCATCTCCTTACATGGTGGTCACGTTGTTTCGTTCACTCCTGCTGGTCATGAAGATTTGATTTGGATGAGCGAGAAGGCGATTTTCGACGGGAAAAAAGCCCTGCGAGGCGGCATTCCCGTTTGCTGGCCATGGTTTGGGCGTATTGCAGCACCGGCTCATGGTTTCGCACGTACTGCTGAATGGGAGCTGGTTGAACATCGCGAGAACGATAACGGCGTGATTGTTGAACTTGCTCTGTTCCCGACAGAAGAAATCCACGATATTTGGCCACATATGTTTGACGCTCGTTTGGTGGTTGAAGTTGGCGATGAGCTAAAAGTGACACTCAAAGTCATGAACATCGATGACGAAGCTTGGACCTTCTCTGGCGCGTTACATACTTACCTAAACGTTGGAGACATTAAGCAAGCACAAACGACAGGCATGGGTGCCGAGTACATTGATAGCTTGAAGGCTGATGCGGTATGCCAAGGTGGTGATGTTCTGCAACTCACTGACACCATTGATCGCGTTTACACGCAACCAGAAGCGAAAATTTTGGTAAAAGATCCGGAACTGAATCGTACATTAAGCGTGGAAAACCATGGTCATAACTCCGCGGTACTTTGGAACCCTTGGGCAGAAGGTGCACAAGGTATGGCAGATATGGCTGACGATGGTTACCAAACCATGCTGTGTGTTGAGTCTACTGTTCACGCTCCAAGTATCGAGCAAGGTAAAACGCTCCAGCCAGGTGAGACTCATGAACTTGTCACTGTAATTTCAGTGCAGTAGTTGTAACCAGCTCAAAGGTCGGGGATACCCGGCCTTTTTTGTAATAAAAGCCCCACTTAGATGGTCCTCTCTCAACTAACTTATTGGTTATTAGTCACTTTTGACTATTTCATTAATAAATATCAAAAAATTCGATCATATAAACCGATAGCATGCCGATACAAAACTCATAAATAATAAAAATATCAGGAACTGATCTATGTTAGAGAGATACCGAAATCAAAGTGTCGGATTCCAGTTAAAGCTGGTTATCACTTTGTGTCTATTCATTGCTTTCAGCAGTATTGCTGCGCTTGTTTACCGTAACGCTTCCGATGTTCTATTGGAAAGCACCCTTAAAGAGCACCAATCTAAAGTAGAGTCGATGGCTAAAACCATTGCTGGCCAATTCGATGCTTATCTGCATACCGCTAAAGTGCTCGAGTCCACTTTTCGTAATGGTTACCTTGCCGGTGTTTATGTCGAAAACTATACCGTTGATTTCATGGGTCATGAAATACCAAACATCACTCAATACAGTGAAAGCTTAATTAACGACACAAAGCTGGTCGATAGCTTCACACGTGATACCGGTGCTATCGCGACTTTATTCGCGCCTTTGGGAGATGACTTTATCCGTGTATCTACCTCACTAAAAGATCCTCAAGGTCAACGAGCAGTGGGAACCACGCTAGGTCTCGACCACCCAGGTTATCAGCAACTAAAAGCTGGTCAGCCATATTACGCTCAAATAAAGTTGTACGGCGAACGCTACATTACCTATTACTCTCCAATTAAAGATGCTACAGGAAAAGTTGCAGGGTTATCGTTTATTGGTTTGCCCGTAGATCAAGCAACACAAACGCTATTCGATGCGCTAGAAGAGATTAAATGGGGCGATACTGGCTATACCATCATTGTCGACAACGACGACAACAATCTTGGTAAGTACCTACTCCATCCGACCAAAAGTGCAACCGACCCTTCAATCACAGAAGTTCGTGACTACGAGGGTAACAAGCCTTTCCATAAAATTTTTGAACAAAAGAGCGGATTAATTCTCTACCCTTACCAATTCGGCTCAACAGTCGGCGAAAAGTACTTAGTGTTTACCGAAGTACCAGGCTGGAACTGGAAACTACTGGGTGGTACGTTCATCAAAGAAGTAACCAAAGGCAGTGATACACTACTCAAACTTATCGCCATCATTTCTTCGGTAGCGGCAATCATTACTTTTGTTGTACTGACACTTTTCTTGAATCGCAGCTTACAACCTCTGACCGTTCTAAACTCCTATATGACTCGCTTGGCGGGCGGCGAGGTCAACTTGAACGTCCCATCGTCTCGTAAGGCATCAAAAAATGAAATTACGAACCTGAATACGGGTGTCGCCAGCATGGCAAGTCAACTCAATGAACTTGTTGGTAAGATCCGTTCCACAAGCGACTTAGTAGAGAGCAACTCCACCAGCGTTGCCAATGATGCCCATAGCAATTTAACGCAAGCTGACCGCCAACAAGAAGAAGTAGAACAAGTGGTAACAGCAATCGAAGAGATGGCCTCTTCTGCTCAATCGGTTGCCCAACAAGTCGAAAGTATTGCGGAAAACGTACGCTCAGCGAATACCGATAGTCAATCTGGTCTCGCGATTGTTGAAGGCGTATGTATCGATGTTGCTCAACTCAACGATCAGTTAGATCAATCAGCAGCGGCTATCGAGCAAGTCAATCGCGATAGTGAGAGTATTCAAACCGTCACGAAGATGATTGATGAGATTGCAGAGCAAACCAACCTACTTGCGTTGAATGCAGCCATTGAAGCCGCACGAGCAGGTGAGCAAGGTCGTGGCTTCGCAGTTGTAGCAGATGAAGTGCGCACACTTGCGCACCGTACACAAAGCTCAGTTCAGGATGTAGTTGAAATTATTGAGAAGCTAAAAGGCTCTACTCATAATGCAGTTAATATGATGACTGACAGCCAACGCAGTGCCAATCAGGTCTTAGACAAAGCACAAGACGCGGGTACAGCATTAGAAGCTATCGCAGTACAAGTCCAGTCGATAGCGTCTCAAGCCGACGCCATTGCTGCGACCTCAGAAGAGCAAGCGCAAGTATCCCAAGAAATTGCTGCAAACGCCCATTCTATCAGTGAGCTAAACCGAGAAAGCCGCGACACCAGCGCGAAAACCTCGCAAAGTGCCATTGAACTGCAACAACAAGCTCGGAACTTGAAAGAGCAAGTCGACTTCTTCCACTAATACTGAATATGAGCCGATTCCATCGGCTCTTTTTGTTTCACTTGAGACCACGCTTTTTGATAGAATTTGCCGCCCTACTTTCTGTTCGAGATCGTCATGAACTATCAATGCCCTTTATGCCACCAAGCTCTAGCGTTAAATGAAAAAACGTTTAAGTGCGAAAACAATCATCAGTTTGACTTAGCAAAAGAAGGCTACGTTAACTTGATGCCAGCGCACCACAAACGTTCTAAAGATCCTGGTGACAATAAAGAGATGATGCAAGCTCGTCGTCGATTCCTTGAGGGGAATTACTACAACCCAATGCGCCAAGAGGTTGCGCACCTGTGTGCGAAATACACAGAGGGAACCGATCATCAATTATTAGATATTGGTTGCGGCGAGGGTTACTACACGGATCAAGTGCAGAAAACGATACAAACGCAAACGGACGATGCGACGATATATGGATTGGACATTTCAAAAGTTGCGATTCGTTATGCGGCGAAGCGCTACACACAGTGTCACTTTAGCGTCGCTTCTAGCCATCGGCTTCCTTTCGCGAATGAATCCTTAGATGCTATTTTGCGCATTTATGCCCCTTGCAAGGCAGAAGAGCTTCAGCGCGTTGTAAAAGAGAACGGTGTGGTCATCACGGTGACACCTGCAAGCAGTCACTTATATCAACTACGTGAACGCATTTATCAAGATGTTCGTCTTCACAGTGAAGAGCCAGAACATATTGAAGGATATGAATTAGAGCATCAACAACATCTTAACTATGTTATGAATTTGAAGGACGGGGCCGCATTCGATTTATTGCAAATGACGCCATTCGCATGGAAAGCAACCGATGCACTTCGTGAAGAGTTGAAGTCCGCTACACTCTATCAATGTGAGGCTGATTTTATGCTACGCGTATATCGCAAAAAGTCCACTCAGTAATAATAGTGGCAGGCAACAAACGCAAATAGTTATCATTTATATTGATTCATTGCTCAGCCTCCATTAATATCATCCGGACATTTTTGGAGGCTTTTCAATGCGCTTTTCTATTTTAAGCTTGCTCTTTGCTGGCTTACTTACTGGTTGTTCTTCTGTTCCATCAACCAACTCTCACCCTACCTCTGCGGAAGTCACTACTTTTTACGACTACCAACTTTACACCCCTTCTGGCGAGCACATCGCTCTAAGCGAACTACCAAAAGAGCTGCAACAAGCAGATGTCATTCTTATTGGTGAATGGCACACACATGCTGGCGTTCATCGCTTTCAAACCGATATGCTCAAACAACTTTCATCTTATGGCCGCCCACTCGCGTTATCAATGGAACAATTTACCCGCGACAAACAACCTGTTGTTGACGCTTACCTGCGTGGGGAAATCGGTGAACAGTACTTGATGAAACAAGCCAATGCTTGGCCCAATTATGAGAGCGACTATCGCCCTCTCGTTGAGTTTGCTAAGCAGAAAAATCTCCCGGTGATTGCAGCGAATGCACCAAAGGGCATTGTCCGATGTATTGGTCGACAAGGGCTAGATTACATTAACAAGCTCGATGATGATCAGCGGATGTTCATTGCACAAGCCATCAACACTGGTAGTAGTCCGTACAAAGAAAAGTTCATGGCATCCATGCATCACGGTAAGCCAGAGCAGACGGAAAAACAGTTTGCAGCTCAAGTTACTTGGGATGAAACTATGGCGGAATCTATCGTTAGCTACCTAGACGACAACCCAGGCGCTCAGGTTCTCCATGTTGCGGGCAAGTTTCACACCGAGCAAGGGTTGGGTACGGCTGCATCCATCTTAAGCCGCAATCCGAGCTTAAAAGTGGTTGTAATTAGCCCAACAGATAATGTGCTTGCTGATAATACTGATTATCAGTTAGAGGTTCTTGCACCACCAGTACGGTATGTACAAGATGCTCACCGCATGGCGGCATATCAACACCTCACTAAGCGCAATAGCGACCTTCAATGTAAGTAGCTGGTCTTCAATTTAAGTTACTGCCTTTTAGTTGCGCGTAGCATCACACTGCTCCGAGTTCATAGAATGACAACGGTCTGCTTCCTGCTGGTCTATTTTTTGCTAATGATCACGAATATAAACCAGAAGCGGCAAAAGCAGACCTGTTTTTATCCAAATAGCTTCAGAAATAGACTTTGCCGCCGATAGTAATATAACTGCTTTTTACCGCACTCAGTGACCGAGTGTCGATGTTCCAAGGAGTATTCGATGAATCCAGTAGGAAGCACTTCTGTTAATAACTATGCCAAACAATCTGTCGCCTCTAAGCAAACAAGTATTGCACAAGAGGAAGGCAACGCTTCGCCGCTAAAAGTCGAACACAATAAGGTGACACTGTCTACGGAGGGCAAAGCGCTCCTCGCCGCTCTGCAGCAAATCGAACACGACAGTAAGAGAGTAGAAGCAGAAGATAAATCTGTTGGTGAAAAAGTGGAATCCTTTACACATGGCGCACTTGGCATGGATCACCCTGACAAAATCGAGGAAGAAGAAGACGGCTCATACTCTGCGGGTCAATACCTTTCTGCAGCCCTCACTGTCGGTGGCATCATATTAGCGTTGGTCTAATAATCGTTACGACAATAAATCCTATTTGAATAAATCACTAACTGCAGCCCATAATTTGATACGTCAAAGAACGATATGTCGTAAACGTAGGTTATATACTCCTCAATTCGACCGCTCTTATGACCTTAGAACGCATACTCGTTTATTGCTCCCTAAACTAGGTTTCTTGTGAAGGCACTGAATGGATAACTTTAGTCCATGCTTTCAACTCCTAAGCGTAATCCAAGCCCACGTTTGTGGGCTTTCTTCTTTCTAAATTCACAAACGTTAGAGGTTGATTCACTTTTTCTACAAACCCAAGCAAAGACGACAATTTAGTTAAACTTTTATTACCGACACAAAATCGTCATAAATCATTGTTTTAATGCCAGCGCTTTTAATAAACAAGGAAAATATAATGAAGCGCTTAGTATCTCCAATCGTTACCGCAGTGGCAGCATCAACCCTCTCTTTTAATGCACTCTCGGCCGAAATCAAAAACGTTATTTTGATGATCGGCGATGGCATGGGGCCTCAACAAGTTGGTCTACTAGAGACCTACGCCAAACACGCACCTAACTCGATTTACCAAGGCGAAACTACCGCTTTGTATAAACTCGCTCAAGAAGGTGTGATTGGATCATCACTGACTAATCCAGAAGACGCGATTGTCGTCGACTCTGCGTGCTCCGCAACGATGCTAGCAACAGGAATACCTACCGCTTCTGAAGTCATTGGCATTGATAGCCAAGGCAACCACGTTGAAACCATTTTGGAAAAAGCCAAAAGCAAAGGTAAGGCTACGGGTCTCGTCTCTGATACACGTATGACTCATGCAACGCCAGCCGCATTTGCCGCTCATCAACCACACCGTTCTCTAGAAAACAGTATTGCGGCGGACATGCTAGAAACTGGCGTTGACGTGATGATGTCTGGCGGACTTCGTCATTGGATTCCAAAGTCGACAAACGACAAGGGAGAGACATACGAGCAACTTGAAAAGCTCACTGAAGGTAATGTCTACCTAAAGTCGAAACGTAAAGATGAGCGCAACTTGCTTACTGAGGCGCAAGACCAAGGTTACAACCTGGCTTTCAGCCGCGATATGCTCACACAAGCTAAAGGTGACAAATTACTTGGACTTTTTGCTTACTCGGGCATGAACGATGGTATTGCCTACAGTCAAAGCAAAAACGATCCAAAACGTACGCAGCCATCACTGAAAGAAATGACCACCAAAGCGATCGACATCCTTTCAAAAGACAAAGACGGCTTTTTCTTAATGGTTGAAGGCGGTCAAATTGACTGGGCTGGCCACAGTAACGATGCGGGTACGATGCTGCATGAAATGATCAAATTCGACGAAGCGGTAGACTCGGTTTATGAGTGGGCAAAAGGCCGTGATGACACACTGATCATTGTTACCGCTGACCACGAGACCGGTTCTTTCGGCTTTAGTTACTCATCAGCAAACTTGCCTAAACCGCAAAAACGCGACGGCGAAGCATTCAAAAATCAAGATTACGCGCCAAACTTCAACTTTGGTCAGTTCGAGATCCTTGATGGTTTATACAACCAAAAGAAAAGTTACTACGGCATGATCAGCGAATTCCAAGCGCTTGATAAGAAAGCTCAAACACCAGAGAAGTTTGCGGAAATCGTGAACGCAAATAGCGATTTTTCGATTACGCCTGAGCAAGCTGAACGCGTATTAGCAAGTAAACCAAATCCATACCGACTCGCTGGACACAAATACTTAAGCGAAGAGAACGTTCCTACAATCAATGACTTTGATGCGTTCTTTCCTTACAACGACCGTGGCAACTTGCTAGCGCGTGAACATGCAACAAAGCAAAACACAGTATGGGGAACGGGTACTCATACGCATACCCCAGTCAACGTATTTGCTTGGGGGCCGGCAGAAACTATCCTTCCGGTATCAAAAATCATGCACCACTCTCAGTTAGGTGAGTACTTAAAGCAACAAATCAAATAATCGGCTTGCACTTACTTCACGACTCGTGATGTTCAAACGCTCTCGTAAGGGAGCGTTTTTTTATACATGAAAATAGTTGACGTTTTAAACAATAAACCTCAATAATTATAGGTCTTTGATTATATGAATGAAGAAAATGTGCGAAATATTTGCTAAGCAGCCCCAAGACAACTATCAGTTCATCACCCGCTCTATCCGTATTGATGGTCACGCCACAAGTGTAAAACTTGAAGCGAGCTTTTGGACGATTCTTGAGGAAATTGCTAACGCTCAAAACATGACTGTTCCTAAGTTTATTAGTACGGTCTATCAAGAAGCGCTCGAATACAATGGTGAAGTAAACAACTTTGCCTCCCTACTCCGCTGCGCCTGTCTCACTTACGCTCGCCAGCCTAAAGAGACGATTCGTCAAGCACTGACACAACTAAACACTTAATAACAACCAACCGCTGACCAACCTACCAATAACCTTCATAAGCTATGCAACAGAGTTGTAAGCCATTGAGCATGTTCTAATTTGTCGTACTAGAGTACTACCCAGACTCCTTTTGAACTCGCTAACCTATGCGGACTATCAAGGAGTACCCATGACAAAAATGATTCACACCATGATCCGAGTCAGCGATCTGGACCGTTCTCTACAATTTTACCGCGACGTACTTGAGCTAGAAATCAAAGACCAATACATCTTTGATGGTTTTTCTCTGACCTATCTAGCTAACGAAGAAACTGGCTTTGAATTAGAGCTAACACACAATCACGATCAAACTGAGCCTTACACTCACGGCTCAGGCTACGGTCACCTTGCTGTCAGCGTAGAAGACATCGAACAAACTCACAAACGCATTAAATCTCTCGGTATTGAAGCGGGTGACATCAAAGCTTTTGATCACCAACAAAAGCATTTGGCAACGTTCTTTTTTGTGACTGATCCTGATGGTTACAAAATTGAGTTCTTACAACGCCAAGGGCGTTACCTATAACAAAAAGAGTAAACATCATGATTCACTTGACTGCTACCTTTCAGGCACAACCGGGAAAAGAACAAGAACTGAAAGCAGTGCTCACCCGAGCACTTGAACCCACTCGCAATGAGGAAGGTTGTGTTCGTTATCAGTTATTCCAAGATAAAGACAATGCGTGCCACTTCGTTTTTCAAGAGCAATTTAAAGACCAACAAGCGTTCGATCTTCATGGTAAAACAGAACACTTTTCTCTTTTGATTAGCCAAATCGACAACTTGTTAGAATGCGAACCGAAATTGGCGTTCTTTAACGAACTGTAAAAACACCGCTTAATGCAAATAAAAAGGCACTCTTTACTAGAGTGCCTTTTCGTACTGTTGTGGCTGTGATTACGCGTCTTGCTTCTCTACCATGTGCAAATGCACATCTTGTTGTGGGAAAGGAATCGAAATGCCTTCTCGGTCAAAGCGCAGTTTCACTTCTTTTGTTACATCCCAATACACGTCCCAATAATCATCAGTTTTTACCCAAGGACGAACAATAAAGTCTACAGATGATGTGTTTAACGTATGCACTTTGATCATCGGCTCTGGTGTACGAAGTACTGCAGGGTGAGAAGTAATGATATCAGACAGCACTGACTCGGCTTTCAGCAAGTCATCCGCATAGCCAATGCCAAACACCATATCCACACGGCGAATGCGCTCGTGTGTGACGTTCTTAATGACATCTCCCCAAATTTTACTGTTAGGTACAATAATAATTTGGTTATCAAACGTACGGATTGTGGTGTTCACCAAGCTCATATGGCTTACCTTACCATCCACGCCACCAGCATACACAAAGTCACCAACATCAAATGGGCGGTAAATAAGCAACATCATACCCGCCGCGAAGTTGGACAAGGTGTCTTGTAAGGCGAAGCCGATAATCACACCAGCAATACCAAAACCGGTTAGGATCGGTGCTAGGTTCAATCCGAGCTGAGATAGGCCCACCATGATACCAATCACCCACACGAATTTGCCGGACATTGAGATAAAGAAGTCCTGCATCAAGTGTGAGAGTTTTAAGTTTTTCGATGAAACCGCCTTGCTGACCACTTTGCGCGTTAACTTCGCAAGCCCACGAGCTATCAATAAAATCAGCGCAAATACAAACAACTGGAAAATGTGCTGCGGCGCATTTTCGGCAAACCAGTCTAGTGCAGAGTTGGACCAATGGCTCAGTATTGACCACACTACTTTGGTATTCAGCAAGTCGTGGGTGATATTCCCTGTCACTTCGAAAATTTGGCGTTTGTATTCGGACGTTTCTAAACCGACTTTATCGCCAATCGAAATTAAATTGCGTAGGCTTTCCGTCGCAATATTCAGTCTTTGTTTAGTAATAAGCTGACTTAGCTGCAGTGACGCTTTTTCCGATTCAGGGCTTGACGAAAGTTGAGAGCCGATGATTTCACTTTGCTGGCTCAAGTACTCAATTGAGGCAGACAGCAAACGCATACGTTTATCAACTTTATCCTTTAGTTCCGCTTCTGCGCGCTCATTTTGAGCCCCTAACTCTTTCAGCCAAGCAAGGTTTTGCCAACTTGAATCGAAGCTGACATCGAGGTAATGCTGTAACTCTCGGTAATCATTAACAAGAGCAAGTTTCTCTTCATCCTTGGCTTTATTTAAATCTTCAACGACTTTCTTTATTTTTTCCGACAGATAGTTCGTGGCGTCCTCAGAGTATTTTTCCTGCTTTTTAACCAAGGAGATCAATTTGTCACGAGGGATAGTTTCACGTTCAATCGCTGATGCTAACTGACTTCTTAACTCTTCATTTTTTTGGAACAGCTGTAGTTGAAGCGCGTCGCGCTCATCACCACTCGCTTGCGAGAGACCTTGGGATAAATCCACAATTTCTCGATTCAAGTTATCAATAGAAGTTTCGGCAGCAGAGGGCTCTGGCGTATCCTGAATATCTTTCGCATTGATGACCATAGGGGCCATCATACCGAGGATGAGCGTGAATAATGCCACCCAAGATGTCAGGCGTATTTTCTGGGGGAAATGAAACGTCATGTTTACCTCTTAGGGAACAATTCTGATCAAAACGACCAAAAATAGAAGTGTAAAGCCTTGAAATTATATACCTAAGTTTACAACACTAAATAATAAACTGAGCAGCATTTCGTTAGTTAGGCGTCAAAGTTGAGAAACCCAATAACAAACAAGCCTTTCATTATTAGATGAAAGGCTTGTTTACATTTAACTACGGGCGACTGGGGTGATTCAGAATGTGGTCTTCCCAATCCACCACATCAATCTCGTATACCACTTTATTGCGGACACTTTCGCCCGCCGCGTGCATCGCAGATTTCGAGCCCGTAATCAACGGATGCCATTCTGGTAAAGGCTGCTTTTCAGCCAACAGGCGATAAGCGCACGTATGCGGCAGCCAAGTAAAATCGTCGATGTCTTCGCGCGTCAGCTTGGTGCACTCTTCACCCGAAGTAAAACGATTTGGGTAATCCTTACAAGAACACGTTTTGCTATTTAGCCAGCTACAGGCCACATTGGTGTAATAGATTTCGTCGGTATCTTCGTCCATTAGCTTATGCAGGCAACATTTACCACAACCATCACAGAGAGATTCCCATTCCTCTTCTGTCATCTGCTCTAACGATTTACTTTGCCAAAATGGAGTGCTCATACTTCAGGTCTCACCAAGGGAATTTAGGGGGCGATTTATACCCCTCTCGACGCAAAAGTTCAAGTTTTGAGAAGATCTCGAATCATTCACACATAACAGTAGAGATATTCAACTACTTTCGCTTTACTGTTCTATCCTTAAACGAGTTTCCATTACTCAATTGATCAAGAAGGCATTAAGGAGTTTTCATGGGTATTATTTCTTGGATTATTTTGGGCTTAATCGCCGGTGCACTCGCAAAATGGCTCATGCCAGGAAAAGATGGGGGTGGCTGGATTGCGACAATGCTACTCGGTATTGCTGGGGCGTTTGTCGGCGGCTTTCTTGGCGGTATTCTGGGTTTCGGCGGGGCAACTGGCGTAAATATCGGTAGCATCATCACCGCAACGCTAGGCGCATTTATTCTGCTGTTTGTTTACAACCGCTTCTTGAGATGATCACAACGGTTTAGAAGCCAAAAGGAGCACTCTATTGAGTGCTCCTTTTTATTTTTTCTTAGGCGACTCTTCCAATCCACGTCAAAATGACCATAATTGCCCCCTCAATTTTTAAGAGGTTTACATTATGGATTGTCGATTAGGATGCGGAGCTTGCTGTATTGCGCCAAGTATCTCTTCACCGATACCTGGAATGCCCAAGGGCAAACCAGCAGGTGTTCGTTGCGTACAACTCAACGATGATAATTTGTGTAAGCTGTTTGGTAAGCCTGAGCGCCCTAACGTTTGTCACGATTTTAAACCGTGTCCGGTTGTGTGTGGCAAAACCAACCAAGAAGCGCTCGACAACATCACTGAGCTAGAGCAACTTACTTAATCTATTCAGAGCCCCCGTTTAGTCGTTACCAAGCTCTCGTAAGTACAAGTAGATGGTATCGCGCGAGATGCCAAGATGGTTTGCAACCATTAAAACAGCATCTTTGTATTTAAAAATGCCTAAGCCGTGCAGTCGCGTCACCAGTTCACGGTTACGTTTAGAAGGCGCAATGGCTTCATTTTCCCACACTTCTGTTTGTACGGTTTCTATCGTGCTGATGATGGTTTCATCGATATTACGCGCAAACGTTTCTGGTGATCGAGCGCCACCAACACAACACTCGGTGTGTTGCTGAGGCAGCATTGCCTTTAAAAATGCCTGCATCGGTGCATCCATATCCACGTTGATACACAGCAAACCAATCGGTTTGTTTTTTGGATTTCTGACAATTGTCGTAATGGAGTGCAAGGTCTTTCCGTTCGACGTTTTCGTCAAGTACGAATCAGAAACGTCCTTGCCCTCTCTTAACTTCATTCTCGCTAAGTTGGTAATTGGGGCACCTTCACTGCGTTCCGTCACGTGCCCATTTGCGATTTTGATGATTTCCGGCGCTTCGGCATCTAAGCTGTGGAGAACCACTTCAGTGTGTTCACCATACATACGTGCAATGCCATCCACGACGTTTTTCATAGAGTTCAAAATATCGAGATCACTCTTGGTGAGTTTCTTTAGTAGCAATGTTACTTCCCTTAGCAAAAACTGGAGGTTAGGCCGACATAATATCGATAATAGATTTGTCAGTATACGGCATACCGAAACGAACCATTGAGCCAACATTTCTTATCGTTTGCTCAACTTCTTCGCCTACTATACCTTGATTCTTAACACTGTGGTTACCCATCGCCATCAAATATGAGCGCACCGCCGTTGTCGATGAAGTACACACTTTCATCGCACAAGAGGACTTCGCACCATCGCACACCATACCTGAACTGTCGCTGATGACGTTTTGAATGGCGTAGCATGATTGCTCGAATGTACCACCAGCTAAATACACCAGCGCCATAGATGCCGCCGCACTGGTAACAGTGTTGCCACAAAATGCGGATAACGGTGGGTAATAAGATTTGATGTAAATAGCCCCTAAATGACTCATGATCAACGCGCGAGCCAGCTGTTCTTCGTCGTTTTGAAATGCTTCTGCGGCAACTACAACTGGCATTGTGGCAGCGATACCTTGGTTACCACTGCCGAAATTGCTCATGGCTGGCAACGTCGCCCCTCCCATGCGAGCATCAGACGCCGCGGATGTCATCATCTGTATGCGACTCATTAAGTCATTGCCCAATAAGCCTTGCTCGATGTTGCCTTTTAGCGTGCGTCCAATTTCTAGGCCGTAACCTCGGTCGATACCCTCTTGAGCCAACAAGGTATTAAGCTCTGCAGCTTGGAGAATGAACTTGATCTCTTCAAAAGGCGCTTGAGTGGCAAACTCATAGATTTGTTTGATCGAAATATCCACACCTTCACAAACGGAAGCGGTCGCAACGCGTTGCTGTGATGGGGCATCAAAAATCACGTCGCCATTACGCATGATCTGAAGAATGTTGGTGTGACCGCCACTGATCGTGACCGAAACAACATCGTCACCAGAGGTGAGCGTTACGTTGCAATAAATGAATTCTTGCGTATCCATACGCGCTATGGTTACTCGCTCTTCATCTATCAATTGTTGCGCAGCAGCGACATCCTGCTCATTAATCCGAGCCAACACTTCCAGTTCTGCTGTTGGGTCACCGGCTAATGCACCAACTGAGGCGGCAATTTTGAGGCCTATCTTGCCCGTTCCGGGTACGAAAACACCCATCGAGTTTTTAAATAGGTTGTCTGAAACACGCACCTCTATCGCATCAATATCGGATGCGCCCAACTCTTTTCTAGCAACTGCTGCCGCGTACGCAGCAGCAATGGGTTCTGTACATCCTAATGCAGGTTTCACGACTTGCTTAATGATTTGGATATATTGTGTCCATTGCTGGTTCATGCTCTGTTCTCCGTATTACTTTTTATGAGCAATCGCTTCGACTTCAATTAACACGCCAAGAGGTAAATCTTTCACTGCGAAGCAACTGCGTGCCGGACAATCTTGTTGGAAAAACTCTGCGTAGACCTTGTTAAACTCGGCAAAGTCATTAATATTCGATAGGTAACACGTTGTTTTTAAAACAGTATCGATACTGCCACCACCAGCCTCTAAAACGTGCTTCAAGTTAGTAAGAGATTGATGACTTTGTGCACTGATGCCGCCTTCAACGACTTTTCCTGTTGCCTTATCAACGGGTAATTGGCCAGAAGTAAAAATCAAATCGCCATAGCTAGTGCCATGTGAATAAGGTCCGATAGCAGCAGGCGCGTGTTCAGATGAAATCAATTTTTTCATTTTTAAATCCTCACATAAATTTTATTTTTTATTAAGAAGTTTCTAATTTAACTTCCGTATTAGCGTTATTTTTTCAATTAAATATGAATCAAACAACTAGATCAGATCACAAAATTCGTTAAAAACTCCAATTTATTTGAACTTCCTCGCCAAGATCTCAAATTTATCTGAATTTTCCACAAAAGAATTGGTGATATACATTTTCTCAATTAAATTTGAGAAAAATTCATACTAACAAGAGAAACAATAAAATGAGCGTGACAGCACCTACACAAACCTTACCCATCGGTAAAGAGCCACCGCACGTAAAAGCAGGCATGGCCCTAGACGAGTGGAAAGCCGCGATCAAGTTTGATAGCACAGACTGGGGATGGGTGATCATGAGTATCGGCATGGCAATCGGTGCCGGTATTGTCTTTTTACCAGTAAAAGTAGGCGTACTGGGCCTTTGGGTATTCTTGGCCTCTGCCGTGATCGGCTACCCAGCGATGTACTTGTTCCAACGCCTTTTCATCAACACTCTCTCAAGTTCACCAAAGTGCCAAGATTACGCTGGCGTCATTTCCGGTTACCTTGGTAACAAATGGGGGGCGTTATTAGGTGTGCTCTACTTCATCATGTTGGTGATTTGGGTCTTTGTTTACTCAACAGCTATCAACAATGACTCGGCATCTTTCCTACATAGTTTTGGCATCACGGAAGGTTTATTGTCTGAAAACCCGCTATATGGTCTGGCTTTAGTGTGCGCGCTGGTCGCTATTGCATCTCGTGGTGAAAAGATTTTGTTTAAGGTCAGTACTGGTCTTGTACTGATTAAACTTTGTACCGTTGCATTACTTGGCGTCATGATGATCGAAAAATGGGATGTAGCGAATGTCGGTGCAATTCCAGAAACAGGCGCTGGTTTGAAAGATGCAATTGAACTACTGCCGTTTACTCTGACGTCTATTCTCTTCATTCAAAGCTTGAGCCCAATGGTGATCTCATACCGATCAAAAGAAAAATCGATTGAGGTTGCTCGCTTTAAAGCCATGCGCGCAATGAAAACTGCTTTCGGTATCTTGTTTGTGACGGTCTTCTTCTACGCGATTTCCTTTACGCTTGCGATGTCACATGAACAAGCGGTTAAAGCAGCAGAAGAGAACATCTCTGCTCTTGCGATGGTTGCGCAAGGCATGGACGGCACGACGCTAAAACTAATGAGTTTGATGCTGAATATTTTCTCAGTAATGACTGCGTTTTTTGGCGTGTACTTAGGTTTCCGCGATTCTTGCCAAGGTCTAGCGATGCTGGCTCTAAAAAAGGTCATGCCTGAAGATAAGATCAATAAAGACTTAGTCACCAAGGGAATCATTCTCTTTGCGATTCTCATGGCGTGGGGTGCAATTGTATTGAATCTACCAGTTCTGAGCTTCACATCAGTATGTAGCCCTATCTTTGGTTTGATTGGCTGTTTGATTCCAGCTTACCTTGTCTACCAAGTGCCTTCTTTACACAAATACAAAGGCGCGTCGCTTTACTTGATTATTGCGACTGGTATTTTGTTGTGCGTATCACCTTTCGTCGCATTTAGCTAAAACCTACTTTGCCTTGGCTGTTACTCAGGTAGTGATGACCAAGGCAACCTTAAGATTCAACCTCTCCTCTCCCTGCTTTTCTCTCATCCTTGAGAACTCTTGCCACATACCGTCCTATTTGCAGTCTTTACGCGATCTCCCTCACACTTAATTGACAATTCTCGACTATGTTCAGCGGGTCATTTAAGTAGAAATTAGGAAATAACATGAACAAGTATTTGGCAGAGGCTTTTGGTACGTTCTGGCTAGTATTGGGCGGCTGCGGTAGCGCAGTGTTGGCTGCAGGTTTCCCAGACGTGGGTATTGGTCTGCTGGGTGTCGCTCTGGCCTTTGGTTTAACCGTTTTAACCATGGCATTTGCAATCGGTCATATTTCAGGTTGCCATTTGAACCCTGCTGTGACGGTTGGCCTTTGGGCTGGCGGTCGTTTTGATACAAAAGACGTTGCGCCTTACATCATCGCACAAGTGATCGGCGGGCTGATCGCTGGTGGCATTCTTTATGTCATCGCGACAGGACAAGCTGGATTTGATGTTGTGGGTTCTGGCTTTGCCGCCAACGGTTATGGTGAACACTCGCCGGGTCAGTACTCCATGCTTGCTGCGCTAGTTTCTGAAGTCGTGATGACGATGATGTTCCTTATCGTGATCATGGGGGCGACAGACAAACGTGCACCTCAAGGTTTTGCACCTATTGCGATTGGTTTGTGTCTGACTCTTATTCACCTGATCAGCATTCCTGTGACAAACACCTCAGTAAACCCGGCTCGTAGTACAGCAGTCGCAATGTATGTGGGTGACTGGGCAGTTTCTCAATTATGGCTGTTCTGGGTTGCGCCTATTTTGGGTGGCGTACTTGGTGCAGTTATCTACAAAAACCTTCTTAGTAAAGAATCGAACGATTAATCGTTCCCAACTCACAAGATCAAAAAAGCCGCTGAATTCAGCGGCTTTTTATTAAATTCTGTGTCGACCTAACAGCGAGTGTGACAACGTCGTGCCATCAACAAGCTCAAGTTCTCCACCGACAGGCACACCATGCGCGATGCGGCTGGCATCAACTTGGTGTTCTTTACATAGCTCTGCGATGTAATGTGCAGTGGCTTCGCCTTCAACCGTCGGGTTTGTTGCCAAAATCACTTCGGCTATATCACCGCGACGTAAGCGGTAATCAAGCACATCCAGTCCAATATCACTTGGACCAATACCGTCTAGTGGTGACAAATGTCCCATAAGAACAAAGTATCGACCAGAATACTGGCCCGTTGCTTCGACTGCAGCAATGTCTGCCGGGCTTTCTACCACACAAATTTGACCATTTTCTTGGCGTTTTGGGTTAGTACAAATATGACAGACTTCTTCTTCGGTGAAGGTTCGACACTCAGTACAATGACCGATTTCTGTCATTGCCTGGCTAAGCGCATCTGCAAGTTGCAAACCGCCTTTTCTATCGCGCTGTAACAAATGAAAGGCCATACGCTGCGCCGACTTGGGGCCAACCCCAGGTAGACAACGTAAGGCCTCCATCAATTGCTCCAGCATATGACTGGTACGCATTAAAAGTCCGCTTAATTAAATATCAGCAGATTAGAATGGCATTTTCATACCTGGTGGTAGTTGCATACCGCCAGTTACAGAAGCCATTTTCTCTTTTTGAGTTTCTTCAACACGACGGGCCGCATCGTTGAACGCCGCAGCGATCAAATCTTCAAGCATTTCTTTGTCGTCTTCCATCAAACTTTCATCGATGTCAACACGACGTACGCTGTGACTACCAGTGATAGTAACTTTAACTAGGCCAGCACCAGACTCGCCAGTTACTTCCATATTCGCGATTTCTTCTTGAAGCTTTTGCATGCGATCTTGCATTTGCTGGGCTTGCTTCATTAGGTTGCCCATACCGCCTTTACCAAACATGTTTATCTCTCTGGTTTAATGAGGTGTTGCATCAATTAATGGGGTTATACCTTTGGGTTTTCAACCCCATTCCATTCGATTATTAGATAGGGCGCACACTATCTTTATCAAGCTCTGCAGCAAAACGACATTCAATAAATTGAACATTTGGATCGTTTTCTAAACTATTCAGAGCTTGCTGTAATTTCTCTTGATAGAGCCTATCTCTAAGTTCAAGTGGTGTTTCTCCACTCTCCCCTATTTCGATGCTCATGTGGCACTCTTCACCTAACACGGTATTAAGTGCTTTAAGCAATTCGGCTTGAGCTCTATCAGTATTCAAATGAGCTTGGCTGCTTCTCAATAGTAACGAAACGGTTGTTCCTTCCTTACTATAATGAGAGTTTAGCGCAAGTTGCTCTACCAGCTTAGGGATCTCCATTAAGCTGATTAGCTTCGCCCATTCATTATGTTCTAACGATTCATCGATGAGCTTTTGTGCCATTTCAGGCGTTTTCTCATGCTCAAGTGCCTGCTTGAGCTGCGTAGGTGTCAGTTTTGTATTCACTTTTGTCTCAACAGGCTTGCTTGGACGCCAGCGATACGCTTCCTCAACTTGTGGCTCCGTCGACTTCGGAGCTGAGTTTGGCGACACCTGCGCGGAATTGCCATGCAATTGCGCTACTCGGTCGATAACCGATTCTGGTTGTGCAGATGCCGCTTTAGGCTTTTTTGAGCCACCATTTTGAGGAGTGTTCTGTTGTAGGCCTTGACGCTGAGAGCGTAATTGGTGACGTAAACCGCTTAGACCACCGCGCGCCGGTGTTGAAACGCTCTCTTGCACTTGTTGAGGTGGCGTTTCATGCTGCGGTGCAGGGTTTTCGCTCATCGGCGGCGCCATATCATACTGTGGCGGAACCGTCTCATATCCACTCGCGTGATATTCAGGTTGTGAATTGGATGAAGGTTGAGGCGCAACTTGTGGTGAGCTTTGTGCTGGACTCGGCTGCTGAGCTCGAGGAGCAGCTACTGTCTGAGCTGGTGCAGTCTTTGGTTGACTGGCACTTTGAACTGGGGCTGAAGCTGGTTCGCAGTTACTAGAAACAACATTTGCCCCACTGTTATTTGATGGGCGGAACGCCATCATACGCAGCACAATCATTTCCAGACCGACTCGCCCATTTGGCGAGAGAGTCAAATCTTCACGACCTTTCAATGCAATTTGGTAGTAAAGCTGAACGTCTTGCGGACTTAGTGCTTTACTCAACAACTCGATTTTTTCTGCATCTGGCTGCGCTCGGTCTAGCGACGCTGGCAGCGCTTGATACATCGCAATTCGATGAAGCTGTGTTGCGACTTGCTGCAACAAACCATCCCACTCAACACCATTTGCTGCTAATTGCTGGATTTTATCCATGGCTTGTTGAGGTTGCTTGCTGCTGATTGACTCCAGTAAGTGAATCGCTTGGTCGGTATCAATCGTCCCCAACATGTGGCTGACAATATCAGTTTGCACCGCACCGTTACCTAAAGCAATTGCTTGATCGGTCAAGCTGAGAGCATCACGCATACTGCCATCTGCAGCATGTGAAATCATACCCAGTGCTTTTGGTTCTGCCGATACTTGCTCTTGACCCAAAATGTAGTCAAGTTGCTGATGAATATCATCAACGCTGATCGGTTTGAGATGGAACTGTAGACAACGCGACAATATAGTAACAGGCAGCTTTTGTGGATCGGTTGTCGCGAGTAAGAACTTCACATACTCTGGCGGCTCTTCCAGGGTTTTCAACAACGCATTGAAAGAGTGACGCGATAGCATGTGTACCTCATCGATGAGGTACACTTTAAAACGTCCACGAGCAGGTTTGTATTGAACGTTGTCTAACAGTTCGCGAGTGTCTTCAACTTTAGTACGTGATGCCGCATCGATTTCAAGAAGATCGACAAAGCGACCTTCATCAATTTCACGACAAGTATCGCACTTACCACAAGGTGTCGCGGTAATACCGGTTTCGCAGTTCAAGCCTTTGGCAAACAACCTACCGATACTCGTTTTACCCACACCACGAGTCCCGCTGAACAGATAAGCATGGTGTAAACGGTTTTGCGCCAGTGCATTTTCCAACGCCGTCAGGACATGTTTTTGTCCGACAACTTGGTCAAACTGATTAGGACGCCATTTTCGCGCTAAAGCTAAATAACTCATTGAATGTATTAATGTCCTTCAAAATCGCAAATGCTGTACACGTTTAGACCTAGTGCTTCTAAACGTTTATCGCCACCGATTTCTGGTAGGTTGATAACGAACGCAGCGTGCTCAACTTCACCACCCAGTTGGCGAATCAGCTTAGTCGTCGCTTCAATAGTACCGCCCGTTGCCAATAAATCGTCGACAACCAGTACTTTGTCGCCTTCAACGATGGCATCTGTATGGATTTCTAGTGTATCAACGCCGTATTCAAGCTCATAAGATTGAGCAACAGTAGGACGTGGTAGCTTGCCTGGTTTACGCACTGGTACAAAACCAACACCTAGCTCAAGCGCTAAAGGCGCACCAAATAAAAAGCCACGAGCTTCCGTACCCACAACCTTGGTAAAGCCCATATCTTTGTAACGTTCAACAAGAATGTTGATCGTCGCTTGGTATGCTTTTGCGTCTTCAAGAAGGCTCGTCACATCACGAAATAGAATGCCTGGCTTTGGGTAGTCTTGGATGCTTTTGATGCTAGATTTGATCAGTGAAATTGTTTCTGTAGTCATAATACCGATTTACTTAGATTGGCTCATCGCCCTCTCTAATCGCAGTATCACGAGGGCAACGAACAATAGGTTTTCACCACTATGTGCTTATTTTCGTAACAGTCACAGGCGCTGAAAATACAAACGCCCACTCGAAGAGCGGGCACACTATTCTCTACAATCTTAGTGATTTTCTTCTCTGTCAGCAACCAACTCAATCACAGGCAGACGCATAAACCAGCCCAGTAAAACGATTAGCATCACTAAAAGACCAATTTTCACCCAAACAAGGGGAACAACAACGATTGAAACCATGAAACTAAGTGCAATAAAAATGGCGCCACGCTGTTTTACTTTTGAAGTAACAGCCCGGTGCTTATGCCAATTATCGAGAATCGGTCCAAACGTTTTGTGGTTATGTAGCCAATGATGAAATGCGGGGCTACCACGCATAAAACATGCACTAGCAAGTAGAATGAAAGGAGTGGTGGGTAAAAGCGGAAGGGCTATGCCGGCAATGCCGAGCACAATACAGAGTCCACCAACGGTATTGAAAAAGTAACGCTTAATACGAATGGTGAACTCCGGTACAAAATAGCTAGATTAAAAGCCTGCGTAACCATTCATTACACGAAGCCAGGTTAGCGTTGCAGGTAGTGTTGGAATTAAAAGTACTGCAATGAAACCTAAAAAGTAAAAAATATTATAAGGCTCTTTAAAATCTTTGTCTGCCATGATGTATCTTCTCACTAGTTGACTTTGCTTCTCCCAAGGCACAGCGTTAAATTATCGTTGCACAAATGGGTCATTATTGTTTTAGGCGTTGACTATACCTTAAACAGCCAAATCTAAACACCAGCAAAAAGTAAGGTTATTGTTCGAGCATTTGTTGTTTTTTGTGGTTCTAAAAAGACAATAAGCAGCGCCAAGACGCTGCTTATTGTGTTATGAAGTCAGAATTATACCAGTCGTGATTTCCGGGCAATATTTAAGCTAAAACTTGAAGAACCTAAACAACCAATGGATAACTGACCAGCAACAACTAGCGGTAAATCTCGGGTTATGAAGTTTTTCATACTTCCTGCCCCTAAACAGTTACCTGCCGCGATATGTTGATTAGTATTTCCGTCAGACCAATGACTATCTAAACCCGCAGGCAGGATAGAAACGGAGGACGAAGCCAGATCGGCGACACCAAATACAGCATTAACCGCACCAGCGCACTCTGAACACTCGATTCCTTTTTCAATGATCCCTACCATATCCTTCAGATCAGCACTGAAACTCTTCAAATTACGCAGGTAATCGTCAAACAAAGCCCTAACAAGCAATGTCGTCGCGACACCATCATTACTCTGGGAAGCAGAGTCAACGAGATAGAACGCAAATTGCCCGTTCATTAACCAACGATAATCAAACACCAGTGGCATAACGTCCGTCGATTGCAATAAACGGTATGAGCAGCGCCAATCACCTTGAGAAGCATCTTTCTCTGGCAATAGAGCATGCAGTAAATCTCTTGCAGCACTCGGGTTCTGCTGCAAATACTCTAGATGCCAGTGAAGCTCTTGCTCATCTGGGATTTCGCCACCGTCATCGACTCGGAACCACTGACTTGAAAAGTCTCGCTGTTCTGAGAAATGGCTATCGGTATCTTCGAGCGTATTGTCTATCGCCTGAGATAGGTGCTCATAATTACCTATCGGTTTAGGAAGAAAATCTTTAATACCAAATCGCAACGCTTTCGCGACATCGGACATTTCATCCGTGCCGGATACCACGATAAGCGGCAAGTATGGATATTCAAGACTGACTTCTTCGACGAATTCAATGCCATCTAATACCGGCATCGATAAATCACACAAGATAAGATCGGGTTGGCATTCCCTGAGTTGTTGAAGCGCCTCTAGGCCGTTTTCAGCTTCTACTACTTTAAAACCCTGACTTTCTAAATAAGCATTGGTTACTTTACGAAATATTGGATCATCATCTACCAACATAATTAGTTTTTGATTAACCACTTCCTGTGCCGAGACCATTGCCGTTTGACTGTGAGTCTTAAACATACCTTTACACCTCACAAAGCTAAGTCAAAAAACAGATTTATTATTAAGTCATTATTTTTGTTGTGTTTACATCCGGCGAAACGTTGCGCAGCAAGACTTGAGGCCGTTCCGCCTTGTTATAAAACGTAGCTTGAAAACGGCGTTTATACAAATATTACGGGGTATAACAGTATTTACTCAAACAGGGTTGCTGTGTTCAAATGATGCAACATGTTGACTTAAAGCAAGCTTTGATCACAAAGTTAATTATAAATTAGCCGTAATCGGTAATTTAATGTGTCTGGAAATATGAAATTAGATGACTTAAACCTGTTTCGACTGGTTGTCGAAAATGGGAGCTACACCGCAACTTCGCGAAAAACCATGATCCCGGTTGCGACCATCACCCGACGCATTCAAGCGCTAGAAGACTCTGTCAATCTTCGACTATTGAACCGTCACGCTCGCAAACTCTCGCTTACAGAAGCCGGGGAACGTTTTTACCATGAGTGCTCCCCTTTGCTACAAAGGCTAACCACGGCAGCAGAGGAAATCACTGACGACTGCCGAGGAGCATCAGGCAAGATTAAGATATCGGCGCCTTATAACTTAACTAAGCGCATGATGATGCCGATGTTCAACAGCTTTATGAAGCAGTATCCGGACATCAATATCGAACTAACGACAGAAAATAATGCAGACAAGCTTGACCCTACTGAATGGGATGTCATTTTTCGAGTGGGGCCCCAACGTGATTCTAGCCTGATCGCACGCAAGATTGGCGAAGTGAAGGATATTCTTGTCGCAAGTCCTGACTACCTTGCCTCGAATCCGGCACCAAACCACGCAGAAGAGCTCTCTAACCATTCATTGCTAAAAGGCTACCCTCTTATCAAATGGACCTTAATTAATAGCAAAGGCGAGTCTGTAGTAAACGTTGATCGTGGTCGCTTTCAGGCGAATGCACTAAATGTAGTACGCAGTGCTTGTTCCGAAGGTTTAGGCATCACGCTAATGCCAGATGTCATGATCAAAGAATACATCGAAAGCGGCGATTTGGTACGCATACTGCCAGATTGGAGTGCAAACCCGCGCGACATTTATATGCTTTACAACCACAAAGATCACCTGCCAGAGAAAGTTCGTCTCTTTATCGACTTTGTGATCGCTTACAACATTCACTAATTCGATAGCGAATACAAAAAACCAGAGCCGGAGCTCTGGTTTTTTTACGCCTCAAGGAAACGCCTATTATGCGCCTTCGTTATGCAGCTCTAGGTTTGCTAAATCCTGTTGGATTTCAAGTTGTGTTTTCGCATCATCGTTACGAAGACCATCTAAGAAGTCTAGGTATTGTTGGTCAATATCACCCGTTACGTATTCGCCGTTAAACACGGATGTATCGAACTGAGTAATATCTTGGTTTCCAAGACCGACTGCCTCAACCAAGTCTTCTAGACGTTGATAAATCAATGCATCAGCACCAATCTGCTTACAAATTGTATCGTTGTCACGGCCATGAGCAATAAGCTCGGTAGCACTTGGCATATCAATGCCGTACACGTTCGGGAATCGAACTTCTGGTGCTGCTGATACCATGTACACTTTCTTCGCACCAGAATCACGTGCCATTTCGATGATTTGTTCTGACGTAGTACCACGAACGATAGAGTCATCCACCAGCAACACATTCTTATCTTTGAACTCCGAACGAATTGCATTCAACTTGCGACGTACAGATTTCTTACGTTGTTGCTGACCAGGCATGATAAACGTACGCCCCACGTAACGGTTTTTCACGAAGCCTTGGCGGTAAGGGATATCGATCGCTTGAGCGATTTGAAGTGCGATGTCGCACGATGTTTCAGGGATAGGAATAACGACATCAATATCAAGATTTGCGTAGTCTTCACGAATACGTTCGCCTAGCTTTTTACCCATTTCAACGCGAGCACTGTATACCGAAATTTTATCGATGAACGAGTCTGGACGAGCAAAGTACACGAACTCGAAAATACAAGGGTTCAGCTTAGGATTATCTGCACACTGCTTCGTGTACAGTTCACCATCAAACGTTGCGTAGATTGCCTCACCAGGTGCAACATCACGGACAAAATCAAAACCGACGGCATCCAATGCTACCGATTCAGACGCAACCATGTACTCCGCTCTGCCATTAACTTCACGCTTACCTAAACACAGCGGGCGAATACCGTGTGGGTCACGAAACGCAATCATACCATGACCAATGATCATGGCAGTCACAGCGTAAGCACCACGAATTGTGCGATGCACATTGGTGACTGCGCGGAATACGTCTTCTGTCGTGACATTTCCTTTTACTGAGTCAATTTCGTGTGCCAGTACATTTAGTAATACTTCGGAGTCTGAAGTGGTATTGATATGACGGCGATCTTTTTCAAACAGCTTTTGACGAACTTCGTTAGCGTTGGTCAAGTTGCCATTGTGGGCAAGTGTAATACCGAAAGGAGAGTTTACGTAGAAAGGTTGAGCTTCTGAAGCGCTTGAACTGCCTGCTGTTGGGTAACGAACATGACCAATTCCGACCTCGCCTTGCAGGCGCTGCATATGTCTTGCTTCAAATACATCCTTGACTAAACCGTTCGCCTTGCGCAGACGAAAACGATTGCTTTCTATGGTACAAATACCAGCGGCATCTTGGCCACGATGCTGTAACACCGTTAACGCGTCATAAATAGACTGGTTTACAGGCGTTGTGCCCACGATTCCAACAATACCACACATGTCCTAATCCTCGATTTGCGACAGTAGCTGGCACTACTAGATAGTGCCAGACAGAAAACTTGATGTTGCTTGTAAATGCTCGAAGAATGGGGCGATGATACGGCTGAACTCAGGGATCAACTGTGAATCTTTCCACCAATCCGAGCTTGGGAATGCAGTAAACGCATCCATAAAAAACAGCACCGCAGAAACAATTAAGACTCCGCGTAGACCACCAAATACAATCCCAAGAATTCGGTCCGTACCTGATAGCCCTGTTTTTTGTACCAGTTGACCAATGACGTAATTCACCACTGCACCAACTACCAAGGTCGCGACAAATAAAGCCGCAATCGCCGCTCCGTTACGAAACATGTCATCTTCGATGTTGGTGAAGTACACCGCCAATTTGGCGTAGTAGTTGCTGGAGATAAAAAACGCTCCAAACCAAATCACCAAAGACAAAGCTTCTTTAGCAAAACCGCGAACTAAACTGATCAGAGCTGAAAATCCGATCACACCTAAAATGATAAAATCTATCCAATTCATGTTTTCTTCATCTTAAGTTGGCGCGCATTTTAACAGAAAAAATGCTGACGCAAACGTTTTCTTATGGATTTAATGGCTTAAATTTAAGCAATTGACCTTTTGAGCCTGTAATTTTTTGTAATTCCTTGACTTGTCGTTCAAGTTTACTTTTTGACACATCAGGGCCAACAATCACTCTCGTAAACTCGTTTTCTTTCTTTGTATGAGCTTGATAGCCACGCTTTTGCAAATCAGCGACAAGCGCGACCGCATTTTCGTGATTCTTAAGCGCCATCAACTGAATGATCCAAGCAGAATCTTCATATTGGTTTTTTTCTTGCACAGGACGAGTGGCCACCTCAACTTGCTCTGGCTGTTTGATGACCTCTGGTTTAGGCGTCGGCGTTGGGTCAGGCTCAGAAGCAGCCACTTGGGCGCCCTCTTGCTCCTGCACCACCGCTTCAACTGGAGAGTCCGGTAACGCTATGTCGTCTTCCACTGGCTCTAATATTTCGAAGTTTTCCACATCACTATCAAGTTCAGGTTTGATAGGAATACTGGCAAATTCTTCTTTGTAGTGCAGTTTCTTACCATCTAGCACATCGGGAAGAACAATCACTCCGACTGCGACTAGAATGATGGTGCCGACTAAACGACTTTGGAATTTACTTGCCATCAAAATACCTTTGCTTATTTATTCTTTGATTGCCAATGTTCCAATACCTCTCCGACAGTATGGAATGAACCAACCACCAGAATGACGTCTTCTTGCTTTGCGTGGCTTCTTGCATTCTCAAAGGCGTCAACAGGGTTTTCAAAATGAACTTGCCCATCGGGTAAGTATTGGCACAACTCTCCAGCAGTCGCCGCTCTCGGTCCGGTTAGCGACGCTGGATACCATTGTGTTGCAATTGGAGTTAGCGCTTCAATGGTTGCTTTAATGTCTTTGTCATGCAGCATCGCGACTACAATATGGATATTCTTACCCAAATATTGGTGCTTCACTTTCTCTACCAAATACTCAGCAGAGTGCGGGTTGTGCGCGACATCAAGGATTATCTCCGGCTCATGATGCAATATCTGCATACGCCCTGCCAGGCGAGCATTATTCAAGCCATTGACAATGTTTATGTCAGTGATTTGCAATTCCGATGCTCCCAACGCCATCAATGCTGTTGTCGCGTTTTGTAGCGGTAACGATGGGACAGGTAAATCCTCTAACGCAAATGCGCCACTGCTCCACTTCCAACCATTATTAGTTAGTTGGTAATCATACTGAATACCAACTTGGAAGAACTCAGAGCCAATATCGTCAGCATGAGCTGCCACGGTCGCCGGTGGCGTTGGTTGACCACAAATTGCTGGCTTCCCTGGACGGTAAATGCCTGCCTTTTCAAAACCAATGACATTGATGTCATCACCAAGCCAATCCACATGATCGATCGCTAAGCTCGTAATAACAGAAACATCATGGTCAACAACGTTGGTGGCGTCTAGACGGCCGCCAAGTCCTACTTCAAGCAACACAACGTCGACTTTCTCTGCTTGGAAAATACGTAGCGCAGCAAGCGTACCGAATTCAAAGAGGCTAAGGCTGATATCACCACGCTGCTTTTCTACATAGTCGAATGCTTCACAGTGCTTTGCATCTACAACGTCGACGCCATTAATGCGTACACGCTCGTTGTAACGAATCAGGTGCGGAGAGCTGTAAACACCGACTGAATAGCCAGCATCGAGTAAAATAGCTTCCATTAACGCACACGTTGAACCTTTGCCATTGGTTCCGGCAACGGTGATTACGGTTGGAGCTGGTTTGGTAAGATTAGCTTTGTTTGCTACCGCTTGGACACGGTCTAAGCCTAGATCAATTGCTGAGGAATGAATATTTGCTAAATAATCAAGCCACATCTCTAATGAAGATGTGGCTTGAGGAATTGGGTTTTGGGTCATCTAACTTTAACCATTAAATTCTTTGGTTTTTATGTTAGTTGATACTTTACCCTTTTTCGTCCGCTTCTGGTACAGAATATGGCTCTTCATTTGGAGATTCGTTAACCGAAACCACCAAAGGAGACTTGTGGTTAGTCATCTTAGCGACTAGACCACCCACACGCTGACGCATTTCACGACGGTCAACGATCATATCAATCGCACCGTGATCAAGCAGGAACTCACTACGCTGGAAACCTTCAGGAAGATCTTCACGTACTGTTTGCTCGATAACACGACGACCAGCAAAGCCAATCAGCGCCTTAGGTTCACCGATGTTGATATCACCCAACATAGCCAAACTTGCTGATACACCACCCATTGTAGGGTCAGTTAGAACCGAAATAAACGGCAGACCTTTTTCTGATAGACGCTCAAGCGCAGCACTGGTTTTTGCCATTTGCATAAGAGACATCAATGCCTCTTGCATACGAGCGCCACCACTTGCTGAGAAACAAACAAGTGCACAATTGTTTTCAATTGCTGCATCCACCGCTTTAACGAAGCGAGCACCAACAACTGAACCCATTGAACCGCCCATAAAGGAGAATTCAAACGCACACGCCACAAGGGGTAGACCAAGCAGTTCACCTTGCATCACAACTAGCGCATCTTTCTCTCCGCTGTTTTTTTGTGCTGCAGAGATACGCTCTTTGTATCGCTTAGAATCTTTAAATTTCAGTTTATCCTGTGGCTCAAGTTCGGTACCTAATTCAACTCGATTGCCTTCATCTAAAAACGTTTCCAAACGACGACGCGCTTTCATGCGCATGTGATGGTTACACTTTGGACAAACTTCTAGGTTACGCTCTAGTTCAGCATGGTATAAAACCTGTTCACAAGAGGTACATTTAGTCCACACACCTTCTGGGATAGAAGCTTTGCGTGAACTTACTAGGTTGCTTTTCTCTAAAATCTTTTCAAGCCAACTCATGGAAGACCTTTTCTCTCAACTCTTCCGCTTCATTGCGAAAGATATAAATTCGACATAATACCGACGGATTAAACCATATCTTGCAGCTACTGTAGATAAAAAACTGGTTGTACCTATTTTTGATATCATAAATAGCGTATGTTTTCCGCTCACGTTCAATGTAAACACTACCGATATTTTGAAATAAGTTTGTAAAATTAGTTCAAATTATCTGGCAAAAACAGTGGACCGATCGGCACTTCAGGTAACCCAAATTCTTCTGGATAGTCTACATCTACCAGGTACAGACCTTCCGCTTTCGCTGTCGCACCCGCTAGTTTGCGATCTTTAGCCTCTAGCAACCATTTGATCCATTCAGGGCTCTCTTCACCACGTCCAACCTTTATCAAGCTACCCGTGATGTTACGAACCATATGATGCACGAACGCATTAGCTTTAATATCAATAACCACATAGTTCCCATGGCGCGTAACGTTCAGATGCATCAAGTTTCGAAATGGGCTACGAGACTGACAATGCGCCGCACGAAACGACGTAAAATCATTTTCACCAAGCAGATACTGCCCTGCCTCATGCATTTTTTTCTCGTCGAGCTCACCATGATAGTGGCTCACACCAGAGTTTAAGATACCAGGTCGTAAAGCATGATTGAAAATAATGTAGCGATAACGGCGCGCTGTCGCTGAGAATCGTGCATGGAAATCATCTGGGACTTCCTTAGCCCAACGAACCGCTATATCACTCGGCATGTTCGCGTTTGCGCCCATAGTCCAAGCTACCATTTTTCGAGTAACGTTGGTATCAAAGTGCACAACTTGTCCTGTGCCATGCACGCCAGCGTCTGTCCGACCAGCACACTGCACTTCAACTGGGTGATTAGCAACAACGGACAATGCTTTCTCTAGCTCTTCTTGGACACTTTTCACTTCTCTTTGGCGCTGCCAACCAAAGTAGTTTGTACCGTTGTACTCGATACCTAATGCGATTCTCATCTTAACCTTCGAACTCTAAAATGGGGCGGGAAGTATATACTCAAGTCACCTCAAGTTGCCAGTTTCAACAAGGATGACGTAGAGGTAGCATCATACTAGCGAGACACAAAAAGGGTAGCCAACGCTACCCTTTTCGATTTATCGGCCATTAATGGCATCAATCAGGCTCTTTGCTTCGCGGCGAATATCATCTTCACCGTAAACAATCGCCTCTTCTAGTAATTTTATCGCCCCTTGAGAATCGTTCATCTCGAGATAGATTTTAGCAAGGTCCAGTTTTCCAGCAGCTTCAGCGTTGCTATCTACGTCAACATCGCCGATCTCACCGATAACATCTGGAAACTCGTTCAATCCGACATCAAGCTTCAGATCTTCCTCTTCGAACTCACCACCTTCTTTATCGACCTGAGCCATCAATTCATCAATCGTCATAAATTGATTTTTCTTCGGGTCGAAGTCATCCAAGTTGCTTTGCTCTGCCCAGTTTTCTTGCGCGATCTCTGGCTGACTTAGTGCATCACTTGAATTCCAGACATCACGCTGGTCCTCGGGCACTTCGTCCGCAGAACTTACGCTATCGGCAGTTGGTTTAAAGCCATCCCAATCATCTCCAACATCAAGCATGGTTTCAAAATCCATACCTGCGCTTGCGATGGTGTCACTGTCTAACTGACCTTCAAATACCTCTGAACTTGCGTCTTCAGCAAGAAGGTTAGCCATTGAAGATTCATCATCTAAGTCACTTAGCGGCTCACCCTCTGTCGCCGTTAGCTGCACTTCTGGTTCAGTATCAAAACCGTTTTGCTGCGCAAAGACTTCAAACAAAGCATCATGATCGTTATCGGCTTGAAGACTTGGTCTCGATGTCTCAGCTTCAACATTAGGAGTCTCTGGCGCACTCTCATTCATTGATGCGAGAACATCTTCCTCATTGAACTCAGGAAGATCTTGGTCGTCAAAACTTAGCTCTTCACCCTCACCGGAGATTGGTTCTATATCTACGGTTTCAGAACTCGGTAATTCTGGCTCTTCTTCCATAGACGCCAATGCGTCTTCTTCACTGAATTCTGGCAGTTCGAGTTCATCAAAATCGAACTCTTCTGCTTCAGTAGCAGACTCAGCTTCAGAGCGCTCAGGCTCGATAAATTCTGGTTCATCTAACGTAGGTTCGCCCGCCATAGACGCCAATGCGTCCTCTTCGCTGAACTCTGGTAGATCGAGTTCATCGAAATCGAACTCTTCTTCTGCTTCAGTCGCCGACTCAACTTCAGAGCGCTCAGGCTCGATAGATTCTGGGTCATCAAACGCAGGTTCGCCGGCCATGGAAGCCAATGCATCCTCTTCACTGAACTCTGGCAGTTCGAGTTCATCGAAATCGAACTCTTCTTCTGCTTCAGTAGCCGACTCAGCTTCAGAGCTCTCAGGCTCGATAGACTCTGGGTCATCAAACGCAGGTTCGCCCGCCATGGACGCCAATGCATCCTCTTCACTAAACTCTGGCAGTTCGAGTTCATCGAAATCGAACTCTTCTGCTTCAGTAGCAGACTCAGCTTCAGAGCGCTCAGGCTCGATAGACTCTGATTCATCTAACGTAGGTTCGCCTGCCATGGACGCCAGTGCGTCTTCTTCGCTGAACTCTGGTAGTTCGAGTTCATCAAAATTGAATTCATCTTCTGCTTCAGTCGCCAACTCAACTTCAGAGCGCTCAGGCTCGACAGGCTCTGGTTCATCAAACGCAGGTTCGTCGGCCATGGATGCCAGTGCATCTTCTTCACTGAACTCTGGTAGTTCGAGTTCATCAAAATTGAACTCTTCTTCTGCATTGGTGGCCGAATCAGTTTCTGATGCTAGTTCTGAACTTTCTGGCTCACTTTTGTTACCCGAGTTTTGTTCTTGTTCTGGTTGAGTTTCACTTTCTAGTTCAGGCTCATCCAGTAGCCAATCTTCTTCTTGTGGAACACCAAATTCATTTTCTACTGTATTTGGTGTCGGAGTGAACGCTGGAGCGTCTTCTTCTGTCTCAACTTGAGGCGGCACTTTAGCATCAGGCTCTACTGATGCATCTTGCGTTGACTTAGAATTGGCATCCTCTTCTTGTTGTGGCGAAGATTCCTCTATCTCAGCTTGCGGCTCTTCAACTTGTTGTTGCGCTAAATCACCTTCAGTATCAAATAGTGCATCCAGTTCAGCAGAAAAGTCCGCTTTTTCTTGCTCTGTAGGCTGAAGCTCTTCACTGTCTGACTCAAACAAGTCGTCTAGCTCGCTCATTAAAGGATCGTTCTCTGGTGAGAGGTCCTCTAAATCACCCAGAAACTCATCGCTGCTAAATGGCTCTGAAGCAGTTTCTGGCTCGGTTAATGGTTGCTCTGGCGCTGTTTGTTGTGGGTCTGGTTGACTGTCACTTAATAAAGCGTCGATGTCCAAACCAGACTCAATTTCCGGCTCTTCATGAGCGGGCTCTGACTCGGCTATTGAAGATGGTTTTTCGTCGCCGTCTGGTTCGCCAAAACCAAGTGAAGCGAGTAACTCTTCCTCTTCCGATTTATTCTGTGCAGGGCTTTCGTCCTCTCGAATCAGATCATCAAACGGATCTAACTCAGTCTCAGTTCCTGTCTCTTCATCAAGTTCGGATGTGACGTCATCAATGAGTTCATCCAGTAAATCTGTGCTATCTGCATCTAACTCTTCAATCGAGTCATCACCTTCAAAACCAGAGAGTGCTTCTAGCTCATTCAGTGGGTCAAACTCGTCGTCTGTTTCATCTTCGTCAAAATCGATCAGTTCATCGAGTAAGTCCGTACTGTTTTCATCTAGAACGGCGTCTTCGCTGGCGTCACCTTCAACTTCTGTCGACTCAGTAACAGGCTGCTCGTATTGAGCTAATAGCTTATCGATATCGTCATCAGATGCCTCTCCTGCGCTAAAATCATCATCCGATACGGGCTGTTTTAGTTCAGGTTCATCGGTATCTAGGTCGAAGTCGTCATTGCCAAGTTCCGCAAACAAGTCATCAAGCATATCCTGATCGACAGTGTCACTTGGTAACTCTTCTGACGGTTCATCTGCTGCAAGTAGTTCCGCAAATGCGTCTTCTGAAAGCGAGTCTGCTTTCTCGTTCGTATCATCTGAAAGATCGAAGCCAGCCTCATCGTCATCGAGCACTTCTAGTTCTGGAGCAACCTCATCTAAGGCTCGCTCCATCTCTTCTAAACCAAGCGCTTTTTCTTCGCCGTTAACTTGGATACCATTGTTCGATGACTCAAACTCATCCAGACCAACATCCAGGTCGCCGTCATCACCGATACCCGCAAATGGGTCATCGTCCCCTTCTAAGTTGAAATCCAGTTCTTCATCGTCAAGGTTGGCAAAGACGTCTTCTTCTAAATCTGGCTTCTCTTCTTGTGTAGCCTGAGTATTAATATCTTCATCTGCGAACAACTCATCATCAAGTGTGAGTTCTTCATCCAGCTCGTCCGTCGCCGCTAAACCAATTGGCGCAGCTAATGGATCGGTTTCCTGCGGCGATTGCGCAGCAGGCTCTTCCTCTTTGTTTTTAGAACGGCGACCAAGCAACATCACAACCAATAGTGCCAGCAATGCACCTGGAATAAGCGCCGCTAAGCCGACAAGCCAACCATTAGACAAAATCTTGTCAATCGTACTTGGCTGCATGCGTTGTTGCTCAGCAAGGCGCTGGCGCTCTTCAGCAAGCAGTTTCTCGACTTCCGAGCGAATGCGTTCTTCGTCATTCAGCTCATTTTTCAAGGTTTCAACTTCGCTTTGCACTTCTGACAACATTAAGCGAAGACGATGGTTCTTCTCTTCCAATGACTCTAATTCACTTTGTGAGCCTTGAAGTTTGTCTTTTAACGCACTGACCTGCTTTTCACCCTGCGGAGAGGTGTTCACAGGTGGCGCAGGAATAACTGGTATTGTTTTTTGAACCGGTTTTGGTTCCGCAGCTACAGTGGTTTCTGATTTAGGAGCAACAGGCTTGGGTTCTACTTTTATTTGTGGCTTTGGTTGCTCGGTGACGCGTTGCGCTGGCGTGGCTCTATTTGTCGGCTTCGGCTGTTTTAACTTAGCCTCGTGCGCCTTCATAATCGCAACAGCTTGCTCTGTAGTCGCGCTTTGCACTTGCTCTAGAGACGGTACTCGTAGTCGACTCCCTGGGATCAACTCATGAATGTTTTGGTTCTCAAACGCTTGAGGGTTAATTCGATAAATGGCAAGAAGCGTTTGTTGAACGGTAACACCGCGTGAAGGTCGTAATTCTGAAGCGATCGACCATAGTGTTTGATTTTCACCAGTCGGACCAAAGAAACGTGACGGCTGAGTATTTGCAGGAGGAGCAGGTAATGCTCGCTCAATATCTTCAGCATAGCTCGGAGATGATTGCACTTCACCAGACGGTCCAACAAGACGAATTCCTTCGGCTTGAACCACTGATGATGTCTGAGTCGCGCTCATCAACACAAGGGCTGCTAACAAACGCTTATAATTTTGACGCATAGAAGGCTCAGTTTTGTGCTAAATACAATTTGAAATGGTGATCGGTTAAATATATCGGATATCACATGCAAAACTATAGCGTTGAGAATAAAAAATGTGTGGCTCTCGCCATATTCGTACTAATCTCACACTATTTTGTTCCGTTCGTACAAAAAAGCCTCGCACAATGCGAGGCTTTGAAATGAACAGTAAGTGACTTAGTAGTAATCGCGGATCAGGACTTCAGCGATTTGTACCGCGTTAGTTGCTGCGCCTTTACGCACGTTATCCGCCACAACCCACAAGTTTACACCACTGTGGTGGCTGATATCGTTGCGGATACGACCAACCATAACATGATCTTTACCGCCCGCATCACGCACTTGTGTCGGGAAGTCATCACCGTGGAAGACTTCAATGCCTTCTGCTTGATCAAGTAGATTAATGACTTCTTGTGCATCAATTGGAGAACGAGTCTCAATGTGAAGCGCTTCAGCATGACCATAGAATACCGGCACACGCACACACGTTGGGTTTACTGTGATTGATGGATCGTTAAAGATCTTCTGTGTTTCCCACACCATTTTCATTTCTTCTTTGGTGTAGCCATTTTCCATCATCTGATCGATTTGCGGAATACAGTTAAACGCGATCTGTTGAGAGAATTGCTTCTTGTCTGCAGGCAGACCGTTTAGCAGCTTCGCCGTTTGACCTGCTAGCTCATCAATACCCGCTTTTCCTGCACCAGATACCGATTGGTAAGTTGATACGTTAATACGCTCAATGCCCACCGCATCGTGAATTGGTTTTAGTGCCACCAGCATTTGGATGGTTGAACAGTTCGGGTTCGCGATGATGTTACGGTTACGAAACTCTGCAATCGCTTCTGGGTTTACTTCAGGCACAACAAGAGGAATATCGTACTCGTAACGGAAGTGTGATGTGTTGTCGATAACAATCACGCCTTCGTCTGCTGCGATTGGAGCCCACTTGGCTGATAGCTCACCACCAGCAGAAAACAGTGCGATATGCGCTTGAGACCAATCGAACTCTTCTACGTTTTGAACGCGTACCGTTTTACCATTGAAGCGGTAAGTCTTGCCTTCGCTGCGCTCACTCGCGAGTAGGAAGATTTCGCCTACTGGGAATTTGCGCTCTTGAAGCACATCCAAAATTGTTTCACCGACCGCACCGGTCGCTCCTAAAATGGCAACATTATATTGCTGGCTCATTGACTTACCTCAATCTGAAAACCTAGTTCTGCTAATGGAGCAAGGTTACATGTTTTGTTACCCACTAGCGTGACAGCGCTGTATTCACGGCGATCCCAGTAGTTTTTACGCATCAGGTCAAAAGCGCCTGGCTTACTGATTTCACGGCGGAAAAGAGCGTCATCTCTACGCACATCATAGATTAACTGCGTGATGTTATGCAGTATTGCTTCGTCCCAAGCTCTGTCCAATACCATAGTAGGAACAGGCGCGGTTGGCAGTAAATCGCTGGCATGCGCACGTAATTCGTTATTTAAGAACTCACAGTAGCTGTTGAAAATCATCGTCGTACCGCGAGCTTTCCCTTCCAAGCCGTAGCCTGCAACGTGAGGGGTTGCGAATGCTAGCAGAGGCAGAAGCTCCATATCAACCTCTGGTTCAAATTCAAATACGTCAAGCGCTGCGGTAAAACCGTCGTTTTTCAAAAGACGTTGCTTCAATGCCTCGTTATCAACGATTGGACCTCGCGCGGCGTTAATCAAAATCTGATCACCACGAAGCGAGTTTAAAACCGTTTCATCAATTAAATGATGAGTTGGATATGGGCCATCTTTGGTGATTGGCGTATGTAGTGTAATGATGTCTGAGCTTTCAATCAGTTCTGTCAACGGAGTAAAGCTACGAGGATCACCAGCCTCTTGTTTGAATGGGTCATTGATGAGAACTTTAATCCCCATGCCTTTCAAACATTTCTCTAGGTAGCTACCTACTTGGCCTGCACCAATAATACCTACCGTCTTGTCAAATACCGAGAAGCCTTGTTGCTGAGCGAGCACCATCATCACGCTGAACGCATACTCCGCCACACCCACTTTGTTACAACCCGGCGCAGCGGTGAAGAATATACCTTTCTCTTTTAAAAGCGCTTGGTCGACATGATCCATACCTGCTGTTGCGGTACCAACAAACTTTAGCTTGTTTGCTTTGCTGATTAGATCGGCATTCACTTTGGTTACCGAGCGAATCATTAGAGCATCGATATCCACTAAATCATCAGCCGTCAGTGTACGACCTGGTTTTAGAATCACTTCACCGAGTTGGCTGAATAGCTCTTCAGCGTACGGCATATTTTCATCAACAATAATTTTCATAGCACCAGCGTTTTAACATCCATTTGTATGAGTTCGTTTATTCGCAAGATGCGAAACTAAAACGATTGTGCCCTTTTCCCGAAAAATCTCAAGAAATAACCCTAATAAACCTCAAGGAGATTGGCTCCAAAGAAATCGTTTAACGGGAAGCAACGTAAAAAGCAGAAATTGAGAAAAGAAAAAGCCCGGCTAAATAGCCGGGCAAAGTTCCAGAACAAAAGGATCCTATCCCGCTCTCCATGGGATAGAGTCTGCGTCTGTTCGATCAGTGTGACTGATCAAGCTCTGGAAACTGGATTGTTGACGCTGTTCTCACTCACGTGGCGCGCCAACAAATTCAGTTAACCTTGGTACTTTTTAATAACCAAAGTTGCGTTTGTGCCGCCAAAGCCAAAGCTGTTTGACATTACAGTTGTTAACTCTGCATCACGTGCTTCTGTCACGATGTCCAGACCTTGAGCTGCTTCGTCCAAGTTTTCAATATTGATGCTTGGAGCAATGAAGTTTTTGTCTAGCATAAGTGTTGAGTAAATCGCTTCGTGCACACCAGCTGCGCCTAGTGCGTGACCAGTCATTGCTTTTGTTGCAGAGATTGCTGGGCTGTTCTCACCAAACAATTGTTGGATCGCACCAAGCTCTTTCACGTCACCAACTGGTGTCGACGTGCCGTGCGTGTTGATGTAATCCACACCGTCAACGTCTTGCATCGCCATCTTCATACAACGGATCGCGCCTTCACCTGATGGTGCTACCATGTCATAGCCATCTGAAGTCGCACCGTAACCTACGATCTCACCGTAGATTTTCGCGCCACGTGCTAGAGCGTGCTCAAGTTCTTCGATAACCAGCATGCCGCCACCACCAGAGATAACGAAACCATCACGGTCCGCATCATACGTACGAGATGCTTTGTCTGGAGTGTCGTTGTATTTCGTTGACAGCGCACCCATGGCGTCAAACATCATGGTTTGAGACCAATCAAGCTCCTCACCGCCACCAGCAAAAACAATGTCTTGTTTACCAAGTTGAATAAGCTCCATCGCGTGACCGATACAGTGTGCAGAGGTAGCACATGCAGAGCTCATTGAGTAGTTCACACCACGAATCTTAAATGGCGTAGCAAGACAAGCGGAAACCGTAGAAGACATAGTACGAGGAACCATGTAAGGGCCAACTCGTTTTACGCCTTTTGCGCGCATCGTGTCTGTCGCTACCGTTTGGTTGTATGCAGAAGCACCGCCAGAACCCGCAACGATACCGGTACGATCGTTTGAAACCTGATCCTCTGTAAGACCAGCGTCTGCGATTGCCTGCTCCATTGATAGGTATGCATAAGCAGCCGCATCACCCATAAAGCGCATCTGCTTACGGTCGATGTGTTCCGCCGGGTTGATTTTTAGGTCACCCCATACTTGCGAACGAAGACCGTGTTCTTTGAACTGCTCAGATGCAGTGATGCCAGATTTGCCCGCTTTAAGAGACGCTAGAACTTCTTCGACGTTGTTACCGATACTTGAAACAATACCCATACCGGTGATTACGACTCGTTTCATTATGACATTCCTATAATTCAAAAATCCGCTAGATGATAACTAAGATAGTCAACAAAAGTGGTCAGCTTTCCCATAAATTCGTACAATCGCCCCATTCTTACCGCGCCAAATCACAAATTTGCACCATTATGACTTCAATAAAAAACGCAGAACTTGGTTGGAACGAAGCTGGTACTCCGGTTTCAGACCAATTTGATGATGTTTACTTCTCTAACGTAAACGGTCTTGAAGAGACACGCTACGTTTTCTTAAAACAAAATCATCTCCCAGAAAGATGGCAGGAATTTGACCAAAGACGTTTTGTCATTGGTGAAACAGGATTTGGCACGGGATTAAACTTCTTAGCAGTATGCCAGTGGTTTAGTGAGTTTCGTCGTCAGCATCCAGACGCAGCATTGAAAGAGCTGCATTTTATTAGCTTTGAAAAATACCCGCTAAGCCAAGCGGATTTAAAGAAGGCGCATGAAGCTTGGCCTGAGCTAGCTGAGTACGCGAAAAAGTTACAAAAGCACTACCCTGCCGCCGTACCTGAGTGTCACCGCATTGTGCTTGAAGATGGCGCAATTACACTCGACCTTTGGTTTGGTGACATCAAAGACTGCATGCCGCAAGTGCCTTATGGCGAACAAGGACTGATTGACGCTTGGTTCTTAGATGGATTCGCGCCAAGCAAAAACCCAGAGATGTGGAACCAAAATCTGTTCAACAACATGGCTAAGTTAGCCAAGCAAGACTGTACAGTTGCCACTTTTACCGCAGCGGGCTTTGTGCGTCGAGGATTGAACGAAGCAGGCTTTGCAATGAAAAAGGTCAAAGGCTTTGGCACCAAGCGTGAAATGATCGCAGGTTCGATGGAACAACGCGAAAAGCAGTCGAATCATCTTCCGTGGTTCAATCGCACGGCGTCCAGCAATCTTGATTCGATTGCCATAATCGGAGGCGGTATTGCCAGTGCAGCGTTGGCAAAATCGTTGGTTCGTCGTGGCCAAAACGTCACGCTTTACTGCAAAGACACTCAACCAGCCGAAGGAGCGTCGGGGAATCGTCAAGGGGCCGTGTATCCATTGTTGAACGGTCCTCATACTGGTGTTTCGCGTGTTTTTGCACCTGCATTTTTGTTTGCAAGACAATTTATTGAACAAGCTGCGGAGTCGGTTACATTCGATCACGATTGGTGTGGTGTAACTCAGCTAATGTGGGATGAAAAATCTGCTGATAAGCTGGAAAAGATGCTTGCGGGTAATTTTCCTTCTGAATTGATTCAAAAACTGTCCGCCGAGGAAACTGCGAATACTATCGGATTACCTATCGATATGTCGTCTGTGCACTACCCAATGGGAGGGTGGTTGTGCCCTGCCGAGCTAACTCGTGGGTTAATCAAACAGTTAGAACAGACATCGTTACTCTCAACGAAGTTTGAACATCACGTTGAAGCATTAAATTGGGATGAAGAGCATCAGCTTTGGACACTAACGGTCAATGGTCAAACATTTGAGCACTCAACCGTTGTGATTGCGAATGGCCATGAGTTCCAGACATTGAGCCAAACCGCTTCCCTGCCGATGGGACAGGTGAAAGGGCAAGTCAGTCATGCTCCGGCAACCGAAACGCTGAGTCAATTGAAAACGGTATTGTGTTACGACGGCTACATGACGCCTGTTAACCCAAACAATCAGCACCTGTGCATAGGCGCGAGCTACGATCGCAGTCACCTAGACTACGAATTTGATGAAAACGCTCAGAAGGATAACGCAGAAAAGTTAGTTAAGTGCGTACCGAACCAAGAATGGCCAAAAGAGGTAGATATCAGGGGCAATCGATCTCGCCAAGGTATTCGCTGCGTGAGCCGAGATCACTTACCATTTGTCGGAAATGTGGGTGACTTTGAGACGATAAAAACGCAATACGCCAACTTACAAAATCAAAAAGCAGAAGAGGTAGAAACCGTTCATCAGTTCACTAACTTATTCTGCTTCTTAGGTTTAGGATCTCGTGGGCTGAGCTCTGCACCATTGTTAGCTGAAGTGTTGGCCTCGCAAATCTGTGGAGACCCGCTGCCATTACCTGTTGATGTATTGACCGAACTTCATCCAAGTCGAATGTGGGTTCGTAAACTAAGAAAAGGCAAAGCCATTACTGATCTGTAAGAGTATTCTCTCGTTTACATTCCCGACGCAGGTATGTGTCGGGAATCGCTAACTCATTAAGTCACTCGTGTTGAAATTACTTCAGCTGTGCAATTGCCTGTTTCACTTGCTCTGCTACTTCCGGATTTACCGCTTCACCAGACTCCACATCAAAGTTCTCGTAGAAGCTCGGCACAGATAGCGATGCTTTCACATCTGCTCCGAAAAATTGCGCGGAACCTGTTGCCGCCGCAAGAACGCTCTGTGCGCCACCCGGGCCAGGAGAAGTTGCTAAGTAAACGACCGGCTTGTTTTGAAATACGTTGCGCTCAATGCGCGTCGCCCAATCAAACAGGTTTTTATACGCTGCTGGGTATGAGCCGTTATGCTCTGCGAAGGAAACAACAATAGCGTCAGCCTCAGCCAAATCACGTAAAAATGCGACCGCACCTTCAGCTTGACCAATTTCTTTCTCTTTGTCTTCGCTAAACATCGGTACTTGATAATTGTTTAAGTCTAAAACGTTCACTTGAGCGTCTTCGACTTGGTTTGCTGCGTAAGTAGCAAGTAGTTTATTGATTGAGGTAGAGCTGGTAGAAGCACCAAATGCGACAATTTTCATGGTTGTAATCCTTTGTTCACGTTTTATGCTAACCAGAATAAAAGTTGAACAGTTTCGCTACAACCACAAAAATTTTATGGAGAGGTTCGAATTTTTCGAAGTAGTAAATGACTTGGACTAATAAACGGAGAACAACGTTCGGAGATTAAGCCTGAGCCTGCAGTTCTTGCCACAAGTCACTGACGATCGCGCGATCAGCTGGGCTTAATTCGGTACGAGCGTCTTCCAAACTGCTCTCAATGCGTGACTTCAGTTCAGTAATATCGCTAATGCCTTCTTCTTCACAAGATGCCGCAGACAAAGAGATGTGACCACGTAGATAACCACCAGCAAACAATTCATCGTCAGATGCTGTTTCAATTCGAGCATCAATCAGTTCCAGTAGTTTTTCTTCAAATTCAATAATCATGGTGTATCTCTGAGGTTATTTGAGGTTATTTAACGCAAAAGTCTGACGCTTCCAGCGGCTTGGTTTGGTAAAACGCACGCAGAGCATCCGAAAGCATTCTCACTCGCAAAGGCAAGCCAGCTTCCAAAATACCCAACACTTCTTTATGCACTTTCTGCATAAAGCCGAGCCTATCTGGTTCAAAATCGCCGTGTAGATTGTCACAACTCACCGTAAAAGGGAAGCCAGCACTTTGTGCCAGAATCCATTCATAAGCTTGCGGACGCACTTCAACTTTCTCAAACTCCGCTTGAACTTCTGCCGTGCGCCCATCGGGTTCATACCAATAGCCAAAATCTTCCAGCAAACGACGCTCTGGCCCTGCCACACACCAATGCGAGATTTCGTGTAATGCGGAGGCATAAAAACCCCGAGCAAAAATAATCCGATGATGAGGATGTTCATCATCAGCAGGAAGATAAATAGGCTCATCACCACCTAACTCCAATTTCGTATTAAATTGGTCTAAAAAGGTGTCATTAAAAATGGTAATAAGGTCTTGGTATTCGTGGGTCATCGTCGAGTTTGTACTTCAGTTTGACATGCGCTGGGTATTGTCGCTGTTTTTATCTATTAGGTAAAGATGCTCCCACAGTTTTGGTTATTAGTTGAATTTATCTGAACATCGCTTTCTCCATATAATTTCTCATTCGTCAGCGTACTCATTTGCTACTACACTCTCGCCTTATTTTGATGCTGCTCAAACTGCTGTTTTTTAAGCGGTTTGATTACATGCATGTTGCTGGTTTTAATCACTTTTTAAGAATGATAAAACCTTTTGTAAGTGTTGTTACTGCGCCTACGATGATTCATGTAGAACGTAGTGACTTTTTACGTTGAGTGTCTCCCTATGTTGCTAAGTGTGTTGTATATCATTGGTATCACGGCTGAAGCCATGACAGGTGCGTTGAGCGCTGGTAGAAGAAAAATGGACTGGTTTGGTGTTATGTTGGTGGCCAGTGCAACGGCCATTGGTGGTGGCACCGTACGTGACATTTTACTGGGACACTACCCTCTTGGTTGGGTAAAAAATCCAGAGTTCCTGGCAATCACGTGTGTTGCGGGTGTACTTACCACAGGCTTAGCTAAATGGGTGATTAAGCTAAAAGGTCTATTCATCCGCCTTGATGCATTAGGTCTAATCGTGTTCAGCATCATCGGAACTAAGATTGCGATGGGCATGGGCTTACACCCTGGGATCTGCATGGTTTCAGCGCTAGTAACGGGTGTATTCGGTGGGCTACTCCGCGACTTAATCTGTCGCCAAACACCGTTGGTGCTGCATGAAGAACTTTACGCTTCTGTCGCTCTTATCGCATCAGGAATGTACTTAGCGCTATTAGAATTTAATGTTCCCGATGTAACAGCCACTATCATTACACTGATCACCGGTTATATGCTGCGTATGGCCGCGGTACGTTTTAAGTGGCGTCTCCCTTCTTTCAATTTGGAAACGGAAGGCTCACTCCATTAATTTAAATCTAAACGCGTAATGAAAACACATTAAAAAGGCTGCTCATTGAGCAGCCTTTTGTCTCTTTATCAAGCTTATTTTTAAGCTTAAATCTTCGGTGTTTCAGTTGTTACGCCATGGTTTTGACCACGATGACGCAGCAAATGATCCATCACAACAATCGCTAGCATCGCTTCAGCAATTGGTACGGCACGAATACCCACACAAGGATCATGACGGCCTTTGGTGATCAACTGAGTTGGCTCACCTTCTTTTGTGATGGTCTCACCCGGAACTGTGATGCTTGATGTTGGCTTAAGCGCAATGTTAGCCACAATGTCTTGACCAGTTGAGATACCGCCAAGAATACCGCCCGCGTGATTACTGCCAAAACCTTCAGGAGCAAGCGTATCACGGTGTTGACTGCCTTTTTGGTTTACCACATCAAAGCCATCACCGATCTCAACGCCTTTCACCGCATTAATGCTCATTAGCGCGTGCGCAATGTCGGCATCCAGACGATCAAATACAGGTTCACCAAGACCAACAGGCACGTTAGTTGCCACAACCTGAATTTTCGCGCCAATTGAGTCGCCTTCTTTTTTCAGGTCACGGATAAGTTGGTCAAACGCTTCTACTTTGTCCACATCTGGGCAAAAGAACGCGTTGTTTTCGATTTCGTTCCAATCTACCTTGTCGATAGAGACATCACCCATTTGTGACAAGTACGCGCGAATCTCAACACCAAACTCATCTTTCAAGTATTTCTTCGCGATTGCACCCGCCGCCACACGCATTGCGGTTTCACGAGCAGACGAACGGCCGCCACCTCGATAGTCACGGATGCCATACTTTTGGTGGTAAGTATAATCAGCATGACCCGGACGGAATTTATCTTTGATGTCCGAGTAATCTTTTGAGCGCTGATCGGTGTTTTCAATTAGCAAACCGATCGATGTGCCTGTGGTTTTGCCTTCAAAAACACCAGAAAGAATTTTAACTTCATCCGGTTCACGACGTTGTGTGGTGTAACGTGATGTGCCTGGACGACGGCGGTCGAGATCGATTTGCAGATCTGCTTCTGTAATTTCTAACCCCGGAGGACATCCGTCTACGATACATCCCAGTGCGATACCGTGACTTTCCCCGAATGTCGTCACTCGGAAATGTTGTCCGATACTGTTTCCTGCCATTACTTCCTCAAGTTTTTATCGCTACGCCCTCTCAAACCAGAGCGCAACTGCTTTCCAATTCTTCGTGGATTCATAGTGGCTTTATTACGTTTTGATGTAAAGAGTTAATATCGGCGAGTTATGCATAAAAAAACACCGAGCATAAAGCTCGGTGTTTTGACGTTTAGTGCAAGACCCTATTAGTCTTTGTACAGTTTGAACTCTTCGGCACACTCAACCAGCTGGTCACGCGTTAGCATGAATACGCCGTGACCGCCGTTCTCAAACTCAATCCAAGTGAACGGAATCTGTGGGTACTGTTCCATCATATGAATCATTGAGTTGCCAACTTCACAGATAAGAATGCCGTTATCTGTTAGGTAGTCTGGTGCGTTTGCAAGAATACGACGCACAAGTTTTAGGCCATCCGTACCGGCTGCTAAACCAAGCTCAGGTTCGTGTGTGAACTCGTCTGGCAAGCTGTTCATGTCTTCTTCATCCACATATGGTGGGTTAGACACGATCAGGTTGTACTTCTCTTTTGGTAGGTCGCGGAACAAGTCAGAGCGAATTGGGAATACTTGCTGCTCCATGCCGTGATCTTGTACGTTTTGCTCCGCGACTTGTAGTGCGTCCGTTGAGATATCAATCGCATCCACTTCAGCTTCAGGGAACGCGTGAGCACATGCAATTGCGATACAGCCGCTGCCTGTGCATAGGTCCATGATGCGCGCAGGCTCTTCCACCAACCAAGGTTGGAATTCTGCTTGAATCAACTCACCGATTGGAGAACGTGGCACAAGTACGCGCTCATCAACGAAGAATTCAAGACCGCAGAACCAAGCTTTGTTGGTTAGGTATGCAGTTGGTGTACGTTCATTGATACGTTTTACTACGCGCTCAACAATACGCAGACGCTCGCTGGTCGTTAGGCGAGAGTTTAATACGTGCGGAGGCACATCAATCGGCAAGTATAAGGTTGGCAGGATAAGCTGAACCGCTTCATCCCACGCATTATCAGTACCATGACCGTAAAACAGGTTCGCTGCGTTAAAGCGGCTTACCGTCCAACGAATCATATCTTGAAGGGTATGCAGCTCCGATACCGCTTCTTCTACAAAAATCTTATCCAAAATTGCCTCCGAAAAGCGCTACAATACTGCCAATAAAAGTTTATTAATGAAATTGTTTACCTAATGAGCAAAAAAGACACCGAACACGATGACGATTTCGCCTTGTTTCAGGAAGCAGTACAGGGCGTAAAAAAGTTGCGACAGGATACCATAATCCAGCAACCAAAAAAAAATACTAAGCAAAAAGAAATCAAGCGCTCCAACCGGGAAGCGAGTGATTCTGAGTTTTACTTCTCCGACGAGTTTGTCCCTCTCTTAAATGAAGAAGGCCCAACTCGTTATGCACGTGACGACGTCTCCACTTATGAAGTTAAACGTCTACGTCGCGGCGTGTATGTACCTGACGTATTCCTCGATATGCACGGCATGACACAACAAGAAGCTAAACGCGAACTTGGTGCGATGATCGCCTACTGCGTCAAAAACGAGATTCACTGTGCGTGTGTGCAACATGGCATTGGTAAACACATCCTGAAACAGAAAGCGCCACTTTGGTTAGCACAACACCCAGACGTAATGGCTTTCCACCAAGCACCACTAGAATTCGGCGGTGATGGTGCGCTGTTAGTTTTGCTCTCGATTCCAGAAAAGTAACTAGCTCACTGTAGAAGCAATTAAACAAAAAGGCAGGAAATTTCCTGCCTTTCTTCATTCTATATCTAATGTTTAAATGCTTATTTGGTTTCGACGCTTATGGCGTAATATGCCACAGCACTTCACCGTTTTGCGTTTGTAGATCGTATTCAATACATACTAGACCTGATGTAGGAAACATCGGTGGTGCCATGTCTTTTACAAACTCTGAAGTGAGATAACCAACCAAAGGCAAGTGAGAGACAAGCAGAAGCGAGTCTAGTTTTTCCACTTCAATCAATGCACTTGCAAAATCAAATACATGCTCAGATTGGCCGTAAGGTGTAATATCTTCACAAGTTTCGATGCTTTTTGCAGCAAAATACTCGCTGATCTCTTGCCAAGTTTGTTGAGCTCTAATGTACGGACTCACCAACACTTTATCGAATTGCGCAAAACCTTGTTCTTTACAGGCTCTCGCAACCGCTTCTGATTCGACTCTGCCTCTTGGGGTCAATTGTCGTGCTGCGTCTGAATCTGCAAAATGCTCGGCTTCGCCGTGACGCATGATGAATATTTTCATGTTATTTCCTAGGGATAGCTAACGCTACCAAAAGGTTGACTGCTATCTTTATTAGATAGACGGGGCTAACTTTAATAATGACGAAACAAAAATACTGATATAATTATCTGTTCATTATACCAATTCGCTTGCTAAAGATAGCGACTTTCTTAACAATCTATTAAAAAGAATGTACTCAGTTCATCACAGTATTTAACTGTGCTATGAGTTCAGAGCATTCATTCAAACAGTTCTTCCCCATACGCAAACGCGATGGGCCTGTGCAGAAGTCTACGAATAACAAAAATACGGCAAGCAGTATTTGTCGAAACGCAAACTTTGCGCCCCCTAGCTAGGGGTTCATAATTACTGTAATGCGAAATCTGGAGACGCATCGTGCATCTAAGTCCTAACGATTCAAATCAATACCGCTACATTACCTTGAGCAATGATCTGCGTGTACTGCTGATTCATTCCGAGACAGCTCAACAGTCAGCAGCTGCTCTAGCAGTGAACGTTGGACACTTCGACGACCCAAACGATCGCCAAGGTCTGGCACACTATTTAGAACATATGCTTTTTTTGGGTACGGAAAAATACCCTAAAGTGGGCGAGTTTCAAAGTTATATTAGCCAGCATGGAGGAACAAATAACGCTTGGACGGGTACTGAGCACACTTGTTTCTTTTTTGATGTTACTCCGAATGCCTTTGAAAATGCCTTAGATCGATTTAGCCAATTCTTTACCGCACCATTGTTTAACGAAGAAGCTTTAGACAAAGAACGCCAGGCTGTCGACTCCGAATACAAACTCAAACTTAATGACGATTCTCGCCGCCTGTATCAAGTCAATAAAGAAGTCATCAATCCAGAGCACCCTTTCTCTAAGTTCTCAGTCGGCAACCTAGATACATTAGGTGACCGAGAGGGTAAGTCCATCCGCGACGAAATTGTCGAGTTTCACCACTCTCAATACTCTGCCGATATCATGACGTTGACGCTCTTTGGGCCACAGTCGCTCGATGATCAGCAAGCGTGGGTAGAAGCCATGTTTGCCAATATCCCAAATCACCACCTTCGTGGAAAATCGATTGATGTCCCCATTAGCACCAAAGAAAGTACCGGGATTTTAGTTCAAGTTGAACCAATCAAAGAATTTCGAAAACTTATTCTCACCTTCCCAATGCCAGGGATGGATAAGCACTACGGCTTGAAACCACTCTCTTACTTCGCGCATTTACTCGGCTATGAAGGCGAAGGCAGCTTAATGCTCCAGCTAAAAAATGAGGGCTGGATTACGTCGCTTTCTGCGGGAGGCGGCGCAAGTGGTAGCAACTATCGAGATTTTACGGTTAGCTGCACACTCACCCCACAGGGTCTCAACCACGTTGACGACATCATCCAAGCGGTTTTTCAATACCTCTCGATGATCAAACAAGACGGCCTAGATGAATGGCGCTATCTCGAAAAACAAGCGGTGCTTGAGTCGGCGTTTCGTTTCCAGGAACCATCTCGACCAATGGATTTGGTTAGCCATCTTGTTATCAATATGCAGCATTATCAGCCAGACGATACCATTTATGGCGACTACAAAATGGCGGGCTATGATGAACAACTGCAGCGTTCGTTGCTGCAATACTTAACCATCGATAATGTCCGCGTAACCCTGATTGCAAAAGGACTGGAATACAACCGTACTGCCGAATGGTACTTTACTCCATATTCCGTCACGCCTTTTAGTGATGAGCAACGCCGCTTCTATCAACAAATCGATCCAAGCTGGCAGTTCGTCTTACCAGAAAAGAACCCTTATATTTGCTACGATCTCGATCCCATGCCGTTCGAAAATGGTGGTTCACTACCAGAGTTAATTGAAGATCTCGAAGGCTTCCGACTTTGGCATTTACAAGACGATGAATTTCGCGTGCCAAAAGGCGTTGTATATGTCGCTATCGACAGCTCTCATGCTGTTGCATCACCGAAGAACATTGTCAAAACGCGCCTATGTGTCGAGATGTTCCTCGATTCGCTAGCAAAAGAAACCTATCAAGCTGAAATCGCAGGGATGGGTTACAACATGTATGCTCACCAAGGCGGGGTTACCTTAACCCTCTCAGGGTTCAGCCAAAAACTACCTCAATTGTTGGAAATGATCCTGCACCGTTTTGCTTCTCGAGATTTCAGCCCTGCACGCTTTGAAACCATCAAGCAGCAACTGTTACGTAACTGGAGAAATGCTTCACAAGATCGTCCTATTTCACAGCTGTTTAACGCACTTACAGGGCTACTTCAACCCAATAACCCGCCTTTCGCAACCTTAGTCGAAGCGCTAGAAGAAATCGAAGTCGATGAACTCTCAGTATTCGTAGAATCAATTCTTGCAGAGCTGCACGTTGAAATGTTTGTTTATGGAGATTGGCAGCGTCAACAAGCGCATGACATGGCGACGACCTTAAAAGATGCCCTAAGAGTAAAAGAGCAGCGTTATGAAGAGGCGCTCCGCCCACTCATCATGCTAGGAAAAAACGGCAGTTTTCAACGTGAAGTACATTGCAACCAGCAAGATTCGGCGGTCGTTATTTACCACCAGTGTGAGGATATTGAGCCTCGTAGCATTGCTCTATACTCATTGGCGAACCATCTCATGTCGGCAACATTTTTCCACGAGATCCGCACAAAACAGCAATTAGGTTACATGGTGGGCACTGGCAATATGCCACTTAATCGTCATCCGGGTATTGTGCTTTATGTGCAGTCACCCAATGCAGCACCTGCCGAGCTGGTTACCTCAATCGATGAGTTCTTAAATGCCTTTTATATGGTGCTGTTAGAACTGAACGATTACCAGTGGCATAGCAGTAAGCGCGGCTTGTGGAATCAAATAGCGACGCCGGACACCACACTGCGAGGTCGTGCTCAGCGTCTTTGGGTTGCAATAGGAAACAAAGACACCGAGTTTAACCAACGTGACAAGGTACTTGCTGAACTGAAGAAATTGACCCGAGCAGACATGATTCGCTTTGTCGTTAATGAGTTGAAACCTCGCACGGCAAACCGATTGGTCATGCACTCTCAAGGGCAATCGCATTCGGACGCTCCGCGCATCCACTTAGGGCAAGAAATTGGATCGATTGAAGAGTTCCAACTTAGGCCAAAAGATTGCGGCTTAGGATGATCTAATTGCGCAGTAATAAAATTATCGATTAGTAAGTATATACCTACAAACCAATGAGGTTGTGGGTCTCATAAATAGAATCGACACCATAATTGGCAGAAAATTGAAATTACGCCATTGCGGCTTATGCTCTAATTACCACACTAAAAATAAATTAATGAGGTAATCATGAAAAAAGCACTACTACTTGCGGCTATTTTACTGCCACTGGCATCTGCACACGCTGAAATCTCGGTGAAAGGTGATGGCTTTGAGCTAAGTAACGACTGTGTCCGCCTAAGCGGAGACAATGTTTCCATCAAATCAGATGATTGCTCTTCAAAACAGTGGAAAGATAAAGACAACAAAGGCAACAGCAGCGTTCACGGGGACGACAACCCAGGTAAAGGCCACAATAAAGATAAAAAAGACAAGAAGAAGTAACTATTTCTTATTTATGAAAAAGGCTTGCCGCTGGCAAGCCTTTTTCTTTACCGAAGCAACGCTTAATAGAATGTGGTTCCTTCTCCAGCTCGAGTAAGCAAACCATCACACGGTGCGTAACGATCGCCGTACTTCGATGCAAACTCATTCATTTTCTCAACCAGTTCTTTAATGCCAAACTGATCCATATAACGGAATGGACCGCCCAAGAATGGAGGGAAACCAATGCCAAATATTGCACCAATATCACCATCACGTGGCGAGCGAATGATGCCGTCATCCAAACAACGTACCGCTTCATTCAGCATTGGTAGTACACAGCGCAACGCAATATCGTTATCACTCAACTTAGATTCAGGATCGAGCTTAAGCAGCTTGTAGATGGATTTATCGACATCTTTCTTCTTACCTTTGTAAGTGTAGAAACCTTTCCCGCTCTTACGTCCTTTGCGACCGTCATTCAATAAGATATCGAACACGTCAGGTCCTTTGAATCGCTCACCTAACTCGTTGACCAGAATCGGCATGATCTTCGCGCCAATGTCGACACCGACTTCATCCAGTAAGGTAATCGGGCCGACAGGGAAACCAAAATCAAGCAACGCCGTATCAATCTTTTCGATCGGTTCGTTAGCCAGCAGAATATGCGCCGCTTCGTTCATGTATGGCGCAAGAATGCGGTTCACGTAAAAGCCCGCTTTGTCTTTCACTACGATCGGGGTTTTACCTTGCTTTTTAGCAAGTGCAACGACTGTTGAAATGGTTTCATCTGATGTTGTTTCATGCGGAATCACTTCCACCAACGGCATTTTTTCTACCGGGCTGAAGTAATGCAAACCCACTACGTTTTCTGGACGCTCCGCTTTTTCTGCAATTTTGTGGATTGGTAACGAAGAAGTATTAGTCGCAAAGATGGTTTCCGGCTTGGCATTCGCTTCAATATCCGCCACCATTTTTTGTTTAAGATCTAAGTCTTCAAAAACGGCTTCAATTACTACATCAATATGATTAAAGCTGGTAAAGTCGACACCGCCAGACAATTGCAACATTTTCGCTTGCAGATCGGCTTTTGATAGAATGCGACGTTTACGCTGTTTCTCGAATAACTTGTAGTTGTAGTTGAGTGCGTTTAGAACGCCATCGTTGCTGACGTCTTTGATGCGAACAGGTACCTTCGCTTTTGCAACAGACACATGGCTGATTCCTGCGCCCATCAAGCCACCGCCAAGCACGCCAACTTTATGAACTGGCGCGGGTTTCGCATCCGTACCATTTTCTTTCTTCATTTCCGTTGTCGCAAAGAAGATAGAACGGAGCGCTTTTGATTCAGAGCTCATCACAAGCTCACCGAAGCGTTTCGCTTCAAGCTCTTGTCCTTGGGCGAAACCTTTCTCTAAACCATGCTGAATAACGTCTAAAATCGCGACCGTTGCAGGATAGTTACCACGGGTTTTCTGATTGGTTTTCTTCGCTGCCTGTTCAAACACAAACTTGCGCCCTAACCCGCTACCCGACATCACTTTTTCTTTCGTCGATAGCTTTTTCGTACCCTTGTTTTTACCTTTGTCGATAAACTGTTTGGCTACGTCGAGCAAAATGGTGTCAGGGACACAGGCGTCCACAACGCCCAGTTTTTTAGCTTTCTTCGCACGAAGTTGTTTACCCGTCAGGATCAAGTCCAACGACGGTAACAGGCCAATCAAACGTGGCAGACGCTGAGTACCACCAGAACCTGGCAATAAACCAAGTTGTACTTCTGGCAGGCCTAAACGCGTTTTATCTGAATCCGTACAAACACGATAATCACATGCAAGAGCAAGCTCTAAACCACCGCCCAAACATGGACCGTGAATAGCGGCAACCACAGGATATGGTAAGTCCGATAGCTGCTGGAATAGCTCTTGACCTTGCCTCGCTAATGCTTCGGCTTCACTTGCGGTCGTGCACGCTTCTAGCATGCGCACATCGGCCCCCGCGACAAAGTTGTCCGGTTTTAGGGAATGAATGATCATCCCTTTGATGCCACTGGCGTCTTTTAGCTGAGCAAAGATTTCTTTCATTTCATCAGCAAAAGCCGCCTGTAGCGTATTCATTTTTTCATTAGGTACGTCAATCGCTAACCAAGCAATATTCTGCTCATCAACTTTTAGACTAAATGCTTTTTGCTCGCTCATTACTCAACCTCCAGAATCATTGCTGCGCCAAGACCGCCAGCTGCACATGCGGTATTCAACGCAATACCGCCACCACGGCGTTTCAGTTCACGTAGGGTTTGCGTCATCATTCGTGCACCTGTCGCCGCGAATGGGTGACCGTAAGCGATTGAGCCACCAAGCACGTTGAACTTATCCATGTCGATTTCACCGATCGCTTTCGAACGACCTAGATTTTCTTGAGCAAACTTATCTGAAGCAAACATCTTCACATTCGCCAATGCTTGCGCAGCAAACGCTTCGTGCATGTCGATCAACGTCAGATCAGACAGTTCCAAGCCTGTATTTTCTAACACTTTCGCTGTAGCATAAGTCGGTCCCATCAGCATGTCCTTTTCCACACCGATCGCTGAAAATGCGTAACCACGTATGTAGCCAAGAATCTCCATGCCAAGCTCTTTCGCTTTACCTTCGCGCATCAACATCACTGCCGCACCACCATCAGTCAGTGGCGTACTGTTAGCTGCCGTAACACTGCCATACTGGCGATCAAAGGCAGGTCGAAGTTTCGCGTACCCTTCTACGGTTGAGTCGTGACGGACATTGTTGTCTTCCGAAATCCATTTTTTGTATGGTTCGGGAAAAGCCGTCATCACTTCACCTTGGATCTTACCTTCTTTCCAAGCTTGGGAAGCCAGCGTATGAGAGCGATGTGCAAGCGCATCCTGCTCTGCACGAGAAATACCATGCGTCTTTGCCATTTGCTCCGCAGTTTGTCCCATCGACAAGCCCGTCGAGTATTCGGCTACTGCAGGAGGCACTGGCATAAGGTCTTTAAAGCTCAAGTTTTTGAGGATGCTAAGCTTCTGACCCATTGTTTTTGTCTTACTTAGAGCAAGCAGATTAGCGGCCAGTTTCTTAGATACGCCAATAGGCAGGACGGAAGAAGAGTCTGCACCACCAGCAATACCGATATCGATGGTTCCCGCCATGATGCTTTCTGCGACATTGACCGCCGCTTGAAAACTCGTTGCACACGCACGAGTCACACTGTAAGCATCAGTATGGATGTTCATACCGGTGCCTAACACAATTTCTCGTGCGATGTTTGGCGCTTCAGGCATTTGTACTACTTGTCCAAATACCACTTGTTCGATTAACTTCGGATCAATATCTGTTCGAGCAAGCATTTCGCTTACTACCATTTTCCCTAAATCGACCGCTGGCACTTGGCTAAATTCCGTGCTTTGACGAGCAAAGGGAGTTCGAAGCCCCGCGACAATAGCGACACGCTCACCATTGCGTGTTTTTACTTCCTGCTTGCCCATTGTTTCTCCTTAAATACAAGAGGTCTGACCTGATGCATTGTAATGAATTTGTTAAATTTATCAAACATGCGTTTAAATAAACGTGAAGCAAGTAGATCAATTACTCTACTTCTTTGATTCTTATGCGATTAATAATGATTAACTATAGAGAGTTAAAACGGTAAGAGGTATATGGAAGGTAAAATCGAAGCAAAAAAAAACCACACATAACTGTGTGGTCGGAATATCTATAAAACAATTAACTTACGCCAATTGAAAATTAATCAGTTTCCTGATTAGGAGAAAGTAAAGTCAGCCTTCAAAAGGAAGTGTCATCTTGCTCAACATGTTAGTCGCAATGACTAACGAGATGACAAGATGTACTATAACCCCTTCACTGCTTGATATTTTGAAATAGATCAATTTTATAGTGATTTTACGAGCTTTAAGCACATCTAAAAGGCTCAGCGATGCAAACCTATTCAAAAATTCACCGCTAGCAGTCTCTTTTTATGTCCCATCGAATGAACTTATCCAAACCATTGATTACTAATGATGATATTGTTAACAATCTTTACCAATTCATGTTCGATGATATTTGGCATTTGCGTATACACTTTTAAGTAACCACATAGCTTATTGTGTCAGAGGTTATCTACAACACACGCTCAACCGAAACCGCGAGGCTATTGAAAAGTAAAGTCATGCTCAGAACAAATAAAAAACTCACAGAGCGAGGATGGAGGCTCCTGTGGCCATATTAAAAATGTTTGGAAAGAAAAATTCCAACAGTCCGGTCAACTCTGATATGGACAAGCAAAGAAAATACGAAGCGCTCGTCCGAGGGTACCATCGTGACTTATATCGCTACGCATACTGGTTGTGCAAAGATAAAGCGATAGCGGAAGATCTAGTTCAGGAAACCTGTCTTAGAGCTTGGAAGTCACTCGATAGTCTCCAGGATGAAAAAGCAGCCAAGTCTTGGCTCATCACCATATTGAGACGAGAAAATGCGCGCCGCTTCGAACGTAAACAATTTGATTTAGTTGATATCGATGATTACGGCAATGATGCTAAAGTCAGCGATGACCCACATCACCAGCAAGAATGGCTGCAAGCACAGATCATGAAACTCGATGTTGAATACCGCGAGCCTTTATTTCTCCAAGTTGTCGGTGGTTTCAGCGGAGAAGAGATTGGCGACATTCTTGATTTAAATAAAAATACAGTGATGACTCGATTATTTCGCGCTCGTAATCAACTCAAAGAGATGTTGGATTCTCAAGATACTAAGAGAGGACAAAAGAATGGATGATTTAGAATTTCGTCGTCGTATTTTGTCGGATCCAAAACAAAAGGATGAAGAGATTCTGCAAGCTTTAGCTGGTAGCGACGCCAACAATAAGTTTGTTGATGACGTTTTGGATCTCGACGTAAAAATTAAACAAGCCATGAATGTGGATGTACCTGAAGATCTCGCTGATAAGATTTTATTTAGTCAGACGTCGAGTGCACTTGATGAAGAGAAGGTCGTCAAACCAAACTTTGTTCGCAAAGCAATGGCACTTGCCGCTTCTATTGCGTTCACCGCAGGATTATTAGTTGGTCAAGTAAACTGGGGAAATGTTTTGGTTTCTCCAGCACAAGCCAGTTTAGCTGATACCGCGATGAAACACGTTATTCATGAAGAACCTTTTGTTCGTCATCTTGATGAGGATGTACCGAGCTCGCAAATTAATGCGAAAATGTCGCCATTTCATTACCAGTTTAGTGAAAACTTTCCATATCACGTTTACTACCTAAACCACTGCGGTTTTGGTGAATCCAATGCGGTGCATATGGTATTCCAAGGTCCAAAAGGTAAAGTAACGTTATTTATTACTGGTATTCCGAGCAAACAAAGTACCGACTTTAATAAGGATGGCATGACCGGTATCGTTCAGCCCGTCGGGAGTTCAAGCCTGATTTTAGTCGGAGAAGAAGGTGAAAATATTGATGCTATCGCTACAACTCTTGCATCAATGATTAAACCGATGTAATAACTTCGACGATTTCCAGCATTCAAAAGGTTAAATGCCGCTAAATGATCTTATTTAGCGGCATTTTTGTATAAATAGAACACAAAACATTCACCATCACTATAGCATTTAGAGCTTAAACTCTAAATTATGCATTTTAAGTGCAATTTCCCGTCTTTTAGACATCATTTCTGCAATTTTTATTCAATTTTATCCAATGGTCGGATTTGTCCAAGCAACTATTGATACTACTATCTGCGCCACTGAGCAAAAGCTCAATTTATCGTCCAAAGAGACGAATCTAATAAGGAAAAACAAATGACTCAGAACACGCGTCTGTTTAAAAAGACTCTCCTAGCAGTAACGGTAGCTTTTGCCTCAGGTCAATCGATGGCAGCGGGTTTCCAAATCAACGCTCAATCAGCAACTGGCATCGGCCGTGCATTTGCTGGTGATGCAGTAATCGCAGATAACGCCGCGGTAATGGCTCGTAACCCAGCAGCAATGGCTCTATTTGACAAAATGGAGCTTTCGCTAGGTTTCGAAAGCATTACTTCAATGATTGAAGTGAAAGATGCGAAATATAACGTTAATACTCCTTTGGGTTCCAGTACTGTAAATGTTGCTGACACTGATGATGTGGGTGATACGTCAATAGCTCCAAACATTCACTTAATCGTTCCAGTAAATGACAAGTTTGCATGGGGCGTAAACGCATACTCTAATTTCGGCACTAAAACTGAATTTTCAGATAACTACACCGCAACCGAGTACGGTGGTCTTACGGATGTAAAAAGCTTCAACTTTGGCTTTGCGGGTTCTTACCGTTTAAACGAACAATGGAGCTTTGGTGCTGGTTTAGATTTAATCTACGGCCAAGGCACAATGAAGCGTACAACTAGCTCTTCAGTCCCAGGGGTTGGCGGTCAAAAAATTCTGGACGTAGATAAAGCTGATGGTTGGGCTGTTGGTTTCAACGTTGGTACTGTGTACGAACTAGATGAAAACAACCGTTTTGGTCTAGCGTATCGTTACAGCCCTGAATTTACGGCGAAAGACGACAAAGGTCAGGAAATCACGCTACCTCTACCAGATATGGCCGAGTTTTCTGGTTTCCACAAAATCCAAGACACTAAGTTTGCTGTACACTACAGCATCCAATACATCGGTTGGAAAGATTTCGACCAAATTGATTTTGAGAACCTAAATCAGGGTTTACTTAAAGGTGGTTACTCGAAAGACTATCAATGGCAAGATGGCTGGCACTACGCAATTGGTGGTACTTACTACCTAAACAACAACTGGACACTTCGTGCTGGTTACATGTACGACACAAGCGCTCAAGATAAAGTAACGTCTATCTCGGTACCAGATTCAGATCGCCAGTGGTTCTCAACAGGTTTCTCTTACCATATTGATAATAGCTCAAACATCGATTTTGGCTTCACATACTTGTTAGGTGAAGATGTAAAAGTTAATGAGAATACTCAATTAGCTCCTGGTCTTTCTACCGGTGTAACAGCAACAACTCATGCTGACGCAATTCTATTCGGCTTACAATACAGCCGTAGCTTCTAAACGCTTCGCTGTTAGTTAGTAGAAAAATACTTTATATAAAAGGCTGGATTTCCAGCCTTTTTTCATATCTGCGATTTATTGCCCACTCAATTTGAGTGAACACGTGTATCTAAATCTCACAATTAGGACGCACAGCTGTTCGCTGAATTCCATTTACAAGCCCTTCACAGTTAGATTATTAGGCCACCAAATCAACACTTGAAAGCATAATATTCCAAATGACTACTTGTGCTGGATTTTCATTTCTAAAGTAAAAACTCTACCTTTAAACTTTCGTCCCACGTTATAAACAAATCAGCGAACATTCGAATGAAAACCAACAAGACTCTTCTATCAACAGCAGTGGCATTAAGCCTACTTGGCACAACGGGCATGGCTAACGCAGCAGGTTTCCAACTTGCTGAATATTCTGCAACAGGCCTTGGTCGAGCATATGCTGGTGAAGCAGCAATGGCTGACAACGCAAGTGCACAATGGCGTAACCCAGCAATGCTAACTTATTTGGAAGGCACTCAAGTGTCCGTTGGTGCAATCTATGTGAACCCAAATATTGATATTGAAGGTGATGTAAACTTCTACGGTAGTACTTCTTCTGCATCTTCAGATGATTTCGCCCATGATGCAATCATTCCAAACTTCTACCTATCACACCAATACAATGAGAAATTCGCGATTGGTCTGGCATTTGGCACCAACTACGGCATGGAAACCGATTTAGGTAAAGGCTTTGGTGCATCGCACTTCGGTAACGAAGCAAGCGTAACGACAATGGAAGCGAACTTAAACGCAGCTTACAAAGTCAATGAATCAATCAGCGTTGGTGGTGGTATCCGTTACATCATCGGCGAAGGCAGCTTTGGCGCAGCAGCTCCTAAGAATAACGTTGTAGGAAAGCACCCTTTAACTGGCGATCCTATCAGTGTTCCTCAAGGTACCGCTCTAAAATACATGGAAGGTGACGATACCGCTTGGGGCTGGCAAGTTGGTACTGCATGGCAGATCAATGAAAATAACCGTATCGGCTTCGCGTACAAATCTGAAGTTGAACTGAAGCTTGAAGGCCATGCTGAAGGTCTAGGTTTTGGCTTCGGTACTTCTGAGCTTCCACAGCTACGTGACAACGGCTATATGTACCTAAACCTGCCTGCAACAGCTGAGCTGGCAAGTTTCCACCAAGTAACAGACCAACTTGCGTTACACGCAAGCTTTAACTGGACGGATTGGAGCTCTTTCGAGAAATTGGAAGCACGTCTAGATACCGCTGGCACGCATATGGTTAAAGTAGAAAACTGGGAAGATAACTACCGCTTTGCTGTTGGTGCCACTTACCAGATTGATCCTAAGCTAGCGCTACGTACTGGTATTGCGTACGATACTTCAGCGGTAAGCGACAAAAACCGTACGATCACTATTCCAGAAACTGACCGTACTTGGCTAAGTATTGGTGCAACGTACGATTGGACAAAAGACTTCAGCCTAGACGCTGGCTTCACCTATATTTTCGCGAAAGACGCACCAATCGTTGAGTCTCGTGGTTACAAGTCAGACGACGCTGCAGAACAAGTCGGCGGCCAATTCGTAGGCGAAACTACGGGTAATGTTTGGCTAATCGGTGTTCAAGCAAACTACCGTTTCTAACCAAACAGCAAAAATACAAAAAAGGCTTAGCATCAGCTAAGCCTTTTTTTATTTGTATATTGTAAAGAACAGCGCTTAAAAGTCTTCTAGGTATTCGTCTAAATACTCTTCTTCTTCGATGTTAACTTCTTCCACCGTTTCAACTTCTGCTTTAAAGTTTTGACGCTGAATATAAACATCGCGAGTAAGAATATATGGATCCGGCGACGATTCTAGCTGTGCTTCTTGCGGTACTAATAAAGCACGCTTCTCCATGCCTTCAAACGCCCACTTACCCAAACTCGCCCAGAAGTTGAGGTAAGAGAGGGGTAAATACGTACTATCTACGGTATCTGTCACTTCACGTAAGGTATACGGGCCATAACCTGGAATCATGAAGTAAGGGCCATTTCCAACACCATAGTGGCCTACTGCATCACTGAACGCTTTCTCGTCGTATTTCGTAATACCCGCGGCACTTGCAATATCGAATAAACCGAAAATACCAAACGTCGAGTTAATCCAAAAACGGTTAAAGTGGTCCACGGCTTTCGTGCCGTTACCCATGACTAAGTTATTAACCATGCTGGCTGGCTCATCTAAGTTCGACAAGAAGTTAGCGATACCGGAACGAATAGGAACTGGCGTGTATTCCACATACGCAAGTGATACAGGACGAACCAAATACGGATCTAAATATTCGTAGTTGATTTCCCACATGGTTCGGTTAAAGCCTTCCAACGGGTCATACACATCAGAAGTCGTTTGATTTGTTTCTTGTCCTTTTACTGCTTCATCAGGCGCACTTGAACAGCCAACCAGTCCAACTGCAAGCAGTAACAAGAAGGTAGACTTACCCTTGTTATACATTTTATTTTCCATAACGACTATTAATGTACCTAAGTCACCCAATGAACCGTTGTACGTATGTTGAGCAGTATACGTAGTAAAGATGACTCAGATATGGGAATAAATAAAGGCCAGCAGTCGCTGGCCTTCGGTATTCTACTCGATCGTTTAGAGTCATACCACTAAAGGCAACTGACTCTACCTCGTTGTCATGTTTCAGAGACAGATGTTAACAATTAATACTGCTGATCAATGGTCACTTCTACTGGTGCGCCAAATTCAACGACGTCACTTTCTCCGTGCCAATCTTGGTCACGCGTTGCTACGTTACCGTCAGAGTCTACACGCACACGCACAATGAGCTTGTCGAGTGAAGATAGTTTTTGCCCCTGCATCATGGCATTACCATCATCTAATACGACTGTACGAGGGAAAGTACCCAGCGGATAGCGAGCTGCCGCAACAGGCATTGGTGAGCCATCTGCACGATGTACCGATACAATCAGAACTGCGTTTGGATCCAACTGAGCATTTGGTGCCACATTAATTGTCACAGCTACACTCTTATCCGGTGAAACCGCTTCGCCCATTTGCTTACGAGCACTCTCAATACTGCGTGACAACATCTCGTAGCGGCTATCTTCTGGACCAATCATTTGCTGCATGATTCCCCAGTACTTGATCGCTGCCGGAAAGTCTTGACGCTCAAACGCATCGAACGCTAACAAAGAAAACACACGCAGATCGACATAGTCTTGCTGCATCAGCTTGCCGAGTAATGAGCGAGCCGTCGCTTGATCCATTTCCTCTTGAGACAGCATCAGAGCTTGTGCATAACCCAACATCACATCAGGATCTTTGGGCTCTAGGCGATATGACTTTTCCATCGCATCGATAGCAGTCGTGACATCACGATTTGCTAACGCAATACGACCTAGCAGTAACCAACCTGTCGAGTCTTCCGGCTGGTAATGTAAGCGAGTTCGAAGGGCTAGGGTCAAGTCCGCCATTTCGTCGTCGCTCAACGGCTCAGAAGAAGCCGACATCAGCTTTTTCGATAACTCAGGTAGATTAGCAGACACTTCTTGCCATTGGACGATATCGTCTGACGCGCCAAATTTATAATACAAACCATAGCTCAGCACCACCGTCAGAATTACCGATGGAACTAAAACCGCGATTGGGGAAACCTTGGTTTCTTTTTGCGCTTTATCACCAGGGATATCGTCAAGCAGTGATTGCTTTAGATCAGAAATCAGTTCGTCTTCGCTTTCAACCAGGCCTTCGTCAGTTTCTTCTGCAAGCTCAGATAGTCGGTCTTTATAAAATGCCTTGTTGAGCTCATCGCGTAACACATCATCGTTGTTCGCTTTTTGTTTAAGCAGCGGCAAAGCCACCAGCGCACAAGCAATAAGCGTAAGAGCAACGGTGGAAATCCAAAATAGTGTCATTACTTCTTATCTCCGTTGTTCTCTTCTTCAAGCAATGCTTTTAAACGAGCTTCTTTTTGCTCATCCCATTGCTCGTCACTGCTCGCTTTTGCCTTAACTTTAGATTTACGGCTACGCAGTACAATCAAACCAAAACCACCCAATACTACAGCGAGTGGCCCTAGCCACAAGATCGCAGTCGCAACCGTAAATGGTGGGTTGTAAGTCACGAAGTTACCGTAACGGGCGATCATGTAATCAACAATCTCATCTTTGGACTTACCTTCTTTGGTCATTTCGTACACCTTATGGCGTAAGTCTTGAGCAAGTTCAGCGTTAGAATCCGAGATCGTGTTGTTCTGACATTTAGGGCAACGGAGCGTATGGCTTAACTCTTTGAACTGCTGTTCTTGTTCCAAGTTATCGAACTCGTACACTTCAATGGCAGCGTGAGCAGCAAGAGATAATGTCATGGCAGCAAAAACTGCAAGGATCAGCTTTCTCATTGCTTCGCCTCCTCAACCAATTTGTTGTAAAGCGGCTCCAGTGTTTCCGACCAATTACGTGGGTTTACATCCCCCACATGGCGATAACGAATCACACCATTTGCATCAATAATGAATGTTTCTGGTGCTCCATAAACGCCAAGGTCAAGACCAAGCATACCGCTACCATCAAATAGGCTAATTAAGTAAGGGTTGCCGAGATCATTCAACCAGCCTACCGCTTTGTTACGATCATCTTTGTAATTCATACCGATGATCTTAACGCCCTTACCCGCCAATTCGTTTAGGTATTTATGCTCTGCATAACATGTTGGACACCACGTTGCCCAAACGTTCAAGAGCAACGGCTCACCTTTAAAAATTGACTGGTCGTATTGTTTTCCAGGTTCAGCTAAGTCTTCTAAGTGAAACTCAGGAACTGGCTTACCAACCAAAACCGACTCCAATTTCGTTGGATCATCGCCCTCTTGGTTGCGCATTAACTGGGTTGCGAAAATGCCCGCCAAAATCATGAAAGCGACGAGCGGAATAAATAAGATTTTCTTATTCATGTTATGCCTCCTGCTCTTTTGACTTCGCGTTTTTCTTTGAAGATTTACGGAAGCGATAACGCTTATCTGAAATCGCTAGTGCACCGCCTAACGCCATAATCAAAGAGCCAGCCCAAATCCAACGAACGAACGGTTTATAGTAAATACGAACAGCCCAAGATCGGTTGTCGTCTAAACGTTCACCCATTGCAATGTATAAGTCACGACTAATGCCACGGTCAATGGCAGCTTCGGTCATCATAGACTTAGCCGTACGGTAGAAGCGCTTCTCAGCGTGAAGCGTATTCACGTATTTGCCATCATGTGTGATCTCAAAATCCGCGATGTAGCCATCGTAGTTTGGACCATCTTTATCACGCAGGCCTGAGAAGTAGAAATCATAACCTTGAATTTGGAAGTGTTCGCCAGGTGCTAAACGTACATCACGCTCGATGCTGTAGTTCTGTACCATCGCAATACCGATAACAGATACCGCCAGACCAACATGACCCAACATCATCGCCCAATGGCTACGCTGCAGCTTACGAACACCTTCACTAAAGCTATGACGGTGCGTTGCACGCTCATATAGTTCAAAGCCATGCATTGCAATAATCCAAATCGCCATTACCCAGCCAATGTAAGCCATAGTTGAGAAGAAGTCGGCAAACAGGTATACGCATACCGCGGCCAAAGCAAAAGCAAGCACACCTGAAACGAGCATTGGTTTCACAAGTTTAGATAAATTGTCTCGCTTCCAACGGATAAGTGGACCAATACCAAGTAGGAAAGCAAATGGCATCATCAACCACGCAAACAGCATGTCGAAGAATGGCGCACCGATAGAAACCGACCCCAAACCAAGCTGCTTATGTACGAGCGGCAATAATGTCCCCACTAACACCACAACAAGTGCTGCGATAAGTAATACGTTATTGGCTAGGAGCGCGTTTTCACGAGAGACTAAGTCGAAGTTACCTCGTACACGCACTGCCGCCCCTTTCACGGCAAACAGCAGTAAAGAACCACCGATAACGAAAACTAAGAAACCTAGAATAAACATACCGCGCGACGGGTCAGACGCGAACGCGTGCACCGATACTAAAATACCGGAACGGACTAAGAATGTGCCCAACAAACTCAACGAAAATGCAGAGATTGCCAATAGTACCGTCCACGCTTTAAATGTGCCGCGTTTTTCTGTCACTGCAAGAGAGTGCATTAATGCGGTACCCGCTAACCAAGGCATGAATGATGCGTTTTCTACTGGATCCCAGAACCACCAGCCACCCCAGCCAAGTTCGTAGTAAGCCCACCAAGAGCCTAGTGCGATACCGAGTGTTAAAAATACCCATGCAGCGGTTGTCCAAGGACGAGACCAACGGGCCCAAGCCGTATCAAGGCGTCCGGTCATTAGGGATGCGATCGCAAAGGAGAAGGCAACCGAGAAACCAACGTAGCCCATGTAAAGCATTGGCGGGTGAACAATCAAACCAGGGTCTTGAAGCAGAGGGTTCAAGTCACGCCCGTCAACCGGGAAGAAAGGCAACGTACGTAAGAATGGGTTTGACGTTAAGATGATAAACAGTAGGAAACCCACTGAGATCATGCCCATTACGGCAAGTACACGTGCAACCGACTCTTGCGGCATACCACGACTGAATGTCGCTACAGCGACAGTCCAAGCAGCTTGGATTAAAACCCATAGCAACAGTGAACCTTCGTGTGCACCCCATACTGCGGTTAAACGGTAGTACCAAGGAAGCTGACTATTCGAGTTGCTCGCTACATACTGTAACGTGAAGTCGTTGGTATAAAATCCCCAACATAAAATGGCGAAAGAGAACAACAGCATCAGGAACATAGACCAAGATAGCGGTCGCGCTGTGTTCATGAGCATGGTGTTATTATTCGATGCTCCCCACAATGGCAATACGCTCAGCAGCACAGCCATTGCAAGCGAAAGAATGAGAGCAAAGTGACCGATTTCAGCAATCATTGGCCGCTTCCTTGTTTCTGTTCGGTGCTGTATTGAAGCGGTTCATGCGTTTTCTTCATCGCTTCTGCAATTTCTGGTGGCATGTATTCTTCATCGTGCTTCGCTAGGACCTCAAATGCCTCAACCGTCGTGGCATCTTTCAGCACACCTTGAGCCACAATACCCTGCCCTTCACGGAACAAGTCAGGAAGAATACCGTCATAAGTAATCGTCACTTTAGGACCGACATCGTGCAGGTCAAAACTCACTTTCAAAGAATTAGGATCTCGACGAACCGAGCCCACAACCACCATACCACCAATACGCAGACGCTGGCCTACTTCTGGCTTGGTGCCATCTGGCTTACCATTAACCAATTCCGTAGGAGTGTAGAAAAGGTCCATATTTTGGTTAAGCGCATAAAGTATCAAACCAATGGTGGCACTAATACCGATAAAGATCGCTAGTACGATACCTAGCCTCTTTTTACGTCTCGGATTCATAAGGTGTTCTCCATGTTCTTCGCTGCGTCGATACGAGCTTGACGGTCAATTTTTGCTTTCACTTCTTTCAATAATGCATCACCGCGGCGAAGGCTAGTGATCAGAAGAATCAGCATGGATAAGAAAGTAATACCAAACGCACTCCATACGTATGATGCGTAGCCACCCATGGCAAAAAAGTCGCTCAGAGATTCAAAATGCATAATCAATTACCTCACTGAGTTTGTTCTGTTGCGAGTTTGCGCACCCAAGGGCGGTGACTTTCTTTACTGATGATTTCGTTACGGAAACGGACCATCGTCACTGCACCAAAGAAGAACGCAAAGCCAAAGATGTTTAGCAATAACGGCCAAAGCATGTCGGATGAAATAGAAGGTTGTTCAAATTTCGTGATCGTCGCGCCTTGGTGAAGCGTGTTCCACCACTCTACGGAAAAGTGAATGATCGGAAGGTTAACAACGCCTACGATCGCTAAAATACCCGCCGCTTTTGCGGCTGTTTTCTGATCGTCAAACGCGTGATAAAGCGCAATAACACCAAGATAGAGAAATAGAAGAATCAACTCTGAAGTAAGACGCGCATCCCATACCCACCAAGTGCCCCACATTGGCTTACCCCAAACGGCACCAGTAAGTAGAGCAATAAAGGTAAATACCGCACCAATCGGCGCCATCGCAAGTGCCGCCATATCAGATAGACGTACTTGCCATACTAAGCCAATAAATGCCGCAATCGCCATCGACATATAAACGCCCATAGACCAAATAGCTGATGGGACATGAATGTAGATGATTCGGAAACTGTCACCTTGTTGGTAATCTGAAGGCGCAAATGCAAGCCCCCAAACCGTACCAACCGATAAGCATACGAGGGCCAATACAGAAAACCAAGGCAGAAACTTACCACTCAAACGGTAAGCGGTTTCTGGCTTGGCATAAGGATGTAGCCATTTCCACATGTTTTGTTCTCACTCTTACTTCAGGGACACTGTCTAAAGGGTTGAGACCGTAGCAGTGCTTTAATAATAATTCTTTGATCAAGCGCCGCTTCATTGGCACTTTATTGAGTTAGTTAACACTAACTCTCAATGCGGCACTAATGGCAAAAGGCGTTAACGTCATCGCTCCCATTAGCATCGCACCTAAAATTGCTAGTTGACCGTTATACGCCATACCAAGCGCGGCGGCATCAATTGCTGATGTTGCGAAAATCAAAATTGGGATGTAGAGCGGAAGAATAAGCAAACTCAAAAGAACGCCACCCTTTTGCAACCCAACCGTCAAAGCCACACCAATAGCTCCAATAAAACTTAGTGTCGGTGTACCGATCATCAAGGTTAGTACAACAGATAGCCAAGTATTGAAATCGAGCGAAAGTAAAACCGCCAATAATGGGCTAATTAGGATCAGAGGTAACCCTGTTAACAACCAATGTGCTATGACCTTTGAAACCACTACAAGTTGCAATGGAATCGGCATTAGCATCATTTGTTCCAATGCACCGTCTTGAAAATCATCACGAAATAGACGCTCTAATGATAATAAGGCGGATAGCAATGCGGCAACCCAAACAATGCCCGCTGCAATACGTGCTAACAAATTTGGTTCAGGCCCGATACTAAGAGGAAACAGAGTAATAACAATAATAAAGAACCAAAGCGGGTTCAGAATGTCTGCCTGACGGCGAAATGCTATCAATAGCTCGCGGCGAATGATGGTGGTCATAGATGGAATCATATCAATCACCCAACTTTATTTTTCTAAGTTTCGGGCTGTCCGAAAACATATCTTGATGCGTAGTCAACACGACAATACCGCCATTATCAGCGTGACTTGCGAACAAAGATTCAAGCACTTTGACGCCTTGTTTATCGATGGCGGTCAACGGTTCATCTAAAATCCATAAAATTTGTTTACTGAGCCATAACCTTGCTAGTGCCACTCGTCGTTGCTGACCTGCGGAAAGCTGTGCTACAGGCACATCTTCTCGACCGGCCAAACCAACTTGAGTTAAAGCAGTGAAGATTTCTTCGTCAGAAGAGCGGTTATTTTGAATAGATTGGTAAAAACGTAAGTTTTCTAGTGCGGTAAGCTCTCGTTTCACTCCAGTTTGATGCCCTAAGAACAGCAGATCTTGATGGAAAACATCACGAGATTTTTCAACCTCTTCTCCTTTCCACTTAATGACGCCTTCTTCTCTATCACCTAAACCTGTCACAATACGTAGTAACGTAGTTTTGCCAGTACCATTGCGTCCTTCTATCTGGACCAATTCACCAGGCTTAATTTCAAACTGCAGGTTTTCAAACAGGACCCTCTCATCACGGATCGCTGTCAGGTTAGATACTTCTAACATAGAGCTTCAACTAAAAAATGAACGAAGCGCTATATTAGCACAGCTTAGTTATGACAAAACAGGATAAGAGGGCTGGGATGTATGTAAGTTCATGTATTTTTGTTAATTAATCGTCACACTTTAATAAAATTAACTATAAGTAGTTATAAGCTCTCATTTTAACTTGGGGAGCGAGTGCTAAGAATGAAAAGAGCTTAAGGTAATCTAGGGCTGTATTGCAAAAAGATAATTAGTAACCGAACACAAAAAAAGAGGCTTATCGCCTCTTTTTATCGCTTTAAAACCTTTAGCGTCGACGACGTCCACGCGCCGGGTATTCTGCATCATCTGATGGCTGACCGCTTAGTGGTGGAATTTTCTCTTTTCCCGCCAGTTTTTTCTGTAGTGAAAGCATCAATTCCGCTTCAGCTTTTGGCAGTTCACACTCTTCAATGAGCTCATTGATATCTGCACCAAGCTGTACCATTTTAGAAGCTCGACTATACAAGCGACCATCAGTATCAGCGTGCTCGAGTTCACGAATTCTCTCGTTTAGGTGCTGAATAATGTCTTGTTGTTCCGTTACTTTTTGTCCAAGACCAACGACAACCGAACGCACTTCGAGTAACTGCTTACTCAACTTTTGTACTTCTTTATCCACATGTCGAGACTGTGCTCGTTGCTGGTCTACTTGCTTTTGCAACCCCGAGCGAATGCGCAGTTGCAAAACAACCAACACCAACACGATAAAAGCGACGCCACCCGCAAGGAATGGAACAGATAAAAGAGTCTCTTCAGCCATCATTATTCAGCCCATTATAGGTGAGCCATCTCGTCCCATTCGTCATCCGTTAGGAGCTTGTTCAAATCCACAAGGATAAGAAGTTTGCCGTCACGGTTGCTCACACCTTGGATGAACTTCGCGCTTTCATCAGTACCAACAGAAGGCGTCGTGTCAATTTCAGAAGAACGTAGGTAAACCACTTCTGCCACACTATCTACCAAAATACCAATCACTTGACGCTCTGACTCGATCACAATAATACGAGTATTATCTGTAACTTCGCCTTCCATCAGGCCGAAACGTGAACGCGTGTCGATAACAGTAACCACGTTACCACGCAGGTTGATGATACCCAGAACATAATCTGGCGCACCTGGAACGGGTGCAATTTCAGTATAACGAAGTACTTCACGAACTTGCATTACGTTGATGCCGTACGTTTCTTCTTCTAGCTGGAACGTCACCCACTGAAGAACTTCGTCATTCGATGCATCTTTCTTCACTTCTACTTCAAAAGCTTGAGACATAGTTAATCCTCGTTAATGTCGTTCCCGACTTAAATCTAATTCAGTGATTTGACATCTAAACCGGCGTTTAGCATGTCAATGAGCGCCTGGACATGAATTAAGGCGCACATTTTTTCTTTTACCATGCCCGCTAGCCAAGGGCGTTTACCCGCCTGTTCACGCCAGCGAACCTTGTCGATATTGAGCGTTTCCGTCCCCATTAGTTGGTTACTGGCCAGCCCCCACATGCTCTCTCCAAGCATGACAACATATTGGTAATTATCTTTGTAACTGTCATCGCGAAGCTTATCTGCCATCACCCATTTCGCGGTATCGACGACATCAAACTGTTGTTCACGATTTGTTTGTAGCCCCAAATACCAGGCGGGCTTTCCTATTAAATGGTTAAGCTCGCTGATGCGATGAATACCACCTAACTCATCAAGCGGTACGGCAAACGTGACATCATTCACATCAAAGTAAAGCACTTGAAAATCTTCACTTCGCTTCGTGCTTTCCCAGTCAGTTGGTATTTCGGAACCTGTTTGTGTCTCGAGCTCGGTATCAACGTTCGATTCTATATTGACATCATGCTCAATCACCGATTGAGGTTCAACCAGTTCTGGCTGAGTTTCCTCAAAAACTGGCGCATCAATCACCCAGTCTTGTATCTCTTCAACTGTTTGTAACTCGGGCGCCTCACTAACGGTTTGTACGTCTGGCTCAGCCACTTTTATTTCTGCTGCAATATCAATCGTATTTTGTTCAAGAATACTATCAATATCTAACTCGGCTACAGGGTTGCTTGCTTCAAGCTGACTTAATAACCTTTGCACATCTTCCAGATTTGGGGCTTCCAATTCTGGCGGGTACGCTTCTTGAAACTGGTAAGTTTCCGGCTCCGAGTATTGAAACTGCAATTCTGGCTCTGGCTCTGGCTCTGGCTCTGGCTCTGGCTCTGGCTCTGGCTCTGGCTCTGCAGATGATATTTCTTGAGCCAGCAAGTCAAGCTCTTCCTCAAGAGTCGTTGCTTCAGCCTCATCACCCAGTAGCGCATTAAAGTAGTCATCAAGCGCTTGTTCACTGGAAAGCACGTCGTTACTGCTCATCGAACGCTAACCTCTCCAGGTAAATCAGTAACTGTTTATACGCAAACACACCACGACTACCAGATGCAAAATGTGATGCTGGCAAATGCTTTAAACTAGCATCACGGAACTTGGTATCAATCGGCACCGCAGAGGTCCATACTTGATTTGGGTAATCTTTCTTCAGTTGCATCAATGTCTGCAAAGACGCTTTGGTGCGCTTGTCATACATCGTTGGAACGATAGTCACTTTGAAACCACCCGGACGAGACTTTTGCATAATGGTTAACGTGCGCATCATGCGTTCCAAGCCTTTCATCGCCAAAAACTCGGTTTGAACGGGAATCAAAATTCGGTCACTGGCGGCCAGTGCGTTCACCATCATCACACCAAGAATTGGCGGGCAGTCAATCAACACATAATCATAGTCTTGTGAGACCGCTTGTAGAGCTCGTTTTAAGATCAGCCCCATCCCACTGCGATTCCCCATGACACGATCAAGCGTCGCAAGGGACATATGCGCGGGAATGATATCCATCCCTTCCAGTTTTGTCTCTAGGATTAACGGCCTCACCGTTTCACGAGAGAATGTCTTCAACTGGAATAAATCAAACAGGCTCGAAGTTACTGCGTCAGGATCATAACCAAGATAGGTAGTCAGTGATGCGTGAGGGTCAGTATCGACCATCAGTACGCGATGACCTTTTTGACTCAGCAAACCCGCTAATGTCACTGTTGAGGTGGTTTTACCCACGCCACCTTTCTGGTTAGCTACACTCCAAACAATCATGATGAATCCTACGCTAGGCCAACTTCCACCAACATGCGTTCTGCAATGCGGTCAAGCGGTAAATCTTCTGAAGAAATGCCTGCTTTAGCAACAGCTTGGGGCATACCATAAACAACACAACTTTCTTCATCTTGAGCCCAAATAGTTGAGCCTGCAGACTTCAACATACGAGCGCCTTCACGACCGTCTGCACCCATGCCAGTCAGCACTAAAGAGAGTACTTTGTCACCGTATACTTTGGCTGCAGAACCAAAAGTCACATCCACACATGGTTTGTAGTTCATGCGGTCGCCGCCATCAATGATACGAAGACGAGCAGCCCCCGCTCGACCATCCACCATCATTTGCTTACCACCTGGAGCAAGGTATGCCACACCAGGCTGTAAGACATCGCCGTCTTGGGCTTCTTTCACTTGAATCTTACACAAGGTATTCAAACGGCTGGCAAATGCAGCAGTAAAGGTTGCCGGCATATGTTGGATCAATACGATCGGATGCGGGTAGTTCATCGGTAAACGCGTCAGAATTTTTTGCAAAGCAACCGGACCACCAGTCGACGTGCCAATTGCGGTCAGTTGATACTTCTTACCAGAGGCTCGGAACTTTGCCGCAGCCGGTCGAGCAGGAGCTGGAGTCGCTGGCGAAGCCGTTCTTGAACCTAGTGGACGAGCTGCCGCACTGGTACTCGCAGCAGCGCGAGTGATTGGTCGACGCATAAAAGCGCGCTTCGAAGCAATCTGAATAACACGTTGCTGAAGCAGTGACACCGCTTCTTCGCGGTTACGTGCGATGTCTTCAAACTTTTTCGGTAAGAAATCCAATGCGCCCGCATCTAGCGCATCAAGCGTGGCTTTCGCCCCGTCATGAGTCAGGGACGAAAACATTAGGATTGGCGTTGGAGCAGCTGCCATGATTTCACGCACAGCGGTAATGCCATCCATCACTGGCATTTCAATATCCATCGTGATGACGTCCGGTTTAAGAGATTTGGCTTTCTCAACCGCCTCTCTGCCATTTACCGCAACGTCAATCACTTCTAGGCGCGATTCTGAGTTGATGATTTCGCTCACGCGACGTCGAAAAAAACTCGAATCATCAACGACTAGTACTTTAATCGCCATCTTATTCCTTTTAATAACGTCAGCTTTGCTTAAAGGCGTGAAGCCGCAGCATATCGCTTAAGTAAATCAGGCACATCTAGAATTAATGCAATATGGCCATCGCTAGTGATTGTTGCACCAGCCATACCCGGAGTGCCTTGCAATAGATTATCGAGTGGCTTAATAACCACTTCTTCTTGACCAATAAGCGTATCCACAACAAAACCAACGCGCTGGTTACCGATCTGTACAATAACCACATGACCGTGACCAGTACGCTCTTCGACGTTTTGTGATTTGGATGCTAACCAGTTCTGTAAGTAAAATAGCGGGATAGATTTTTCACGCACAATGATCGTCAACTGACCATCTACCACGTTTGTGCGACTCAGATCCAAGTGGAAAATTTCGCTCACAGATGCCAGTGGCAGTGCAAACGGATGACCGCCAACACCAACCATCAGTGTTGGTAGGATCGCAAGCGTCAGTGGTACTTTGATGGTGATCTTAGTGCCTTTCCCTAGCTCAGAATCGATATCGATTGAACCATTTAAGGTGTTGATCGCCGTCTTAACCACATCCATGCCAACGCCACGGCCAGAGATGTCAGAAATTTTATCTTTACTTGAGAAACCTGGCGCAAAGATAAGGTTGAAGCACTCTTTGTCTGTTAAACGGGCCGCCGCATCTTCGTCCATCATACCGCGCTTAACCGCGATACCACGCAGTTTGTTCGGGTCCATACCGCCGCCATCATCTACGATGGATAGCTCAATGTGATCCCCTTCTTGTGATGCAGACAAAATCACTTTACCTGTGCGTGATTTACCTGCTTTCGCGCGGTCGTCTGGCATTTCAATACCGTGGTCAACCGAGTTACGAACCAAGTGAATCAATGGATCGGCCAATGCTTCTACAAGGTTTTTATCGAGATCGGTTTCTTCACCGCGCATTTCCAGCACGATGTCTTTATTTAGATTGCGCGCCAAGTCACGGACAACGCGTGGGAAACGGCCAAATACTTTCTTGATTGGCTGCATACGCGTTTTCATTACCGCGCCTTGCAGATCCGCCGTTACGACATCAAGGTTGGCGACCGCTTTGGACATTTCTTCATTGTCGCTGTTCAAACCAAGGCTTAATAGACGGTTTCGGACCAATACAAGCTCACCTACCATGTTCATGATGGTATCAAGCGTCGAGGTATCGACACGAACAGTTGCCTCGGCCTGAGGCTTTTTAACCGCTGGCGCTTTCGCCTCTTCTTTCACCGCGACAGGTTTAGATTCTGGTTTTGGTGCTGGAGCCGGAGTTGGAGCTGCTGGTGCTGGCTTAACCGCAGGCTCAGGTTTCGCAGGGCTTTCCTCTACGTTTGCTGATGCCGGCTTCGTTGCCATATCCAGTTCTTCTAGCGTAGGACCTTTGCCCGCACCATGTAGCTCATCGAGTAACTTTTCGAACTCTTCGTCCGTCATTAAGTCACTATCTTGATTTGCTGACGATGCAACTGGCGCAGTTGGTTCTGCCGCTTTAGGAGGTTCTACTGGTGCAGATGCTGCAGCCTCTGCCGCTGATGGACTTTTGCCAACGCCGTGAAGTTCGTCAAGTAGACGTTCAAATTCATCGTCAGTGATATCGCCACTCTCAACTGATGGCGCACTTGATTGAGGGGGCTCTGATGGCGCTGTTGGTGTCGCAGGTTCTGAAGCGCCTGGAGCTGAGCCTTTACCATGAAGTTCATCCAGCAGCTTTTCGAATTCGTCTTGGGTAATTTCATCAACAGAGCCGACACTTGACGCTGGCGCGGCAGGTTCTTCAATAACAGGCTCAGGAATGACAGGTTCAGGAGTAACCACTGGTTCTTCAACCACGGTTGCAGCGACTTCATCTTCTGATTCAGGTTTACATAGACGATGAAGTTCTTCAAGAAGGGCAGGATCCGCAGCTTCCAATGGCTCACGATCTTGAACAGCTTGGAACTGGGTATTGACCGTATCCAACGCTTTTAGCATCGTATCCATTAAGTTTTGCGTGACCGTGCGTTGGCCGTTTCGTAAAACGTCGAACACGTTCTCCGCACCATGACAAGTATCGACTAGCTCTGCCAAAGACAGGAAGCCAGCACCGCCTTTTACGGTGTGAAACCCGCGGAAAATTGCATTAAGTAAGTCTTTGTCTTCTGGGTTATTTTCCAATTCAACCAACTGCTCAGAAAGCAGTTCGAGAATTTCCCCAGCCTCAATGAGAAAGTCCTGAAGAATATCTTCGTCTAAATCGTAGCTCATACGTTACCTTTAAAATCCAAGACTGGACAACAAGTCATCGACTTCGTCCTGCGATGAAACCGCATCTTCTCTCAGTTCTGGATGAAGAATCGGGCCTTCGGCTTCGCTTGTTTGTGTATTCTTTTTATCTGCCGGTTCTGACAAAACTTGAATGTGTTCTTCAGGTTTATTTCCAGAGAATACGGTTAGGATTTCCACTAAGCGGCCTTCTACTTCATTTACCAACGTAATTACGCGGCGAATAATTTGGCCAGTTAGGTCTTGGAAGTCTTGCGCCATGAGAATTTCGGTCAATTGACCACGCAACTCAGTGCTGTCACCTTCGACTTGAACTAATAGCTCGTCGATTCGGTGACAAAGTGCTTTGAATTCGCTTAATTCGATGCGCCCGTGCATGAGTTCATTCCATTGAGGACGAACTTTCTGAAGGCAATCATGCAGGTTGTCAGCGATAGGAAGGCAGCAGTCGACTGCATCCATCGTTTTGTTGGCTGCTAGCTCTGTCTTCTCGATCACATAATTAAGACGATCCCTTGCGTTAGGGATTTCGTCTTTCGCAATTTCGGTCATGCGCTGATCGAGACTGAACTGCTTGAGTGATTCGTGAAGGTCTCGAGTTAAGGCTCCAATTTCTTGCAGCATTGGATTCTCGGCACCTTCGTAGATCGAGGCAACAAGCATATTGGCTTGGTCTTGTTCCCCGTTTTCTAGCATTTGAACGAGTGACTTCGCCTGCTCTAGTGAGATCATTCTGAATAGACCCTTTTACGTTTAGTTCTTCTTATCACTTTAAAAACGCTAAACGAGTCATTTAATAGGTATTTAATAATTGGTATGAATGACTCGAATAACAAAGAGAAAAAGAGAGAGTTATAAACGCTCGAAAATTTTATCTAATTTTTCTTTTAATGTTGCAGCAGTAAATGGCTTCACAATGTAGCCGTTTACGCCTGCTTGAGCAGCTTCAATGATCTGCTCACGCTTCGCTTCAGCCGTGATCATTAGAACTGGCAAATGCTTAAGTTCTGCATCCGCGCGGATGTGTTTAAGCAAATCGATGCCTTGCATACCTGGCATGTTCCAGTCAGTTACAACAAAATCGAAGTCACCTTTTTTCAGCATTGGTAATGCGGTTAAACCATCGTCCGCTTCTTGAGTGTTATTGAAACCCAAGTCACGAAGCAGGTTTTTAACAATACGGCGCATTGTTGAGAAATCATCAACAATAAGGATCTTCATGTTTTTATTCAAAATTGCCTCCACTGAATCGTAAAATCAGTGTTTTTAGTCATTTTGTGTCCACGCACTGAGCTTGGTGCGCAAACGTTGCATCGCTTGACTCAGTATTTGACTTACGCGAGATTCGCTTACGCCTAACACATCGCCAATTTCTTTCAAATTGAGTTCTTCATCATAATAAAGCGAAAGTACCAAAGCTTCACGCTCTGGAAGCTGTTTTATTGATTCAACCAGTGCTTTTCGAAATGATTCGTCGGCAACCCCTTTGAATGGGTTACTGTCATCAGTTTCATCTGCAGGTGAAATCACATCATCAGAAACGCCTAAATCTTCAATACCGACTAATTTTGAGCAGTTGATATCGGTCAGAGCACTATGATATTGATCCAGTGTCATACCGAGATGCGTGGCTACTTCAGAATCAGTAGGATCTCGATTTAATTCGCCTTCCAGCTCCGCAATCGCTTGGTTAATCTCTCGATTATTTTTATGAACAGAACGCGGTACCCAATCGCCTTTGCGCATGTCATCTAACATTGCGCCACGAATACGGATACCTGCATAAGTTTCAAAGCTCGCACCTTTAGAACCATCATAATTCTGCTGAGCTTCGATAAGACCGATCATGCCGGCCTGAATTAAATCCTCTACCTGAACACTCGGCGGTAAACGGCCTAATAGGTGGTGAGCAATGCGCTTAACCAACACTGAGTAGCGCTCTATAAACGCTTGCTGGCTATTAAACTTGCCATGTTGGTCATAGGTTATCGCTTTATTCACCAAAAGGGTCCTCTGCGAATTCGGTACGATTTAGCAACCTTTCCACAAAAAATTCCAAGTGTCCACTTGGTGTTTTCGGTAGTGGCCACGTTAACGCTTTGTTTGCTAGTGAGCTGATAGCTAAAGCGGCAGGTGAGCGAGGGAACGCATCAACGACAATTTTTTGTCTTTTTACAGCCTGTCGTACTTTATCATCTAATGGAATACATGCTACGAGTTCAAGGCTGACATTCAAGAATCGCTCTGTGACTAGCGTCAACTTTGCAAACAATTCTCGCCCTTCACGGTAGCTTCTGACCATATTTGCTACAACTTTAAAGCGTTGGACCTGGTGTTCTTTACTTAACAGCTTAATTAACGCATATGCATCTGTGATTGAAGTTGGTTCATCACACACAACCACAACGACATCTTGAGCTGCTCGCGAAAAACTGATTACCATGTCAGAAATGCCTGCGGCGGTATCTATCAGCAGGACGTCCATTTCGTCTTCAAGACTACCAAATGCTCGAATGAGTCCAGCATGTTGAGCGTGAGAAAGCTCAGTCATGCTCTGTGTGCCAGAAGTTGCAGGGATTATCTTTATACCATAAGGCCCTTCGACAATCGCATCTTTTAGCTCACATTCACCCGCTAAGACATGTCCTAGATTACGTTTTGCACGAATTCCGAGCATTACGTCCACATTGGCCAGACCTAAATCAGCGTCGAGAACCATCACCTTCTTGCCTTGGCGAGCCATACAAATCGCCAGACCCAGTGTTACGTTTGATTTCCCCACACCACCTTTGCCGCCAGTAACAGCAATCACTTTGGTCAACGATGGTTGTGTTAAGCGACGGAGGCCGCTTGCTTGATCGTGTATCATATTCTCAGTCATAGTAGTCCGCCGCCTTAGAGTCCTTCACTGTCACTGTTCCAAAAGTGAGGTTCGTTCTCTGTCGACTTCTCTAACAGTTCATTTGCTTTCGCAAGCATATATTTTGGTTGCGCTATCACAATGTCTTCTGGCACGCGCTGGCCATTAGCTATGTAAGCCACTGGCATTGCGTTTTGAATCACTACACTGATGAATTCGCCTAGACTTAATGACTCATCAAGCTTCGTCATAATACAACCCGAAAGTGGTATGCGTCGGAAGTGATCCAGCGTTTCTTGTAGAACGCGACGTTGTGCGGTAGCTGGCAAAACAAGGTAGCTGTGAATCACTTCTCCGCTCTCTTGCATTAGAGTATCGAGCTGCTCAGAAAGCCTGACATCTCGTTGCCCCATCCCTGCCGTATCGACCAAAATCAGTCTTCTGTTTCTTAGCTGATATATAACATCGGCTAACTCGTTAGAATCTTTAGCAACTCTTACGGGACAACCCATGATTCTTCCGTAAATTGAGAGCTGCTCATGTGCACCTATGCGATATGTATCTGTTGTCACAAGGGCCACATTGTCGGCACCGTATTCCATGGCGGCACGTGCTGCGAGCTTCGCAACGGTGGTTGTTTTCCCCACCCCCGTCGGACCTAACAGTGCGACCACACCACCACGTTTTAAAATGTCCTGTTTAGGAATATTGATTTGATCCGCCACCAGCGACAACAACGCTTTCCACGCTCGCGCTGGTTTTGTATCTTCCGGGATATAGCACGCCATTTGGTCTGCTAACTCCGGAGAAACGCCCATACGCTCTAAGCGCTTAATCAGCATTGCTCTGAGCGGCTCTCGACGTTCCACTTCCTGCCACATTAGGCCAGAGACTTGATGCTCTAGAAGACGACGAATTGACGTCATCTCTTCGCGCATACTCTCCAGCTCATCTGCAGACTCTTCTCGCTCATCACTTGGACGGCGGCGATCATAGCGTGTCGGATCCAACTTCGGCGTTGGACGCTCAAATCGATTATCTTGTGCGATTAACTTCGCCAAAGGTGAATCTGGTTGATATGGCGCTGGCTTTTCTTGGTTGTAGCCGTCGCGATGCTTATTCTGGCGTTGCAATAAAGCAGAGAGCGAATCTTCATTTTCCGCTACATGATCGTCAGCATCTGCTGCACCACCACTATATTGCTTAAGCATGTTAGCGAATCGCTGCGTCATCGAGCCTGTTTTTTCGTTGTTACTGTTATTACTGTTCAGGCTAATTTTATCTTCATCTAAATGACGATCTTGATAACGATCTGTAGAAGACGATGACATTTGACGATGTTCGTTATAGCGATTCGATTGAGAAGCACCGCGATTTTGTTGTGACGCTGCGCTTGCTTGAGACGGGTTAGATTCACTATCTATCGCCGCAACAATCGCCACCCCACCAGCCACTTTCTTGTTTGACATGATCACCGCTTCCGCGCCTAACTCCTCTTTCACTTGGAGCAGCGCCGTTCTCATGTCTTTGGCAAAAAATCGCTTTATTTTCAAACTATGAATCCATTAATGATGCGTGAGATCAGTTACCCACGGCTTGCACAATTCTGATCTGTTTTTCATCCGGGATTTCTTGGTAAGACAGTACCCGGAGATTAGGTATTGTGTTCTTCACAAATTTCGCCAACGTCGAGCGTAATACACCGGAAGTAAGCAGAACGGCTGGCTCGCCTTTCAATTCTTGTTCCTGTGTCGCTTGGCTTAGTGAAGACTGCAATCGTTCAGCGAGCCCCGGTTCAATCCCCGCGGATTCGCCTCCTGATGCTTGCATAGTTTGATGCAATATTTGTTCCAGTTCAGGTATCAAAGTAATCACTGGCAGCTCAGGCTCTATACCATTGATTTCTTGAACAATTAGACGTTTTAGACTAATTCGAACTGCTGCCGTCAATATGTCAGCTTCTTGACTCTTACTTGAGTACTCAGCCAAAGTTTGAACAATCGTGCGAATATCGCGGATTGGAATGGCCTCGTTTAACAAGTTTTGTAGGACTTTCACCACCACACCTAATGGTAATTGGTCAGGAACAAAGTTCTCAACCAACTTAGGCGCGCTGCGTCCTAACATTTCTAATAAATTCTCTACTTCTTCATGACCAATCAACTGCGATGCGTTATTGGTCAATAACTGGCTCAGGTGCGTCGCTAATACTGTCGATGAGTCAACAACCGTATAACCTAACGCCTGAGCATGCTCACGCTGATCTTCGCGAATCCATACGGCTTCCAGTCCAAATGCAGGGTCAATGGTTGGCTCGCCATCAATCATGCCATACACCTGACCTGGGTTAATCGCTAGCTCTTGATCCGGACGAATCTCAGCTTCGCCGACCGCAACCCCCATTAATGTGATTCGATAGCTGTTTGGCGTCAGTTCAAGGTTGTCACGTATGTGAACCGCAGGGATTAAGAACCCAAAATCTTGCGATAGCTTTTTACGCACACCTTTTACGCGCTCTAACAGTTCTCCACCTTGGTCTCGGTCCACTAGCGGAATCAAGCGGTAACCCACTTCTAGGCCAATAATATCGACTGGCTGGACGTCGTCCCAAGAAAGCTCGCGTTGTGATGAAGGCTCTGCACCTTCGTCGGCTTTCGCTGGTAAAGCCGGCTCTTTCGCTTTCTGCTTTTGGCGTTTATCGATGAAATACGCCGCCGCGCCAGCTGCGAGCGCCAGACTCAAAAACGCAAAGTGTGGCATGCCCGGTACGATGCCCATCACACCGAGAATAGCTGCGGTAATCATCAGTGCTTTTGGGTTGTCGAACATCTGGAAGACCAGCTGTTCACCCATGTCTTCATCGGTGTTTTGACGCGTCACCATCATCGCCGCTGCAATCGACAGCAATAGCGATGGAATCTGTGCAACTAGGCCGTCACCAATCGTCAGCAAAGTATAGATTTCAATTGCCTCACCGAAACCCAATCCATACTGCGCCATACCGATCGACAGACCGCCGATGATGTTGATAAACAGAATCAAAATACCGGCAATCGCGTCACCTTTTACGAACTTCGAGGCACCATCCATTGAACCGTAGAAATCCGCTTCTTTTGTCACTTCAAAACGACGAACTCTTGCTTGTTCTTGGTCTATCAATCCGGCATTTAAGTCCGCATCAATCGCCATCTGCTTACCTGGCAACGCATCAAGGGTGAAGCGAGCACTTACCTCAGAGATACGACCCGCACCTTTGGTCACCACCATAAAGTTGATGATCATTAAGATAAGGAAAACCACTAAGCCGACCGCGTAGTTACCACCAATAACGACATTACCAAACGCTTCAATTACGTTACCTGCCGCGTTGCCGCCTTCGTGACCATGCAGTAAGACGACACGTGTCGAGGCAACGTTCAGCGCCAAACGCAACAAGGTCGCGATCAGCAGTACCGTCGGAAAAGCGGCGAAGTCCAACGGACGACGTGTGTAAACGGTCACTAACAACACCACCATCGACAACGCGATGTTAAAGGTGAAGAACATATCCAGCAAAAAGGCTGGAATAGGCAGCACCACCATCGCTAAGGTGGCCAAAACCATCACCGGCGCGCCAATAGCTGGCATTTCACGCTGAGGGATTCGTGGCAATTTATCTGCAAATGGCAGGCTTAACTTCATACTACGAGAGATCTCAATCGATTGAAGCGTCACGTTAGCTCTTACTATTAATACGCGACCGCTTTGGCCTAAAAGTTTAGGTATGGTTGATAATTAAGGCGTTTTAAGCAAGCTATGTACCATAATTAACGCCAAAATAATGACTAAACACTCAAGTAGAGCTTAATATCTGATTAAATTAGCCTTTTTAGAATTAGGCTTCTTTTAGCATTAGTGCCGGTGTTCTGGCGGGATTGGCAAATCGTAATCCTGAATTTTGGGGCGCTGACCACCTCGCTTTCGGTATTGCTTCAACTGGAATACAAATGCCAAAACCTGAGCCACCGCAGTAAACAATCCATCGGGGATCTCTTGTTCTAGCTCGGTAGTATGGTACAGCGCACGAGCAAGTGGCGGAGCAGGTACAATTGTGATGTCATGCTCTCGGGCGACTTCTCGAATCTTCATTGCCATGTGATCGGTGCCTTTAGCGATCACTACCGGCGCACGGTCTGTCTTCTGTTTATAACGAAGCGCAACCGAAAAGTGCTCTGGGTTGGTAACAATAACATCAGCCTGAGGAACATCTGCCATCATACGACGTTGAGCCGCTTCTCTTTGCAGCATACGAATGCGTCCTTTGACCTCTGGCTTACCCTCGGTTTCTTTATATTCGTCTTTGACTTCTTGCTTGGTCATTTTTAACTGATCAGCGTGCTGCCGGATTTGAAATGGAATATCGATGGCAACCACGATCAACAGCGAACAGCTGATCAACAAGATAAAGTTCAGCAGAATATCTAAAGCATGGAAGATGTTTTGCGGATACACATCCATACTTAATTGAATCAGATCCGCCTGCGATGCTTGGATCAAATAGATCGCGACACCAGTAACCAAAACCACTTTAAGAATTGATTTGATCAACTCTACCCAGCTTTGCATTCCGACCATCCGCTTTAAACCGCTAAGCGGATTCATTTTTGACAGCTTTGGCATAGCCGCTTGAGCAGAAAAACTGATTCCTCCCACACCCGCAGCACCAATCATGGCGGCAGTAAATAACGTAGCTAGCACCAAAAATAGAGGGAACAACAAATCGGTCATCGCCCCTAAAGCAATGTCAAATAGCTTTGCCGTATCAAAAATCTCTTCTCGTTGAAGATCAAATAAACGGCTCATGATGGAAAACAGTGAGCGTGCTAACGCCTCGCCAAACCACATCAGTGAAATGGCGCCAACGATCAGTACAGATGCTGATGCGAGTTCTTTAGATCGAGCGACCTGCCCCTTTTCTCTGGCTTGTTGTAACCGCCGGGGCGTGGCTTCTTCGGTGCGTTCCTGACCGTCTGATTCTGCCAAATCTTAGCACTCCAAGCGAATAAGCCGACAAATCTGCGCCTCACCCACTGTCCAGAACATTTCATAATGACTGTAAAGACCAGCCAGTATGTACCAACACAGTAATAGACCCACCATCAACGCAAATGCAAAACCAAGCGAAAAGATGTTTAACTGTGGTGCAGCACGGGTCATTACACCAAACGACAAGTTAATGGTAAGTAGCGCAATAATGCCAGATAGCGACATACTCAGTGCCGTTTGGAACATAATACCAAGCCAGCCTGCCATTTCACGGAAATCAACCGCAGTAAGCGTCCCGGACCCAATCGGCTGTGTTTTAAAGCTGAACACTACCAGTTGCAGCATTTTCAAGTGCCCATCGGTGGCAAGGAAAAACATTGTCGTCAAAAACATGAATAGCTGACCAAGCAATGGCGTGTTCTGACCATTTGCGGGATCAACCATAGAAGCGAAACCCAAACTTGATTGCATACCCAATATTTGTCCCAACAAGACAAAGGTTTGAATCATAAATTGAGTGACCATGCCCATCGCAATACCGATGATCATTTGCTCGGCAATGGTCATAAAACCCCGAAACGAGAGCAACTCAATGTCTTGAGGCACTGCAGGGATCGCTGGCATGACGGCAAAAGTGATGGCTAACCCGAGGTAAAGGCGGATTCGTGGTGAGACAAATCGAGCCCCAGTTACCGTCATCACCATCAGCATGGAAGAGATACGAACGTAGGGCCAGAAATAGTTTGCGATCCAATCTAAGACAACGCTAGTGGGGTATTCCATAGGAGCCTCTAATAAAGCACCTGAGGTAAGCGCTCAATCAAGCCATAGAAATATTCCATCAACATTTGCGTCATCCAGTGACCAAATAGCATTAGAGCCAAAAGCGTGACTATCAAACGCGGCAAGAAGCTCAATGTTTGTTCGTTGATGGAAGTCGCAGCCTGGAAAATCGCAACAATAAGGCCAATAAGCAAACTTGGGATGATAATGGCGCAGACCATGATAAGCACCATCCAAAGTGCTTCACGGAAAAGCTCGACAAACATTTCTGGTGTCATGTCTTATCCTCTATCTGCGCTTACCTAAAGGGCAAAACTGCCCGCGAGTGTCGAAAGTATCAAGTTCCAACCATCGACCAATACGAACAGCATCAACTTGAACGGCAACGAAACAATCATTGGTGACAACATCATCATACCCATTGCCATCAGTACCGACGCTACCACGAGGTCAATAATCAAAAACGGCAAGAAGAGCATAAAACCAATTTGGAATGCAGTTTTTAACTCCGAGGTGATGAAAGCCGGAATCAACACCGCCATCGACACATCTTCTGGATTCTCGACTTGCTCTCCTGACATGGTTACGAACGTCTCCAAATCTTTGATTCGGGTCTGTTTAAGCATGAACGCTTTCATTGGCGCTTGTGCAGCATCAAATGCTTCTCGAGCCGTGACTTGCTCATTCAAATAAGGCTGAACGGCTTTATCGTTGATTTCGTTCAGGACGGGAGACATAACAAAGAAGGTCAAAAACAGCGCTATACCAATGATGACCTGATTAGACGGCGTTTGTTGCAAACCCATTGCCTGACGCAATATCGACATCACCACAACAATTCGAGTAAACGACGTCATTAAAATCACCATGGCTGGCAAGAAGCCAAGCATGGTCATTAACGCTAAAATTTGCAGTGTAACCGAGTAATCTTCACTGCCATCTGGGTTTGTGGTCATGGTAAACGCAGGGATGCCACCACCACTAGAAACGGACATAGCACGACTGGCGCCAGTATCACTTTGCATCGCCTGAACAGTGACGCTACTTCCATCAGCCAAGTTGTCAGGCAGAGCAGACTCCTCTGCCTCAGCAAACGAAAATGAAGAAAACAGCACGCCGACGAAAAGCAACAACGTGCTCAGGAGCAAACGAATCGGGTTACCCTTTGTCATGTTTTTTGATCAGTTGGCTAAATTGAGTCGCAAAAGCATTGGTCGCCAACTCTTCCTCTTTCAGTGGCTTATCTAACTTGGCTAACGTTTGGATTGATTGGCTGGTAATTCCAACCAAAAACTGCTCTTCACCCACTTGAACTACGGCGATTCTTTCTTTGGTGCCCACTGGCAACTGACTCACAATACGCAAGCCTTTTTGTTGTCCCATCGCCGGCACTTGCATACGTTTAAGTAGCCAAGCCAACAAAAGAATCACACCGATCACAAGCACAAGCGAGCCCAGTGTCGTCGCAAGATCCAGATTATTTGGTGCGGCAGCAAATGCATAAGGAGCACTCAGCATTAAGCTCAGTGCTCCAGTGATTTGCTTCAATCGCGTTTTGATTGAGCGGCTCATCTTAACGTAGCTTCTTAATTCGTTCAGTTTGGCTGATCACATCCGTCAAACGGATACCAAACTTATCGTTCACGACCACGACTTCGCCATGCGCAATCAGTGTACCGTTGACTAATACGTCCAATGACTCGCCCGCTAGACGATCCAACTCAACAACCGAACCTTGGTTCAACTGCAATAAGTTCCGAATGCTGATTTGTGAACGACCGACTTCCATCGAAATCGTCACCGGAATATCCATGATGGTGTCGAGTTTACGACGCTCATCTTCGGTAATTGGGCTTGAAGTGTCTTTTAGCTCTTCCAGTGGCGCGGCCAATACTTCATCTACGTCAACAGAAGGTGCAGACGGGTCTTCGCCAAGAGCGGCTGCCCATTCATCTGCTAGCTTTTGATCGTCACTTGGTTCCATTTTTCTATCCTGTGTTAAGCCTTATTTAATGCCAAAGCATGTCTGTTCAATAAGGTATCTTAATCGTCTATATCGTCTTCATTCTCAAGCTCAGACATGATGTCTTTGCCCAAGAAAGCTAAATCTGTTTTGACTACATGTGGGCGCTCAATTTCCTCAGAAATTTGCACCGCTAATTTGTCTTCCGAACGGCCCATTTTTACGCGATAGGTCGGCAGGTCTTCCACAAACATTGTCGCATGTTCTGGCATTTCAATCGGGATGATGTCACCCGGTTGCAATTCCATGAGGTCACGCAAAGAGATGTCTTTTTCAAGCAAGTTAACGCGGAAGTTAACCGGACAATCCATAATCTCTTCACGTAATGCTGAGCTCCAACGGACGTCTGTCTCCATCTTGTCGGACTGAACACCTGCATCCAACAGTTCACGGATCGGCTCAACCATGGAGTAAGGCATAACGACATGAAAATCGCCGCCGCCACCATCGACCTCAATGTGGAAAGAACTCACGACAATCACTTCTGTCGGGCTGACAATGTTAGCCATACTTGGGTTTACTTCAGAGTCGAGATATTCGAACTCCACCCCCATCACTGGCGACCACGCTTCTTTGTAGTCTTCAAATACAATCTTCAGCAGCAGCTGAATGATGCGGCGTTCCGTTGGGGTAAATTCGCGCCCTTCGATTTTGGCATGGAATCGACCATCCCCACCAAAGAAGTTTTCTACCAGAATAAAGACTAAACGAGCCTCCATGGTGATCAACGCTGTACCTTTTAATGGACGAAAACGCACCATGTTCAAACTGGTTGGCACGTACAATGTGTTTTGGTATTCGCCAAACTTCATCATCTGCACGCCATTGATCGACACTTCTGCCGTTTTACGCAGCATATTAAACAGACTAATACGCATGTGTCTTGCAAAGCGCTCGTTGATAAGTTCGAGCGTCGGCATTCGACCACGTACAATCCTGTCTTGCGACGAGAAATCAAAATTGACGGCACCTTCGTTGTCGTTTTCTATCGGTTCATCGACGTCATCAACATCGTCAACCCCGTGTAATAGCGCATCAATTTCGTCTTGGCTTAATAGATCGGTCACGTTTTACCTATTGAATAACAAAATCTGTAAACAGTACTTTTTCAATCACTGGCTTACCGACCGCAGCGTTTAGCGCTGCTTTGATATCTTCGGAAGCACGATCGCGCAATTCCACTCGTCCCGTTGGAGAACGCAACTGATCAACCGTCGCCGAAGCAAACGTTGATAACAAAGAGCTCTCAATCAGTGGCGAATGGTACCGCGCCAACTCTTCATTCTCTGCGCCGCGAACCATTAACTGCGCTTTAATTTGTACCAGTCTGTCGCGACGGTCCCCAGTAACGTTAAATACAAATGCCTGAGGAAGATTCACGTAGGCAATGGGCGAGGCATCAGATGCCTTCGCTTGAACCTGTTGAGACGCTTCAGCCTGAGCTGGTTCATCAGAGCCCATGAGAAAGAATGCTGCTGCACCACCGCCAAGTAGCAATACCACAACAGCGATTATGATGATAAGTAACTTACCTTTTCCTTTCGGCGCATCGGCCCCTTGTAGCTGTTCTTCTGCCATTGTTGTCTCTTATTGTTCTTTTAGGTTACCGAGATGCTTAAGGAAGTCGTTTGGTAACCTTGTATTATTGCCTTTAAACGGCCTGTTATGCGTAAAAGCTAATTCCATCACGCTTTGAAGCCACATTCAAATCCAGATTGACGTCAGCATCAAAGCTCTCTTCTGATTGTCCAGAAAAACCGCTGCCTTGAGCGCTTTGACCATGTTGCTCAGCAGTATACCTACCTTGCTGCTGCCCGCTGTTTTGTTGCTGAACAGAAGAATCAGCCAGTTGCATGCCCTGCTGCGCCAACATCTCTCTCAAGCGAGGAAGTGTCTGTTCAATGATGTCACGCGCTTGCGGGTTGTTCACCGTAAAATGCACATTAGCCACATCGTTGTTCATCGTCATACGAATTTGCATACGACCTAATTCTGGTGGATCAAGACGAATATCGAGGTTTTTTAGGTTCTTCGACATCATCATTTGCACTTTTTCCGCCACTTGCTCATTGGCCAACTCTTTGGTCAGTTGCAACGGAAGCTGAGCTTGCTGCGCAGCATCAATACGCGCTTGTTGCTGCACGTTTGTTCCTTGTTGACCCGCCATCGCCTGAAGCTGCCCTGCTAAACCATGTTGAAGTTCTGGTTTATCTTGCTTATCCGCTGTCGCTTTAAGTGCACCAGCAGTCAATGCGGCATTCACAACTTTCTGGTTAACCTCTCCGTCCTTTACGCCTTGAAGCGCCGTCGGCAAATGAGCTGCGGCCAACGCATCTGGCATCGGAGATAATGCGACTTTATCTGTACTCTGAACAGCTTGTGGCTGAGCTGATTGAGTCGCAAAATTAAGGGCTTGCTGAGACATCCCCATAGGCGCAGCCTGACGAGCTAAATGATGTTGTACTTGCTGCTCTGCAAGAACCTGTTTAACGTCAGTAGGAAGCGCAACAAACTGGGCAAGATCTTGCTCAGGAATATCGGCAATGACCGTCCCTTTTTTCAACCCTTCTATGATCTCTGTTTCTTGCTGAGTCAGTGGTTTTTCCTGCGCCAGTTTGGTATCTATGAGTTCGAGTTCATCCAAAGAAACACGCTGAAGCGCATCAATTTTAGAGCCATTCAAACCTACCTCCAGTGGCGATAGTTCATTGGCAACGTCACCACTGACCATGCCCTTCTCGGTTGGGTGACTGACTTGTTTAGCCAGACCTTGCCAAGTAGCAAACTCAGACGAGAGCTTATCGACATCGATAGGTTGACCATGCTTATCTAAAATTGGCTCTAAGCCTTGCCCGGCCATTGCCTGCACTTGTTCAAGCGATTGAGCTGATGGCATGTCATTCAAAGCAAGTTCATCAATGTCTGTTGTTTGCCCGTTAACCGAGTGCTCTAAACCCGCTCGTTGAGGCAAAACTTTGCCACTATCGATGGATGCATTATTCGCTTTCAAGGTTTGATTCGCTTGTTCAATACGACCAAGCAGCTGTTGTCCTTCACCCATCGCGCTTTTTGCGCCATTAGCAGCTGAAGGGGCGCTCGAGAGTGAACCTACTTTCTCAGTGACATCAGCATCATTTTGCGAGTGCGAGCCTTGTTTGGCTTCCAGTAGGCTTACTTCATCACTTTGAATGGTGTTCGCATGCTCTGTCAGCATGTCGCCAGAGCGGCTTTGCTCTTGAATAGCAGTGTCTTGGCTTTCTTGCGCCAGCAACTCTTCGGTATCGTTACTACTCGCGTGAGCCACGTCTGTGACTGCTTCTTGTTGGCTATCAGCTTTGCCAGACGAAAGCTTGTTAATCTCGGCACTGTTTTGTTCTTCACCATTTAGTGATTTCGTTGCTACTTTTTCTGACTTTTGTGAACCTGAAAACGCATCCGTCAAGGTTTCTAAAAATCCCTTGTTCTCCGCGTTTTCTGTAGGTGCTTGTGCGGCAGAGTCAGACACTGACGTCTTGCTCGTCGCAGAAACATTGGACAAATTCACATTCATATAGAAATTCTCATTATCAGCAGCTTCGAGCGCTAGGCCGCTGCTAAATTGCACACGGTGGCAAATTTAGGTTATTGGGGTGATCATCTACAAAGATATCTGCAAAAATTACGCCAATAACAAGCTCATTGCTGCAGTGACAAAACGAGCGTTATAAGTGGAAGCAACATCAACTTTTAAACATTAAAAAGGCTTCGCTCGACGGTTGTAAAGCAACGTTGAAAACTCATCCATTTGCTTTTGTTCCCGTTTGGCTTCAGCAAGCTGTTTCTCTTTCTCTCGCTTTTCGATCATCCACTCATAGGATTTGCGTTCTTTGCGTACTGTTAACCAGTATTCTTGACAGTTTTCTACCTGTTCTTTGAAATGACTTTCCGCTTGTTTCTGCTTAGATAACGTTTCGTCTAGCTGAGTGAGAAAGCGATTTAAATGCCCATATTCGCTTGCCGTTAAGCCTGCCTGCCCACGGTCGATAAGCTGTTGGCAATAATCAAGGCGATACTTTTCGATTTGCTCAACCTGACGGTAATAATCTTCAAGTTCAGAACGCGCTTTGTTCAGCGCAAGTACGGCCTGATCTTCACGCTCTTTAGTCTGCTCAAGTAGGAACTCCATCGCATTGTTCATGCGCTATCACCCGCCCAAAATGTTTCTAAGCATGTTGACGCACATATCGTATGGCACCGATTCTTTCATGCTCTGCTGTAAGTATTCGTCTAACTTTGGCTTCAATGTAAACGCGCCATCGATAGCAGGATCGGTGCCCGGTTTATACGCCCCAATCGAGACCAAATCTTGGTTCTTGCGGCAAATCGACAAGACCTGACGTACCGCTTTCGACATCAGAACATGTTCTTCAGTGGTGATTTGCGGCATAACACGGCTCACCGACTTTTCGACGTCAATCGCAGGATAATGGCCTGCATCCGCCATTTCACGGGACAGCACAATGTGACCATCAAGAATTGCCCGCGATGCATCCGCAATCGGGTCTTGTAAATCATCGCCCTCGGTCAACACGGTAAAGAACGCCGTAATAGAACCTTGTTCGGCGCTTCCGTTACCCGCACGCTCAACCAAAGCAGGTAGCTTGGCGAACACAGATGGCGGATAGCCTTTTGTCGCTGGCGGCTCACCAACAGAAAGGGCGATTTCACGTTGTGCTTGCGCAAAACGAGTCAAGGAATCCATCAATAACAGAACGTCCAAACCTTGATCACGAAAGTACTCTGCAATGGTTAAGGCGGTTTGACAGCCTTTCAAACGCATCAATGGTGAAGCATCGGCAGGCGCAGCCACCACGACAGAGCGACGTCGTCCATCCTCACCTAAAATCTCTTCGATAAACTCTTTAACTTCGCGTCCACGCTCACCTATCAGACCGACCACAACAACTTGTGCGGTTGTACCTCGCGTCATCATGCCAAGCGTGACCGATTTACCCACACCAGAACCGGCAAACAGACCTATACGTTGACCTTTACCTACCGTCAATAATCCGTTAATCGCTTTCAAGCCCACATCAAGTGGCTCTGAAATTGGCTTTCGAGCCAGCGGGTTGATTGGCTCAGCATTAAAAGAGGCGCGATGATCGGTATACAACGGGCCAAGTCCATCAAGCGGATTACCAACCCCGTCAATCACTCGACCAAGCAACTCCATGCCAACAGGCAAGCCAGCGTCACTGGTTAATGGCGTCACTCTAGCGCCAGGCAAAATGCCCGTAATTTGCTCGCTTGGCATCAAAAATAGGTTATCACCTGAAAAACCGACGACCTCGGCTTCCATCTGACCGGACATGGTTTCCACTAAGCATAAACTGCCAATTGGCGCGCGACAGCCTGTCGCTTCCAACGTTAACCCAACCACTCGAACCAGTTTGCCAGAGGCAACTGGGCGCGTCGTTAAGCCTTCAACTTTGTAGTTTCTTAAACGGTCAGCCAATGCTTGCATGGATTACTCACCCTCTTGATGACGGTTTGCACCACAAAAACTGTGCAACACGCTTTTGACGCGCTCTTCCATACGGTAGTTAATGCTTGATTCACCTGCCTCAATCTGGACGTCGCCTCGATTGAGTGATGGCTCAGCAACCAACGTCCAGTTGCGGCAATCAAGGTCTTCTTCGCCGTAAGCTGAGCGAATAATCGCAACGTCTTCTGGATTCAGGTGCAAGGTAATGGGATGACCTGATATTGGCAGCGCTTCAACCGACTGCTTAACCGTGTCCAAAATAATCTGAGGGTTGGTTTGTACTTCGACATGCACGACTTCTTTAACTAAACAGAGCACCATGTCCACCAGTTGCTTTTCAACCTGAGCATTCATTAGCTCTAACGGCTGAGCAAACTGATTCGCTAAGTTCATAAAGGTTTCGACTTGCTGCTGAATATATTCTTGACCTGCGGTCACGCCTTCGGCTTTTCCAAGCTCCAGCCCTTCAGCATGGCCCGCTTGCAGGCCTTCTTCTTTGCCTTTGTCGTAACCTTGCTTAAAGCCTGCTTCTTGACCTTGATACAAACCTTCCTGATAAGCGCCTTGCTTGATCAGCTCTATCTGCTCTTCGGTTAGCTCAAGTGCTTGCTCTTCTTCTGGCTCTTCAAGATTCGGTACCCAACCCGGGTCATAGTTAAACGCGGTTTGTTTTGCTTGCTTGGCTTTGGGCTCGCCGTAATCAGGCAACCCCCAACGTTGTGGTTCGATCATCGAATCATCTTCATCAGGACGGATAAATCCACGTTTTCTTTCGCCAGCCATGGGTTACCTATTATGTATTCGATTAAGAAGTGAGGGCGCTCCGCAATAGGATAATCGCGGAGCAATAGAGATTATAAGAATTCGTCCGCACCGCCAGACAACATGAGTTCGCCTGCATCGGCCATGCGACGAGCGATCGCCAGGATTTCTTTCTGTGCCGCTTCGACATCCGCCACGCGAACTGGCGGCATCGCTTCGATGTCATCACGCATCATCTCAGCCGCTCGTTTCGACATGTTCTTAAATACCTTCTCACGCAGAGAATCGTCGGCACCTTTAAGTGCTTTTTGCAACACGTCTTGTGGTACATCACGCAGCAATTTCTGAATACCTTGATCGTCCACTTCGACTAAGTTTTCGAAGACAAACATCAAGTCTTGAATTTGCGTCGCCATGTCTTCGTCTTGATCGCGAATCTGTTCCATCAACAAACCTTCGACGTTGTTGTCTAGATAGTTCATGATCTCCGCTGCCGCTTTCAGGCCGCCAATCTTGGCTGCTTGAGCGCCAGCTTGACCCGCGAACTGTTTCTCCATGATTTCGTTCAACTCTGCCAGTGCCGACGGCTGAACTTCTTCAAGGTTGGCAATACGCATCATCAGGTCCAAACGCACGCGCTCAGGGAACTGAGATAAAATCTCCGCGGATTGGTCTGCTTCTAAATAAGACAATACGATGGTTTGGATCTGCGGGTGTTCGTTGACAATGATGCTCGCCACTTGTCGTGGGTCCATCCATTTCAGCGAATCCAAGCCTTTTGAACCCGTACCAAGTAGGATCTGGTCAACCAAGTTGTTGGCTTTGTCTTCACCAAGAGCCGCCACCAGCGCATTACGCATGAAGTCTTCGCTGCCCATGCCGATGTTGGTGTATTTCTGGATGTCCTCCAAAAACGCACGGTGAACGGCTGACACCTTGTCTTGGCTGAGATCTTTCGCCTTAGCCATCGCACTACCCACACGCTGGACCTGTTTTGGCTCTAGGTGACGAATAATGCCAGCGGCATCTTGTTCATTGAGGCTCAGTAGCAAAATTGCTGCTTTTTCTTCGCCAGTAATGGTTGAGACATCCAGCTCAACTGGCATTCCCGCGGCGTTGTCATCTTGAGGTACGATATCGTTAGCCATTGTCATTCATCCAGTTTTTAACTACTTGAGCAGCCAGTTCAGGTTCATTCGCAACCAGAGCGCGAACCGCTTTCAATACATCTTCATCTTTATGAAGGTTTGGCAAATCAATACTTGAACCAAACTCAAACAGTTCGCTGCTTTCAATGTCGCTGCCAATCAGGCTAGTTTCACCATCCGCACCAATCGGCAAGCCGTCTGGTCCGTACATTTCGTCTTCGTCATCACTGGTAGGGTTAAGCAATTTCTTCATTGCTGGGCGAACCAGAACCAACACAACAACGATGATCACTAATGCACTTGCGAACCAACGAACCCAGTCGCTGAAGTTAGGGTGCTCCCAAATTGGTGGTTCTTCCAGCTGTTCAGCCTCAGGCTCTGCAAACTTCACACTCAGTACATTCAACAAATCACCACGGCCTTGGTCAAAACCGACCGTACCAATTAAGACTTGGCGAATAGCATTAATTTCCGATTCGGACATCGGGGTATAGGTCACTTCTCCCGTATCTGGGTTGACCTGACGACGGTCCTTAATCGCAACAGAAACCGTCTGACGAGCAACCGTCCCCGTCTGCTTACGCTCATGGCTGATGGTGGTATCAAGCTCAAAGTTACGCGTGGATTCTTTACGCACCGAACCCTGTCCCATGACAGAACCGTCTTTCATCTGAGCCACATCTTGCGGAATAGAGGCATCCGCTGGAGGCTGATTACTTAACGCCCCCGGAATACCCGCTACCATATTGCCGTTATTGTAATCTTCTAATGCGTACTCACTGCGGGTTGCAGGGGTATTGGGATCAAAGCGTTTGCGAGTTTGTTCAACCGCGCTGAAATCCATTTGGATATCGACCTGCGCCGTGTAGTTGCCATAACCTAAAATAGGTAATAGCACTGAATCAATTTTTTCACGCAGCGCTTGTTCCTGGCTACGCTCTAATTCTTGCTCTTTGCGTCGCGCAGCAGAAGCAGGGTCTTGAGAGCCTGAACTGAGCAAACGACCATGCTGATCTGTGACGGTAATGCGGGAAGTTTTCATTCCCGGAACGGCACTCGCCACCATGTCTACGATAGAATCAACTTCTTGCTGTTTGAGGTTCGTACCAGTCGACAGTGTCAAAAATACGGACGCTGATGCTTCTTGGTTATGACGCACAAAAACACTGTGCTTTGGTAGCGCCAATAAGACTCGCGCTTTACGAACTTGCTTCATTTCCTCAATCGCTTGAGCCAACTGACGTTCTCGACTGAGTTTAAGGCGCTCTTGCTCTAAACGTTGTGATACGCCAAAGCCCATATCTTGCAGCAAAATATCATCGCCCGCCTCTGTGGCTTGGTTTACGCCCGAGCGAACCATGCCAAGTTTGATCGAGTTGTATTCGCTCGATTCAACAGAAATGGTATTACCATCAAGCTTGTAATTGATTTTTTGCTGGTCCAGATAATCCAAAACGGGGATCAACTCTTCGGTCTCATACGCTCCAAGCGGGCGCATCTCCGGCTCTTTGACCCAAAAGAACAGCATCACGATCAATGCAACACAGATGGAGATTGACAGCACAAGTACAACTTGACGAAGTAAATCAAGGTCACCCACTGCCATATCAAATTTTGACGCACTGCGCTCCTCTAGATCTGGATTTTGACTCTCCACATCTACGTCGGAACTTGCTACCAGTGCACCATCTGAGCCGCCTTCAGTGACGGTTAAATCTGTAGACTTGTCTGCCACACTTATTACCTAAATTACACTGGCATGTTCATGAGGTCTTTATACGCCTCAACGAGTTTATTGCGAATTTGAACCGTCGCATCAAAAGCGACACTAGACTTGTTACGAGCAATCATAACGTCAGAAAGGGAAACATCGGCATCACCACGATCAAAACGGGTTTGTAAATCACCGGATGCTTTTTGAAGTGTGTTCACGTTATTGATGGCTTTAGTTAGGAGATCATTAAAATCTGCTCCAACTTTCGCCCCACTTGCAGTAGGAGCAGTATTGGTTGCTTCTACCATCATGGCGCGCATTTCTGCCTGAATACCATCAACTTTCATTAGCACCTCTAAGCCAAAAGATTGACTATTAACAAAACTGATTATTAACACAGCAATTAACGTGCCATAAGACATTAGTTAGCGGTTTGCTTACACTTTTTGTCTTATGGCGATTGCACATGTTAATTTGGGATATCTATACCAGCATCACGCATTTTGGCAAGTTTGTAGCGCAAGGTTCGTGGGCTTATGCCCAGTTTCTCCGCCATTTCTTTGCGTCGGCCGTTACACTCCACCAAGGTTTCCAAAATAATGGCGTATTCTTGGTCACGCAGCTCGCTGCCCAAGCCTTCCCCGCCAGATACCGGACGGTTCACACTCTCAGGTTGAGCGACTGGCTTAACATTAGGTACCACCATCTCTGCATTTTGCACCACATGCTGCAAGCTGTTGGCATCTTGCCAATCCACCCCTTCTAGCAAGATGTGCTCAGCGTCGATATCACCATTCTCACTTAAAATAAGAGCTCGTTGCACCACGTTATCCAGCTCACGAACGTTACCTGGCCAAGGGTATTGCAGCAGTTTTTCTACCGCAACGGCTGAAAATTGAGGCACTGGCATCCCCATCTTGCTGCAATGACGCTCAGCAAGATGCTTGGCAAGTGGCGCAATATCGCCTTTGCGTTCGTTCAGTGCTGGCCACGCAATTGGGAACACATTCAGGCGGTAGTATAAATCTTCACGGAAGTTACCTTCTGAGACGTACTGCTTGAGATCACGGTTACTGGTCGCGAGCACGCGTACATCCAGCTTGATGCTCTTACGACTGCCAAGGCGCTCCACTTCACGCTCTTGCAAAACACGTAATAGTTTCGCTTGCAGGTTTAAGTCCATTTCGCTGATTTCATCCAGCAAGATTGTGCCGCCTTGCGCTTGTTCAAACTTACCCGGACACGCTTGAACAGCGCCAGTGAACGCGCCTTTCTCATAACCAAATAGTGTCGCTTCCAGCATGTTGTCTGGAATCGCCGCACAGTTGATCGCAACGAATGGACCATCTTTACGGTTTGATGCGTTGTGAATATAACGCGACATCACTTCTTTACCTGAGCCACTCGGACCTAGCACCATAACATTCGCATCTGTACGTGCCACTTTATCGGCCAAAGCAAGTAGACGCAGACTTTTTTCATCTGCCACGACCGCGTCACCATTGTCATCGCTTTTGATCGGTGCATATCGACTGACCATGTTCAGCAATACTTCTGGTGCAAATGGTTTCGCCATGTAATCAATCGCGCCGTCTTTCATTGCCGACACGGCATCTTCAATGTTGGCGTACGCCGTCATTAACAGTACTGGTAAGTTAGGCCAATTCTGCTTGATGTTTTTGAGCAGAGCCAATCCGCCCATACCTGCCATTTGCACGTCAGAAACGACGATATCGACAGTATTCGATTTGAGTTTTAGTAGTGCGTCTTCCGCACAGTCAGCTTCTAACCACTCATACCCTGCCAGAGCCAGAGTATCCACTAGGGCTTCACGAAGACCTTCATCGTCTTCTACGATCAGCACTTTGCTTTGCGCCATTCTGATTCTCCAGTAATTGTTATTACCAGAAGCTGCTTATTGCGCTTCTGGTTGCACTCGCTCTAGCGGAATGCACATGGTAAAGCAGGCTCCATCACCCTGCTCTGAAATAAGTTCCAATCGACCGTCATGGGCACGGCAAACCATTTGAACAACAGCCAGCCCTAACCCGGTTCCTTGAGAACGCGTGGTAAAAAATGGCTCCATAATTTTGGCTTGTAGTTCTTCAGGTACACCCGGTCCGCTGTCTTGCACTGAAATGCGCAACTCGCCATTTACCGGGCGGAAAAAAATATCGACTTGCGACTCTTTACCAGACATCTGAATCGCATTCATGACAAGGTTGCTCAACGCGGATGCAATCGCATTCGCATTGCCTAGCAACTCAGTTTGTTCTTCTTCCACTTCTAGGCAGTAATCAATACCGTTATTTTTTAGCGCGGTTTCGACCATCGGCTGATATTCCGCCACCAACTGAGCAATCGTAAATGGCTTAATGACTTTATTATCACCACCTTTAGCAAAAAGCAGCATATCATTAACCTGCTTTTCCAAATCGTGCAGTCGATCCATTAATTTGGTTTGAAAGCGATCCCTTGTCGCTGGTGGAAGGTTTGGCGCTCCCAAATTGGATGCATATAGCATAGCGCTCGATAGCGGCGTTCTTACCTGATGAGCAAGCGACGCTACCATACGCCCTAACGAAGACAAGCGTTGTAAATCACTCACACGAGCTTGAAGTAAGCGAGTTTCGGTTAAATCGGTAATCAGGATCAATTGACCTGTCGTAGAAGCCGAAATGGCTAATCGAACTTTACGACCATTCCGCAGGGAAACTTCGTGACCATCATCCTCACGAGGATCAAACACCGCCTGAATAATGTTGAACCATTTTTCATTAACCAGTGGAATCTCAAGAATTCGGTGCGCCTCTGGGTTTGCTTCACGCACTATGCCGTACGTGTCGAGCAGAATCACTCCGGCAGGCATCACATCAAGCACCTGCTTATAGCGCTCAACCTGATTTTCTACGGAATCTAAATGGGATTGGTTGGTGTTGTTATCCATTACTGCCTGTCGAAATATCGCCGCTAAAACTAAAATAGCTTGGTAAGCAATTAGCGTACCAAGCTATTTTTTATATTTATCATGACGTTAAGTCATCGACAATAAGTTGACACCCTCAGATAACGGTTTTTGGTGTCAGAAAAACGATGCTAAATAGCCCAAATGATTTAGATATCGTCTTAAATCTCAACGTTGCCTAGCGTTGTAAGTTGTACTTACGCATTTTTTCCACCAACGTTGTTCGTCGCATACCCAACATATCAGCGGCTCGTGCCACGACTCCACCTTGTGCTTCTAACGCTTGGCTGATCATATTAACTTCTAAATCAGCCAACAGCTCTTTCAGATTTACACCTTCAGGCGGCAGCGCTTGCGGAGCGTTCATGCTGTGGTCAAGATCGTCTTGATCATCAAAGCTAAAGTCTTCTGAGAAGATGTCTTGGAACACATCACGCTCTTGTTCTTCAACCGAGATAAACGGATTACTTTCTGGTTGGAACTCCGGGATATCACTGTAGCGATATTTGGTTGGTAAGTGGTTTACATCGACCAAGCTATTTGGGTACAGAATGATCATTCGCTCAACAAGGTTCGCTAACTCACGCACGTTACCCGGCCAGTTGTGCTCCATCAGTGAATTGATCGCACGAGGGGTAAAACAGATAGGCTGGCCACCCTCCGCTTCCAGACGCGTCATCAACTCTTGCAGCAGCAATGGAATATCTTGTTTGCGCTCTTTCAGCGCAGGCATCTCGATTGGAAACACGTTCAAACGATAGAACAAGTCTTCTCGGAACGTGCCTTCTTCAATCATACTTTCTAGATTACGGTGTGTTGCCGCGACAACTCGAACATTGACCTTGATGGTGCTATTGCCACCCACACGTTCGAAACAGCGCTCTTGTAATACGCGAAGTAACTTTACTTGCATCGACATCGGCATATCGCCAATCTCATCAAGAAAGATCGTGCCACCGTCTGCGAGCTCAAATCGACCTTTACGTGCCGTTAACGCACCAGTAAACGCGCCTTTTTCGTGGCCAAACAATTCACTTTCTAGAAGCTCCGGTGGAATGGCACCACAGTTAATGGGCACAAAGGCACCACTACTGTACGACGAATGATAGTGAATGTTACGCGCAACGACTTCTTTACCGGTACCAGATTCACCCAAGATCAACACGTTTGCCTCAGTGTCTGAGACTTGCTCGATCAGGTGACGAACTTCTTGAATACCTCTGCTTTGACCAACTAAGCTGCGAAAAAGTGTGTTTTTTCGTGCACTGGCAACGACATTGACCCCTTTTCGACCCAGAAAATCTTTGCAGTGGCGTAACGCCTCACTAAGCTGTGGGTAATTAAGAGGTAGTTCTAGCTCACCTACAAAATTTGGAAGATCATCCACGGGCAACGGAAATCGGCCCATGACTAAAAGTGGGATGTGGTAGGCGCTGTTTAAATGAGAGATAACCGTATTCGCCGCTTGACCTGCTGGAATGTTACCAACAATACAGCACGACCATACGCTAGACCAATCAACATCGCAGAGCTGATCAGAACTGACCGCTTCGCAATTTTCTCCAACAAATTCCAATATATTGCTTAAATTTAAACGACTTGATGCGTCATCATCAATTACAAGCAGCTTTGCCAAACCTTGCATAAGTAAGAATGATTGCCTTTATTTTAGGTGCGTTGCGGCCAAACCTTGATTTGCGCAATTGGGTGCTAAAAGAAGGCAGAACCACCACACTCAATTTACGATAGACAAAATAGGAAAATCAGCAACAAAAAAAGCCATTAGGGCTACTAATGGCTTCTATTTTATTTGAATATAAAAATAAGGCAACCAAGCAATAAAGAGGTGTGAGCTTGATAGAAACTTTGCTACACAACTCGTTGCGCAATTGACAAATATATTCCTCTAATATCTTAACGCGTTGTTTTGGTTATTAAATACCGACTTCAGCTGCTGTAAGATTATGAAACTCTGTCGGGATTTGGTCCCAAGCGGATTTGATCTCACGGATAATGTCGATAACATCGTCGATCAGTTGAGGATCATTTTGATGGTTAGCAGCTGAAATTTGCGTGATCATAAACTCATAGAGTGAATCTAAGTTTGAAGCAATATCACCACCGTCATCCATCGATAGACAGCTACGTAGCGCAATAATGATGTCTAGCGCTTTACCTAAACGCTCACCTTTTGCTGGAATGTTGCCTGCTTGCATGGCCGCTTTACCTTGAATAAGGCGCTCAATCGCACCAGCCATAAGCATTTGAATGACTTTGTGCGGAGAAGCCGCGCTTAGCTGGCTGTCGACTGATACCTTTTTGTATGCTTGCAAAGAACCGCGCATAGTAATCCTCTTTTAAATAAATTTTTTGTACTGCTGAAGCGAACGCTGGCCATAACGAAACTTATGAAGTTCTTTTCCGACCTTTGACGTTTCCGATTGCATCAGCTTGACAATTCTTTTGGTACGAGTAAGCAACGCTTGCCACTCTGCATCCTGCTTAACCAAAGGATTTTGATGAATAATTGGTAACAGGTTTTGCAATAACCGTTCCCTGATATCGACCAAGCGAAGAATTTCTTCAGTACTAAAGTCGACTTTTTCCAATTCTTGCGTAATTAGTTGATCTATATCACTAATATCTATGAGTTCTTTTTGCATTTATTAACCCAACGCACTCATTAAGGCACCTAACTGACCTTGCATTTTGCCAGTCGCATCTTGCATGGCGGTAAACTTCGCGTGAGTGCGTTTTTCTAGGCTTTCCATGCGGCGATCTAATGCCGCTTGATCATCACTCAAACGATAATTTTGTTCTGTGAGACTTTTTTCTCGAGTACGAATGCTGCCTGTAATGCCTGTAATACCATGAATCGCATCTTCGACTCGTTTAGCAAAACCTGTGTTGCCACCGAAGAACTTTTCTAGCTCGTTGAAGTTGTTGTTCAACTGACGATCTAACATGTCATAGTTGATTTCTAAGGTACCTTGACGCGTGGTAGTAATGCCAAATTCAGTTAATGACTTTAGGTTTTCAGGCGCTTTATCAATTTGAGTGGAAAATACCGATTTTAATCGTGAGTCTGCGCTGCGTACGGTACTGTCACCCGACAACGGTCCTTTTTGACCAGTGACCGGATCCACACTCGCCAACGCTTGAGACGTTTGATAAAACGAGTTGTACGCCGCAACAAAGTTTTCGATGTCGTTACGCACACTCTGACGATCGTATTCGACGCCAATTTCAGCAGGTGGCTTGTTCGGTTCTGATTTGCCTTTAATTGTTAAATCAACACCTTCTATGGCATCTTCAATCACATTGTTATGACTAGATAGCTTTGCTACTCCATCAAGCAGAACTTCTGAATCTTGCCCTGCTTGTACCTCTGTCATACCAAGGTATTCTTCAAAAGCAGATTGCGCTTTTGCGATTTTCGCTTCTGCTTCATCAATTTTGTCTAAACGTTCACGTTCTTGAGGATCCAGCTTAGCGCGATGAATTTGTTTCGCTTGCTCTTCGGTCAATTCACCACGTTCAACTTTTGCGTCTAGCGCTTGTTTTTCACTCGCAATTTTTTGCTCAATTTCAGCTTTTTCTTGCTCAAGAAGCTGCTTGGCCTCTTTCGTCGTAACGTAAGAGTCGGTTAATGTGCCTGATGCCGCATTACTCCAACCCGGTACATCTGGTGCCTTCTCTATTGCTTTCTCGTCGAGTTCGAGCTCTGGCTCTTCATAAGAATCCAGCAAAGTGCCTGACGCAGTTTCTGTCCACCCTGGAATTCGGTCTTCAGGGCGCAAACTCGCGCGTCGGTTGGCTTCATCAATCGCTTCCTGCCCAGCTTTAGCAGCTTCTGCACCCGCAGCAGAGATTGGCTCTTGGGAGCCATCATCTTGTCCATTTTCTGCCGCTTTTTGCTCTTCTGGAGGTAGAGGATTGCCGTTTGCATCCAGTTCCACTGGTTGCTCGGGGAATTGAAGAGGACCTAACACTTCTTCCGCCGCTGAACGAGCTTCTTCAAGCGCGTTAACACGGTCTTCAAGTGTTTGATATTCGAAATATTTTAGAGGGTTGCCTTTGTCGGCCTCCACACTGACTCTGATTTGATGATCCTTACCAGAGAGATTTGAGGCAAGGATAAGGCGTGGTCCTTCAACGTCGTTAATGAGAGATGCTCGAACACCGGGATTGTCTTTTGAGCCGTTGATGCCGCGTACGACATCTGCGAGCTTGGAGCTCGAACGAACGTTCACGTTGAAGGTGTCATCACCAAGCGAAATCTGCAGCTTACCAGGGCCAAACTTTGCGTCTTCTGGCAGTACGTCAGAAGCGACTTTGTGGCTCTGGGCAAGCTGCAACACATCGATAGCATATTTGCCAGCGATAGCATCTGTAGTTGCAGTAGCAGATACGATATTGTCGTCTGTCGTTTCAACAGTACGAACGGCAAACGCTTTCTCTTGACGAAAGTTCGCCATGAGGTTTTTCATCGTATCCAGTGATTCTCTGAGTCGCCCGTAGGCACTGATACTGGCATTAATTGTCGTGCGCTCGTTGTCAATGCGTTGCTGCTTTGGTACGCGTTCGGCATCCACAATTTTGCTGACCATGGAATTGATATCCATGCCGCCAGACATCCCCAAAGGGCCTAAACTCATCAAATCACCTCTAAAAACGACTTACACTTTTTCAGTCAACAACCCGCTGTTGGCTGTGTGCTCAGCTAGGCGACGCAATACCACTAGCATCTCTTCATCAGGAATTTGACGAATCACGTCGCCCGTTTTGGCTTCGTAAATCGTCACCACATCTCTCCCGGATTCCTCATCCACTCGAAACGCGACTCCTTTGTTTATGGACGTCACAAACTCATTCATTTGCGCGACCAATTTTTCACGCTCTTCTTTGTTCAGCTCTTGACGGCTTTCTGCCATCTCGATCGCTGCTTGAACAGAGAAGTCGTATTCGGTGTCTTTCGCTTTTTGCGGCGAAACCTCACCATTTGAATTTGCTGGGCTAGACGTGCCTATATCATTGCCATTTTCATTTGCAAACTTTGTGCCACTTGGCGTGCCGTAAGGCTGGATGTTCGATGCGTAGGAGGATATATCCATTACAATCTCCCTTCCACCTTATGGGCTAACGATAGAATCTATCGCTTTGGTGCCCCAGCACTAAGGTGTTTACCTCAGGCTGGGTCAACCACTTAGCCCAACAAGCTTAGCGCTGCAGATGGAGACTGCTTCGCTTGAGCCAGGATTGAAGTACTTGCTTGCTGAAGAATTTGCGACTTAGTCATCGCTGTGGTTTCTTTCGCGTAATCAGTATCTTTAATACGGCTGTTAGATGCATTAACGTTCTCGTTAATGTTGTCTAGGTTGCTGATTGCGTGGTTGAAGCGGTTTTGGAAAGCACCAAGTGACGCACGTTGGCTGTCTACTGACTTAAGCGCACCGTCGATAACAGCCACGGCTTCTTGAGAGCCTGCTACTGTTGTTACGTCGATGTCTTTCACTGTTACGTCTTTCGGGCCGCCAAAGCCGATCTCGTCCGCTAGGTTGCCAGAGAACTCAACATCACCTTGAACTTTTTGAGAAGAAGCAAATACTTGTAGTTTACCATCTTCACCAACAGACGCTTTTACATCATCGTTTTGACCGTTGATGTACGTTGCTAGCTGCTCAATGTCGTCGCCTTGTTTTGCGCTGATCGATAGCTCTTTCTCTTCACCTTGTTTGTTGGTGTAGCTCATTTTGAACTCAGTTTTCTCACCAACAGTCCAAGATGCATCTTTACCCTCTTCTGCTGCGTAGCTCTTGCCACCCATTGCAGAAGTGTCTGAGCGCAAGCTACCCATAGAAAGCATCACTGCTTCACCTGAGTCTGCACCGATTTGGAAAGATTGCGTACCGTATGTACCGTTCAGCAACTTGTTACCACCGAAAGAGGTAGTTTCAGCAATACGGTTTAGCTCGTCATTTAGCGCTGTTACTTCTTCTTGGATCGCAACACGTTCTGCTTTTGAGTTAGAACCGTTCGCAGATTGAAGCGATAGGTCACGCATACGTTGTAGGATGTTGGTAGATTCATTCATTGCACCTTCAGCAACCTGTGCAATAGAAATACCGTCGTTTGCGTTTTTCACCGCCATGTCTAGGCCACGGCTTTGTGCATTCAAGCGGTTTGAAATCTGTAGACCTGCAGCATCGTCTTTCGCGCTATTGATTTTATAACCCGAAGACAAACGCTCCATTGATTTTTGTTGACCGTCAGCTGCCTGGTTTAGGTAACGCTGTGCAGTCATCGCAGAAACGTTAGTATTAACGTTAATCGCCATAATTGATCTCCTTAAGGCTTTAGTGAATGTACCGTCGTGTCTCTCACCTCACTTAGGTACATCTCATTTCTCTCAGTCCCTTTAACGGCGACCGATGAATATCCTTTAGAAGAAATTTTCAATTTTTTGCGATTATTTTCTTTGGCTTACTGAAATGTGATGAAGCTCTAATGTCGTGATTCGCAGAAATCCTGAGTCCCCAAAAGACAGAAAAAAACCCAGCCGAAGCTGGGTTTACTCGCTCATCTCTCACCACGAGCCAATGAGGTTCTCGTCTTAGGTTTGAAATTAACCTAGCAGACTTAGCGCTGAGTTTGGCGCTTGTTTCGCTTGCGCAAGGATTGAGCTTGACGCTTGCGATAGAATTTGTGACTTGGTCATTTGAGTCGTTTCTTTCGCGAAGTCAGTATCTTTGATACGGCTCTTCGACGCATTCACGTTCTCGTTGATGTTGTCCAAGTTGCTGATTGCATGGTTGAAACGGTTCTGGAATGCCCCCAGCTCTGCGCGGTGGCTGTCGACGTATTTCAGTGCCGCATCGATGATAGCAACAGATTCTTGTGCGCCACCAACTGAGGTTACGTCGATAGTATCTACCGTTACTTTTTTACCTTCGCCCAAACCTAGCTCGCCAGATAGGCCGCCTGAAAACTCGACTTCGCCTTCGACTTTGTTGTTGCCAGCAAAAATTTGCAG
>NZ_JAWJYE010000005.1:0-406317 GCF_032970445.1 Vibrio sp. T13N
GCTGAGTTTGCGTTGTTTAGGTAACGCTGAGCGGTCATCGCTGATACGTTAGTGTTTACATTCACTGCCATGGTGATTTCTCCAATTGATTTTCCGGTATAGCGGTTTCCGACGTCTCGGAAAACCAAGTAGTTCTCTCAAAGTTACTTTTATTAACGGCGCTCAAACTGATTTCTTTAGGGAATTCTTTGGATTTTTTTGAAAAAAGTTCATTTGGAGAAGGAATCGTGATGAAGCAGATAAAAAAGCAAAAAAACGTCAAACTTTCGCTAAAGCTTCTTTTCGAGCTGTCGATACAGGCAGGTTTTGCGTTAAATTCGAGCGAGGTCGATCATTAGCCAAGTAAGGTTAATGCTAGGTTTGGCGCTTGTTTTGCTTGTGCAAGAATAGAAGTACTGACCTGCTGCAAGATCTGCTGCTTCACCATTTGCGTGGTTTCTTTCGCGTAGTCAGTGTCTTGGATACGACTGTTGGAAGCGGCTAAGTTTTCGTGGATGTTATCCAGATTATTGATCGCGTGATTAAAGCGGTTTTGATACGCGCCTAACTCAGCACGACTGCCATCTACCGTTTTCAAAGCATCATCTAAAATGCCGACCGCCATCTGAGCGCCACCGACCGTGCTGATATCAATACTATCTACCGTTCTATTTACGGTGACATACTTGCCAAGTTCTAACTCATCAGCCAGACTACCACTGAAGGTTGGTCCAGGGTATTTTATGGCGTCCTTGTGGGACATGAGTAACTGCAGTTGCCCCTCTTCATTAACAGACGCTTTCACTTTATCGGTTTGCCCATTAATGTAAGTCGCGAGTTCTTCTATATCGTCGCCAGCTTTAGCTTCTATACGGATCTCCTGCTCTTCTAAATTGTTATCACGGTAGCTGATAACAATTTCATTATTTCCGTTTTGAACCGTCCAATCTGAACTGACTCTTTGATATGAGCTCATTGAAAAGCTACCTAAAGATTCCGGCTGCATGGTCCGTAGGCCAACTTGGACCGCTTCACCAGCCGTTGCACCGATTTGAAAAGACGATGTACCGAATGTGCCATTCAGCAATTTACGCCCGCCAAAGGAGGTCGTTTCTGCAATACGACTTAACTCATCATTTAAAGCAGAGACTTCTTCTTGCAGTGCAGTGCGCTCCGCTTTGCTGTTTGAACCGTTAGCAGATTGAAGCGACAAATCACGCATACGTTGCATGATGTTAGTCACTTCATTCATCGCCCCTTCGGCGGTTTGCATTATAGAAATGCCGTCGTTCGCGTTACGTACCGCGACATCCAAACCACGCATTTGCGATTGCAGACGGTTGGAGATTTGCAGACCCGCAGCGTCATCCTTTGCGCTGTTAATACGCTTCCCTGAAGACAAACGCTCCATGGATTGGTTCAGCATGTCAGTTGCACTGGTCAAATGACGCTGTGCGACAAGTGCTGCAATATTGGTATTAACGGTGATCGCCACGAATAAAGGGTCCTAAAATTAAGGCTTTGAGTATTTATCGACCAAATAATCGAAAGGTTTAGTCTTTTTTGAAAAAGTCTGTGGAATAGAAAAGAAGAAAATAAAAGCCCTCCAATTGGAGGGCTTAAGAAATAAAGTCTGAGAACTTACTTGATGGCTAGCTCTGCTAGCATTTCTTGTGATGGAGCGAAGAAGTACGCACCAGTTACCGCTTTTGTGAAACGAAGCATTTGGTCTGTTTTACCATCTGTCACGCCGTACATACTTTCTAGCATCACTTTAATGTTATGAAGTGTATTGCAGTAAGAAATAAACAGCAGGCCATGAGGCCCTGTTACCGTCCCGTATGGCAAGCTATGACGAACAATCTTGAGACCTTTTCCTTCTTCTTTAATATCAACGCGACCGACGTGTGATGCAGCAGGAACGTCTTCTAGCTCGATAGAGTCTGGTTTGGTACGACCAATCACTTTTTCTTGCGCTTTGACATTCAAGCGATTCCAAGCGGCAAGGTTATGTTCAAAGCGTTGAGCCATGACATAACTGCCTCCAGCAAATAGGCCCTCTTTTACTAGAGCCACATCAGCGCGGGCCTCCCCTTTCGGGTTTTCTGTCCCATCAATAAAGTCTGTCATATCACGAGCATCAAGGTAACGGTACCCATACGTTTCGTCCACAATGGTGACATCTTGTGCCGTCTCTTCTAGAAACTTACGCAGAACATAAAAGTGCAAGTCGTGACGAGTAGAGTGACAGTGAATCAGCACATCAACATCCGTTGCAGGCGCTACGATGTCTCCTTCGCCAAGTTGAGTAAAATCAATAAGCTCTTCTGGCGCGTCTACATTGAGGTGTTGCCAAAACGATTTTGTGAATGCGATAGAAAGGGTCAGCGCCGCGCCTGGCTGGGTAATATTTAACTCTTCCACTAACTTTGGTAGTGCTTTCAGCTTATCCAATACGTTTTCACGGTTTTGGTTCACTTTAAGTTGAGTGTACAGTGCAAATGGCCCTGCTTCTGGCACGATCGCCGTTTGAGCTTGTGACATTGAGGTTTCCTCTATACTTTGCCCCGGTGTGGGAAGTTATTGTTTTTAATTCTTCGAAGGCTGCTCTTCATTGCGCTCCAATTGTGGCACATGAAAACAGTCTTTTACCCATCTTCCATTTAGAAGATAGATCATAAACCAAGCTAATAAGGTAATGGTAAGGGCGTTTGCCCAGTTGAATACACCATGTTCCAGATACACATGATACATGGTCTGAGCCAGTTGGATACCGCACAAGATCAAAGTGATCTCTCGACCATAGCGAGTAATTCTGTTTACCCATCCTCTATCGGGGTGACGGAGCCCCATCAACCACATGAGAAGCAGGCTTGGAATGCCCATAGCCAAACCCAAATACAGCGTACTTGAGTCTGGATAAACAATAGCGAGTAGCTTACTGCCACTATCACGACTTACGCCTGCCATCGCAAACACAACCCATGAACGCACAAGAAACATCCATCCAAACCATAAAATAATCGGCGCTTTTAAAAATCCATGGGCGTCATATTGGTCAAACGAGTAGCGCACAACATCTTCTTCTTAATGTGATAAAACGCCACTTTAACCTATCATTTCAGAGTTGCAAGCCAGCAAAGATGAGAACTAAAGTTCATTTCATCATCTTACACAGGTAAACTAAACAAAGATTTACAATGACGTTGATGAGAAACATGAAAAAAAGAACTCCAGCTACCCCAGCGCCTTCTCAAGAAACTCAAGCCGAAGCGATGAGAATTGCCAAATCCACACAGAAACCGGGGCAAACCAAAGAGCAAACCAAGTTGATCGCTCAAGGTATCGAAAAAGGCATCGCACAATATAAGAAACAACAAAAAGAGCGCAATCGTCAAGCCGATAAAGCGAAGAAAAAACAGCAACGTGAAAAGCAACGTCAGCATGAAGAGACTATCGAACAAGACAACATCACCGACGATGCGCCAAACCATGTATCAAGCAAACTGCCTTGGATACTGCTCGCTCTGAGCTGGATTGGCTTTGCTGCTTACACAATATTGGGGAAATAGCTGATGATACGCCTGTTACTTGGACTTTTTGTCGTACTTCTCTCTGGATGTACGATGCCTTCTCACCTTACTCAGGCTCAAAGCCAAGATGTTCATATTCGCATTGACGCTCAGTTCAATCCTGATCGATGCGAATACAAAGGCGAAGTCACCGGAAGCGAGGGTCATTGGTATAACTACATTTTCATGACCAATGACGCGATGATGCAAGGCGCGATGAATGATTTAAAAAACAATGCCGCGGCTATCGATGCGGACACCGTTTTTATGGTCTCCCCGCAAGATTTTATCACCTCATTTAGCGTGCTGGGCTCCGCTTACCGCTGCAATGGATGACGCCTGAATATGAAAAAAGCCAGCAATTGCTGGCTTATGCACGAAATCCAAGACTGCTAGCGATATCTCTCTCCCGCTCTAGAACCCATTGGCTATCAAAAGGCCCCCAATCTGAAAGTTGATAATAGCCGTCATTATGACGTCGGCCATCTTGAACGAATATGAGTTCAATGCCGATCCCAGGTAACGCCTTGAGTACATCTTGAATTGTACGACGAGGCCACCCCGTTTTTTCGATCAACTTTGGCACATTCGGCCTTTCTAGGTTTTCCACCAACAAGGCCAAATATAGCCGCCTTGCAAAAACAGGACTCAATTCCATTGACACCTCCTAAAATTGTGCTGATTCATTATTTCGTTTTTGCTCAGCGAGATGTTGCGTTTGATCAATAACTCGACTTTTCCATTTGATTTAGACGATTTTTTATTCGATTTATAGTGCATTCATCGTAAATAAGTTACGTAACATCAGTTATCTCAATCTATCTGAAAATATTTTCCACCGCATTTTGTCAGTTTGATTGCTTCTTGATAGGATGCTATAGCAGCCAAATCACTTAAGTGCGTCTTAACCGCGCCAGTGAAAAATAGAACAAAGAAAAAAGGAAACACTATGTCGATTACCATGTTTGGTATTCCCAACTGCGATACGATCAAAAAAGCCAAAAAATGGTTAGAAGCTGAGGATATTGCTTACGACTTCCATGACTACCGTAAGCAAGGCGTTGATGTAGCTATGGTAAGCGAATTTTGTCGCGCTTTAGGTTGGGAACAGGTGCTCAACAAACGTGGCACGACCTACCGCCAACTGACACAAGAACAGAAAGACACGCTTAACGAAGAAAACGCGATCGCTCTTTTGGTAGAAAATCCGGCGATGATCAAGCGCCCAATTTTAAAAGTGAATGATCAACTTCATATCGGTTTTAAAGCTGATCAATACGCTACCATTTTCAACTCTTAAATAAAGGAATACTCAAGGATGACAGACAGTCCAGTATTGGCACTTGCTAAAGATCTGATCAGTAGACAATCTGTAACGCCGGAAGACGCAGGTTGTCAGGATTTGATGATCGAGCGCTTAAAAGCACTCGGGTTTGAAATTGAAGTAATGGTGTTTGAAGATACCACGAACTTCTGGGCTCGACGTGGTTCAGAAGCGCCACTATTTGCATTCGCTGGCCACACCGATGTGGTACCTGCTGGCAAACTGGAGCACTGGGATACACATCCGTTTGAACCAACTATTATTGATGGTTACCTACACGGTCGCGGTGCAGCGGACATGAAAGGGTCGCTAGCTGCTATGGTCGTTGCTGTCGAACGCTTCATTGCAGAAAACCCAGACCACAAAGGCTCAATCGGCTTTCTAATTACGTCGGATGAAGAAGGACCATTTATCAATGGTACCGTTCGTGTTGTAGAAACGTTGATGGCACGTGGCGAAAATATCGACATGTGTATCGTCGGTGAACCATCCAGCACCGAAGTGGTTGGCGATGTGGTGAAAAATGGACGTCGCGGTTCTATCACGGGCGATTTAACGGTAAAAGGAACACAAGGCCACGTGGCCTATCCTCACCTAGCCAATAACCCTGTGCACGAGTCTCTACTCGCGATTCATGAACTCGCAACAACAGAGTGGGACAAAGGAAATGATTATTTCCCACCAACCAGCTTCCAGATCCCGAACGTATCGGCTGGCACTGGTGCGTCTAACGTCATTCCTGGCGAGTTCCATGTTCAGTTCAACCTACGTTTTAGTACTGAGCTTAACAATGACGCAATTGTTCAGCGTGTTACCGAAACATTGGACAAGCATGAGCTGGACTACGATCTAAAATGGACATTCAACGGCGACCCATTCCTGACCGATACAGGCGCGCTGCTAGATGCGGTTGTTGCTGCTGTTGCCGACGTGAATGATACGAAGCCAGCCCTACTTACAACTGGCGGTACGTCTGATGGTCGCTTTATCGCTCGAATGGGTGGTCAAGTCGTAGAGTTAGGCCCTGTTAATGCTACGATTCATAAAGTGAACGAATGCGTGAAAGTGGACGATCTAGAAAAGTTGACTGACATGTACGAGAACACGTTGAAACACCTGTTAGCGAAGTAATCAGCGAGAACACCATGACACCAGAGCAACTCACCGGCACCACAGATTCTCATCTGCAATCCACTTTAGTGGGTCAAAAAGCGTTTCTACTCCACCCTGAAGTGGCTGACGATCTGCTAAAGATGATTGAAGCGGCAACAGAAGCAGGTTTTAAAATGGAAATCGCCAGTGGTTTTCGTGACTTCAACCGCCAAAAAGCGATCTGGAACGGGAAGTTTTCTGGTGAGTTGCCAATTCTCGACATCAACTCCCGCCCTTTAAATAAAGCAGAGTTAAATGACGAAGAAAAATTGATGGCCATTTTACGCTGGTCGGCACTGCCTGGAGGAAGTCGTCATCATTGGGGTTGTGATTTTGATGTCTATGCGCGCAATTTATTGCCTACTGACACCAAACTCAAGCTGGAGCCTTGGGAGTACCTTGAAGGCCACCAGCAAGCGTTCTACCAATGGTTAAAAGCCAACCTTGGTCGATTCGGCTTCTTCTTCCCTTATCAGCAAGATTTAGGTGGCGTTTCGATTGAGCCTTGGCACATTAGCCACCGCACTGTCGGGCAACAGTGCCTCGCGCAATTGACGCCTGATGTGCTCAGAAACCAGCTGATTCAGCAAAATCAGACCGACAACATTGCAGGGATTGACGTCATACTGAATAATTTGGATAACGTCGTTGCCAAATTTATTCACAATATCACGCCGCCGGAGGCTCTATGATAGAAATACTCACCAATCCTTGGGTCATTATCATTGTAGTGTTGAGCGTGGTCATTGGTAACATTGCCGCACTCAAATACACCGCAAAAATGAAGTTTGGTCAGATGGATAAAAGCCGTAAGAACGATTTAGATAAGCTGAACACGTTGGATAAACAGCGCTCCGCTGACGAGGAGAGCAACAAAGACGAGCCTCGTTAGTTAAACACCTACTTTATCCCGACACGCCGAATATAAGCATCAAAAAAGGGACCACTGGGTCCCTTTTCAATTATTGTGTAAACGTATCGCGTTAAGTTCGCTTTGGTTACTGCTTCACCGTCGCAGCCAATACAGGCGCTAGTGATTTCAAAAACTCTTCTTCTACTGGCTTACCAGAGGAATCCGTAATATTGATAGACGTACGGTTGCCTAAATCGCCAAGTAAGAATGTGTACTTACCAGCGTCTAACTCCACTGGTTTAACGCCGATATCGTTCCAGAATTCATCATCCGGAGACGCATATTTCGCAGTGATTGTGCCCTGAGACTGGCTACGCTCTTCAATCTTAAAGCCCATCTTAGGTAGAATATTAGGCAGACGTTGCCAAAGCATGTTGTATTGCGCGCGCGCGACAATCACAGGAAGCCCACTACGGTCTTTACCCATTGTAATTGGGATCTGTTTAACCAACTCTTGCGCTTTACGTTGTGCTTCTTCACGTACTTCTTGATCGTAGCGAGCGGTTACCAAGTTCGTCATGAACACATTGTAGCGCTCACGGTTGGTCGCCGTTACTTCTTTCACTTGATTGCCTTCACGCCAGTCAATAAGACTCACTTTAAAGCCGTGTCGACCATTTGCTTCAGCACTTACGATCTCATATCGGCTACCAATTTCCAGCTCTTCGTCTGGCGAATCCCACGTCACCCAACCCGTCTCGATGCGAGAATCTGTTTGGCTTTCAACTGGAATCTCGTTGGCCGCGACCATGTTTTGTACCGTTTGCCAAACTTTATCTAGTTCATCTTTACGAAGTAGCCAAAGTGTCACTTCACCATCACTACTGCGGTCCAGACGTGCACCAGGAATAAGCTCTAGGACTTGTTGAGGTGGACGAATGTCGACATCTTTACCTACACCACCAGCATAGTTACCCTGAGGGATCTCATAGTTCGGATAAAACTGTGGCTGTGCGCCTTGTGGGACATTCCACTCACCCAAATTGGGGGAGTTCAAATACTCGAAGTCATCTTTTGCTTGACGACGTTGATTGGCACCACCTGAACAGGCAGTCAATACGAATACAGCTAATGAACTTAACACTAACTGGCTTGAAAGCTTCATCTATACTCCTAAAACACCGAGGGCGCTTTGGCCCCCAGTATGAACTTCAATCCTAGTAACTCAATCTTAATAGCTCAATTTTAATAAATACCGGCGTCGGTTAACGCCTGTTCAACGATCGGCTGCGATTTTTCAGAAAGTGTGGTTAAAGGAAGACGCAAACCACCTTCTTCAATCAAACCAAGCTTTTGCGCTGCCCATTTTACTGGGATAGGGCTTGCTTCAATGAAAAGATTTTTGTGTAGAGTCATCAAGCGTTGGTTAATCGCTTCTGCTTCTTCGTACTTACCTTCACTTGCCAAATGGAACATGTCTGCCATGTCTTTAGCTGCAATATTGTTCGTTACCGAGATAACACCATTGCCGCCAAGTTTCACAAAATCGAGACCCGTCGCATCATCGCCACTTAGTAAGATAAAATCTTCGCCACAAAGTTCACGGTGAATTGCAATTCGGTCCAAATCGCCCGTTGCATCTTTTAAAGCCACGATATTATCAAGCTTTGACAAGCGTGCCACTGTTTCTGGCTGCATATCAACAGCAGTACGGCCTGGTACGTTGTATAAAATTAGAGGCACATCACTCGCTTCAGCAATTGCCTTGTAGTGCAAGAACAAACCTTCTTGAGTTGGTTTGTTGTAATACGGTGTCACACTCAGGAAGCCAGCAATACCAGAATCAGCCAGTAATTTGCTAAATGTTACTGCCTCGTGGGTTGCATTTGCACCCGTGCCAGCAATCACAGGGATGCGACCGTCGGCAAACTCAACAGTTTTATTAACGACCTTTACATGCTCTTCAATGGTCAGTGTCGCTGACTCACCTGTTGTGCCTACTGCCACAATACCGTCTGTACCCGCTTCAACGTGGTACTCTACTAGCTTTTGCAGACTGTCAAAGTCTACTTCGCCATCTGCTTTGAATGGCGTAATCAGCGCTACGATACTTCCTGAAAACATGTTTATCTCCCTCATTTAACTCTTTCTGCATGGTACTGTAATGCGATTGAAAAACACAAGAGCGTAAACTCGCTTACAAAGTACAAATGAATGAATAATTATCAGTTGTTAGAGGTCTAGCAACTTAATTGCTCTATTTGGTTTGATTAGCGGCAATATTGATAATCGTGTTGGGCTTTCGAGTGACTTTAGAATCTATCAGTGATTTGGAAAATACTGAAGTGCACAAGCCAGGAAAATATACTCTTTGGTCGTGCTCACCAAGTCAGACCTGAGTGAATAAAAAGACCAAACAACACGCAAGCACATCATGCAAACGTTTTATTCCCCCAACTCCCTCGTTTACTGCTTGCCTCCAATCGTTCACCTCAAGAGCCAACCTGCTTTTTTGTAAACTAAAAAAAGAACTGACTCGATATTTCTCCGCAATATCTGTGCTAACATCTCTCTATTGAAGAAAGGACAAGAAGCTCATTTATGAAGCAACATCTGGTACTTACAGCAGTTGGAACGGACCGTCCAGGCATTTGTAACCAAGTCGTACACCTCGTTACTCAAGCCGGTTGTAACATAGTCGATAGCCGTATCGCTATCTTTGGAAGTGAATTTACCCTGATCATGCTCCTAACTGGGAACGCCAGCAGTGTGACTCGAGTAGAGACGCAATTGCCCCTACTTGGCCAAGAGCATGACCTGATTACGATTATGAAGCGTACGTCGGCGCACGAATTGCTCGACAACAGCTACACAATGGAAGTGTTTATTGAGTCTGAAGACCGCCCAGGTCTGACTGAAAAGTTTACTAAGTTCTTCGCGGATCAACAGATTGGTTTGGACTCTCTTAGCGCCCAAACTATCAGTAAGTCGAAAATTCAACTTGATGCGGACCAATTCCACATTGCGATTACCGCATCAGTAAGTGCGGATTGTAACTTAATGCAATTACAAGAAGATTTCGATGAACTTTGTCAGTCGCTCAACGTACAAGGTTCTCTGAATTTCATTAAAAACACACTATAAAGTAAAGGAAATCACCATGAATACGCTGACAGCAGGCTCGCCAGCGCCAGCCTTCTCTTTGCTCGACCAAGACGGAAATACAGTTTCTCTCGAAGACTTTAAAGGCAAGAAAGTACTTTTCTACTTTTACCCTAAGGCGATGACGCCGGGTTGTACTACACAAGCAAAAGGTCTACGTGACATCAAAGCTGAATTAGATGCGCACAACGTGGTTGTACTTGGCGTAAGCATCGACCCTGTAAAACGCCTAGGCAAATTCATCGAGCGTGATGATTTAAACTTCACCCTACTTTCTGACGAAGATCATGCCGTTGCAGACCAATTTGGCGTTTGGGGCGAAAAGAAATTCATGGGTAAAGTATACGATGGTCTTCACCGCATTAGCTTTCTAATCAATGAAGAAGGCGTGATCGAACACGTGTTCAACAAGTTCAAAACTAAAGATCACCACGAAGTCGTATTAAATTACCTGAACGAAAACGCATAAGCGCGATCCGTTCTTCAAATAGCAAGAAAGCCCAGCAAACTGCTGGGCTTTCTTTTGAGCATCGTACTTTGGTAACGCCTACTCTTGTTCGACTGGTTCGTTTTCTTCCGTACTTGGTAAGGCATGCCATACGGCTTTAACTAGTGTCGCCAACGGAATGGCGAAGAACACGCCCCAAAAACCCCACAAGCCACCGAAGACTAACACTGCCACAATGATGGCAACGGGGTGTAGATTTACCGCCTCAGAAAACAGAACAGGAACCAACACATTGCCATCCAGCGCTTGGATAATACCGTAAGCAAGCAGCAACCAATAAAACGGAGGCGCAAGGCCCCATTGGAACAGACCAACGATGGCGACAGGCACAGTTACAGCTGCTGCGCCGATATATGGAATTAACACAGATAGACCGACAGCTACGGCAAGCAGCGCCGAATAGCGAAGATCTAAAATGGCAAAAGTCACGTAACTCACGCCACCCACGATTAAAATCTCTAACACTTTACCGCGAATGTAATTTGATATCTGCTCGTTCATTTCATGCCAAACTTTATTCGCGAGTTTACGGTTTTTCGGCAAAACACCACTCGCGATTCTTAGCATCTCTTCTTTGTCCTTCAGTAAGAAGAAGATAAGTAGTGGCACTAAAATCAGGTATACCGCTAGCGTCGCAATACTGACTAATGACGCAAGTGAGCCTTTTACTACACTCTCACCAAGTCCCAACGCTTGGTTTTTGGCATTTGTCACCACGGTTTCTACAATTTCTAAGTTTGCTAACTCAGGATGACGTTCTGGTAGCGTGACAATAAACTTTTGTAACCCGTTGTACATGTTTGGAATATCGTTAATTAGATTACCGACCTGAGTCCAAATCGTCGGAACCAAACCAAACAAAGCGATCAACATCAATCCGACGAACATTAAGATCACGATGATGACCGACAAAGTGCGCGGCACGCCCATGCGACACATTTTTACGACTGGCCATTCAAGTAAATAAGCCAAAACGATCGCGACAAGCAATGGCGCAATCAAATGCCCAAAGAAGTAAATGGTGATAAAACCAAACAGCAAGATCGCGACGAGACTTACTGCATGAGGGTCTGAGAAACGTCGTTTATACCAACGACTAACCATTTCAAACATCTTATGCGGATTCCTTATTGAATACAGTCAATGTGTAGTGCTCTGATGTAGATTGGCAATCAACTGAGTACCCTTGGGCACTGAGATAGTTCACAATGTCTCGTTTAGAGCTGTTATCCACCACTTGAATAACAAGTTGATGATACTGCTGCGTTTCTCCTTGAAAGACTTCAGCTGCGTGACGCTTTGCAAGTAACAGTGCCATAGGGCAACGTTGTTCACGCAAATCAAGTAACATGGATTCCATTGTATTGCTCTGCACTTATGATAGGGTTGTATTGTAACGGCTTTTTGAGCTGGTGCTAGCACTTCTGACATGATTTAACCACATGCTGAAATGACTCGGATATAAAATAATTTACGAAACCAATTCATTTATTTCCGGTCTTATTGCTAGCTTATATCCTCGCGGATAACCAAAACGCATGTGGCGCTGTTGAGAGGTTCTCAGCCTCTAACCACATGCTTATGTATTTTGGAGAACCTTTTAAACGTATGTTAAAACGCACTCGCTCGCTAGTTTGCTTATGTCTTGCAGCTGCAATCAGTTCGCCGACAACTTATGCCAATAGCATTGACTTGCCAGACATTGGCACGGCTGCTGGTGGCACGCTCTCAATAGACCAAGAGTTGATTTACGGCGACGCCTATATGCGTATGCTCAGAGCCAGTAAACCTATCGTTAATGATCCTGTTATCAATGAGTATATTGACGCTCTCGGGCACAGATTAGTAGCCAATGCGAACGATGTAAAAACGCCGTTTCACTTCTTTATGATTCGCGACCGCAATATTAACGCGTTCGCGTTTTTTGGTGGTTACGTAGCGTTGCACTCTGGGTTGTTTCTTCATGCACGTTCAGAAAGCGAGTTAGCCTCTGTTGTTGCTCACGAGATTGCGCACGTCACACAACGCCACCTTGCGCGCAGCATGGAAGAGCAAGCACGTCGCTCTCCGGCCACATTAGCTGCACTCGCTGGCGCATTACTGCTTTCGATTGCCTCACCAGAAGCGGGGATGGCTGCAATTACGGCGGCAACCGCAGGTAACATGCAAAGCCAAATCAACTACACTCGCGCGAATGAAAAAGAAGCGGATCGCTTTGGTATTTCAACACTGGCAAAAGCTGGTTTTGATGTTCAAGCAATGCCACGTTTTTTTGGCCGTCTTGCAGATGAATATCGTTATGCGAGTAAACCGCCGCCAATGCTACTGACTCACCCACTACCTGAAGATCGAATTACCGATAGCCGTGCGCGAGCAAGGACCTATCCACCAATGCGAGTTGTGCCTTCAATAGACTATCACCTAGCGCGTGCGCGCATTGTGGCGCGGTACGCCGGCATTGACGGACAAGCTGCTTTAGGCTGGTTTGAGCGAACTCAAAAGAAAGCCTCTGCGGACATCACACCTGCTTTTGACTATGGGCGAGCACTCGTACATTTAGACAGCAAACGCTTGTCTCAAGCGGAACCTATTTTGAAAAAGTTGCTGGAGCAGGACCCAAGTAACCCATTCTACCTGGATGCTATGACGGATTTATATATCGAGAAGAAGCAGCCAGAAAAAGCAACCGAGATGCTCCGTAAAGCGTTATCTCGGAACCCTCAAAATAAAGTATTGACCATTAACTATGCCAATGCGCTACTTGAGGACAATAAAAACGATCAAGCCACGCGAGTTCTTCAGCGATACACTCATGATTATCCTGAAGATACAAATGGCTGGCACCTAATATCGAAGAGCTACCACGCGCTAGGACGTAGTGATGAAGAGTTGGCTGCGCGAGCGGAAATTTTGGCGTTGCGAGCAAACTGGAATAAAGCGATTCAATATTATAGTGAAGCAAGTAAAATGGCCAAGTTGGGCAGCTTAGAGCAAGCTCGATACGATGCCCGTATTGACCAACTCATGATCCAAAGAGATCGATTCATGGCATTACAATAACGAAATGGAGAAAACCATGTCAGTCGTGATTTATCACAACCCTCGTTGCTCAAAAAGCCGTCAAACACTTGAACTGCTTGAGCAAAATGGTGTTACACCGGAAGTCGTCAAATACCTAGACACACCACTTAACGTAGATGAGCTAAAAGCGCTGTACGCACAACTTGGCTTTTCATCTGTACGTGAAATGATGCGCACCAAAGAAAGCGAATACAAAGAACTTGGCCTAGGCGAAGACTCTGTTAGCGATGAGCAATTGTTCGAAGCAATGGCGAAAAATCCAAAATTATTTGAGCGTCCGGTGGTAGTTGCCAACGGCAAAGCGAAAATTGGTCGACCACCAGAGCAAGTGTTGGATATTCTATAAATGGATTGCCAGATCCTTATTTTGTATTTCAGCCGTCACGGCTCGACAAAACAACTGGCAAGACAGATAGCAAGAGGAGTCGAATCGACTCCTCAATGCCAAGCAATTTTGCGTACAGTTGAAGAATTGTCACCTCACTCACACTCCCCTTCTGATCCAATTGTTACTCTAGAGGAACTGAAAACGTGCGACGGTCTAGCGTTTGGCAGTCCCGTCTGGTTTGGCAACATGGCTGCGCCTTTAAAGCACTTCTGGGATCAGACTACATCTTTATGGGTCAGTGGTGACTTAATCGATAAGCCAGCTTGTGTCTTTACCTCTTCCTCTTCGATGCATGGTGGTCAAGAAACAACGTTACAAAGCATGATGACCCCTTTATTGCATCACGGGATGATGGTTTTGGGCATTCCTTATGCCGAACCAGAGCTACACACTACGCAGTCCGGAGGCACTCCGTATGGCGCCAGCAGTGTAGGCCATGAGGCAACCCTCAGCAGTGAAGAGATTCGTCTGGCACAACAATTAGGCAAAAGGCTGGCAACTGCAGCGTTAAAACTAAAAGTCTGTTAGTAAAATCAAGGATAGTTAATCGATGTCTGACTCTTTAGACCAAACACCACTCGGTACACAGGCTAAAACCTATCGTTACCTAGCTTTATTTGGCAACTTAGCCTTATTAGCCTGGGTCGCAATTTGGCAGCTTGCGTTGTCCCCTCACCCTCACCTTAGCAGCACAACACTTGCTATTGCTTGGTGTATTCCGCTATTACTTCCGTTGCCTGGTATTTTGGCTGGTAAGCCTTACACTCATGCTTGGGCTAACTTTGTTCTTATGCTGTATTTCTTGCATGCGCTGACCATCCTTTATGTGGATGGTGGAGAACGTTGGCTTGCGGCAGTAGAGTTGCTCCTGACTTCACTCGGTTTCGCTGGCAATATTTTGTTTGCTAGAGCGAGAGGCAAAGAGCTAGGTCTTAAGTTGAAACGCCTCTCTCAAGTAGAAAAAGAAGAAAAAGCGAAATTCAATAAATAACGCCAATCGCAGTCATCACTGACCATTGGTTCGAATACGAATTTAGAAAACAAAAAGAGTCGCTATTGCGACTCTTTTTTACGCTTACCACATTGGTGTTTGATCCTTGCGCTTCACGCCTGGAACGCTATCAACGCAATTACGATGCCGAGCGCCACTCGTAGATCAAGTCATACTGTTCTCGGACAGGCTTCACAATCATCGGCTGAATTGGTTGCGTTTCGTCCTTTGCTTCCGCTGCGATATCCGCAGGCACTTCAGACTGCACTTTTTCTACCATAGCTGTATCTTTAGCTTCATTCATCGGAGCAATTGGCTCTGCTTCTTGAGTTAAAGCTGGGGCATCAACTTCACCCAAAGGATCTTCAAAAACCATTAATTGAGAAATAGAAGAAGCTTCTTTCTCAAAAGCTTGTTGAGATGCCAAAAGATGGATGTTGAGCGTCAGCTCATCACCTTGGACACGCTTAATTTCCGTACCCGCAACCGAATTAAGTTGTTTTAACGCATTCTCTAAACGGAAGAAGTCCGTGGCAGACGTTACATTAAGGACTTTCACCGCCAACGCTTTTGAAGATTTTCCAGATACTACCACTGCGCTCTTACTCGCGTAGTAGTCAGCGATGCCATCAACCATCTCAGCAATGGCATTGGCGCCTGATGCGGAACCGTTACGCGGAGAGCGCTGTGCTTCAACAATTCTCATTGGTGATTGATCGTATAACGTCCAGCGAATTTGTTCACCTTGAGCGCGCACAACTAAAACGGCATCCGCTGGGTAGCGCTGGCTCGCTTGGCCAATTGGCTCAATAAAGCCGCCCCAAAGATCAGAAACATTAACACCAGTTACATCATCAAAATCCCCAACCGGGATAGTGATTGGTAGGCCTCTTAATTTCGCTGCGCTACGAAGTGCTACAACGTTTGAAGAGTCGGAATGCTCCCAAGCAATATTACGATCGTAGCCCTGCTCTTCCACCATCCAAACCAAAATATTGGCGCGATTTGGCGACCAAGATGGCAATTGTGCTTGTGTTAAAAGCGAGCTGATTTGGTCGCTGTTAAACAACATTTTTAAGCTCGCTTTTCCATCAACCTGCCCGTAGCTCAGCTGGGAAATGTAACGCGCACTTGAACCAAGTGCCTTTTTAATCACTGGATTGCTTAAAGAGGATTGAGAACCGGTCGCTCGAACAATCACATCCTGCATACCTTGTTGACGAGCCAGAGACTCACCGTCGTTCTGCTCACTGTCGATAACCACTTCGGCACGATAGATATCCACCTGAGTTAATGCATATACTGGTAGGGACAACCAACCTATCAGTAAGAGAGCTAAATAGCGCATAGTTTTTATAATCCTCTGAACAAGAACCCGAATAATAAGCAACTATCAAATCTTGAGCAAGGTAAGTACTGAGTAAATTGTCTGTATTATGACCAGCTTTGTTAACTCGGGTCTCAACGAGCACTCTAATGTTGTTTTTCATAATAAACTCATTGCTTATCCAGCTATCTCAACGAGTTAGACAGTTCATTTTTCTTCGTCACGCAAGACTCGTAAAAGAGACCAATTTGCAAGCAACTAACTCTCAAAAATGCTATTTATGGGAAAGATTCAATCGAAAGTTTGATCCATGCAACGTTGCAAACGATTGCAGGATGATAGTATTCGCCGGATTTGTCTGCGTATCTTGAAAATAGGGAATTATTATGAAAAACGCGTTACAAGGCGCTCAAATGCTCTTTGTCGCTTTTGGTGCTTTGGTGCTTGTGCCGCTGCTAACTGGCCTTGATCCAAATGTCGCCCTCTTTGGTGCCGGTGTCGGTACTCTCCTCTTCCAATTAATGACTAAACGTTCTGTTCCCATCTTCCTTGCCTCTTCTTTTGCGTTTATTGCTCCTATTATGTTCGGTATCCAAACTTGGGGTATCGGCGCAACGATGGGCGGCTTAATGGCAGCGGGCCTGGTTTATGTGGCTCTAGGGGCGATGATCAAAGTGCGTGGTGTTGGATTTATCCATAAAATTCTCCCGCCTGTTGTCGTTGGCCCTGTGATCATGGTGATTGGTCTTGGCCTTGCTCCAACAGCAGTGAACATGGCGGTAGGTAAAACCGGTGATGGTGCTGCACAGCTTGTTAATGGTGATGCTGCGATCATCATCTCGGCGGTCTCACTGCTCACAACCATTGTACTAAGCGTGTTTGCAAAAGGCTTTTTGAAGCTCGTTCCAATTGTCGGTGGTATTCTTGCAGGTTACTCTGTTTCTCTATTCTACGGGGTGGTTGATTTCACTCCTGTAACACAAGCGGCTTGGCTAGCTATGCCAAACTTCACCGCGCCAGAGTTCAACATAAACGCAATCTTGTTCATGATTCCTGTCGCTATCGCACCTGCGGTAGAGCACGTAGGTGACATGCTTGCTATCTCAAACGTTACAGGTAAAAACTACCTGAAAAAACCTGGCCTTCATCGCACAATCGCAGGTGACGGGGTGGCAACTATCGCAGCCTCGATGGTGGGTGCTCCACCAAACACCACTTACAGTGAAGTTACAGGAGCGGTAATGCTAACCAAAGCATTTAACCCTGTGATCATGACTTGGGCTGCGATCACTGCAATCGTACTTGCATTGGTAGGTAAGCTAGGCGCGGTTCTTCAAACGATTCCAGTACCTGTCATGGGCGGTATCATGATTCTGCTGTTCGGCTCTATCGCCACAGTAGGCCTCAACACACTGATCAAGAATAACGTTGATTTACATAAGTCTCGCAACCTAGTGATCGTTGCCGTAACACTTGTATTTGGTATTGGCGGTATGGCTTTCGGTATTGGCGAGTTCAGCCTACAAGGTGTGAGCCTATGCGGTATCGTGGCAATTATTCTTAACCTTGTGCTACCAAACGATTTAGGTGAAAACCACGTTGTAGATAACGCACAAATGGAAGAAGAGAACGCGAAATAGTGCGTCTGCGCTGCTTTACTGAGTGGCGCATTTTATTCTTCTCGTATTATAGATATAAAAAAGGCTTGGTTTTCACCAAGCCTTTGTTTTTTCTGTTCAGTCGTAGTAATACATTAAAGAATTACTTAGTACCGAAGATCTTATCACCTGCATCACCTAGACCCGGTACGATGTAGCCTTTGTCATTCAGCTTCTCATCGATGGCCGCAGTGTATAGCTCCACATCTGGGTGTGCTTTTTCTAGCGCTTCAATACCTTCTGGTGCAGCAACAAGTACCAACACTTTGATTTGGTTACAACCTTTCTCTTTTAGAAGATCAATCGTAGCAATCATAGAACCACCCGTTGCAAGCATTGGGTCAACAACAAGCGCAATACGCTCATCGATGTTAGAAGCAAGCTTGTTGAAGTAAGGAACTGGCTCAAGTGTTTCTTCATCACGGTAAATACCAACAACACTGATACGTGCGCTTGGCATGTGCTCAAGAACACCGTCCATCATGCCTAGACCTGCACGTAGGATTGGTACTACGGTTACTTTTTTACCTTTAATTTGGTCTACTTCTACCGGACCGTTCCAACCATCAATGGTCACTTTTTCTGTTTCAAAGTCTGACGTTGCTTCGTAAGTAAGTAGGCTACCGACCTCAGTCGCTAACTCACGAAAACGTTTTGTGCTGATGTCACCTTCTCTCATTAGACCAATTTTATGTTTTACTAGAGGGTGCTTTACTTCAACAACTTTCATGTCCATCTCCGGCTATAGTTGGCAATATTTAAACAAACCTTCAGATTATACATGATTTTTACAGGGATATCAGGATAAATCACTAAAGAAAAAAACAGACGCAAACGTTTGCTATCTGTGTTTAAGCACTGTTAGAATAGCGCCGTTTTCATATCCAACTTAATACCGAGGACTTCCCTGTGAGTGGTAACAACTCTTCTCTTAGCTATAAAGACGCTGGTGTAGATATTGATGCAGGCAACGCGCTTGTGGATCGTATTAAGGGTGCGGTAAAACGTACTCGTCGCCCTGAAGTTATGGGTGGTATCGGTGGTTTTGGCGCGCTATGCGAATTGCCAACCAAATACAAACAACCTGTACTGGTTTCTGGTACTGATGGCGTAGGTACTAAGCTTCGCCTAGCACTGGATATGAACAAGCACGACACTATCGGCATCGACCTTGTTGCGATGTGTGTAAATGATCTTATCGTGCAAGGCGCAGAGCCACTGTTCTTCCTAGATTATTACGCAACAGGCAAACTAGACGTTGATACCGCAGCGGATGTTGTTTCAGGTATCGCGGAAGGCTGTATTCAAGCAGGTTGTGCCCTAATTGGTGGCGAAACTGCGGAGATGCCTGGCATGTATGAAGGCGAAGACTACGACGTAGCTGGTTTCTGTGTTGGCGTAGTCGAAAAAGAAGACGTGATCGACGGCACGAAAGTCGCTGCTGGTGATGCACTTATCGCTGTTGGCTCAAGCGGCCCACACTCAAACGGTTACTCCCTTATCCGTAAAATCCTAGAAGTATCAGGTGCAGATAAGAACGAAGAACTAGCAGGTCGCACTATCGGTGAGCACCTACTAGAACCAACGAAGATTTACATCAAATCAGCACTTAAGATGATTGAGAAACACGACATCCATGCGATTTCTCATATCACTGGTGGTGGTTTCTGGGAAAACATCCCACGTGTGCTGCCTGAAGGCACAAAAGCAGTTATCGATGGTAACAGCTGGGAATGGCCAGTGATCTTCAAGTGGCTACAAGAGAAAGGCAATGTCGACACACACGAAATGTACCGCACATTCAACTGTGGTGTGGGTCTAATCGTCGCACTACCGAAAGACCAGGCAGACGCAGCAGTTGCTCTTCTTAAAGAAGAAGGCGAAAACGCGTGGGTGATTGGTCAAATCGCGCAAGCAGACGCGAATGAAGAGCAAGTTGAAATCCAATAATTTGCAAATCGAGCCCACAAGATAAAAAGAATGAGGACACTAGATGACTAGGTCCTCATTTTGCTATCTAGAACAATAAAAACCATTCTATTAGTAGGTAGTTTAGAAGCTACATAACTCCAACCTACAATACCAAGGCACTCTCGACATCATGAAAAACCATACCCTAAAAAACATTGTGGTCCTCATCTCGGGTAACGGAAGTAACCTGCAAGCTATCTTGGAAGCTTGCGAAAACAGCATGCCAAACGCACGAGTGGCAGCCGTGTTCTCTAACAAAGCAGATGCTTTTGGTTTAGAACGTGCAAAAAAATTTGATGTAGACGGTCACTTTGTCGACCCTAAAGCATTCGACTCGCGTGAAAGCTTTGATGCAGAGCTAATGAGTCAAATCGATGAATACCAACCAGACGTGATTATTCTGGCGGGCTACATGCGTATTCTGAGCAGCGAGTTTGTTTCTCATTACATGGGTAAGATGATCAATATCCACCCTTCTCTTCTACCAAAATATCCTGGGCTACACACACACCAGAGAGCAATAGATGCTGGCGACAAAGAACATGGTACGAGTGTGCACTTTGTAACTGAAGAGCTTGATGGTGGCCCTGTCATACTGCAAGCAAAAGTTCCGGTGTTCGAAGACGATGATGCTAGTGTACTTGCAGCGCGTGTTCAGGCTCAGGAACACCGAATCTACCCTATGGTGGCGAAGTGGTTAGTAGATGAGCGCTTAATCATGAAGGATGGTAAAGCCTATTTAGATGGCGCAGAGCTTGGCACACACGGCTACGCCTCCGATGAGTAGTCCTGAATACCAAACTCCAAACACAAAAGAGCAGCCTGAGAGCTGCCTTTTGTTATTTTGAAACATATAAACTTGATTCAAGAAAGCCGTAGTGAGACTAGAAACCTAAAACCCAACATTCTAAAAAATCCCATAACCACTTGAGTAACACGACACTCGGAAAGTAGATTCTGAATCTGGTTCGTTCCTCACCGTTCAGAATGACGTGGTGTTTTATGAGAAATTTCTATCAGTTCCATCTTTCCGGCAAGCCTTAGCGAGACTAGGAGGCTAGAAAGTATGAGAGTTCACCAGTATCCGCCCTCGGTTTAAACGCATAAAAATAAAGCTCGCGATTAAGCGAGCTTTACGAGTTGTTCCGAATGAACCGCTATTCTAACGGCTCAGTTGGCGCCTGATTGCCCGGTTTCACCGCTGCAAACGGCACATTCACCAGTTCAGAGGCATTGTTTTTCACAAGTTCACCTAGGTGAAACAAGCCGTATTCACCAGGCTTCATCCGCTGCCAAGCTTCATTGCCCGTTAAAGGTTGAGTCGCGATCACAGACACAATGTCGTGTGGCGTTGTTTCTTCTTGGAAGTTAATTTCCACATCTTCATCAAGCAAAGCGGCTTTACCAAACGGTGCGCGTCTCGTGATCCAATACAAATGATTGGTGCAATACGTCATTACATACTCACCATCACTCAGAAGCATGTTAAATACACCCTTCTCTCTTAGCTCATCACAACATTTAGCAACATATAAGAATACCGATTCCATATCCTTTGGCGGCTCAGGATATCGATCTTCCATTTGCTTCAACAACCAGCAAAATGCCAGTTCGCTATCTGTCTCGCCGACAGGTCGGTGTCGACCCGTATGTAAGTCTTGATAGCCTGAGAGCTGACCGTTGTGCGCAAACGTCCAATACCTACCCCATAACTCACGTGTAAAGGGATGAGTATTTTCTAAATTAACACCACCACGATTCGCCTGTCGGATATGACTAACGACAGCACGACTCTTGATAGGATAATTTTGCACTAACTCTGCAATTTGCGACTCACAACTTGGCTTGGGATCTTTGAAAGTTCGAAAACCTTTCCCTTCGTAGAAGGTAATTCCCCATCCGTCACGGTGTGGGCCAGTTCGACCTCCACGCTGCATGAGCCCGGTAAAACTGAAACAAATATCCGTCGGAACATTAGCGCTCATACCGAGCAATTCACACATGATTTAAAAAACTCCCTAACAACACAGCTCGAAAAGGTGGCTGTGAAACGACTATTCCATCTCTTTTTCAATCAACTGAATGATGATATGAATAATCTTAATATGAATTTCCTGAATACGGTCCGCATAACCAAAGTGTGGCACGCGGATTTCAATATCGGCAAGCCCTGCCATTTTGCCGCCATCTTTGCCTGTTAGCGCAATCGTCTTCATGCCTTTCGCTTGCGCCGCTTCAATCGCTTTCAGGATGTTACCTGAGTTACCTGAAGTCGACAGACCAAACAGTACGTCACCTTTTCGACCAACGGCTTCTACATAACGGGAAAACACGAAGTCATAACCAAAGTCATTACTCACGCAAGAAAGGTGACTTGGATCTGAAATAGCAATACCAGCATAGCCAGGACGGTTTTCTCGGTAACGGCCTGTTAACTCTTCGGCAAAGTGCATCGAATCACAGTGAGAACCACCGTTACCACATGACAGTACTTTACCATCTTGCTTGAATGAGTCAGCAATCATTTTCGCCGCTGCTTCGATTTGCGCAATGTTATGGTCATCGCTTAAAAATTTGTTGAGCACTTCAGCAGCTTCGTTTAATTCACTTCTAATCAGATCATGGTACATAAGACGTTCTCTTTATTATTTCGGCTTCAGTCAGTCCTAGATTCACTGAGCAAATTGTTCTGATACCAGTTTGGTATCGGACATTTCATAAACCTGAACTCGGGTTTGATTACTCTGAGTTTACCCACAAACGAGAATTAGTGTCGATAGTGAACCAACAGATTTAGATTGGTGATGGTAATAAACTTGTCAACTTGCTCATGAAACCATCACTCAAATCGCAACTTTAGAACTTTAACTCTACTTAGATCACTTTTTATCCAATCTTATGTTTTACATTTCCTTAATATTTTGATTACACTTAAACCAACTGGTTAGACCTCTTACCTAACATACAGACGTACAACACCTATAAAGTCTGAAAAGGAAAATACATATGGACATCTTGCTCTCAATCATCACGATGACGGTCGTGCTAGGCATTACGCTCTACCACCGCATGTCTCTCGTGAAATCTATTAGTTTACTCACAGCGGCTATGTTAGCGCTCACAGTAATAGGCGCGGTTGGCGTTACTGGTTGGGCTATTTACGTTCTTGCTGCCGCTGTATTCGCGGTTCCTGGCGTACGTCAGTCTTTGATAAGCCGCAAAGCATTAGCGCTTTTCAAGAAAGTGCTGCCAGCTATGTCTCAAACCGAAAAAGAAGCGTTAGACGCAGGTACCGTCTGGTGGGAAGCCGAGCTATTTAAAGGCAAACCAGAGTGGCAAAAGCTTCACGCAATTCAAGCACCTAAATTAAGTGCAGAAGAACAAGCCTTTTTAGACGGTCCAGTGAATGAAGTGTGTGCCATGGTGAGCGATTTCCAAGTGACTCACGAACTCGCGGACTTACCGCCAGAAGTATGGCAATACCTGAAAGATCACAAATTCTTTGCCATGATCATTAAGAAAAAGTACGGTGGTCTTGAGTTCTCAGCATACGCGCAATCACTAGTACTACAAAAACTAACGGGTGTTTCTGGCGTTCTATCGTCTACCGTTGGTGTTCCTAACTCTTTGGGTCCTGGTGAACTACTGCAACACTACGGTACTGAAGATCAGAAAAATCATTACTTACCGCGCCTAGCTGAAGGTAAGGAAATCCCTTGTTTCGCCCTAACAAGTCCAGAAGCGGGTTCTGACGCTGGATCTATTCCAGATTACGGTGTGGTCTGTAAAGGCGAATGGGAAGGAAAAGAAGTACTGGGTATGCGCCTGACTTGGAACAAGCGCTACATCACCCTAGCGCCAGTCGCAACGGTACTAGGCTTAGCATTTAAACTTCGCGATCCTGAAGGTTTGCTAGGCGACAAAGAAGATCTTGGCATCACTTGTGCGCTTATCCCAACTGATGTCAAAGGTGTTGAGATTGGTAACCGACACTTCCCGCTCAATGTACCATTCCAAAATGGTCCAACGCGCGGTAAAGACATCTTTGTTCCTATCGATTTCATTATCGGTGGTGAAAAAATGGCGGGCCAAGGTTGGCGTATGCTGGTTGAGTGTCTGTCGGTTGGACGTGGTATCACGCTACCTTCAAACTCAACAGGTGGCATCAAAACTGCCGCAATGGCCACAGGTGCTTACTCACGCATTCGTCGCCAGTTCAAACAGCCAATCGGCCACATGGAAGGGGTTGAAGAGCCATTAGCGCGTCTAGGTGGTAACGCCTACGTAATGGACGCGGCAAGCAACTTAACCGTGGCAGGTATCGACTTAGGTGAAAAGCCTTCGGTTATCTCAGCTATCGTGAAGTACCACTGTACGCACCGTGGACAACAAAGCATCATCGACGCAATGGACATCGTAGGCGGTAAAGGTATCTGTATGGGACCTTCTAACTTCCTAGCCCGTGGTTACCAAGGTGCACCAATCGCGGTAACGGTTGAGGGTGCTAACATTCTAACACGCTCAATGATCATCTTTGGCCAAGGCGCAATCCGTTGCCATCCGTACGTTCTTGAAGAAATGAACGCAGCGTACTCTGATGCCAGTGACTCTGTAGAGAAGTTTGATAAAGCGCTGGCTGGTCACGTGAGCTTTACCATGAGTAACCTCGTTCGCAGCATCTGGTTTGGTTTGAGCGACGGTTTAGGTTCTTCATCACCAACCAAAGATGCGACAAAACGTTACTACCAACAATTGAACCGTTACAGTGCAAACCTTGCTCTGCTATCGGATATCTCAATGGCAGTGCTAGGTGGCTCTTTGAAGCGTAAAGAGCGTCTATCAGCGCGTCTTGGTGACATTCTAAGCCAGCTATATTTGAGCTCTGCGACGTTGAAACGTTTTGAGCAAGATGGCCGCCCAGTCGAAGATTTACCATTAGTACACTGGGGTCTACAAGACAGTTTGAAACAAGCGGAAGTGGCGGTAGACGAATTCTTAGCAAACTTCCCGAACAAAGTGATTGGTCGTGCACTGCGCGTGTTAATCATGCCATTCGGTCGTGTACGCAAAGCGCCAAGTGATAAGCTAGACAGCAAAGTGGCGCGCATTCTACAAACGCCAAGTGCAACGCGTTCACGCATTGGTCGAGGTCAGTACCTAGAGCCAACAGAACACAACGCAGCAGGTAAGATTGAGCTTGCGCTGTCAGTCATTCTTCAAGCAGAGCCAGTGTTCGACAAAGTATGTAAAGCGCAAGGCAAACGTCGTCCATTCCTACGTTTGGATATGATTGCTCAAGAAGGGCTAGAGCAAGGCTTTATCACGCAAGAAGAAGCCGACCTACTAAGAGAAGCTGAACAGCATCGTCTGGATACAATCAACGTTGACGACTTTGAGCCGGAATTGCTCGCCGCAAAGCCGCTATACCCTCAGATGGATAGCGTTGCCTAACTCTCTAATCTGAAACCATAAAACGGGAGTGACAACTCCCGTTTTTTATTGCTACCAGAATAGCGTTCATAACACCTCACACCACAAAGAACCTCTGCGCAAGCGCAATAAAATCCACGCACTCCGACCCTTCCCCCGATTTCCAGTGATAACTAACTCACAGACGTTCCAAGCAAGCGGTGTATACTTTTAAGTAACTCACTCACATATATGGTAAATCCGTTGGCTAAAATATTATTCGCACAGTGGTTCCCAGGGCTTGTTCAGCTTAAGCATTATCAAAAAGAATGGTTTGTTAACGACTTTAGAGCCGCCTTTTCTGTTGTCGCGGTTGCCCTGCCAGTTGCCATAGCTTATGCACAGCTAACCGGTGTATCCGCAATTGTCGGTCTGTACTCGTGTGTACTGCCAATGTTGGTATACGCCATGATGGGCACATCTCGACAACTCATTGTCGGACCTGATGCAGCAACCTGTGCAGTGATTGCCGCCGTTGTTACGCCGCTTGCCGCGGGTGATCCTACAAAACATTGGCAGTTAGTCATGACCATGACAGCGATGACTGGTATTTGGTGTGTACTGGCAAGTCGTTTCAAGTTAGGGGTGTTTGCAGACTTCCTTTCTCGCCCGATTCTTTTGGGTCTACTCAACGGTGTCGCTCTCACGATTATCGTTGGTCAGTTTGCCAAAGTGGTCGGTTTGAAATACGAACAACGTTATTTGCTGGAACGCTTATGGGAGGCTCCACAACGATTAACCGAGCTTCATTGGCCTACCGTAACTCTGAGTATCGTGACGGTTGTCGTTTATTTACTCACCAAGCGCTACCGACCAACTTGGCCTGCTGCCATGCTGGCAATACTCGTGACTACCGCGTCAGTTTGGTTTTTCCATTTACAAGAGATGGGCGTATCCGTGGTTGGACTCACTCAAGGTGGTTTCCCTCAGTTTCAAACGCCGGAGTTTGAGCTAGGTGAAGTTCGTGAACTAGTGGTCCCGGCGCTCAACCTTGCGATTGTCAGTTTTGTTAGCATGATGCTCACCGCCCGCAGTTTCGCTGCTAAAAACGGTTATGATATTGATGCAAATAAAGAGTTTCAGGCGTTGGGCTTTGCCAACATTGCCTCAGCGTTTTCGCAAGGTTTCGCGATAAGCGGCGCTGACTCACGCACAGCGGTAAATGATGCAAATGGCGGTAAATCTCAATTAGTTTCGATTGTCGCCGCAATCACCATTGCCATTATTGCGGTATTTATTTATGAGCCTTTACAGTTTATTCCCATCGCATCACTTGGTGTCGTGTTGATCATTGCATCCTTGTCGCTGCTCGATCTCAAAGCCATTTGGAAATTAAAATCTCGTGACAAAGATGCGTTCTATCTAGCAATCATCACTTTTATTTCTGTTTTGATCGTAGGCGTAATACCGGGGATCACTTTAGCGGTACTGCTAGGGCTATTTCAATTTTTACGTATTGTCATGCGACCGAGTGATCAGCTACTTGGCTTGGATGAAAAAGGCACCATTCGGACCATCGACGACTCAGGAAAAGCTTCGCCTATTCCTGGAATGGTGATTTACCGCTTTAACTCGCCGCTGACTTACTTCAACGCACCTTACTTTAAACGCCGAGTGTTAGAGCAAGTAGAACATCACAAAGACGCAAGTTGCGTTGTCATCGACGCCGTATCGAGCTTTACTCACTTGGATCTCAGTGTGATGGCAACACTAGCAGATATTCACAATACTTTAAAAAAGAGAGGCGTACGCTTAATCCTCGCAGGAAGGAAACGACGCTTACGTCAATGGTGTGAGCTTACTGGTATCAGCACCAGTGAAGGAGGCATCTTACTGCGAGCCGATATGTACCTTGCCATTAAACTTAGTGGCTGTTACATCAGTGCTGTGGGTGAGGGACAAATTCCTACTGTTCAAAAAGAGCCTGATTTAGAGCAGCCACCCAAACCAATTCCAGAAGTGGCTTAAGTAGAAATTTAATATAGAAAACAGGAAATTAAACTCCTGTTTTCTATTGCTTATTTACACAGCTGAATACGTGTTACACCTTCGGCTTAAACTTTTTTGTCATCCCTTGGCTTTTAGGAGCCACCAGCCTATAACCAATCTTTTCGTAAAAGACCGGCTCATCAGCAATCATAGAAACGTAAGAGCCTTCAAGTGCAACAGAAGAAAGATAACCGTCGATGTATTCCATGACTTTTCTACCTAACCCGTTACCTTGATAATCAGGGTCAACGGCAACGTCGACAATTTCGAAGTTACACGCCCCGTCACCAACAATCCGGCCCATTGCAATGAGCTTTCCCTCATCCCGAACAGATACACCATATAACGAATTGGGTAGACCAATTTCAGCAGCTTTCAACGATTTGGGTGATAGCCCGGCTTTGACACGCATATCACAGTATTCTTTCGGGCTTGGCACATGCTCTTCATATCTTATTGTCATTATGTACGACTCCTTTGTATCACCTTGGAGCTTACATAACCAAACTGTATAAATAAACAGTTAAACATTGGAAAGATGTTCCCATTAAGCACACAAAGTGTCGGGTCTAGAAAAGAAGCCACCGACAACTCTGACGCCATAATAGATATAAGTCGCTCTGAAGCTAGACATTCCTTTTTCTAAACATGTTTCTCTCAGCAACATATCCGCATGCTTTCGAGCACTTTGTGGCAACACCTCTTCCCTCATGAGTTGGTAAAGAGCATCATGCACTAAAGAAGCTTTCATAATGTTTTTTGTGTCTAATGCTGGCCCACTCGCTCCATCCCATGCATAGCCCTTTTTAATCGTTAACACGCCTTGTTTGGACAAACTAAGAAAAGGGCTGTCATACACCTGACTCACTGAAATGCGAGTCTCAATCTTTTCTTCAGAGTGGAGAGTGTATTTGTACTTCTGACGCTTTTTGTATTTCATCAGAGACCTCGCGTTTACTTATTCTTATTCATCACGCAGAGCTGAAATCTTATCTAAAAACCCTACAAGATCGGATCTTGTAATTATGGCGTACTACTAATTACAAATACCAACTCAATATAAATAGAACTCCATGCAATCAATAAAGCCAGAACGCCCCCGACTTTATTGATTACGATTTAACCAAGCATCCTTATTCTGAAGGAAGTTTACTCAATTTTTTATGAATATCTTCTACAAAATTGGCTTGCTCACTTGGAGAAACCTCTAGAACATAATGAAAAAACGGACTTGTATGCTCAGTAATTTTATATTCTTCACTTAACAACTTAATTACTTGTTCATGATTAAACCGTGCCGAGACTAAGCCACTCTCGGTTTCTTGAGTTATAACTATATAGTGAGCGGTTGGAAAAACCGTGAACCTTCCTTCGACAGGAAACCAAGGAGCAAAAGAAACAATTTCGTCATCGATTATGTATGCTTGAGGTTTGCTAACATAAGTGTAAGGGTACTTTTCATCTAAATAGGGTCTTGCTGTATCAAACAAGCCATCGTAATAAGTTGGTATTTCTACTTTTTGGATTTTACTTAAGGGATCGAAAGTGAAAGTATCAAGTGATTTTACATTATTAGTTCCCGCATCTAGCTTATTAATACTATCACCAGTAGAAGAACAACCTACAATTATCACTGCACAAAAAAAAGCTAAAATTTTATTCATTATTTCTTTTATCTTTAGTTAATTATTTYGAAAGTTAGTCACATTAAAAACGTAACCAATTTAGAAAGTAATAATGATATATTATTTATATGAAATCCCAAACATACATTTGAGTACAGTAAACTCAAATATTCATAATTTTTCCATTTTTCTTCTGCCACTTGGTAACTTGATACAAAAACGGAGCCGATTGGCTCCGTTTCTCGCTTTATGTGTTACTACTATTTCTTTGGCACCTCTAACTGCATCTCTGGCATGGCATCGCGTTTCGCTTTAATTTTGCGCCAGACTATCCATGCAATGATCACAATCAGCAGCATTATCACGTTACCCACCGCGATAATAATCATGCTGCGCTTACGCTCAGCCTCCCGCTCAGCGATAATTTGCTTTTCCATTTCAATACGGCGCTGCTCGGCTAATTCAGCTTCTTTTGCAATTCGAGCGGCTTCTAGATCAAAGTCATCAACAACACTGAAGGTTTGCTCTGGAATAGGAAACACCAGTGGACGTTGCGTCGCAAAATCAGTGGCAAAGATCTCGCCGCGCCATGCGTATTTACCAAGCTCAGCGTCGTTATTGAGGTTCAGCGTGGTTCTCATTCCATCTTTAGAAACCTGGCCTTGGCTGTAGCTAACAAAGCCATCGGGTGCATCTTGTTCCACCGTGACTGCGATTGAGCCTGGCGCGATCATACCTTGCTCACCACTCACCACCAATTGGTGTGGTTTGTCAGGATTGCGCGCCTGAATAAAAGTACGAGAAATGGGGTTCGGATAAACCAAGATGACTTGCTCTTGCGCTCGTAAGAATACGCCATTACCAGAGGTGATTCGCGCACGGTACTTACCGGGCTCAACATCTATTGGTAGTTGGACAGTGAACACACCATCCCCTGCTTTTTCATCCAAGCCGCGGCCATCATCAGCAAACTCACCCACAACCATCGGCACTGGACGTGCTTCTTTGATCAACTCATCTTCATTTTCGACAAACTTGGTAAATGTCACGCGCAAATTCACGCGGTCAAGGAAGTCGCGCAGTACAAGAGGTTTGTCGTCGGAGGTTAGGCGAGCTGTAAACTTAAGCGCTTCCCCATTATATAATCGGTTTGGGAACACATCCGTGCTGAGCTTTAAGTGAGAAATTAAGCGGATGTTATTTTTAGGAGTGACTTTCCCCACAGCCTGCCATGGGCCTGGCATAGGGTTGTCAACGGAGATAATATCGAGTGAGGCTTCTTGGTACCAACGTACATTGTCGTAGGCGTCCCAAGCATAGTACTTTTTACCGTCAGGGCGGACTAAAACAACTGGCTGAGAACTTTGCTCACGATAAACTAAAAAAGTGATCTGCTCGATGGTTGGATCCACTCGAAATCGATTGTCTAACAAAGACATAGCAGATTCACTCGATGCACTCGAGAGACTACTCCATATCGCTAAAAACGCGACCAACAAAGCCCTCAGCATAGCTTCTCCTATTGATGCCAAATACAGTCGTTCACCAACTCTAATCTTTTTTGGTGAGCTTCTAGTTCATCGGCACTTGCGCGCAAAACCTTTAGCGCTTTTCTTCCTTCAATACGGCGAATGGTTTCTACTCCACCCTCTTGTTTATTCGCGTTAAATTCTAGACTCGTTTGACCGCCCGTCATAAAGAGGTAAACGTCGGCTAGAATCTCCGCATCGAGCAAAGCTCCGTGGAGAGTACGGTGCGAGTTATCAATACCGTAACGTTCACATAAGATATCAAGGTTGTTTCGCTTACCAGGGAAGATTTTCTTCGCCATAGCAAGGGTGTCGGTCACCTTGCAGTAGTCGTCCGTTTTGCCGATGTTAGGATCGAGCATGCCAAACTCGTAATCCATAAAGCCGGTATCGAAGGGCGCGTTGTGGGCAACAAGTTCGGCGCCTTTAATAAACTCAAGAAACTCTTGGTGCACGCTCGCGTATTCCGGTTTATCAACCAAGAATTCATCCGTAATACCGTGAACTTCAACCGCTTCTGGTTGGATTTCACGATCGGGTTTTAAATAAACGTGGAAGTGACGACCAGTCAGCTTACGGTTGATGATCTCCACGGCACCGATTTCAATAATGCGGTGTCCCATGTAGTGAGGACCACCCTCGCGGTTCATACCTGTGGTTTCGGTATCGAGAACGACAATGCGGTTATATTCAGAATTGCTGCTGGTATTCATAAGGTTATGTATGTCAGACTATGCTTTATTAAATGTTTCGGCTAATAGTACCAAAAAATATGACCAAACACGTTGAGATTTTCACTGACGGTTCTTGTTTAGGTAACCCAGGACCAGGTGGTTACGGCATTGTATTGCGTTACAAAGACGTAGAAAAGACGCTTTCCAAAGGCTACACGCTAACCACCAACAACCGCATGGAAATGTTGGCGGCTGTCGTCGCGCTGCAGACGTTAAAACAACCTTGTAAAGTCACTTTAACGACTGACAGTCAATATGTGCGCCAAGGTATTACTCAGTGGATCCATAACTGGAAGAAGCGTGGCTGGAAAACAGCGGATAAAAAACCCGTGAAGAATGCCGATCTATGGCAAGCTCTAGACAAAGAAACTGCACGCCATCAAGTTGAATGGCACTGGGTAAAAGGCCACGCTGGTCATCGTGAGAATGAAATTTGTGATGAGCTAGCCCGTACCGCCGCAGAAAACCCAACCGAGGAAGATACCGGTTACCAACCCTCTTAACGAGATTCTTTCCTCATAGTATTGCCCTCTCGATTCATCACCCCTAGTGGTGTGAGCTTTTTCTTCAAACGCCAATGCGGTTTGATAGGCTTGAGAGGGTATGTTCGTTTCCGTGCCACAATGTAATACAAACTCCCTGCAGGTGACGCCCAATCACCGAGACTGTTTTCCAACCATGTCCACATCGTGCGGTAGCGCTTCATCGGAAACAGCGCGTAACGATCGCAATGAATCACTTGATAATTAAGTAACCCTAACCAGTCGTTGATGCGGTTCGACGTAAACATTCGTCCACTCCAAGGCAAATTATGTTTACGCCAAGGAAGCAAACTCGCTAATCCAGTCAAACTTAGTGGGTTAAATCCAGTGATTATCAAATAACCATCATCCATCATCACTCTATCGACTTCCCGCAGCAAACGGTGTGGATCACTTGCATAGTCGAGCTGATGAGCGAGAATCACAACATCAAAGCTTTTTTCCAAAAAGGGCAATTCGTAACCATCTGCAATCACATTATGCAACGGGTTCTGGATATCTACGTTGACTTGGTGTTGAATGTTACAATTACAGCTGGTTAGCTCACAGCTCAACCCGCCCAGTTTGAGCATATGGTAACCGAAGAGTTTCGGACACCATTCATCAAGTCGGGTCTGGATTGACTCAAGCACCCACGGACCGTTGTTCATTGCTGACCAAGTCGACGGGTGTGGTATAGTTTTGTTGCTGAGTGCTGGTTTCATTAACCACCTGACTAAAAATGGGTGACGGAGAACGAATCGTGTTAGAGATCAAAAGCATACCCGCATTTAATGATAATTACATCTGGCTGATACAAAATAGCGATAAACGTTGCGCAGTCGTTGATCCGGGCGATGCGAAGCCAGTGTTAGAATACTTGCAGGCTAACGAATTAACTTTAGAAGCGATTTTAATTACGCACCACCACAACGATCACATTGGTGGCGTTCCAGACTTAGTGCGTGCCTTTCCTGAAGTCGCCGTTGTGGGCCCGAAATCTGAACCAATTCCAACCCTAACCACCCCCATGGAAGAAGGCGACAAACTGGAGTTATTTGGCGAAATCTTTTTGGTGCTAGGTTTACCAGGCCATACCTTAGGTCATATCGGTTACGTTGGAGACGGAAAACTGTTTTGCGGTGACGTGTTGTTTTCCGCAGGCTGCGGTCGTATTTTTGAAGGTACGCCAGAGCAAATGTTTGAGTCACTAAACAAGCTAACGTCTCTACCAGAAGAAACTCAAGTCTTCTGCGCGCATGAATACACCGCGAGTAACGTGGCGTTTGCTTTAGCGGTTGAGCCTGATAATGAGCAGCTCCGTCAATATCGCGATGATGTAAACCGACTGCGAGCTCTAAACATTCCGACACTTCCAACAACAATACGCAAAGAAAAGTGGATTAATCCGTTCTTGCGAACCACCAATCCTGACGTGGTTCAATCTGTTGCTAGTCGCATTAAAAATAGCGATCCATGCTCGGTTTTTACTGCTTTGCGTGAGTGGAAGAACGAATTTTAACCATTTTCTGCTTGTAAGTTTGCAAGACCCCAGTATTATCAGGGGCTGATTTTTCGAGAAGCGCCACTGGCGCTTCTCTTACGTTTGGGGTTGATATAAATCTATTTGAATTTCTCCCCATTGCATAATTTAGAAGCTCTTTGCCTCTATTAATTAGTTAGTGTTTAAAAGATGTCTATTATCTTGCGACTGCCACGCACATTGTGTTGCGCGACAGGCAGGTGAAGATAAAAAGGCCCTAAATAGGCTGAATCCATGCGTTTGAAGTATACCTGGGCGTTGGCGTTGTTATTATCTGGCTGTCAATTGACTCAGTCAGACTCAACGTCTTCTACACCAGAAACCAATAAATCTGAGCAGACTGCAAAACAAAATGCAGCGAAGGCTCAACCGGGCAACACATCGTCTTTAGCAAAAAAATCCGCTAACGACGCGCCTAAAGTTCTTTCCCCTCAGGAACAAGAAGATGTATGGCAACGTATCGCCATGCAACTTGAAATGGATATCCCAAACCATAAGAAAGTGGACTACTACCGTACGTGGTATCTAAAGCACCCGAATCACCTTTACACGGTGTCTAAGCGTGCGACTCCTTTTCTATACATGATCACAAAACGTATCGAAGAGCGTGGACTTCCAATGGAGCTTGCTTTGCTTCCTGTGGTGGAAAGCTCATTCGATGCCTTTGCCTACTCACATGGTAGTGCAGCTGGATTGTGGCAATTTGTCCCTGGCACCGGAAAGATGATGGGACTAGAGCAAAACTACTGGTATGACGGTCGCCGAGATGTGGCAGCAGCAACGGATGCCGCACTGGACTACCTTGTACAACTAAACGAGCGTTTTGATGGTAGCTGGGAGCATGCAATTGCTGCTTACAACAGTGGTGGTGGCCGTGTTTCTAGCGCAATTCGTAAGAACAAAAAGCTCGGTAAACCTATCGATTTCTTCTCATTGGACTTACCAAAAGAGACCAGCAGTTACGTACCTAAGCTGCTAGCCTTGGCTGACGTCATCGCAAACCAAGACAAGTACGGGCTTAATATTCCTGCGATTCCAAACAAGCCTGTTCTAACGCTTGTCGATCCGAAAGAACAGCTTGATCTAGCCATTGCTGCAGATTATGCCGGCATTGGTGTGAAAGAGTTACAAAGTTACAACCCTGCATACAACCAATGGTCAACGGCGCCTGAAGGTCCGCACCAACTTCTGATTCCGGTAGAGAAAAAAGAGACTTTTCTCACTAAGGTGGAGAAAAACCGTGGTAAAGGGATGAAGGTCGCTCGCTACAAGGTGAAGTCTGGTGACTCTTTAAGTGTGCTAGCTAATAAATACGGCACAACCACAAAAGTGATTCGACGTGCAAACGGCCTGTCGAATAACAATATTCGTATTGGCCAATACCTACTGATTCCGACGTCAACAAAAGACGATGCGAAATACGCACTAACGGCACAAAATCGATTAAGCAAGACTCAATCAAGTGCTCGTGGACAACTTAAGCTCACTCATGTCGTTCAGTCTGGAGAAAGTTTGTGGTCAATCGCACGTGAAAATAAAGTGTCGTATAAATCGTTAGCAAAATGGAATGGCATGGGCCCTAAAGATCCATTGCGTGTGGGTCAAAAGCTCGTGATTTGGAAGGACTCAGACAAAGGTGCTGTGATCCGTACCGTTTTCTACAACGTTCGCTCCGGTGACACCATTAGCGGCATTGCAAGCAAGTTCAAAGTAAAAACAAACGACATCGTAAAATGGAACTCGCTACACAAGAAAAAATACTTACAACCAGGTCAAAAACTTAAGTTGTACGTTGACGTAACGAAGGTAAGTGTATGAACCCATCAAGCAACCCACTTGTGATGCTGTTGGACATTTTTCGTTCTCCAACATCTTGCTTTCTAGCGCTTTACCAACGCGGCGGATGGGGATGGCAACCGTTCATCTTCTTGATGCTTAGTCCGTTTTTATTCTGGGGCGCTTACTTTTCGAATGTCGATTTCACGTGGCTTAGTGACCAACTAGCCGCGCAGTTTCAACAAATCGACCCAAAGCAGATTGAGCTATTAGAGCCAAACACGCTAATGGCAAGTGCGATCATCAATGATGTATTCAACCGCTTTGCCACCTTACTGTTGCTTGCGCTTTGGTTCTTTCTTGCAACGAAGGCAAGCAAGCAACAATATGGTTACTGGAAGTGGTTTGCCGCGTCGTGTGCAATCTTATTCCCAGCAGTATTGGGCGATATCGCAAGCTACGCGAGTCTGTTACTCAAGCATGGTCAGGTGATGACTTACGCAGCAGATTTAAACAGCCTCAATGGTCTATTAAAACTGCCGCTTACCAGCGAGTGGTCGCATTTTGCCAGCTCACTACCACTACTGCTGCCTTGGTATATTGTATTGGGCTACGGTGTTGTGCTTACTTGGACTGAGTTTGAACGTGGGCAAGCCTTGGTGATTGCAAGCCTGCCATGGGTATTCTTCTACGTTATTTGGGCGCTTTATATTGTAGTGACCTAAGCTAGTCATCTAACGTAAATGACAGTAACAATGGGTTATGATCGGAAGCGTCGCTCTGCGGCGCTTTCGCGTATTTGAGGGTCAGCCCTCGGTAAAATACGTGATCCAACGGTAATCCCGTTATAAATTGGACTCGATGATCAGGCGAGAACGTCACTTCTTGCAAGTCCGCGGCTTTTAAGGCCTGTCGCATCGCATTAACGCGAGATTCACTCCAACTATTGAAGTCTCCAGCGAATAGGATCGGCCCTGTATGATGCTTTAAAAGCATTTCAAGAGCCGTTAACTGAGAGACATACTCTTGCGTGCCAACCGTGAAGTTAATCGCATGTACATTCACCACAGCGAGTCTCTCGCCATTGCTTAATTGATATTGGCTGTATAGTGCAGACTTGGGTAAACGCAGCCAAGGCTCTTTAGACGTATAAGCACAGGCTTTTTCTGGTTGCCTTTGAGCGATACTAATCACACCCGCACCGCTGCCCAGCGCCTTAAAGGCACTCACTTGGTTGCTGACCCAGTTGCCATCCACCAACCATTGCTTAAAAGATGGTGTCATGCTGGCTTCTTGCAATAACAGCAGCTGCTTATCAGCAGAGAATTCATTGAGTGCGCTTTGCCAATTCGTCCGGTTCTGTTTGTAGATATTCCAGACAAGTACATTGATTTCACCGCCCTGATCCAGAGCTTTTGAGCCGCTAAATTCGATACACCTAATATCCTGCGTCAGCTCTGAGCCTGTTTGAGTAATGATTTGCGGCTGATCTGGTACGGTGAAAATAACCTGGAAGCCGACCAATACCGCCATAATAAGAAAAGCTAACGCCAGAAGAAAACGCTTAAACATACGACAAACCTGAATATACACACCCTAAAACTGGAACAACCAGCCCCGGGTGACTTGATTTCACTGAAAGTAAAAAACAAAAAAGGAGCCACTTGGCTCCCTTTTAGCATAATAAATACGAGACAGGTAACAAGAAACCTTAGATCGCGTCTTCGTCTTCTTCACCAGTACGGATACGAACCACACGCTCAACATCAGTAACAAAGATTTTACCATCACCAATTTTGCCGGTTTGCGCGGTTTCAATGATCGTCTCTACGCATTTATCAGCCACATCTTCCGTTACAACAATTTCGAGCTTCACTTTAGGCAGAAAGTCCACCATGTACTCTGCACCACGGTAAAGCTCGGTGTGACCTTTTTGGCGACCAAAGCCTTTCACTTCAGAGACGGTCATCCCTGTAATGCCAACTTCAGCTAGCGCTTCTCGAACATCATCCAATTTAAATGGCTTGATAATCGCTTCAATTTTTTTCATGTTCATCCCTTAAGCTTCAATCGATTGCGCTTATTATCGTTTAGCGTTTCGCAACATTCAATGTTTGTCTCTGATCTACCAGCGAAAATCCAGATTGAGCAAATTAACATAGCGAATATCGTGAGTTGATAAAACCCCAGTGAGGACTGCTCAATGCCCAATCGTCCAAGCTTTTTCAGACTCGCATTTACTTCAAACTTGCGTAGTAAGCCGCTAGATTTGCGATATCTTCATCAGACAACAGTGAAGCTTGAGCTTGCATAACAGCAGCAAGACCACCTGTTCGCTCTTTGTTTTTATAGGCTTTAATTGAACTGATAATATATTGCTCGTTTTGCCCTTTCAGGTTTGGGTAACCCGGAATGACAGCAATGCCGTCGGCGCCATGACACGCAGCGCATACTCCTGCCTTTGCTTGACCTGCTGTGGCATCTCCCGCAGCTAGAGCCTGCCCACTGAGTATGGTTAGCGCCACCATTGCGCCCATGATTGTTTTCTTCATTGCTTCACCTAATCAATTATTATTTAAGGATTTTTATATTTTATAATCGACATTGTGGCATGAATTTTCATTACCTGCGCCAAATAAGTTCACAATCTTGACCATTAAACGCCTGATCAACGAACAGATCTGCCACAGCAACAACTCGGTCTTGATACATCAAAATCGGAATTTGACGACGCAGCCAGCTTGGCACATTGTATTCTTGGAACAACTTCTTCAGTTTTCGACTGTGATTACGCGTGGTTGGATGCGCTGATAAGCCTTCCGGATTAAAGGTCACGCGAAGCAATTCTGGCTGACTCGGAAGCGCAATCGTTGCGTTGCTAGAACTCGTCGTTAAGGTCAGCTCCCCTAGCCGCTCTGGAAGCGATAAAACGGTATCGACTTGAATCGTACTTTGCCACTCAGTGACGTCAGCGATTTCCGTTACCCAATAGAGACGATTTCGAAAACGGCGCACTTCACCTTGTTTAAGTTGTAGCTTGGGGTTGGCATCTTGCTGAGCTAATGCGACTTCATTCCAGATAAGATTGAGTTGTACCTGAGTCGGCATACTAGTATTAAGCTTAGCCAGCCACATACGAATCAAGCGCGCACGCGCTAATTCACTGTGCTTAGCCAGTTCTTCAATACTCAAACTTAGATCCGTTTGTAAAGCGCGTTCAAACACCGCGCTCAATAGTTCATCCAATAGCGCTTCTTGTTGAGCACATAAGCTTGCACTGCGCTGAACCGCTTGATGGATACTAGGCCAGCGACCAGACAATTCAGGAATAACACAATGACGAAGAAAGTTACGATCATAACGGGTATCTTGGTTGCTTTCGTCTTCCACCCACTCCAAGCCTAATTTAGTAGCCGCGTCTTCGATGGTCTTCCGCTTGATAGTAAGCAATGGTCGAACTAGGGATCCGCCAGAAAACGGCATACTCTCCGCCATCGAAGATAACCCTTTTGGCCCGCTGCCTCGCTTAAGAGCAAGGAGAAAAGTCTCTAGTTGATCATCAGCATGTTGGCCGGTCAACAGTATATCGCCTTCTTGAATGTACTTAGTTAAGGCTTGATAGCGAGCTTCACGAGCAAGAAGTTCAATACTTTCACCATTGCTGATGTCTAAGCTCACTCGCTCAATCGAGCATGATATGCCCACTTGTTTTGCCCAAAGTAAGCATTTATCGGCCCAATCATCGGCATTCGAGCTCAAACCATGGTGCACATACACAGCGTGACACTCTATCGAATGCGCTTGTTGATAGCGACTGAGTAATTCGAGTAAAAGACGTGAATCCACTCCTCCGCTAAACGCCAAGACAACCTTAGTGCCTGATTGATAGTAGCGGCCGAGAACTTGAGCAAAATGCGGGTACAGCGATTCCATAAGCGATCCGATAGGTACAAAAAAGGGCTGGACTCTCATCCAACCCTTTCTATTTTAACTGTTATCACTTGAGATATCAGCTAACGCTTAATAGCAATCACCGAAATTAACAGTAACCGTAGCTCATTAGGCGCTGGTAACGACGTTCACGCAGCGTCTCTTCATCCAATTGCTCTAGATCTTCTAGTTGACGAAGTAGTGTCGCTTTCATATTCGCTGCCATTTGAACATGATCGCGATGAGCGCCGCCTAGTGGCTCTTCAATGATTTCGTCGATCAGTTCAAGCTCTTTAAGACGAGGAGCAGTTAGACCCATCGCTTCTGCAGCTTGCGGTGCTTTGTCAGAATCACGCCATAAGATTGAAGCACAACCTTCAGGAGAGATTACTGAGTATGTAGAGTACTGAAGCATGTTCACGTAGTCGCCTACACCAATTGCTAGTGCGCCGCCTGAACCACCTTCACCAACAACGTTACAGATTACTGGCACTTTAAGACCAGACATCACTTTTAGGTTTTTCGCGATAGCTTCAGATTGACCACGCTCTTCTGCGCCCACACCTGGGTACGCGCCAGCCGTATCGATAAATGTGATGATCGGCATGTTGAAACGCTCAGCCATTTCCATCAAACGTAGCGCTTTACGGTAACCTTCTGGTTTTGGCATACCAAAGTTACGTTTCACTTTCTCTTTGGTTTCACGACCTTTTTGATGACCGATGATCATCACTGGACGGCCTTCAAGTCGAGCCATGCCACCCACAATCGCTTTGTCGTCTGCAAACGCGCGGTCACCCGCTAATTCATCAAACTCCTCAAAAGCGTGTTGGATGTAATCCAGCGTGTAAGGACGTAGTGGGTGACGAGCCAGTTGAGCTGTTTCCCATGCGCCTAGGTCGCTGAAGGTTTTTTTCTTCAGCTCTAAGCTTTTCTTCTCAAGCTGTTCGATTTCTTTATCCAGGTCAATCGCAGAATCACCACCGTGACGAGAGACATCACGTAGTGCTTCAATTTTCGCTTCTAGTTCTGCAATTGGCTTTTCAAATTCAAGAAAGTTTAGGCTCATCTATGAATCCTTGTTTACTCAGCGTCTAACATATTGCGCTGAATTTTTAGTTAAATTCGAGTTCTACCTGGCTTTTGCCAAGTAACTGTTTTAAATCGTCGAGTAATGTATCACTTGGCGTTACTCGCCACTCGGTGCCCAATGTTAACCGCGCTCTGGCGTCGGCACGCTGGTAGTATACATTGACGGGTACGGTTCCGGCTTTGTGCGGTTCTAAAATACGGCTGAACTGCTCAAAAAACTGATCGTTGATCTGAGTTGCATCTATCGATACCGACAAACCACGAGCGTATTTCTCGCGTGCACTGCCGAGATCCATAACTTCACGCGCCGACATTTTAAGGCCACCGTTGAAGTCATCAAAGCTGACCTGTCCAGAAACGACCAAAATTCTGTCTTTTTCGAGAAGTTCAGCGTATCGATCCAGTGCATCTGAGAACAACATCACTTCCATGCGACCACTTCGGTCATCCAGTGTCATAATGCCAATTCGTGTACCACGCTTAGTCGTCATTACACGAGCTGCAATAACCAGACCTGCCACCGTGACAGATTGGTCGCGACGCGTTGGCGTTGCGTCTTTTAGTCGACAACTGGTGTATTTGTTTAGTTCCTTTACGTAGGCGTTAATTGGGTGCCCTGTCAAATATAGACCTAGGGTATCACGCTCGCCCTCTAACCACACTTTTTCTGGCCAAGGCGGAACCTGCGTATACTTATGCTCTACTTCTTCAGGCGCATCCGTTAACACACCAAACATATCCGTTTGACCAAACGCCTCAGCTTGGTGATGTTGACTTGCTGCTTTTACAGCATCATTGAGTGACGCCATCATCGCCGCACGGTGTGGGCCCAGTCGATCCAACGCGCCCGCGTAAATCAGCTTCTCTATCACTCGTTTATTGACGCGTTTTAGATCAACTCGAGCACAGAAATCAAATAGGTCTTTAAAGTGACCACCTTTATTTCTCGCCTCAAGAATCGCATCGATAGGGCCTTCACCTACCCCTTTTATCGCACCAATACCGTAAACAATTGCGCCATTTTCATCAACATTAAAGCGATATAGGCCAGAGTTGATGTCTGGTGGCAGCACGGTGAGCTTCATACGGAAACACTCATCGACCAAGCCAACGACTTTTTCCGTGTTATCCATATCAGCTGTCATTACCGCGGCCATAAATTCGGCAGGATAATGGGTTTTCAGCCAAAGAGTCTGATAAGAAACCAATGCATAAGCAGCAGAGTGCGATTTGTTAAAACCATAACCAGCGAACTTCTCTACCAAGTCGAAGATTTTCATCGCCAACTCGCCATCGATACCGTTCTTTATCGCACCTTCTTCAAAGATAGCACGTTGTTTTGCCATCTCTTCTGGCTTTTTCTTACCCATTGCACGACGGAGCATGTCCGCACCACCTAGCGTGTAACCCGCTAAGATCTGTGCAATCTGCATTACCTGCTCTTGGTACAGGATGATGCCGTAGGTTGGATCAAGCGTCTCTTTTAGCGACTCGTGTTGCCACTTTTCATCTGGATAAGAGATCGCCTCTCGACCATGTTTACGGTCGATAAAGTTATCTACCATGCCCGATTGCAAAGGACCCGGACGGAAGAGTGCTACCAATGCGATAATGTCTTCGAAACAGTCTGGCTGAAGTCGCTTGATCAGCTCTTTCATACCTCGAGATTCAAGCTGGAATACTGCTGTCGTTTCAGAGTTTTGCAACAAACGGAAAGAGGCTGGGTCTTCTAACGGTATGGATTCAATTTGAACCGGTTCTTTACCTTCTCGCTCTAGACGTGGGTTAATCAGCCCTAACGCCCAGTCAATAATGGTTAAGGTACGTAAACCCAAGAAGTCAAACTTAACTAGGCCAGCGGTCTCAACATCGTTTTTATCAAATTGAGTAACCGGAAAGTGACCTTCAGCGTCTGCATAAATTGGCGCAAAATCGGTAATTGTTGTAGGTGAAATTACAACACCACCAGCGTGTTTACCGGCGTTTCGCGTACAGCCTTCCAAAATATGACACATGTCGATGAGTTCTTTAACTTCCTCATCGGCCTCATACAATTCAGGTAGTGCAGGTTCAGCTTTAAACGCCTTATCTAGCGTCATGCCTGGATCGGGCGGGATCAGCTTTGAAATACGATCAACAAAACCAAATGGATGACCCAATACGCGGCCAACGTCACGGATTACCGCTTTTGCCGCCATGGTACCAAACGTGATGATCTGAGACACCGCGTCACGACCGTACATTTCCGCAACGTGGTCAATAACCTGGTCACGTTTATCCATACAGAAATCGACGTCGAAATCGGGCATCGAGACACGTTCTGGGTTCAAGAAACGTTCGAACAGCAAGTCGTATTCTAATGGATCCAGGTCGGTGATTTTTAATGCGTAAGCCACCAAAGAGCCGGCACCGGAACCACGTCCAGGACCTACAGGAATTCCATTATCTTTTGACCACTGGATGAACTCCATTACGATCAAGAAGTAACCAGGGAATCCCATTTGGTTGATAACATCTAGCTCTATCTGAAGACGTTCATCATATTCAGGGCGACGACGTTTCCTCTCTTCCTCATCTGGAAATAGGAACTCTAAACGCTCTTCCAAGCCCTCTCGGGATTTCATGACTAAGAACTCAGTCTCTTTCATCCCTTCAGTTGGGAAGGCTGGTAGGAAGTACTCCCCTAAGCGCACAGTCACGTTACAACGTTTCGCTATCTCGACACTGTTTTCTAACGCTTCAGGAATATCAGCAAACAGCTCGCACATTTCTTCTTCTGTACGAAGATATTGCTGCGGACTGTAGTTTTTTGGCCTACGCGGATCTTCTAATGTGTAACCATCGTGAATCGCTACGCGTATTTCATGAGCATCAAATAGGTCTGGACTCAGGAATACAACTTCATTGGTCGCCACTACTGGCAAGTCTTGCTGCTCTGCCAATTCAACTGCAAAGTGAAGATAAGTTTCTTCATCTGGACGACCGGTACGAAGTAACTCAAGATAAAAGCGATCTGGAAAATGCTGTTTATAAAAATCAACACACCCTTGCACTATTTGACGGTTGCCTTTCAAAAGGCCGCGACCAATTTCCCCGCTTTTACCGCCGGATAATACAATCAAGCCTTCAGACATTTCAGCCAACCAGGCTTTATCAATCACCGGGTGGTGTTGAACATGTCCACGTAAGTACGCTTTTGATATCAATAACGTCAGGTTCTTATAACCTACATTATCCGCCGCAAGCAAAGTCACTTGAGTCAGCTCTTCACCAAACTCGTCCGACTGCATTTTAAAGTCAGCACCGATGATCGGTTTAACACCACTGCTATGTGCCGTACCGTAAAACTTCACCAAACCACATAGGTTGGTAAAGTCGGTCAACGCCATTGCGGGCATACCGAGTTCAGCAACTTTCTTTACGATTGGCGGAACTTTGTTGAGGCCATCCACCATCGAGAAGTCACTATGAACACGCAGGTGGATGAATTTGGGATCTGACATTAACAGGTACCGTGTAACTCTATTTTGTTGGGGATTCTAACCTAAAGAGGTTGGGTTTATAACACCAATTAGATCGTTTGATTATTCTATGCCTAAAGCTTTTTTTACTGGCTTGAAACTCTTGCGGTGTTCACTGATCACTCCGTATTGCTCAATCGCTTCAAAGTGCGCTTTAGTTGGATAACCTTTGTGCTTCGCGAAGCCAAATTGTGGATGAAGTTTATCCAACTCTTCCATCTCTTGGTCACGCACGACTTTGGCAATAATGGAAGCCGCACTGATTTCGGCAACGCGTAGATCGCCTTTTACTACAGCTTGAGCATCCATTGGCAGCTCTGGACAACGGTTACCATCAATCAACACCAAATCAGGTTGAACCTTTAACCCCGCCACTGCACGCTGCATCGCAACCATAGTCGCCTGCAAAATATTCAGTTGATCGATTTCTTCAGGAGAACAGCGCCCGACCGCCCAAGCCAATGCTTTTTCTTTAATTTCAGGAAGCAGCGCCATGCGTTTCTTTTCGGTCAATTTTTTCGAATCGTTCAAACCTTCAATAGGATTGTTAGGATCAAGGATAACCGCAGCGGTGACGACGTCTCCCACCAAAGGGCCACGTCCTACCTCGTCGACTCCGGCCACAAACTGATAACCTTGTGGATATTCAAACGGAGGGAGTTCAACTTTGGTTTTGGTCGCTTTTGGTTTAACAGCCATGATAAATCTCTATTTCTCAATCAATTTTAGAACCGCGTTTGCGGCTTGTTGATCCGCATCTTTACGGATCCAATGATGCATTTCCGTAAACTTATCTAACATCGGTTTATTGTCGCTTTCCAATAAGCGAGAAACCTCAGTAAACAAATTGTCTGGTGTGCACTCATCTTGTAGATATTCTTTGACGAGCTCATCATCCGCCAAGATATTCGGCAATGACACATACTTCGTTTTCAATAGACGTTTAGCTAAGAAAGCGGTAAATGCATTCACACGATAACCCACCACCATTGGACGCTTGAGAAGCATACACTCCAACGCTACGGTACCAGAGGCCAGCATCACGGCATCGGATGCGGTGATGACGTTGCGTGCGGTGTCATCAACTAACTTGAAGTCCAACTCTGGTGCGAGTTCTTTCCAGGCTTGTTCAAACTGCTCACGGCGTTTTTGATTAACAAGCGCGACAACAAACCCCAGTTCTGGAAATTTTTTATGGAGTAACTTGCAGGTTTCAATAAATGGCTCAGAGAGCATTTTTAACTCGCTACCACGACTGCCTGGCAGGACAGCAAGCCACTTTTTATCTTGTTCTAAACCAAGCAACTCACGTGCAGGCGCTTGTTCTGATTCTAGTGGGATGGAATCAGCCAAGGTATGACCAATGAACTCGCAAGGTACATTAAATTTGTCGTAGAACGCTTTTTCAAAAGGAAGAAATGCTAACACCAAGTTCGTTGCCGCTTCTATTTTAAAGATGCGCTTCTGACGCCAAGCCCAAACAGACGGACTCACGTAATGAACGGTTTTAATGCCCGCTTGCTTGAGGTCAAGCTCCAGGCGTAAGTTGAAGTCAGGAGCATCGATCCCGATGAAAACATCAGGCGGATTCTGAGTAAAATACTGAACGAGCTCAGCTTTCACTTTAAGAAGTCTCGGTAAGCGGCCTAAAACCTCGACTAATCCCATCACCGCAAGCTCTTCCATATCAAACAGAGACTCGCAACCTTGGGCTATCATTTTCGGACCGCCAATGCCTACGAACTCAGCGTCTGGATATTGCTGCTTTACTGCTTTGATAAAGCCTTCACCTAGCGTATCGCCAGACAATTCTCCGGCAATGATGCCAATACGTAATGGTCTTTCCATATCTACTTCGCTATTTTTCCTGTGCGCTATGGATAACGGTTTGCCTTATCCATAAAACACAAAAAGATCGTAACCTCAAATTCGGTCACGATCTTTTTATTTATTGGTTCATTCGCCAATTAACGAATAATGCCACGTTCCGTCGTTTCCAGGATATCTGAGAAACGCTTCACAGCCGGCCACTCTTGAGCAATTTCAACCAGAATAGGCTTCACTTCTTCTAGCGTCTTACCTGAACGATAGATTTCTTTATACGCTTTTTGCAGCGCACGAATCTCTGGTTTCTCAAAGCCGTTACGCTTCAAGCCAACAAGGTTCAAGCCGAAAGGAGTCGCGTGGTTACCTTGCGCGAGTACGTAAGCTGGGACATCTTGCACCACTGCTGAGCAGCCGCCAATGTACGCGTAGGCGCCCACTGTACAAAACGGATGAATCGCAGACAGTGCCATCACACCGGCATAATCTTCAACAGTAACGTGACCACCAAGAATCGAGTTATTACCGATATGAGTATGGTTACCAATAACAACATCGTGCGCAATGTGTGCATTCACACATAATAAGTTGTCATCACCAATGATCGTGGTTGCTTTGTCTTGCACTGTGCCGCGGTGAACTTGGACCGCTTCACGAATGACGTTACGATCACCGATAACCACAGTTGTGTCTTCACCACCGTATTTTTTGTCTTGGTTTTCTTCGCCAATGACAGCATGCGGGAAAATACGGTTATCTTTGCCAATAGTCGTGTGACCTTTGATCACAACGTGAGACATCACTTCTGTGCCTTCACCAATTTCAACCGTAGAGGTGATGTACGTAAAAGGACCTACCGTTACGTTAGCACCAATTTTGGCACCCTCTTCTACCACCGCTGCCGGGTGGATTTTAGCGGTTTCATGAATCATATTAAAACTCTCGACGAGCACACTTCAGTTCTGCAGAACATACCACTTCGCCGTCAACTTTTGCTACACCGCTAAATGCAGCAATGCCGCGACGTTCTTTCAGAAATTCTACCTCAATAACCAATTGGTCGCCCGGAACCACTGGTTTACGGAATTTCGCGCCGTCTACGCTTGCAAAGTAGTACAGTTCATTTTCTGTTGGTGCACCAAATGATTTAAATGCAAGTAAGCCTGTTGCCTGAGCCATTGCTTCTAAAATCAAAACACCTGGGAATACTGGTAGTTGAGGAAAGTGACCTGTGAACTGAGGTTCGTTAACCGACACGTTTTTAATCGCGTGAAGGTACTTCTCTTCTTGGAAGTCTATCACTCGGTCGATCAATAAGAATGGGTAGCGATGAGGTAGTAGCTCTTGAATTTCAGAGATGTTCATCGTTTTCTTTTCAGTAGTCAAAGTCGTCTTCCTATATCAATTTTTTGCCGCCAAGATGGCAAACGTGGCAACAGGTCGTAAAGCCGAATCGCTTTGCAATATACTAGCAAAATACGCACCATCTTGGAGTTAAATCTACTTAGAGCGCGTCATTATAGAAGAAAAAGACCCGCATTTCGCGAGTCTTCGTACAGAATATGGAACTAGAGCCTGTTAGCTTTCACGTTAAATACAGAGCGAAAGATAACTTGTTCTAACTTTCTTCTTTCTGTTCCAGTTGTTTTTCAACCGCTTTTAGGCGCTTATTCATCTCATCAATACGGTGAACTCGAGTTGCAGTTTTACGCCACTCTCTGTTCGTTTGTAGTGGAATACCTGATGAGTAAAGGCCTTTTTCTTCGATACTGCGCATTACCATGCCCATACCTGTAATCGCCACACCATCTGCGATAGTGATATGGCCATTCAGAACAGACGCGCCGCCAATCTGGCAGTACTTACCAATTTTTGTACTGCCCGCGACAATAGTACCACCAGGCATCACGGTACCATATCCGATCTGCACGTTGTGCGCGATTTGAAGTTGGTTATCCAGAATGACATTGTCTTCAATGATAGTATCTTCGAGTGCACCGCGGTCAATCGTAGTACAAGCACCAATCTCAACGCGGTTACCGATACGCACTGAACCAAGCTGAGGAATTTTAATCCACTCGCCTTTGTCATTCGCATAACCGAAGCCATCAGAGCCAATGACGGTGCCCGATTGAACAAGACAGTCATCACCCAATGACACTTCATGATAGATAGTGACATTAGCCCAAAGCTTGGTGTTATTCCCTAGCTTGGCGTTCTTACCGATAAAACAACCAGCGCCAACGCTTACGTTGTCGCCGAGTTCCACGCCCGTTTCAATCACGGCGTTAGCGCCGATTGTAACGTTCTCACCCATCTTAACGTCAGCGGCAATCACAGCACTTGGTGCAATATCGTCTGCCGGTTTTGGTGTGGTATCCATCGCTTGGACCACACGAGCAAATGCGACATAAGGGTCTGAAACCACTAGCGCATTTCCACCGCATTGCTCTTTATGCTCAGCCTTTACCATAACAACGGTAGCTTGGCACTCAGAAAGGTGTTTTGCGTATTTTGGGTTAGACAAGAAGGTTACGTCGCCTTCTTGTGCTTTATCCATTGGGGCAACACGGCTTACAACGAGAGACTCGTCACCAAACAGCTCACCCCCGGTAATTGTCGCCAATTCGGCTAATGTTAATGTCTTCATAACTTCTTATTTTAGAGCTTTAATTACGTCTTCAGAAATATTGTATTCTGGCTTGCCGTACTGCAAAGCAGAGATATCAATCACAAGATCGTAACCATTTTTGTCTGCGACTTTCTTAACTGCATCTTGAATCGTTTTGAAAAGCTTCGCTTTTTCTTCAGCTTCACGACGCGCACTTGCTTTTTCAAGTGCTTGTGCTTTCACTTTGTACTCGCTGTCTAGCTTCGCGATATCGATACGTAGCTTTTCAACTTCGTCTTGACCCAAAAGCTCGCCGTCACGTTGTAGCTTTTCGATCTTTGTTTTAGCTTGTGCTTGGATTGACTTCAGTTCATCAGCTTTGCTTTTGAAGTCTTTTTGCATTTTTTGTAGTACAACTTCACGTTGAGGAAGAGCTTGGAAAACTTGAGCTGTATTTACGTAAGCAATTTTCTGTGCAGCTTCTGCCGCATTTGCAAACATTGAAGAGCTCAGTACAAGAAGGCCAATCCCAGCCGCTTTGATCATTTTATTCAAAATATTTTCCTCTTTAGAAAGTTCTACCGATAGTGAATGTGAAGAACTCTTCATCATCGCCATCAAATTTCTTAATTGGTTTCGCTAGTGAGAATACTAGTGGCCCCATTGGAGACATCCACTGCAACGCCGCACCGTAAGAAGAGCGGTAGTTGGTTGGATCTGAGTAATCGTAGTAGTAACGGTCACCATATTCCGCACCTGAATCGCGGTAGTCAAACTCCGTATCCCAAACACTTGCCATATCAAAGAAGATACTGGTACGAATTTGGTTTTGTACTTCTTCTGATGCAAATGGTGTTGGGACAATCAACTCAACACTTGCTAGCGCTACGGCGTTACCACCAACAGAGTCATCTGTTGCTGTATCTGCGCCATTGTTTGAACCAGATGTATCACGGTAAACCGCTTTAGGACCAACAGAGTTTGAGCCAAAGCCACGAAGCGATGTAAAGCCACCTGCGTAGTAGTTTTCGTAGAATGGGAACAAGTTATCGTTACCATCTGTTTGACCGTAACCATTACCGTAACCTAAGCGGCCACGGAACAAGAGGGTAAACTCGTGCTTTTTAGTCAATGGCACATACTGACGAACATCGTACTGCATTTTGAAGTATTGAACGTCAGAGCCAGGTACGGTCATTTTATAGAATGCACGCTGATGGTTACCTGCCGTAGGGAAGTAGCCACGGTTTAAGTTATTACGTGTCCAAGAGATATTGAAATCGAAGTCGTTCGTGTTCAACGCTCCACTAGAATCAATGTTGTCTGCTTGTGCTCGTAAGAACTGCTCTACCTGCAAGTAAGGCGATAAGTTACCGATCTTGTTGTGCGTATAACCGACACCGAATTCAAAACGGTTCAGCTCATCGAATGGGAAGCCCCACGTTAAGCTCGCACCATAGCTTTCGTTGGTATAGTCAACGATATTAGCTTCTTTCGCTTCAAATTCGTTGTAGAAGACCTTACCACCTAAGCTAACACCGTCTAAGTTCCAGTACGGGTCTCGGTAATCTAGACTGATGTTTTTCTGGTAGTCATTCATCATCGCGTTGATACCAACACGGTTACCGCTACCAATAAAGTTATCTTGTTGCAGGCCAACCTGGAAGCTCACTCCCGATTCTGTACCGTAGCCAACACCGAAGTTAACGCTACCAGAGTTCGCTTCTTTGACAGAGTAAACTAGGTCAACTTGATCATCACTACCAGGAACTCGAACCGTCTGTACTTCAACATTTTCAAAGTAGCCCAAACGGTTTAGACGAGTTTTACCCGTTTCAATCGATTTCGAGTTTAACCAACTGCCTTCCATCTGACGCATTTCACGACGAAGGACTTCATCTTTGGTTGAGTTGTTACCCGTGAAGCGGATATCACGAACGTAAATTCGGTTACCTGGATCGACGTTAACGACCAAAGATACTTCTTGATTCTCATCGTCAAACTCAGGAATGGTATTCACTTGAGGATAAGCGTAGCCGGACTCACCAAGCACACGTTTAATACCCTCTTCCATTGAAGTGACCAACGAGCCGTTGTACGTCTCATTGTCTTCAAATGGTACAAGTCGTTCGAACGTCGCTTCCTCACCAATCAAATCACCACGGAACTTTACATCCTTGACGGTATAAACCTCTCCCTCTTCTAAGCCAAGAGTAATGTATACCCCTTTCTTGTCAGGAGAGATTGCAACTTGTGTCGAATCAACGTTAAATTTTAAGTAACCGCGGTCCAGATAGAATGATTTGAGCGCTTCAATATCACCTGCAAGCACTTGTTTTTGGTACTTTTCGTCAGACAGGAAATTCCACCACGGCACATCAACATTCAAGTTAAAACGAGAAAGAAGGTCCTCATCGCTGAAAACTTCATTGCCGATAAAATTGATTTGCTGAATTTTTGCCGACACGCCTTCAGTAAAGACAAACTTTAGGTCAGAACGGTTACGTGGCAGTGGAGTCACCACAGCTTTTACTGTGGCGTTGTATTTACCTACGCTGTAGTAAAAGTCTTCTAAGCCTTTTTCAATGTTGCTTAGCGTGGTGCGGTCAAGCGCTTCGCCTTCACGAACGCCAGATGCGTTCAGGTTTTCTTGTAGCTGCTCGTCCTTGATTGCTTTGTTACCAGAAAATGAGATGCTGGCAATGGTAGGACGTTCTTTGACTTGAACCATCAGAACGCCGCCGTCACGTAACACTTTCACATCTTCAAAGTTACCAGATGCATACAGTGCACGGATAATCTCTGCAACATCGCCTTGGCCAATGGTATCACCGACACGTACAGGCATTTTCAACAACGCAGCACCCAGTGCTACACGCTGCAATCCATCGATTTCAATATCTTGAACTACGAAGTTCTCTGCTCCATTTGCAGATACACTGGTCGCCAGTAAACTTGCAAATAGAATTCGCTTAATCGCCATACTTGTTCTAATTATTCCTTGCTACTGCTTTTGTCTCTGAACTATCACAGACGAGTAAAATCATTAAATAGCGCTAACGCCATGAGCGAGAAGATGATCGCACCACCAATTCTAAAACCCATTTCCTGCACTCTCTCAGGAACGGGACGTCGAATGACTGCTTCAATTGCAAAAAACAACAAATGACCGCCATCCAACATTGGTAAAGGAACGAGATTAATAATACCTAGGTTAACACTAATTAGAGCGAGAAAACCTAAAAAGTAGACCAAGCCATAATCAGCCGTCGCACCTGCGCCTTTGGCTATTGATATTGGACCACTCAGATTATTCAGACCAACGTCACCAACAATCAGTTTCTTAAGCATGCTGATTGTCAAGCCAATGACTTGGCCGGTTTTGTCTACCGCCTTACCTACTGACTCGAATACACCAAACTGAAGGTCGAAGCGATAACTTTCTGGCCATTCTGCGACTTTAGGTGCAATACCTGCAAAACCAACGACTTCTTTGTTAGCTAGCTCACGGCTACCTGGCGTCAGCGTTAATGTTTGCTCATAGCCCTGACGCAATACCGTTAATTCAATCGGTGTATCAGGATTAGAGCGAACCGCTTCAACAACTTGCTTCCACTCCGCGACGCGTTGTTCACCAATAGCGACAATCTCATCACCTGGAAGCACACCTGCTTTTTCCGCCGCTCCACCTTGCGAAACCTGTTCGATAACGCGATACACCTCCGGTGTATACGGCGCAAAACCTAATGACTGCATCGCAGACTGAGTTTCAGGGTCGAACTCCCATTCGCGCAGATCGAGCGTTTTCGTTACTTCTGAACCAACTTCATTCGCTGACGTCAGTGTTACTGTCATCAAATCATCGCCAATATGAGAAATCAATCCCATATTTACCGATTCCCAATCCGGAGTTTTGATACCAGATATCGATTTAAGTTCCATTCCTGATTCAATTCCGGCTTCTGCGACGATCGAATTGGGCGTAACTTCACCAATTACTGGCTTAACTGCTGGGATACCAATAAGAAATACGAGCCAATAGGCGAAAATTGCGAAAAGGAAGTTAAAGATAGGGCCTGCCGCAACAATAGAGGTTCGCTTCCATAGCGGCTTCTTATCAAACGCTAAGTGCTTCTCATGTTCTGGCACCTCATCAACACGGCTATCAACCATTTTTACATAGCCGCCGAGAGGGATCATTGAGATGCTGTACTCCGTTCCGTCTTTGCCTACCTTACTCCAGATAGACTTACCGAAACCGATTGAAAACTTTTCAACTTTCACGCCGCAACGGCGAGCAACCCAAAAGTGCCCAAACTCGTGCACAGCGACAAGAATGCCCAGTGCGACGATAAAAGAAATGAGATTCCACAATATACCAGTCATCAGATACGCTCGCGTATGGTTTCTAGGGCAATAGTTCGTGCCATTCTATCTAGCTCTAACAAGCTTTCCAAGCTATTCGCATTCTCAGCTTTGCAGCTTGCATTGATTTTATTCAACACAGACTCATTGATGCGAGCGATATCCGTAAAACCTAGGCTGTTATTTAAAAATGCATCAACAGCGACTTCATTCGCTGCATTCAGTGCCGTTGTTGCATGTTGACCTTCATAACAAGCGTCAATTGCTAGTTTTAGACATGGGTAACGAGCAAAATCAGGTTGCAAAAACGTCAATTCGCCAATTTGCGTGAAGTCTAGTGGCTTAACCCCAGCTTCAACCCTTGATGGGTATGACATAGTCAGTGCAATAGGAGTCGCCATATCCGGCTCACCCATTTGTGCCAAAACCGAACCATCGCGGTATTGAACCATTGAATGAATAACAGACTGCGGATGAATAATAACCTTTAGCTGCTCGCGAGCCGCATTAAACAACCATTTAGCTTCGATATACTCTAAGCCTTTGTTCATCATCGTGGCTGAGTCAACGGAAATCTTTGGTCCCATCGACCAGTTTGGATGGGCGATCGCCTGTTCAGGAGTCACCTTTTCCAGTTCTGCGATGTCAGTGTAACGGAAAGGACCACCAGAACCAGTCAGCAAAATATGAGAAATGCCATGTTCTTGTAAATTACAACGACCTAAATTGGTTTGTACTTGCTGTGGTAAGCACTGGAAAATAGCATTGTGTTCACTATCGACGGGAAGTAGCTCCGCACCAAACTCTTCTACGGCATCAATAAATAACTGGCCTGACATGACCAGTGCTTCTTTATTTGCCAACAATACTCGCTTACCAGCTTTCACAGCAGCCATGGTAGGCAGTAGACCAGCCGCTCCGACAATAGCAGCCATCACACTGTCAACTTCGTCCAATGAAGCAATATGGCATAGAGCATCCACACCACCTAATACTTCGGTGTTTGGCGAAACCAAATGTAACTCAGATTGGAGTTGAATCGCTGCGGCTTTGTCCGCCATTACCGCGTATTTAGGTTGCCACTGACGACATAGCCCGATCATCTTTTCAACGTTGGTGCTTGCCGCTAAGGCAACGACAGAAAACAGCTCTGGGTTTTGTTCGACCACTTTAAGCGTGCTTGCACCAATAGATCCAGTAGCACCAAGAATCGTTAACTTTTGCATGTTGTAAGACCGTTAGAAAGCTCAGGAGCGACAATGCCGCTCCTGATAAATTAGAATACGTAGTAAAGAAGAGCAAAAACTGGGAATGCTGCGGTTAGGCTGTCAATACGATCGAGCACACCGCCATGTCCTGGGATAATGTTGCTGCTGTCTTTAATGCCTGAGACACGCTTGAACATACTTTCCACCAGATCGCCGAGCACTGATATAACAACAGTAACCAACGTAATCAACACCATATGGACAGGACTGGAGAACTGAATATCAAACCAATCAGCAAATGCCCACGCCACGATCAATGCCGTGATAATGCCGCCAATAAGCCCTTCAATGGTTTTATTCGGACTGACATGTGGCGCCATTTTACGTTTGCCTAAGCTTTTGCCTGCAAAGTAAGCACCGCTATCTGCAGCCCATACCAAGAAACAAACGTATAACACGAGCTTTGCTCCGTGGTATGGATCTACCGTAATGTCATGAGCTCTAAGAATAACTACACTCCAAAGGAATGGAATTAATGTCAGAAAACCAAACACATGGCGTAAAACAAAATTATTTTGCCAAGATTTCGTTGTTTTGGGATAAGTAATCGCCATTAAGCTAGCAATAATCCACCAAACAAAACCAAGGCCCAGCACAACATAATGAGGCGTTGCTAAATGGTTGAGGCTATGTGCGTCAGGCGAAATATATAGAAAACTAAGTCCGGTAACAATGACTGCCGGAACGAGGGCAGCAAAGCGAGAGTTGCTTCCTGTAAATTGAGTCCACTCCCAAAAACCTAATAGGGTAATTGCAGTTAAAGCGGCAATAAAGCCCATTAGGGGTAATTTAAAAATGCCTAAAATAACCAGGGGAGCTAAAATTAGTGCTGTTATTATTCTCTGTTTCAAACTAACTAGTCCTTATTGAGCTGCCATCAATGCCTTTATTTGTTCACCTGTACAGCCAAAACGACGTTCTCGATTGATAAACCAAGTTACAGCTTCAACTAAGCTGTCTTCGTCGAATTCCGGCCAATACTCGGGTGTAAAGTACATTTCTGCATAAGCCATTTGCCACAACATAAAGTTGCTGATGCGACACTCTCCACTGGTACGAATCAAAAGATCCACTTCAGGTAAGTCTGCCATGGTCAAATGCTCAGTGATTAGCTGCTCATTGATATCCTCTACACGAATCTCACCGTTACGTGCTTTTAACGCTAACGTTTTGGCCGCTTCTGTGATGTCCCACTTACCGCCATAATTGGCTGCAATGTTGATCACCATCCCCGTGTTACCTGCCGTTAGATTTTCAGCTTCTACAATCTTCTTTTGTAGACGCTCACTAAATCGACTGGTATCACCGATCACGCGCAACCGTAAATTATTTTTGTGTAGTTTTTTTACTTCACTAGACAGGACCGTGATAAACAGTTCCATCAAAAGACCCACTTCTTCCTCCGGACGACGCCAGTTTTCACTACTAAAAGCAAACAGCGTCATGGCTTTAATGCCAAGCTTTGAAGCAGCAGCCACGGTCTTACGAACGGCATTAACGCCTTTTTTGTGACCAAATACGCGAGGTTTTCCTTTGGACTTAGCCCAACGGCCATTACCGTCCATAATGATGGCAATATGCTTAGGAAGGGAATCAGAGAAGGCTTGAGAATTTTGCATAGGGAGTTAATTGAGTTCCATCAGTTGGATAGACTAACATAAAAAAACGCTGAGCTGTGAGCACAGCGTTTTCCAACAGTGATGTGTGTGGGAGTATTAAACTTCCATCAACTCTTTTTCTTTTGCAGCAAGAACTTCATCGATCTTCTTAACTGCAACGTCAGTTAGTTTTTGAATTTCGTCTTGTGCTTTACGATCTTCATCTTCAGAGATTTCTTTATCTTTTAGAAGCGCTTTTAGATCGTTGTTTGCGTCACGACGGATGTTACGAACAGCAACACGACCACCTTCAGCTTCACCACGAACAATCTTAACTAGGTCTTTACGACGCTCTTCCGTTAGTGGTGGAAGTGGAACACGGATGATAGTACCAGCAGACATAGGATTTAGACCAAGATCAGACGTCATGATCGCTTTTTCTACTTTCGGAGTCAGCTCTTTATCGAAAACCGTGATTGCAAGTGTACGTGCATCTTCAGCAATAACGTTTGCTACTTGGTTTAGAGGTGTTGCTGCACCGTAGTATTCTACAGAAATACCAGATAGTAGGCTTGGGTGTGCACGACCTGTACGAATTTTAGAAAGGTTGTTCTTAAGCGCTTCAACGCTTTTATCCATGCGCTCTTGCGCGTCTTTTTTGATTTCGTTAATCACAGTTTCACCTTAAAAATGTCATCTTTCCTGAAGAAAGCCTAAAACGGTTGAGCAAAGCAAACGCCACCCTAACGCTTTGGGTGGCACCTTGGGACAAGCTTATTCGTTGATTAGCGTGCCTTCTGCTTCGCCCATAACCACGCGACGTAGTGCGCCTGGCTTGTTCATGTTAAATACGCGGATTGGCATTTTGTGGTCACGAGCTAGCGTAAACGCCGCCAAGTCCATCACTTTCAGCTCTTTATCCAGAACTTCTGCGTAAGATAGCTTATCATACAGCTCTGCGTCTGGGTTTGCTACAGGGTCAGCAGTAAATACACCATCAACTTTCGTCGCTTTTAGTACAACATCCGCTTCGATTTCAATACCACGTAGGCAAGCAGCAGAATCCGTTGTAAAGAACGGGTTACCCGTACCAGCAGAGAAGATGACAACACGGCCTTGGCGAAGCTCACGGATCGCATCAGCCCAATTATAGTCGTCACATACGCCTTTTAGAGGTATGGCAGACATAACGCGCGCATTCACGTATGCGCGGTGAAGAGCATCGCGCATCGCTAGGCCATTCATTACTGTAGCAAGCATACCCATGTGGTCACCAACTACGCGGTTCATACCAGCTTCAGCAAGGCCTGCACCACGGAACAAGTTACCGCCACCGATAACTACACCAACCTGAACACCCAGTTCAACCAGTTCTTTAACTTCTTGTGCCATGCGATCAAGGACCGCAGGATCAATACCAAAACCGTCTTCACCTTGAAGAGCTTCACCACTCAGTTTTAATAGAATACGTTGATACGCTGGTTTAGGGTTCGTAGTCATGGAGTTTACCTTCCAAAGAGAGTTGTTGATTAACAGTCATGAATAGACACAAATTCAGTTATGGCTATTCATCACGGCTAATCGTTCACTGCTCATAAAAAGACCGCAGCCAAGGCTACGGTCTAATCTTTATACAGTCTCTAAGGATTAACCTTTTTGAGCTGCAGCAACTTCTTCAGCGAAGCTCATTTCTTCTTTCTTCTCGATACCTTCACCTACTTCTAGGCGAACGAATGTAGAAACTGAAGCGCCTTTTTCTTTCAGCATTTCACCTACAGTTTTCTTAGGTTCCATGATGAAAGCTTGACCTGTTAGAGAGATCTCGCCAGTGAATTTCTTCATGCGGCCAACAACCATCTTCTCAGCGATTTCAGCAGGCTTGCCTTCGTTCATTGCGATTTCAACTTGAACCGCTTTCTCTTTTTCTACTACGTCAGCTGGTACGTCTTCTGGGTTAACGAACTCAGGCTTAGAAGCAGCAACGTGCATTGCAACGTGCTTAAGAGTTTCTGCGTCGCCTTCACCAGCAACAACAACACCGATTTTCTCACCGTGACGGTAAGAAGCAATTGCAGTGCCTTGAACGTATTCTACGCGACGGATAGTGATGTTTTCACCGATTTTAGCTACAAGAGCTACACGTGCGTCTTCGAATTGTGCTTGTAGCTCTTCAACAGTCGCTTTTGAAGCTAGAGCTGCAGCTGCAACTTCTTCTGCGAATGCAGTGAAGTTACCGTCTTTAGCAACGAAGTCAGTTTGGCAGTTAACTTCAAGAAGAACAGCAACGCCGTTTTCTTCTTTGATGATGATTGCGCCTTCAGCTGCAACGTTACCAGCTTTCTTAGCTGCTTTCGCTGCGCCAGATTTACGCATGTTTTCAATTGCTAGTTCGATGTCAGCGTTTGCTTCTACAAGCGCTTTCTTACATTCCATCATGCCAGCGCCAGTACGCTCGCGAAGTTCTTTAACTAGAGCAGCAGTTACAGTTGCCATTCTGTATTCCTCGTTTGATTCGAAATAAGGTAAAAAACAGGGGCCTAACATTGTCGGCCCCCATTGCTAACTATAACTTAGTTTATGCTACACAAAGGTTTCACATAGACCAAGTGTGACACAGAGCCGCTATTATTCAGCTTCTACGAAACCGTCTTTTTCAGCAACTGCAGCTACGTCTTTGTTACGACCTTCAGATACTGCTGAAGCAGCAGCGTTCAGGTATAGCTGTACAGCGCGGATCGCGTCGTCGTTACCTGGGATTACGTAGTCAACGCCGTCTGGGTTAGAGTTAGTATCTACCACAGCGTATACTGGAATACCTAGGTTGTTAGCTTCTTTAATTGCAATGTGTTCGTGATCAGCGTCGATTACGAATAGAGCGTCTGGTAGGCCGCCCATGTCTTTGATACCACCAAGAGATTTCTCTAGCTTCTCCATTTCGCGAGTACGCATTAGAGCTTCTTTCTTAGTTAGTTTGTCAAAAGTACCGTCTTGAGATTGAGTCTCTAGATCTTTTAGACGCTTGATAGACTGACGAACTGTTTTGTAGTTTGTAAGCATACCGCCTAACCAGCGGTTGTTTACGTAAAACTGGTTGCTTGCGATTGCAGCTTCTTTAACAGCTTCAGATGCAGCGCGCTTAGTACCTACGAATAGAACTTTACCTTTCTTCTCGCCAACTTTAGCTAGTTCAGCTAGAGCGTCGTTGAACATTGGTACAGTTTTTTCTAGGTTGATGATATGAACTTTGTTACGAGCGCCAAAGATGAATGGCTTCATTTTTGGGTTCCAGTAACGAGTCTGGTGACCGAAGTGAACACCAGCTTTTAGCATATCGCGCATTGATACAGTTGCCATTTTAAATTCCTCTATGGGGTTAGGCCTCCACATTCCCCATAACTCCGACCAAGCTTCTGCTCAGCACCCCGGAATATGTGACGGAATGTGTGTGATTTAAAGATAAAAGGTTATTCGGATGAAGCTTGCTTCGCCGCTTAGCTTTGCTAAACGAAGAGAACAGTCCTCTATTCCGGCGCGCTTTATACCATATTTTAGCTCACTGTGGCTAGTAAAAATTATTTCTTCACCGTGCCACTTTCTCCTATTTATAAGCAAAACTTTAAACATACGATCGAATTAAGAATGATGCATATTCCTATCTAACTTGGGTTAACGCCCCGATGTCTGATAGAATGCGGCCATTCGCACGTTTACGTGCTTAGGAATAAGTAGAGAAAGCCAATGTCAATCAAGATTAAAACTGCTGAAGAAATAGAACGCATGCGCATTGCGGGCAAGCTGGCCGCAGAGATTCTAGAAATGATCGAACCTCACATCAAAGTTGGTGTGACGACAGAAGAGTTGAACAAAATCTGTCATGAGTACGCTCTAGAAAAAGGCGCATACTCTGCTCCGCTTGATTACCATGGTTTCCCTAAGTCGATTTGTACTTCAATCAACCATATCGTATGCCACGGTATTCCAGCAGAAAAAGACGAAATCGGTAGCAACGGTCAAATGAAGCCAGCGGTACTAAAAGATGGCGACATCTTAAACGTTGATATTACCGTAATCGTTCCAAATGACGAAAATGCGGATCTGAGCGTGCGTCCTCAAGGTTACCATGGTGACACTTCTAAGATGTTCCTAGTCGGTGATGTTTCACCTGCAAACAAACGTCTATGTATGGTTGCTCAAGAAGCACTGTATGTTGGTATGCGTACCGTTAAGCCAGGTTCAACAGTTGGTGACATCGGTACAGCTATCGAGAAATACATCAAAGAGAACAACAAAAACAACCCTCGCAACAAGTTTTCTATTGTGAAAGACTTCTGTGGCCACGGTATCGGCGATGAGTTCCATGAAGAACCACAAGTGGTTCATTACAAGAACAAAGACCGCCGCGTACTAAAAGAAGGCATGTGCTTTACTATTGAGCCGATGATTAACGCAGGTAAATTTGGTTGCTCTGTTGACGCTCAAGACGATTGGACCGTTTACACAGGCGACGGCAAGAACTCTGCGCAATGGGAACATACCATTGTTGTAACAAAAGAAGGTTGTGAAGTACTGACGCTTCGTAGCGACGATACGATTCCTCGCCTAATGAAAAACGCGTAAAGCTAACGACCACTCGTTGTTTACTATATCCCTGCTTCGGCGGGGATATTTTTTATCTGCCACAAATTTGTTAGATTGTAACTAGATTAGCTTGCACGGATGGCAAATATGACACTTCAGTCCCCTCTTACCTTTTCCGATGAACAAATCAATATCGGAGAGCTCAAACAAGAGTTAGAGAAATTTAGCTCCGATCAAAACCAAGAGTTTCTCAATCATCATCCGGTAACAAGCTTGGTTTTAGCCAGGGCAGAATACATGGATCTGCTTCTGAATCGTTTGTGGCAACATTTTGGCTTCAAAGATATTTACAACATTTCTCTAGTTGCCGTGGGTGGCTATGGGCGTGGCGAGCTGCATCCGCTCTCCGATATCGATATTTTGATTCTGTCGAACAATAAGCTGCCGACCGCACTAGAAGCAAAAATCAGCGAATTCATTACGCTGTTGTGGGATTTAAAACTCGAGGTCGGACACGCTGTTCGCACCGTTAACGAATGTGCGGAAATTGGTAAAGCCGATCTGACCGTCGCGACAAACCTTCAAGAAGCGCGTCTAATGTGTGGCAGCGAGGATACCTTTCAGGCACTGAAGAAAGTCGTGTTATCAGACTCCTTTTGGCCAAGTGAAACGTTTTATCGCGCTAAAATTCAAGAGCAGCGAGAACGCCATGCCCGTTACCACGATACGACCTACAACTTAGAACCAGACATTAAGTCGACCCCTGGCGGGCTGCGCGATATTCATACATTAAGCTGGGTCGCCCGGCGTCACTTTGGTGCCACGTCATTGCTGGAAATGAGCCGATATGGATTTTTAACTGACGCAGAATACCGAGAATTGGTTGAATGTCAGGACTTCCTTTGGCGAGTGCGTTTCGCTCTGCACATGGAGCTTCGCCGCTATGACAACCGCTTAACCTTTGCCCATCAAGCACAAGTTGCGGAAAATCTAGGCTACGTCGGTGAAGGCAACCGAGGCGTAGAAATGATGATGAAAGAGTTCTATCGCACACTTCGTCGTGTGGCAGAGCTCAATAAAATGCTACTCAAACTTTTTGATCAAGCGATCATTAATGGTGGTGCGACAGAAAGTGCCGAGATTCTCGATGCCGACTTCCAACGTCGTGGCTCTTTGATTGAAGCGCGGAAACCCGCATTGTTTCAAGCTCGCCCAGAAACTATTCTGGATATGTTCTTACATATCGCGAACGACTCAACCATTGAAGGGGTGAGCCCACCAACACTACGTCAGCTGCGCACCGCGCGCCGTCGACTCAACAAATTTTTGCACACCATTCCTGCTGCGCGTGAAAAGTTCATGGCGTTATGTCGTCACCCTAATGCTCTGCATAAAGCATTCAGCCTGATGCACAGATTGGGGGTTATGGCGGCCTATTTACCGCAATGGAGCCAAATTGTTGGTCAAATGCAGTTTGACTTATTCCACGCCTACACGGTTGATGAGCACAGTATTCGCTTACTGAAACACATTAATACCTTTAGTGACCCAGACAATCATGCGAAGCACCCTATTTGTTGTGACGTCTACCCACGGATGCAAAAGAAAGAGCTGCTGATTATTGCCGCTATTTTCCACGATATCGGTAAAGGACGTGGCGGCGATCACTCTGTTATAGGCGAAGGTGAGGCTTACGACTTCTGTATTGAGCATGGCTTATCAAAGCCCGAGGCCAAACTTGTCGCTTGGTTGGTAAGGCATCATCTATTAATGTCCGTCACCGCACAGCGCCGAGACATTTATGATCCCGATGTGATTACCGAATTTGCCAAAAAAGTCAGAGACGAAGAATCTCTCGATTATCTTGTGTGCCTGACAGTTGCAGATATTTGTGCAACCAACCCAGAACTTTGGAATGCTTGGAAACGAACCTTACTGGCAGAGCTTTATTACTCCACACAACGTGCTTTACGTAGAGGGTTAGAGAATCCTGTCGATGTGCGTGAGCGAATTCGCCACAACCAACAAATGGCCTCTGCAATGCTGCGCAAAGAGGGGTTTGCCGCGCGCGAAATTGAAGTATTGTGGCAACGCTTCAAAGCTGACTATTTCCTTCGTCATACCCATACGCAAATCGCGTGGCACTGCGAACACTTACTTCGCATGGAAGATCCGACTAAGCCTTTGGTCTTGATCAGTAAAAAAGCCACTCGTGGCGGCACTGAGGTGTTTGTATATACGAAAGACCAGCCTGCTTTATTTGCGACGGTCGTGGCGGAGTTAGATAGGCGTAATTTTAATGTACACGACGCACAAATAATGACCAGCAAAGATGGGCACGTGATTGATACCTTTATGGTACTCGATCAACATGGCGAAGCGATCGATGAGTCTCGTCACGCCGCGGTGATTAAGCACCTCACCCATGTACTAGAGGCGGGCCGACCAACCAAGATTAAAACACGCCGTACTCCGAACAAACTTCAGCACTTTAATGTAAAAACCAAAGTCGACTTCTTACCAACCAAAGGTAAAAAACACACGTTGATGGAGTTTGTCGCGCTAGACACACCAGGGCTGTTGGCCAAAGTAGGCCGTACGTTTGCTGATTTAAATATCAACCTTCATGGTGCAAAAATCACCACCATTGGTGAGCGAGCAGAAGACTTGTTTATTTTAACCAGTGATGCAGGGGGAAGATTAAGTGAAGAACAACAAGATGAGCTAAGAGAGAGATTGATCGAAAAGTTATCTGATGAGGTCGCAGCTTAGATCAAACCTGCCAATCTTTTCGGTTCAGGGCGAGAGCGATCTTGCCCACAAGTTAAGCATTTTGGCTAAATATCAGCTATCTAGCTCATACATAGGCTGCTACAGTTATATCAATATCAATTCGATGTAATAGAGGTAGCCTATGTATCCCCACCTCACTGGTTTGGGTATTCACGACCCTAAGCAGATTGAACGTTATTCCCTACGCCAAGAAGCACACAAAGACGTGCTCAAGATCTATTTCCACAAGCAAAAAGGCGAGCTGTTCGCCAAAAGCGTTAAATTCAAATACCCGCGCCAAATCAAAAATGTTCTTGTGGACAGTGGCAGTCACAAATATAAAGAAGTAACGGAAATCAACCGTAACCTCACATTGGTCATTGATGAACTGAATAAAATCACTAAGCCAACGAAACAACCTGAGGTTGATGTCAAAGAGAAAATTCTTTCAGACCTTCGTCATTTAGAAAAAGTCGTTTCGAGCAAGATCGCAGAGATCGAAGCGGATCTCGAAAAACTAAAGTAAAACGTTAAGTCTTAAATATTAAAAAAGGGTTAGCATYRATGCTAACCCTTTTTATTTGTACTCAATCATTATCTAGATCTAACTAATCCCATTATCGGTTGATCATTGATTCATCCCACTCAAAACGAGTAAACAATTGCAGCCAAGTCTCATCAATATTGGCAGTCATGACAACCTCTTGATCGGTAAATGGGTGGACAAACCGTAACTCTGAAGCGTGCAGTAGCAAGCGATGAGAATCAAACTCTGTGCGATAAAGCTTGTTGTGCTTGCCGTCTCCGTGCGTTGTATCACCCACAATAGGATGGCGTAGATGCGCCATATGACGACGAAGTTGGTGCTTACGCCCCGTTTTAGGTTTCATCTCAACTAAGCAATAACGCGTTGTAGGAAATTTACCCGTCGAATAGGGAACTTCCACTTTAGCCAACGGTTTATATTCCGTCACCGCTTCTTGCGCTTCTTTTTCTTGTGAAGCGAACTTATCCGCAATCTTGTCTAACTCGACTTTGAGCGCGTAATCCAAGACGCCCTCTTCCTCAATCCAACCGCGTACTATTGCGTGGTATGTCTTTTCCATTTTATGTTCAGCAAACATCGGCATGACTTGTGACGCGACTTCACTCGACAAAGCAAACACGAGCACACCAGATGTTGGACGATCCAGACGATGCAATGGGAACACATGCTGACCAATTTGGTCGCGCAAAGTTTGCATGACAAACTGAGTTTCGTGTTTATCTAACCAACTGCGGTGCACCAGCATGCCGGCAGGCTTGTTAACCGCTACAAAATATTCATCCTGATAAACGATCTCCAGTTCCACTGGTTCTGAAGATCGCGCTATTTCTTGTTCTAGCATTCGTTTACTTACACAGTTCGTCAATGGTTCGGATTGTAACAAGCAGCTCTGCGAACTGCGGTTCCTGCTTCCACGCTTCTGAAAAATAGGGCTCGAGAGAAAACCCTCTTGGCAATGGTTGGTTGTTTTCCACTAGCACGTGCATTCTGTCTATAAAGATCCACTGCAACCACTCATGAGGATGCAACGTATCAATCGCAAATGGCTCCACGCTTTGTAAGGCTTGCTCTGAAGGCCTAGTGTGTTGCCACAACTTATGTTCTTTAAGCTGCGTTTCAAGTTGGTGAAGTAAGTCGACCAATTGAGTATTTGTTACCATTAATTCTATCTCGAACCTTGAATTAGCCGAGAATGATACCATTTCTTGTGAAAAGAACGTTAGGACGTCGTATTTAATGGAAAACATTCAAACCCTCACTCAACTGTTGAACAACAGCCGCTGTGATTATCAAATCTTCGATCTTGGTCGTCGTATCAAAACCATCGCTAAGAAAGAGTTTGCCGATGTAGAAAAAGGTCAAGCACCGTATCCATTTCCAATGCAGCGTAAAGCACACCTTGCCATCGCTTATTGGAATGAACAAAAGCAACCTTGGATTTGGTTTCTAAAGTTTGAATTGGACGAGCGCGGTTTGTTAAAGCAAGCGGATATCGGCAATTTCATTAAATACGTAGTGGAAGCCATGGGAACACGCCTCAATGATGATATCACTGAAGAGCAACAGCAAAAGCTGTCTAATAACCCATATACGTTCAAACCTTCCGAAGACAAAATGGCCGTGTTCCATAGCCAGGTCCGCGCGAATCTCGATCTTCCTACCAGCCAATATTATGAGCACACTCAGCATTACTTTTCAGGTGGCTTAGGCTGGGATAATTGGCAAACCGTAGGTCTGCAAGGAATCACCGACATGGCCGCTCGTTTGGACAAAGAGCAAAACGGGGTAATGATACGCAAAGCATTGAACCACCTACCGAATGAACCACTTTATGCTCTGTTGGGTGCGCTTGAGCATGTAGAGTTACAAGAGCGTTTAGCTGAGCGTATCGCCGACAAAGCACAACAAGAAATCGCAAGTAGCGAACCGGATCTCTTCCTACTTTCAGCGCTTATCCGAGCTTTGGCTGGCGCACCAACAGCCATTGCCTCGCCAGTGTTAGAAGCGATTTTACAAAGCCCTCGTTTAAGCCATCAGGAAGTACTGATTGGCGTGGCTGGCCGAGCTTGGCACTTACTAGCCAATGAAAAGGTAGCAGAACAGTTTTTGCTGCGTTTAGCTCAAACCGGTAATCAAGCCCTATTTAATCAGTTATTTGCCGATTTAGTGATGCTACCAGAGTTAAGAATGGTGCTATTGCCCTTGCTACATTCAAATCCATCTGAAGAACTAGCAAACGCGCTAGTAAGCTTACAACAAGCAACAAAGGGATAATAAAGGTTCAGGGATGATTGGTGATCTTTTAGCAATTTTAGGGCTATGCTTTTTCTGTTATCTGTTTTGGCAACAACGTCGTCAAGCCGAACTCGCAAAAGTGGCAATCACGCGTAAATGTGAGCAATTGGATCTCCAATTAATCAGCATCGCCTTTGGTGCCCATAAACTAAAAACGCCAGACGGAGTCTGGCGTTGGCATACGGTGTATCAATTTGAGTTTTCATCTCTTGGTGACGATTGCTACCAAGGGGAGTTAACCATGGTCGGTTTCAGGCCGCAGAACTTTCACCTACCACCGCATCGCTTGTAAATTCCATTTCAAAGTAAGGGCCATATAGATCCTTACTTTCTTTTGTTTCAACAAATCCCAGTTTTTTCAGCACCGCCATAGAAGCTTGATGGTTGCTATTCACATTAGCTTTCACCTTATGTAGCCCCAGCTCACGGCACGCCTTTGGGAAAAACGCTTTTAGAGCTTCTGTCGCTAACCCTTTACCCCAATAAGATTTATCAAAAATAAACCCTAACTCAGGCTCGGAATCGAGATGGGAAATGAACACGTGCCCCATATAGTCACGACTGGTGCTTTCTAGCACCGCCATACTATAAATATTTTCATCATCCAGTATTTTCTCAAACATCTGTTTGGCAGACGCGACAGTATACGGACCGTTCATTTCAGCACGGTTTTTCGCACAGCAATTCAGCATGACGAACTCTAGTTGCAACGACTCATTGTAGGGTAGAAGAAGCATTCTTCTGGTTACTATGGCCACATCTGTTCCTTGATTACAACAAACTTTATTTATCCGCAGATCACAAACTCGATGAGCTTGAATATGCTCAATAGCTGCGGGGCATAACACCTTGTAGAGAAGCCGAAAGTTAAACCAACTGATTGGAAAGGATATTGATCTGGATTGTTTTTTATTAAGTGTTATTAGGAATTTATAAATTTTGTGATATTGATATACCCACGTCACCTCGAGGTGCTTAATTCAACGAGAACGACTAGGTATCTTTTTATATAAGAAAGACCCCGACACATAAGTATCGGGGTCATGGTCTTACTCGCAGCAGTCCGGCTACTAAAAGTGCTCCATGCATCATCCATAATAGTGGCTGATTCCGTCAGCTTATTCCTTACGTCGCCGTCCTAGCGGTGTCCTTATCATCCTGATAGCTAACATTCCCCGTTAGCACACATCACTTGTTCCTTGAGCGGTGTCCCTTGCATCTTCCTGACGCTGTCCATAACCTCTATCCTAGAGGGGTCCATTGTCTATCCTTAGTCATCAACATCCTATTGATGATAGTGTCCTTACAATGTCCTACGCTCCATGCTTGATTAATCATCCTGACCAACCAAATCGTCTTCCTGACGATAACCAAATCCTTGGTGCTTTCCTGTTCCATGTCTGCTTCCTGCTGACAACTCTCAATTTACGCCTTTCCTAAAAATTGACAATCTATACTAGATAAATATTTATACGCCACATTGGTTAAATAGTTGTTAAATCATTATTTATCAATAACTTGATGTTTGTAATTTCTATTTTTCCGCTCACGAAATCGTTTTCTCTCACAACCCATGTAAGAGATCTCTCACACCGCACATTCCAAATTGCTATTCGCCAAATTAGGGGACTCAACGTATGATGATAGATATATCGTTGTTAAGGATTAAAAATGTTAACTCAAGACGTTACTAAAGAATTAGAAGCGGTAATGGAACAACTGCAACAACAAGGAAAAGAACCAACCGTAGCGTTAGTGAAAGCACGCTTGAAAACGCCCGTCCCAATGCCTGCATTAATCACCGCAATAAAAAGTTGGAAAAGCGCTCAGCGTGTTCCCAAGGTTGAAGTCGCAGCGCAAGCGCATACCGATAATGATCGTCTTGCAGCGCTAGAAAGCACGGTGAAAAAACTAGTCGCTCGCATTGAAGAGCTAGAAGCCAAGCTAAGTGAGAAGTCATCATGAAGTTATGGGTAGATGCAGACGCGTGTCCGAAAGTCATCCGCGAAACCATTGTGCGTGCCGCCGAACGCACGGGGATTGAATGTACGTTTGTCGCCAACCACGTTGTCCCGGTGCCCAAAAGAGACAACATCCACTCGCTGCAAGTTCCAGCTGGATTTGACATCGCTGACAACGAAATCGTCAAGCGTGTGGAGGCCAACGATTTGGTGATCACATCAGACATTCCGCTTGCAGATGAGGTCATCTCTAAAGGCGCTCAAGCCCTCAGTTCACGTGGCGAGCTTTATACAAAAGATACTATCAAAGCTCGTCTAAATATCCGCGACTTCATGGAAACCATGCGCTCAAGCGGAATTCAGACAGGTGGACCCGCTGCGCTTTCCCAAACCGATCGCCGCGAATTTGCGAACCATTTAGATCGTATTTTGGCTAAATTTAAGAAGTAATACTCACTCTATTCATATTGAGCCAGCAAATCAAAGCCTGGCTCATTACTGAAAATTCATTTTCAGTATTGCACCCAAAGCGTGCTCTTACTCCCATTTGTTTTGTTCTGTTTATTTTTCATCTCGCTCGCCATAGCTTCAATATGCAACGTGGTTTATTTTGAACGACGTTTTTAATAAATGTATAGAGAATAATGGGCTTTAACATCGTTTCCAGTGGAAGCTACCTGCCAACGAATCAATGGTCAGATCGAGAGATGGATCGCTTCCTAAAATTGGCGCCTGGGACCTGCCGAAATAAATTCGACGTTGAATATCGTCATGTAGCCAATACAAAAGAGACCGCTATTTACATGGCGGTGCAGGCGATAGAGCAGTGTTTAGGAAACATATATACCTTGGGCTCCATTGATCTCCTTATCTACGCCAGCGGCACTCACCACCAGTCTCTGCCCTACGACGCCTCAGCGGTTCTCGCCGCGTTAGACGCTCCAACATGGCTAGAAAGTTTTGATTTGAACAGCACCTGTTTATCATTTCTTTCTGCGCTTGATCTTGCTCAGAGTCTATTCTTCGCAAAACGATACCGTCGGATTCTCATTGTTACCAGTGAGCTCGCCACTGGCATCACACTGAATCGAAATTTTACGCTCAAACCAGAAGTTGCAACCCTATTCGCAGACGGTGCCGCCGCATTTTTGCTCGAAGAACAAAACGGTGATGGATTGCTCACCAGTCACTTTGAAACGCATCATACCGGGTATTCATTTTGTCAAATTAAGGGCGGAGGTAGTCACGTCAACCCTCACACCTCAGAGCATCAAGCCTATTTAAAAAGCTGCCAGTTTGAGATGGAGGGCAAAGCACTGTTTAAACATGTGCGTAAAACCTTACCGGCGTTTCTAAAAAAAGGCTTTGACTCCTCTCCGGTAACACTCAGCGATATTGATTATTTTCTTCCGCATCAAGCCAGTGCGCACGGATTAAAAAAACTGCCATCACTCACCGGGTTACCAACCGAGAAAACAGTTAATCACTTTTCGACTTTGGGAAACCAAGTCGCCGCCTCACTCCCAATTAACTTACACTGGCTGCGTAATCAGCCAGAAACAGCAGGAAAACATGTGTTATTAGCTGGCACCGCCGCAGGGTTGTCACTAGGGATGGGAGTGCTAAAACTATGAAGATATTAGTCACTGGTGGCAGTGGGATGTTGGGTAGCGCAATTCTAAGAATGTTTCACCAGCAACATGAGCTGCATTTTACAGCGCGAAATTCAGTCATCGCTAAACAACTCGCTGAGCAATTCGATGTTATCCCACATTTAGTCGATTTGAGAGACCACTCTGCTGTTCATGCGGTATGCCACGGCATGGATGCAGTCATCCATTGTGCCGCTCTCTCAAGCCCATGGGGCAAGTGGGAAGCGTTTTATCAAGCCAATGTAGATGCCACCAAAAACCTCGTCAGTGCGGCTAATTCGCATCAAATCTCGCGCTTTATCCATATTTCCTCCACCAGCGTCTATTTTGACCATCAAGACCGTTGGAATATTAGAGAAACCGACGCCATTGCTTCACACTGGTGTAATGATTACGCACACACCAAATACCTATCTGAACTTGAAGCCATAAAAGGCCAAAGCAAAGCGATCATTTTAAGACCGCGTGGCATTTTTGGCCCCAACGATCGCGCGATTATCCCAAGAGTGCTTAAGGCGATAAAAAACAACACTCTGCTTCTGCCATCGGGTAGAAACCCAGTGGTTGATCTAACTTATGTCGACAACGTTGCCCATGCGGCGATGCTCGCTTGCACTCAGGCAGACCAGCTTCAGCATGGTGATGTCTTCAATATTTCCAACAACGAACCAATGCCAATTGAGACTGTTCTACAAGCTTTATGTGTGGGGTTGAACCTAAAAGTAACGTTACAATCATTACCATACGGTGTGATATCACCATTATTAAAGCTCAGTGAGCAAATACGAAGGCGCTTACCACATCAGCCAGAGCCAAGGCTCACTTCATACAGCGCAGGATTGTTTAACTATCATCAAACTCTGGATATCAGCAAGGCGATAAAAAACCTGAATTACCAACCGCTTTTTTCAATTCAAGAAGGAATACAGCAGTATGCAAACTGGTCTAAAAATAAAAATCTTTGAGGCTGGACACTGCGTACACCCAGGCTTTGTTGTCAAACCAGGCTCTGGTATCAAGCCTAGAGCATTTCCGGCAGCCGTTGCGTTAATTCAGCACCCAACACAAGGCAACATCCTGTTTGATACGGGATATCACGAGCACTTTTTTAGCGCGACTCGTCCCTTCCCTGAACGTTTTTATGCTTGGACAACACCTTGCCGCTATCAACAAGAACATGGGATTGTTGCGCAGTTAGCAAAAGAAAATCTCAAACCTCATGATATTGAGCATTTAGTGCTCTCCCACTTCCACGCTGATCACATTGCCGCCGTGTCTGAGTTTTCTCACTCTCAATTGCATTGCCAACAAAAAGGGGTAGATGCGATTACTAAAAGTGGTCGAATTGGAGGCGTAAGAAAAGGCTACCTAAAAGCTCTGCTCCCTCCACAACTAGAATCTAACTTCATCATTCATGGTGATTTTTCTGTGCCAATCAGCCAAATTCTTCCTCAGTGCCAAGGGGTTAACTTGCTCTGTAAAGACATGTTCGACGATGGACTTATTTATATGGTTAGCTTGCCAGGCCATGCAGCTGGCCAAGTGGGCTTGCTGGTTAAAAGAGACCAAAGTTGGCTGTTCTTACTCGCCGATGCATGCTGGTTAATCGAGAGCTTGAGTGAAAATATCGATCAGCATTGGCTGGCGAATATGCTTTGCGATGACACAAAAGCCTATAAAAACACCCTCTCCGAGTTGAGAAGTTGCTACCAACGAACCCACCACGTTGTTCGCTTCGTACCTTCACACTGTCAGGAAACTATCCAGCAGCTAATCAAAGAAGGATGGATGAAGTGAGAACGCTTATCTCAGAATTCTGGCGAACCCGCTACCGCCCTTTCGGCTCAAGGGAACAAGTCGAAGCGTGGCAGCAACAACACTTAACGCAACACTTGGATTGGGTATGCCGTCATTCACCGTATTACCGCTCTTTTCAAGGTGCACCACTCAGTGATTTCCCTATCATGAATAAGCAAACCATGATGGAGAACCTTTCAGAGTTAAATACGAAGGGCTTAGATGCTGAACAGTTAATGCAGCAGGCACTCAAAGCAGAGCAGTCACGCAACTTTGCCGCTTCGAAAGTTGGTGATGTTACGGTTGGGCTTTCTTCGGGCACATCAGGCATGCGCGGGCTGTTTCTTGCTGACAAGCAGGAAACACAACTGTGGGCCGGCAATATATTGGCTCGCCTTTTGCCCAACCTATGGCAAAAGCACCGAATTGCACTAGCCTTGCGAGCCAACAGCCCACTGTATAAATCCGTCGCGAAAGGGCCTGTCACATTCTTTTATGCCGATTTAACCAAACCTTACCAAGAATGGATAAAAGAGCTGGATGAGTTCCAACCCACGCTTTTGGTTGGTAGTGCGCAAGCTCTTCAGCTCTGCGCCCAGTTCAGCGGTCAATTTGGTCAACCCGCAATTCAACCACAGCGGATCATTTCTGGGGCAGAGGTTCTAACCGAGAGTGACCGTCACTATATTTCTCAACGGTTCGACAGCGAACTCCATGAAGTCTATCAATGTACTGAAGGTTTTCTTGCATGTACTGATCAGCATGGACAAATGCGCTGGAATCAAGATGTTGTTTACATCGAAAAACATTGGCTGAATACCGAACGTACTCATTACAGCCCAATCATTACCGATTTTCGTCGTAAAACTCAGCCAATTATTCGTTATCAGCTCGACGATATTATTGAGAATAAACAGGATAATGGCGTATTTGAACCTCTTGGCGCAATTGCCGGACGATGTGGTGATCGCCTCACGCTAAACTCAAACCACGTCCCAGTGACGGTGTTACCAGATCTCATCTACCGCGCTATAACACTATCTGCCCAAGGTCGCGTGGATTACCGAATCACCCAAACAGGGTCACAAACCATTCAAATTGAAGCGGATGTTCACCACCATAGGGTTATACATCAAGCCTTGATAAAGTTGTTTGACCAATTACGGCTTGATCCTGTCAGATTTAGTTACCGCCCTGCGCCTATTTGGACGCCAATGAATAAACAACGACGTGTGGTGAACATATGCGGGTCTTAATCACCGGAGCCCGAGCACCAGTTGCACTAGAGTGGGCAACCATGTGTATGCATCATGGCCATGAAGTAATTCTCACCGATTCGCTAAAAAAGCCTCTGGGATCATTTTTGCGAGGCATCGAGTCTTATATACCCACCGCTTCACCTCGATTTGCGTTTCCCACCTATCAACAGCAGATCCTAAAAATCATTACTCAGATGCGTATTGATATGGTGATACCCACTTGTGAAGAAGTGTATTACTTGGCTCATGTTGCCAAACAATGTCCAGAAGTAGATTTTTTTCTTCCCGATGTGGCGCTGCTCAATGCCCTACACAACAAGTTGACCGTCTTTGAACAACTTAAAGGCTTGCCAGAAATTACACTTCCAAAAACTCGTTTGGTCGCTGATAAAAGTGAGATTGAAATTAATAAGAGAACCGTTCTAAAGCCAGTTTACTCTCGGTTTGGCGGGCAAGTAATAAGAGATGTGACAACTCAGTCTATTTCTGCCGCCACGATATCACCCCTTTTCCCTTGGGTTCAGCAACAAAAAATCCATGGGACTCCGGTGTGTAACTATGCGATTTTTGAACATGGTGACCTTAAAGCACACCAAGCTTATGTGCCGAAATACTGTGTAAACGGCTCGGCCGCCAGTGCTTTTCAGCCGCTCTCATGCGGACGACTAGATACATTTATCGCCGCTTTTGGTAAACGTCATACTTATCATGGGCAAGTGTCGTTTGACTTCATCAAATCACAAAATGAACTCTACGTGATTGAATGTAACCCAAGAGCCACCAGTGGTTTGCACCTACTCTCGTCTCGATGCAATCAACTGCTTCCTAATATGGAGTTTACCAGTCCTTCCAAACAGCGATTGCATCATTTAGGGCCAATAACACTCATCGCTGAAGGTGGGTTATCCCTGTTCAAGGCCCGAACTTGGCAAGATTGGTGGTCTGGAGTGAATGTTATGCAACAGCATAACTTACCGGTCGGGAGCCAAATCCGGAGTGTGTTTGAATTACTCCGGTTAGCTAGGCAGAACAAGGCAAAATGGAGCGCCGCTTCTACCGTTGATATTGAGTGGAATGGAGAAGCGTTGCGATCATGACACTTTCCTCTCAAGAATGGCATCAAACCTTTATCACTCTTATGCAGTCGAATCCTATTGATGAATGCACAGCAAGCTTTGGTTGCTACTATATCGATGATGTTGCCATTCCCTACTCCGTAACACCAAAAATACCAAACAACTGTTATGCCGTGTCCCCTATGACACTGCTTAGTGGCTACGCCGAAGAAGAGCTTCACAAAGTCCAAAATGTGGCTGTACGATGGATATGTAAGCTACTTATTAATATGACTAAACCAATCTTATCATTGGCTGGATTGAATCAAGTCCAAACGCTCAACAATCAGTGCTTGTCCACCAATATGTATAGCGAACAATGGGAATCCTTAAACCTTGATGAACTGCGTCGCGTGGCACTCGATCAATACCCCACCTTTCCCTTGGTGCTTCGCTCCCTCAACCAACTTCAGTACTCACACTTAATTCAGCGATTAGAACAGCAACAATGGCAAAGCTTGGTAACACGACAAGTGTATTTACTTGAGGATTGGCAAGCATTCAGCTTCAACCGAGATTTAACAAAAGACTTCAAGCTGTTTAATGATAAAGATTGGCAGTTTAAGCCTCTGGCTACTGATGAAGAGTTTCAGTGCGCCAAAGTGTTATATGACATGCTTTACCTTGATAAATACAGCCGGAATAACATCCAGTTTTCAACCCAATATTTAAAACAGGCTAGCCAGAATAACTTAGTGCATTTAGTGGGACTGTTTTATCAAGGAGAGATGCTGGCTACGTTAGGCATAGTAGAAATTGATAACGACATGACTTGCCCAATTTTTGGCTACGATACCAATAAGCCGAAGAGTTTTGCGCTGTATAGAAGAATATCTGCTTATACCATCCGCCATGCAATGATATGCCAGCGTCGCTTTAATATGAGCTCAGGGGCTCCAGCTTTTAAACGCAACCGAAAAGCCCAGCCAGAAATTGAATTTAGCTATGTTTATATTGCGCACTTACCTTGGTACAAACGCGTAATTTGGAAAAGCTTGTGCTGGCTCACTCAGCACTTTTATCGCCCTTTGTTGATGCGTTTTCAGCTATAAAACGACATCGATAACCAAGCAAACCTGCTTGCACACAATCTGGATCGATAAAAAAGCCTGCGACGTTCGCAGGCTTTTGTAATGGAGCTGTGTGAGGTAACCGTTTTTTACGGTGTGTAGTATGTTGCTGCGCCAGGGCCTACTGGTAAACCAAATACGAATACCCATAGGTAGAACAGCACACTCCAACCTACAATGAAGCAGATTGAGTAAGGTAGCATGGTCGCGATCAGCGTACCGATACCTAAGTTCTTCATGTAACGAGTTGCTACGGCAAGAATCAAACCAAAGTAGCTCATCATTGGAGTAATAATGTTTGTCGTCGAGTCACCAATTCGGTAAGCAGCCTGAATCGTTTCCGGTGCATAACCAACAAGCATCAACATAGGAACAAAAATCGGTGCCGTCACTGCCCACTGTGCCGATGCCGAACCAATCATTAGGTTGATAAAGCCACACATGAGGATGAAGGCAAAGAACAACATTGGGCCAGTTAAGCCAATTTCTTGCAAGAAGCTAGCGCCAGCAACTGCGAATACCTGACCGAAGTTAGTCCATTTAAAGAAAGCAACGAACTGAGCAGCAAAGAAAACTAATACAATGTACATGCCCATAGAAGACATCGATTTCGCCATTGCATCAATTACATCGCGATCCGTCTTCATCGTGCCAACAACTTTACCAAACACAAAGCCTGGGATAGCAAAGAACACAAAGATGAATGCCACGATACTTTTCAGGAATGGAGAACCTGCAATTGTACCTGCATCAGAACGTAAGATGCCGTCAGCTGGAACAACCGTCCAAGCAAGCAACGCGGAAACAACCAGTACAGCAACACCTGCTAGTTTTAGACCTTTCTTCTCAATGTCTGTTAAGCCGCCCATTTTGTCGTTCGACAAATCTTCTGAGGCTTCTTCTTCACTGTATTTGCCAAGCTTTGGCTCAACAATTTTTTCAGTAACAAACGCACCAGTGATTGCAATGAAGAACGTCGAAACAAACATGAAGTACCAGTTAACTTCTGGACCAACAGTGTAAGTTGGGTCAATCATTTGCGCTGCTGTTTCAGTAATACCTGACAGTAGCGGGTCAACCGTACCGATAAGTAGGTTTGCTGAATAACCACCAGATACACCAGCGAATGCCGCAGCAAGGCCTGCAAGTGGGTGACGACCTAGAGAATGGAACAGCATTGCTGCCAGTGGAATAAGTACCACATACCCCAGCTCTGATGCCGTATTTGAAATGATACCAGCGAAAACAACAGTCACTGTTACCATGCGTTGAGATGCGCCCATGACCAAGCCACGCATAGCTGCAGATAGCAAACCAGAGTACTCGGCAATAGCAACACCCAACATCGCAACCAAAACCGTGCCTAAAGGCGCAAAGCCAACAAAGTTTTTCACTAAATTGGTAACGATAAGTTCGAGTCCATCAGCGTTAAGTAAGCTGACGACATGAATCATGCCATCTGCGGCACGACCTTTTGCGCCCTCAGGACGAGGGTCTACAACGGAAACTTCGAAGTATCCTGCAATGCCCGACATCACCAGAATGGCTAAACAGAAAATGGCAAATAGTGTGATCGGGTGAGGTAATAAGTTCCCCAAATATTCGACAGTATCCAAAAAGCGCGTAAACAGCGGCTTCTTAGGCGAGTTTTGTTTAATTGAATCAGATGAACTCATCTGTTCCCTCCTTGTTTTTATTCCTGTGCAAATGTGACAAAAATGTCAAAAAAGCGAGCGAAGGGTACTTGAGTAGAAGGTTAAAGAAAAGCCCTAAATGTTACAAACTGTGACCATTAGAGAGTTTTATAACCAATAATAAACAAAAGTGTAGATATTTCATCCATGTAAAACAGCTAAGTCAAAATTATCAATTAAACAAAACCATAAGCCAGAAATATGTAGAACGATTACTTCTGCACTGCTTTAAACCTCGGATTCGCCTTACAAATGACATATAGACGCCCTCTTCGTTTTACGACCTGGCAATCCGGATGACGACTTTTTGCACTTTTTAATGATTTTACTACCTTCATGATTTATTCCTTTTCGCTCTTAAATTGACCAAAACGACGGTTGAAGTTCGCAATACGACCTTCTGTTTGAACCACTCGCTGTTTACCGGTGTAGTACGGATGGGATGCTGACGACACATCTAACGTAAAGTAAGGGTAGGTTTTGCCATCTTTCCATTCGATGGTTCTCTCTGTTTTCAACGTAGAACCAACAACGAAGTATTCATCTACGCTGGTGTCGTGGAACACCACTGGACGATATTCAGGGTGGATTCCTGGTTTCATAATACTTTTCCTCTCAATCGAAATGTTATGTTATAACATTTTAATTAATAATCATTATCAACAAGAAAAGCAAGAGAAATTTGTGATACTTTTCATCTCAATGAATTCTTAAAGATGTCCACCATGTATTCCATTGAACCCATCGGCGTCATTGAGACACCGTACAAAGAAAAGTTTGCAGTACCGCGCCAGCCTCGCTTAGTACCAACAGCGAAAGCACGCGTAAAACTGTTAGGCGCAGCGAATAGCCCTGAAGCAGTGCGTGGGCTAGAACAGTTCTCTCACGTTTGGCTGTTATTTTTGTTTGATCAAAATCTGGAAGCAGGTTGGAAGCCAACCGTCCGTCCACCACGACTGGGCGGCAATGAACGAATAGGTGTCTTTGCCTCACGCTCGACTTTCCGCCCAAACGGAATCGGAATGTCAGCCGTTGAAGTGAAAGGAGTCACTAAGCAAGGCGATCAAATCTATCTTGATCTAGGCAGTGTTGATCTCGTGGATGGCACACCGATTGTGGACATTAAGCCCTATATCCCCTATTCGGACTCTATTCCAGAAGCACAAGGCGGATACGCAGACCAAGAACCAGAAAAGTCACAAGTCAACTTTTCTGCTCAAGCATTAGCAACGATAGAAAATCGATCCGATACTGACTATGTAAGATCAGTCATTGAACAAGTTCTGGCCCAAGATCCTCGTCCTGCATACAAGAAAAACAAGCCGGACGACAAAGAATATGCGGTAAATTTGTTCGACTTGAACGTAAAGTTCACAGCAACAAGCAACTTAATAACGGTTACCGCTATTGAAAGCTTTTGACAAACGCAATTGGCTGATATTATAGGCGGCTAATAAATTTCCCTTTCGGGAACTCCTATACTCCAGCTTATTCAAGCTTGAGTATCTAACTTAAATAAACGGATAAATTTAATGCGTACCAGTAATTATCTTCTTTCTACTCTGAAGGAGACTCCAAACGACGCAGAAGTAGTGAGCCACCAGCTCATGCTACGTGCAGGTATGATCCGTAAGCTGGCTTCAGGTCTATACACCTGGCTACCTACTGGTCTACGTGTACTGCGTAAAGTCGAAAACATCGTTCGTCAAGAAATCGACAATGCAGGTGCAGTCGAAACTTTGATGCCCGTTGTTCAGCCGTTTGAACTATGGGAAGAGACAGGCCGCAGCGAAAAGATGGGTCCTGAGCTACTTCGCTTTACTGACCGTCATGTTCGTCCGTTTGTACTTAGCCCAACCGCTGAAGAAGTGATCACTAGCCTTGTTCGCAATGAAGTGAGCTCTTACAAACAGCTTCCGCTAAACCTGTACCAAATCCAAACCAAATTCCGTGACGAACGTCGTCCACGCTTCGGTGTAATGCGTTCACGTGAATTCTCAATGATGGATGCGTACAGCTTTGACATTGATAAAGACGGCCTACAAAAGTCATACGACGCAATGCACGATGCTTACTGCAAAGCATTCGATCGCATGGGTCTGGATTACCGTCCTGTACTAGCAGATAGCGGTGCTATCGGTGGTAGCGGCTCTCAAGAGTTCCACGTACTGGCTGAAAGTGGCGAAGACATCATCGCATTCTCTACCGAGTCAGATTACGCGGCAAACATCGAAAAAGCAGAAGCACTAGCTCCAGCCTCTGAAGCAGCTGCACCAACGCAAGAAATGACGTTGGTAGATACGCCAAACGCAAAAACAATCGCTGAATTGGTTGAACAGTTCGAGCTGCCAATTGAAAAAACAGTGAAAACTTTGTTTGTGAAAGCGTCTGACGAAGTTGATGCACCAATCATCGCGCTTATCATTCGTGGCGATCATGAACTGAACGAAGTGAAAGCAGAGAACCTTCCTCAGGTTGCAGCTCCACTGGAAATGGCATCTGAAGAAGAAATTCGTGAGCTTATCGGTGCTGGTCCTGGTTCTCTAGGCCCTGTTGGTCTTAAACTGCCGTTCATCGTTGACCGCAGCGTAGCGGTAATGAGTGATTTCGGTGCGGGTGCGAACATCGATGGCAAACACTACTTCGGCATTAACTGGGGTCGTGACGCAGAGCTTGGTCAAGTTGAAGACCTACGCAACGTGGTTGAAGGCGATCCAAGCCCATGTGGTAAAGGCACTATCCAGCTTAAGCGTGGTATCGAAGTTGGCCATATCTTCCAACTTGGCAACGCTTACTCCGCAGCGATGAACTGTGGTGTACTTGGTCCTGATGGTAAGAACGTCATCCTAGAAATGGGCTGTTACGGCATCGGTATCACTCGCGTCGTAGCGGCTGCTATTGAGCAAAACCATGACAAATACGGCATCATCTGGCCAGATGCAATCGCACCATTCCAGGTTGCGATCGTTCCAATGAACATGCACAAGTCAGAAGAAGTGAAAGAAGCCGCTGAGAAATTGTACGCTGAGCTAACGGCAATGGGCATCGAAGTGCTATTTGACGACCGTAAAGAACGCCCAGGCGTAATGTTCTCTGACATGGAGCTTATTGGTGTACCGCATACCATTATTATCGGTGACCGCTCAATGAAAGAAGGCAACTTCGAATACAAGAACCGTGCTACTGGTGAGAAAACAGCAGTCGCAATGACTGACATTGTTGAGCACGTAAAAGCTCAACTAAAGTAAGCACTAGACGAGTTCGCATTTGAAGTAGTTTCAAATAGTTAAAAAGGGTTGGCTTCGGTCAACCCTTTTTATTACTGGGCAACCTTACTACTCCCCTTTAGATCTATTCACTTTGTTAATCTTTGGTTCAGCTTCTTGCTATTAAACTGATTTCATCATCTAAAGGAGGTCAGTTATGGATTTAAAAAGTCTTCTAAACCAAGCACTCAAATCAGACTTACTCAAGCAAGGGGCTGATGCGTTAGGTAAACAAACTAACAACATCAAATCCTCATCAAACTCAAGTAGCCTAAAAATGCTAGGAGCAGGTGCCGTTGGCGGAGGCCTTATCGGTATGCTGATGGGCTCGAAGAAAAGTAAAAAAATGACCAAGAAAATAGGCTCGGGCGCATTAAAAGTCGGTGGCGCTGCTGCGCTTGGAGCATTAGCCTACAAAGTTTATAACGACTGGCAAGCCAAACAGTCCGGTCAAGGTGTTCATGAGACCTTTGACCCCGATGACAGCAAACACAGTGTACTAATTTTAAAAGCAATGATTGGAGCCGCAAAAGCCGATGGCCATGTCGATGAAGAGGAAATGGCCCGCATCGAGCAAGCCCTCGCGGATATGGGCGCAGATGAGCACGTACGTCAACTCGTTCAGCAAGAACTAAACAAACCGCTCGATCCTGCTGAAATTGCTAATCAGGCGACCTCTCCTCAACAAGCGTCAGAAATTTATCTCGCGTCTTTGATTGTTGCTGATGAGCAAAATTTCATGGAAAAAGCGTATTTGCAAGAACTGGCAAAACAGCTTCAGCTTTCACCAGAAGTTACTCAGCAGTTAGAAGTACAAATGCAGTGATTAAATCTCGCTCAAGCAACTCCTCAACTTGAGCCAAAACAACTCTGCACTTTGAGTTTCAAATCTGCTGTGTGTATATTGAGATAAGTTATCATTTAGTGGAAAGAAAACATGCAAGTATACGGCTGTTGTGAACTGGTTCGTGAGCTTTATGCTCAAATTGGTAGTGGCGATCAAGCTTACATTCCTCAGGCAATTTCATGTGCTGTTAAAGCGCTGAACGATGTTGCGGCGGATGAGTCTCTGCCTAAAGAAGTGCGTGAAAAAGCGGCATTTGCTGCGGCAAACCTACTGATTTCAGATTTTGAGGATAAGTAATGAATCTAGCGAACTTTGAATCCATGGATCCTGTCATGCTCATGAGCATTGTAAATATGAAGCTACGCGACGACTTCGGTGGTGACTTAGATAAACTGGTAGCTTTCTTCGATATTGATCGCACAGCACTAGAAGCAAAACTGGCTTCTGCTGGTTTTGACTTTCTTCCAGAAGCAGGACAATTCCGTTAACCCGCAGCAATCACCGCGAGTAACTGAAACGGGGAATAATCAACATGAAAAAGGGCTTGATGAGTGATCATCAAGCCCTTTTCTTTTGTCCAATAGACGTTTCGGTTAGCCGAAAGAAGCCCAGATGACCGTAGCCACAAGAATTGGACATACAAACTTCACATACGCAGGCCATAACTTACCAAACCAACCTTGCGTAAACTCCGGGCAACCTTGCTCAAGCTCTTTGATTTTTGAGTTGCGATTCCATACCCAACCACCAAATAAGCAGAATAAGAGCGCAGCGGTTGGTTGTAGATACTGAGTAGCAACCGTCGCGACCATACCAAACAGAGCGCCAAAGTTATAAACAATCACCACACTGAACAAGGCGATGAGACCACCTAAAACCCAGCTCGTTGCGCTACGCTTGGTGTTGAAACGCTCACTCACTAACGCCACTGGACACTCTAACATTGAAATGGAAGACGTTAGCGCCGCAATCGTCAGCAATAAAAAGAACACAATAGAGAACAATTGACCAAGCAAACCTAAGCTATCAAACATCAATGGCAATACGGTAAATACCAACGTATCAGAGCTTAATAGAGAGCCATCTTCAGCATAGATTTGAACGCCTTTTTGCATCGCAACAAACATCGCTGGCATCACCACTAACCCTGCAATGAAAGCAACGGCAGTATCTACCATGGTCACGTTCATCGCCATCTTTGGTAGGTTCTCTTTCTTACTCAAGTAAGAGCCATAAATCAGCATTGAACAGCCACCGATCGTAAGCGAGAAGAAGCCCTGTCCCATTGCAGCAAGAATCAACTTGCGGTCCCATACCTTTTCGAAATCCGGTACCAAGTAATGCTTTAGCCCTTCCATCGCACCGTTTTGCGTCATGATGTAAGCAAACAGCAGGGCAAACAGAACAAACAATGCTGGCATCAAACGTGTGGACCACTTCTCAATACCTTGTTTTACGCCACCTTGTACGATGAGAATCGTTAGCACATAAAAAGTAATGGTTCCGAACAAGTTACGTTCAACGCTAAAGCCCTTTAGCCATTGAGTTGCAGCTTCTAACCCCATTAGATCTGTGATTGCACCCAGTAAAAAGCAGATCAACCAACCACCGACAATAGAGTAAAACGCTAAAACAGCGCTTGGTACGCTTAAACCTATCCAGCCCACAATACCGCCGAGCTTTTTACCTACCGGATGATTGGTAAGCGAACGCATACTATCTACCGGGTTGGCTTGACCATGACGACCAATCGCCATTTCAACCACCAGCATAGGAAATGCGACGATAAGAATCATCACCAAATAAACCAACAGGAAAGCACCGCCGCCATTACTGGCAGCTTGGGTTGGAAAGCCCCAAATATTGCCAAGGCCAACTGCGGCACCTGCGGCTGCTAAGATGAATCCGAGACGAGAGCCAAAATGCTCACGAGGCTGAGAAGAGGTTTGCTGTGTCATACTACTCACACAAAATATCATTGAACTAGCTAACTAGTACACTATAGCAATATTCACTATTCAACAAGAGCACTCCGGTTAAATACTCGACAGTTGAAACAATTCACAGTCATTCAGCTTGTAAATTTTAACGTACATCTCACATTCATCATTCTAAGACCTGGCGACTTTTGTCTTTTTCACACGCTTAGAATTTATGATTCTCCCATCGTGAAGTGAGCCGAAAAATAATGAGCTTTGGTGTAAGGAACGAATAGTTCCTCGTGATACTGTGTCGAAAAGCAGAATATTGTGCTTCGCTTTTTCCCCCTTATGTCTATTTATCAGCTAGTTATTACTCTGTTCTCATTTATATCCATGACTCAAGGAGAGGAAAATGAAGGTCACTCTACTTCACGGAGCGATGGTTGCAGCACTCAGCGTCAGCTACCAAGCTCAAGCCTATAACTGCCAAAGCTTACCCGACTGGGACAGCACTGCGACTTATACATCAGGCACTTTAGTAAAAACGCAAGGAGCCGCTTACGAGGCCGCGTATTGGACGCAAGGCAATGACCCTGTTACCAATTCAGGGGCTTGGGAGGCATGGAAAGCGTTAGGGCAATGTGATGGTGGAAGCAACAACCTAGAGCCAACAGTGTCATTCTCCTCTCCAACAAACAACGCACAAATTCCCGAAGGCAGTGCGATCACCTTGCTAGCCAACGCAGCCGACGAAGATGGCCAAATCGCACAAGTTGAGTTTGTTGCAGGCAACCAAACGGTTGCTGTGGTAACTCAAGCACCATTCGAAGCATCTTGGACCGCTATTGAAGGTGTCTCGCAATTGACCGCAATTGCGACCGATAATGAGGGAGCCGTTACCACCACGACGATTTCTATCCAAGTTCAACCACAAGTCGAATTACCGCCACCAAGCATTTCATTGACAAGCCCAGTAGGCACAGAAGTGCTTAATGTAGGCGATAACCTAACCGTAGCCGCTCAAGCTGATGATATTGATGGTGTGGTCACACAAGTTGAGTTCTTCGTGAACAATCAATCCGTTGCGATTGATACCAGCGTACCTTACGAATATCAATGGACCGCGAATGCTGGTACACATTCGTTTAAAGCACAAGCGACTGATGACACATACCTCGCAACCATGAGCCAAGAAGTAACGCTTGTTGTTAGTAATTCAGAAACAGGGACGGGCGGATGTTCAGATGCAGTGCCTTACGCGGCGGGAACGAGTTATCAAGTTGGCGACCTGGTTTCTCACTTCAACCAAAAATATCGTTGTGATGTTGCTGGTTGGTGTTCCTCGGATGCGACATGGGCTTACGAACCAGGTGAAGGGCTATACTGGCAAGATGCTTGGAGTGGCCTAGGTGCTTGCTCGACACCACCGCAAGTTACCATTACGGCACCAACGGATGGACAAGTCGTGCTCGCTGGCAGCAATAACGAAATCACGGCAAACGCAAGCGATGCTGATGGCACCGTCACGCAAGTTGAGTTTTTTGCGAACAACACCAGCTTAGGGGTCACCACTCAAGCACCATATTCCGTTACTTGGAACGCCACACTTATTGGCGCTAACCAACTTAAAGCCGTCGCAACCGATAATGATAACAACACGTCAGAGTCCTTGGTTGGTGTGGAAGTCAGCGATAAAGATTTGGTCGTCTCACTGACTTCACCAAGTAGCGGTCAAACCGTCGGCTTAGGCAAAAACCTCGCATTAAGTGCCGATGCAACGTCTTTAACCTCAGGCATTAAACACGTTGATTTCATGATCAACGGCTCTATTGTTGCAACCGATACCACGGCACCTTACACAGCTAACTGGACACCAACTGCACTTGGTAACTTTACAGTTAGCGCCCAAGCTGTGGATTTGTCAGGAAGCAATGCATTGTCTGACGCGGCAGCAATTACGGTGGTTGAGCAAGCAGAGAAACGTCACAAACTCATCGGTTACTGGCACAATTTTGTAAATGGGGCTGGCTGTCCAATTCGTCTAGCGGATATGGCTGATGCGTGGGATGTGATTGATATTGCCTTTGCCGAAAATGACCGCAACAGTGATGGTACCGTGCACTTTAATCTATATTCAGGCGATATTTACAGCGATTGTCCAGCACTCGATCCAACACAATTCAAGCAGGACATGGCAGCGCTTCAAGCTAAAGGTAAGAAGTTTGTTCTCTCTCTTGGCGGCGCAGAAGGCACGATTACGCTGAATACCGACCAAGATGAAGCCAACTTTGTCTCTAGCCTAACAGGTCTTATCGCTGAGTGGGGCTTTGATGGTCTTGATGTGGATTTAGAGAGTGGATCTAACTTGGTTCATGGCTCGCAAATTCAAGCTCGCCTTGGTCGTGCTTTGCTTCAAATAGAGCAAAACATGGGTGGCGACATGTACCTAACCATGGCACCTGAGCATCCTTATGTTCAAGGCGGCTATGTGGCTTACAGCGGTATTTGGGGAGCTTACATTCCTGTGATTAACGAGACACGCAGCACGCTCGACCTACTTCACGTCCAGCTATATAACAACGGTGGTTTACCAAACCCATATCTGCCAGGCAGTGCACCAGAAGGCTCTGTGGATATGATGGTAGCGCAATCTAAAATGCTTATCGAAGGCTTTGAATTGGCCGACGGCACTCAGTTTGCACCACTACGTGATGATCAAGTCGCAATCGGCTTACCTTCAGGTCCTAGCTCGGCAAATTCAGGTCAGGCTCCGACACAGAATATTATCAGCGCACTAGATTGTTTAACCAAAGGCACTTCATGTGGCACCGTTAAACCAGCGTTCAATTACCCGAATTATGCAGGGGTAATGACGTGGTCTATCAACTGGGATCAGCATGATGGTTTTAATTTCTCAAAACCTGTCGGCGATAAACTCACTCAGATGAACGCGCAGTAAGTTGTTAATGAGCAAACGAATAACATCGTCTTGCTTTCATTACTTGTTCAAGTATGTAAAAACGAAAAGAGAGCACAATTGTGCTCTCTTTCTTTATACCATTGAGTTCTACTTTTTGAAGGGTAATTAAATCGTAAATACTCGGTAATCTTTTAGCTCAGGGATTTTCTTCAACAGATCGTCTTCTTGCCCTGCCATGTCATCCAGCGAATCGCACAAGTCTTCTGCTTGTTGTTCTACCTCTTTCGAATGCTCAGCTAAACGCTCTTCTACTTTCGCGCTGAGCTCAGCCATACTCTCTGATAATGCAGTGAGGTTTATCCCTCCCTCTTCCTTCATTTTTTTCGATAAAGCATCCAACGAACTGGCTAAAAACTCTTTATTGAAGATCTCTTGTGCTTTTGCAAAGTCTTCAGTCCACCCTTGTGTCATGGACTCAAAACTTTCCGCTGGTAGAATGAAATCGCCATCTTTGTAGTAACGTGATTCAACATCAGCGAAAAAGTCCTGTACTGCGACTTTGACGTTATCAAACGCGCCAGGTGCGTCTAGGCTTTCCGCAACATCATCGATGATGTCATTTGCAAGCGCTAAACCATCACTCGCCAATTGCTTTGCTTGTGGAATATACGCGTTCATTTTTTCGCGATAATCTTCAATCGCCGCTTTTTGGTCGGCATTGAGTTCAATTAGCTCACCTTTGATGAAAAGGTTGTTATCTTCATCCACAACCGCTTTGTCACCCGTCGTTTGGCGAATCTCCAAGCTTTGTCCATCCATACGAACTTCATTATTAATGTCTACACGACACTGCGCTGCATAACCAGTAGCACTGACCATCAGCAATGAGAGTGTAAAAAGCTTTTTCATGTCATTCTCTTTTATTTAACATTACTCGTGTTAAACATAACACTGAGTGATACATGAGATGTCAGCAAATCGTCACGACTTCATAACAAGTTGTTTTATCTCCTATTTTTACATCAATCTCATCGCCTTCTTCTTTCCCGAATAACGCTCGACCAAGAGGAGATTTTGCTGTTAAGACAAAGACTTCCTGAGCCTGATATTTAACAGTCAGACCACCAGAACAAGGGCCTACAAAGAAGTGTTTTTCAAGCAAATTCTCATCTGCGAGAACGACGTAAGCACCTACACCAACAGGTGCTCCTTTAAAGTCGCGAGTCACTAGAGCGCGATATTGACGCAGCTCGTCTTCACTCTCTTGGATTCGCATAGCTTGTCCATGAGCAAGATACGCGGCTTCAAGTGCTAACGTATCGTACTTATGCTCGGGAACAGTTTCTTCATCTGTCGCGGCATCAATGGCTAGCTGAGCCGATGCATGGGCCACTTGAAGTTTTTCTTCCAGATGTTGGATGATAATTTGGACTAAGTCAGCTTTGTTCATACTTTTAGGACGCGCGTTTGGCACTCAGGGTGTGTTAATGTACCTAAGTTTACCATCAAAGAAAGGTTTCCCTATTATGCAAAGTGACTCGCTGCATCAAACACTTCAATCCGTATTTGGTTTTGACTCATTACGCCAAGGTCAACAACCCGTTATTGAAGCGGTTATGAATGGTTACTCTGCTGCGGCCATCTTTCCTACAGGTTCGGGTAAGTCTCTCTGTTACCAATTGCCAGCAACCGTATTGCCCAATCTTACGTTGGTGATCTCGCCGTTGTTGGCGCTAATGAAAGATCAGCTGAACTTTTTGCAAAGTAAAGGGATCCCGGCCGCTTCTATCGATAGCAGTCAAAGCAGAGAAGAGTCACAACGCGTCATGGCAGGGGTAAAAAATGGACAGATCAAAATATTGATGATTCCTGTTGAGCGCCTAAAAAACGAGCGTTTTCGTGAGTTCATTCGCCAAGTACCGATCTCTTTGATGGTGGTTGATGAAGCGCACTGTATTTCCGAATGGGGACATAACTTCCGCCCTGATTATCTCAAGCTACCGCAATATCAACGTGAACTGAACATTCCACAATCTTTGCTTCTCACTGCAACAGCAACGCCCGCAGTTATTGAAGACATGAAACAAAAGTTCGATATTGCCAGTGAACATATTACCGTTACAGGCTTCTACCGCCCCAATCTGGATATCTCGGTGATCCCATGCGAGGAAGCAACGAAACAAGAAGTGCTAAGTGAGCTCATCGCCTCTTCTCCTAAGCTTCCGACTATCGTATACGTGACACAACAGCAGACAGCAGAGCAAGTAGCAAAATCACTAATCCATATTGGCATTAATGCTCACGCGTACCATGCAGGTATGAAAAGCGACATCCGTGAACAAATCCAACAGCAGTTTATGGATAGCCAAATTGACTGTATTGTTGCCACGATTGCATTTGGTATGGGGGTCGATAAATCTGATATCCGCCGCGTCATTCACTTCGACTTACCCAAATCGATCGAGAACTACGCACAAGAGATTGGACGTGCAGGCAGGGACGGGCAACGTTCTGAGTGCATTCTGCTGGGCAATACGTCCGGCTTAACGGTGTTGGAAAACTTTGTCTATGGTGACACACCTGAACTAACCTCGATTAACTATGTAGTCGAGCAAGCGAAAGAACATGCTCCACAATGGGAGGTAGTGCCACTGCGTTTATCGCGTGAAAGTAATATCCGCCAATTGCCACTCAAAACCTTGTTGGTTTATTTGGAGCTACATAAACTCATTGAAGCAAAATACAGTTACTTTGCGGAATATCGCTTTAAGTTTTTGCACGATCAGCAATTTATTGTGAATCAATTTCAAGGCGAGCGACGTCAATTCGTGGAGGCTATTTTCTCCTGCTCGCAAAAAGCCAAAGTGTGGTGCCAAGTTGACCTAGAAGCGTTATGGATGAACTATCAATCGGAACGCAGCCGAGTTGTCGCAGCCCTCGACTATTTTCACCAGAATGGTTGGATAGAGCTAGAGAGCAAACAACTGACCGACGTGTACTCTGTTTTGCCAACCACACAGAGTTCTGATGTTTTAATCCAACAACTGTATGAACTGTTCCAATCCAAAGAAAGCAAAGATATCGAAAGAATTCACACCATGCTGCGCTTGTTCCAGTCAGAGCACTGTTTGAGCTCACAATTGGCGAACTACTTTGCTGATCACAATGCACCAGAGCAATGTGGTCACTGCTCCGTGTGTCGTGGTCAAGTCGCTTCGTTCCCAACACCACAAGGTAAGGATATTGAGCCACCTCAAGTAGCAATGTGGGTGCAGGAATTTATTCAGCTCTCCCCTTCAGCTATCAGCAATGATGCTGTCGCCCGCTTCTTGTGTGGCATTAGTACCCCTTTAATTAGCCAGCTAAAAGCTTCAAAACTGTCAGGTTATGGTGCGATGGCCAACACAAGCTTTGAGCAAGTATTAGATCAGGTAGAAGCAGTAAGAGCCTAGAAAAAGCTCAATTGACGCGCTTGGTTCTCGGGCTTGAGCATCACGTTCAAGCCTAAAAGGCGTATTTCCCGTCCGTTTTGGCGCTTAAGAATATCTCTTAACAAGATCTTGAAGTCCTCAAGCTCTAATTGCGGATGGATATGCTCAATTGTTGTCAGTTGAAAGTCGGCAAATTTAACTTTAATACCTTGTTTAATAATCGATTTATCTGGGCTTGCACGCTCTAAGCGTTTCTCGAGTTCAGGATAAAGTTTATCCTCGATCACTTGCCAACATTCATCATAGCTCGAGATATTCTGGCTGAATGTTCGTTCCACACCGACGGATTTTCTCTCTCGCTCAACGACGACCTCTCGATTATCAATTCCATGGCTACGCTGCCATAAAGATGCTCCCTGACGACCAAACTGTCTCAGCAATTCACGATAGTCGCTGTTTTTAATATCCTCACATCGATAAAAGCCCGCTTGATGTAGCTTCTCAAGACTCACCTTCCCAACGCCAGGAATGTTTTCCAGCGGAAGTGTATCGATAACTTCCTGAACCTTATCTGGCGGGATAACAAACTGACCGTTGGGTTTATTCATATCAGAGGCGACTTTGGCAAGAAACTTAATCGGTGCAATGCCCGCCGATGCCGTCAGTCCAAGCTCATTCCAAATGTCGCGTCGAATAGACTCTGCGATCAACGTTGCGGAGCCACGACAAGCTGTCGAGTCCGTGACATCGAGGTATGCTTCATCTAATGATAGAGGTTCAATGATAGGCGTATAACGCTCAAAAATAGCACGAATCTGCTGAGAGACTTGTTTGTACACGTGCATTCGACCGGGAACGACTAGTAAATGGGGGCAGAGTTGTAATGCACGCGCCGTTGACATTGCACTACGAACGCCATATTTGCGCGCCTCATAATTACAGGTGCTAATCACGCCACGCTGTTTTTCATGACCGCCAACGGCGAGTGCAATGCCACGGTAACTAGGATTATCTCTCATCTCAACGGCAGCATAAAAACAATCCATATCGACGTGAATGATTTTTCTGATTCGGTCTGACATAGCCATTAAACACTGTTCAAAAACACAGTATAAATTAAATCTGCCTTGATAGAAATGAGAGTTTGTAAACGTGCTTTAATCTCGTAACATCACATCAAGCTGATCGACCAACTCTGCCCAGTCTGCGTCTTCTTCAATGGCTTGTTTGAGAAATGTGGCCTGCGAACTTGTCCAAAAGCTGGCTTCATGCAGAGGGGCTGAAGCTCTTTTGTGCCGATGTTCGTTAATAAAGTCCTTTATCTCTTGAGGAGAGCTGCCGAGGCCTAGTTGTTGAAACAATTCAGCCATACCGTGTTGATGCATTTCCATATTTCCTCCTAAGTTAACGCGCTTTAGTTTGAGTATATAACCAAATAACAGTTAAGTACGGTGATTAAAGGGAAATGACTTGGCTGTGAAGTCTGCACCGACTTAAGCTTCCGGTCATCCTAGATTAAACGTAGCAAGCAAAGTATAAACTCTCAGAGAAGTAGAGCGAGAGATATAAAAAAACCCAGCTTTAGCTGGGTTATTTTGTATTACTCTTTGGATGACCGATACTTAAGCAATTCGATCTTTTTCCCATGCAGCTAATTTCTCAGCTCGCGCCGCTTCACGTGCTTCACGTTTCTTACGCGCGTCACATGGTTCTGGACAGTTACATACTTTCTCAATACCTACTGCACCAAGACCGCCACAGCTACCCTTCACCACTTTCTTCTGGAAGATGTAGCCAACAGCCATCGCTGCGATTACCGCAACAAAAACTGCAAACGTAATTAGAAATGTACTCATAAGAACATGCTCACTTCTGTTGTTATTTCTTCATGAACGGCTTGTATGCTTCCGAAGCCAGCTCTTTAAAACCATTTTCCGTTTTCACAATCATGAAAACAGGAATATTATTTTCGTTCGCAATTGCCATGCCTTTGTCTTCACCTAGCACCATAAGGCCAGTTGCAAGACCATCAGCAGTCATCGACGATTTATCTAATACCGTTACAGACACCACTTTATGATGAATAGGTTTGCCTGTTCTTGGATTAATAATATGAGAGTATCTCACACCATTACTCTCAAAGTAATTACGATAGTCACCACTTGTTGCAATTGCCATGTCCCCTGGCTCAATAATTTCTTGAATTGAGCGCTCATCAATAGTCGGCTTTTCAATCGCAATGCGCCACGGCACGCCTTCACGATTCACGCCTTTGAGGCGCATTTCGCCGCCCACTTCTACCATGAAGTTATGAACCCCTTCAGATTGAAGGTAGTCAGCAACCACGTCAACCCCCCAACCTTTAGCAATAGTTGATAAATCGACATACAAGTTAGGAATATCTTTGGACAATTTATTGCCATCAACAGATAGATGATGAATGCCAGTATTGGCTTTGCGTGCCGCTAGCTCTTCATCTGTAGGAACGACATCAGGGCGAGCTTCTGGGCCAAAGCCCCACAGGTTAACTAAAGGGCCGACTGTCACATCCAATGCGCCTAAAGTAAGACCGTTGAGACGAATCGCTTCTTTGACTACGGTTGCTGTTTGTATCGATACAGTAAATGGCTCACTCGTTTGATGCTGGTTAAAGCGACTTAATTCTGAGTCATCACGGTAAGTCGACATTTGATCATTAACCTCTTCCAGTAAGCGATCAATTTCCGTCTGCATCGCTTTTGGCGTAGGAATACCATCTTGCTCGATATACTTGATGTTATAAGAAGTCCCCATGGTAGGGCCACTTAGATGAATTTGATCTGCTGGCTGCTCACAGCCAGCCAAAATCAATAGAGAAGCGAATGCAACAAGCCACGTTTTCACTTGTTAACTCCCAATGTTGTTGAATTGATATGGGGAATGGGACCGATTACTTAAATCCAATTACCTATATCAACTGTTGAATATTATTTTTACTTCTACAAAAAATAATGGCTAGCTCTTAGAGAGCTAGCCATAGATTCAATCACTTGGAGGGATTAACCACCGAAGTCATCTAGTAGGATGTTTTCATCCTCTACACCTAGATCTTTTAGCATGCCGATAACAGCCGCATTCATCATAGGTGGACCACACATGTAGTATTCACAGTCTTCTGGCGCTTCGTGATCACGTAGATAGTTCTCGTAAAGAACGTTGTGAATAAAGCCAGTGTAACCATCCCAGTTATCTTCTGGAAGTGGATCAGACAGTGCACAGTGCCATACGAAGTTATCATTCTCAGCTTGTAGCATATCGAAGTCTTCTACGTAGAACATTTCACGCTTAGAGCGTGCGCCGTACCAGAAAGACATCTTACGCTTAGAGTGCAGACGCTTAAGTTGGTCGAAGATGTGTGAGCGCATTGGAGCCATACCAGCACCACCACCAACGAATACCATTTCTGCATCTGTATCTTTCGCAAAGAACTCACCAAATGGACCAGAAATAGTACACTTGTCGCCTTCTTTTAGAGACCAAATGTACGAAGACATGATGCCTGGTGGTACGTCTGGGTTGTTCGGCGGCGGAGTCGCGATACGAACGTTAAGCATGATGATACCGTGCTCTTCTGGGTAGTTAGCCATTGAGTATGCACGGATAGTCTCTTCGTTAACTTTAGACTCGTAACGGAAAAGGTTGAACTTCTCCCAGTCTTCACGGTATTCCTCAGGAATATCGTAGTCTGCGTATTTCACGTGGTGAGCAGGTGCTTCAATCTGGATGTAACCACCAGCACGGAAAGGTACTGATTCGCCATCTGGAATTTGTAGCTTAAGCTCTTTGATGAATGTCGCTTTGTTATCGTTAGAGATAACGGTACATTCCCACTTCTTAACGCCGAAGATTTCTTCAGGAAGCTCGATGTCCATGTCAGTTTTCATAGCAACCTGACACGCTAGACGCTCACCTTCACGTGCTTCACCTTTAGTAATATGGTCAAGCTCGGTTGGTAGGATGTCGCCACCACCTGATTTAACTTTTACGCGACACTGACCACATGAGCCACCGCCACCACAAGCAGAAGATACGAATACGCCAGCACCGGCTAGAGCACTCAGTAGCTTACCACCTGGTTGTGTAACGATCGCCAGAGAAGGGTCATCGTTCACAGAAATTGTAATGTCACCTGTTGGTACAAGCTTAGACTTAGCGAAAAGAATCACTAGTACTAGTGCAAGTACGATCAGAGTAAACATCACTACACCAAGAATAATGTCCATTGACTATTCCTTAATTGTTGCGGTTTACCCGACTTACAGTTGAACACCAGAGAAAGACATAAAGCCTAACGCCATAAGACCTACAGTGATAAATGTGATACCAAGACCACGTAGACCTGGAGGTACGTCAGAGTACTTCATCTTCTCACGGATACCTGCAAGAGCAACGATTGCCAGCATCCAGCCCACACCAGAGCCGAAACCGTAAACGATAGATTCAGCAAAGTTGTAGTCACGTTGTACCATGAAAGATACACCACCGAAGATTGCACAGTTTACTGTGATCAGCGGTAGGAAGATGCCTAGCGCGTTGTACAAAGGTGGGAAGAAACGGTCTAGAACCATCTCTAGAATCTGTACAAGTGCTGCAATTACACCGATAAAGGTGATGAAGTTTAGGAAGCTAAGGTCCACGCCCTCAACTAACGCGTTCTCTCTCAGAACTAGGTTGTATACTAGGTTGTTCACAGGAACAGCGATAGTCAGTACTACCACAACTGCAACACCTAGGCCGAAAGAGGTCTTAACCTTCTTAGATACGGCAAGGAAAGTACACATACCTAGGAAGAAAGACAGAGCCATGTTTTCGATGAAAATCGATTTAACTAACAGACTAATGTAATGTTCCATGACGTCCTTACTCCTTCGCTTCTACTTGTTCTGGTTTCAGAATACGGATTACCCAGATAAGGAAGCCGATTAGGAAGAATGCTGATGGTGCTAGTAGCATTAGGCCGTTAGGCTGGTACCAACCACCGTTGCTCACTAGAGGTAGAACTTCTAGGCCAAATAGTTTGCCTGAGCCAAATAGCTCACGGAAGAAACCTACAGTGATAAGAACGAAACCGTAACCTAGACCGTTACCAATACCGTCAATAAGAGATGGTACTGGCGCAGACTTCATTGCGAATGCTTCAGCACGACCCATTACTATACAGTTAGTGATAATCAGACCAACGAATACAGATAGCTGTTTAGAGATATCGTATAGGTAAGCTTTTAGCACCTGGTCTACCACGATTACTAGCGATGCGATAATTGCCATCTGAACGATGATACGCACACTGTTAGGAATGTGGTTACGGATCAATGAAACAGAGAAGTTAGACAACGCAGTTACAAATGTTACCGCTAGCGTCATTACAAAAGCTGTTTCTAGTTTAGTTGTTACTGCAAGAGCAGAACATACACCAAGAACTTGTAGCGCGATTGGGTTGTTATCCAATACTGGCGCTAGAATGCTCTTTTTAACGTTTTGTGCACTAGACATTAGTTAAGTTCTCCGTCACGAACTTTTGCTAGGAAAGGACCAAAGCCCTTGTCACCTAACCAGAAGTCAAATGTGTGTTGAACACCATTACTAGTGAGCGTTGCTCCTGATAGGCCATCAACACCGTGCTCAGAACCTTGCGGTGCGCCGCCTTTCACGACCTTAATCGCTGGCTGATGATCTTCATTGTACAATTTCTTGCCAATGAATTGATCGCGCCATGAAGGGTTCTCTACTTCACCACCAAGTCCAGGAGTTTCACCTTGCTCGTAGTAAGTAATAGCAGACACAGTGTTACCATCAGTTTCAACGGCTACAAAGGCATACATCATCGACCATAGTCCTTTACCGTGCATAGGCAAGATAACTTTTTGGACTTCATCTTGGTCTTTTACTAAGTACACCACTGCTGTATTCGCACGACGACGGATATCAGCGACGTCTTCTTCTGGTGTCAATGCGATTGAACGTTCTGCATCTTTTGATGCTTCACGCTGATCGTACGTAGATGCATTACCCTCAGTAAAGTTACCTGTTTCAAGGTCTACCAGACGAGGTTCGATGTACTCAGCAAATAGCTCTGGTACTTTCTTACCGTTCGCGTCAATGCCTGCAACTTCAACGATCTTTGATTGCTTATCTAGGACAGCGTTAGCTTTTTGCTTATCACGCAGACCTACTGCTGCTGTTGATACGATGATTGAACAAACAAGGCTCAACCCGATAACAACACCCAGCGTCTTTTTAATGCTGTCGTTATTACTTGCCATAGCGTGCTAGTCTCCGCTTGATGTTCTTCTCAATCACTACATGGTCGAACAGAGGTGCGAATAGGTTCGCGAATAGAATCGCCAGCATCATACCTTCTGGGTACGCCGGGTTAACTACACGGATCATCACACACATTGCACCAATCAGGATGCCGTACCACCATTTACCTTTGTTAGTAAATGACGCTGATACTGGGTCCGTTGCCATGAAGAACATACCGAATGCAAAACCACCTAGAACTAGGTGCCAGTGCCATGGCATGTTGAACATTGGGTTAGTGTCAGAACCGATCACGTTAAACAGAGTCGATACTGCAATCATACCGATCATTACGCCCGCAATGATGCGCCATGAAGCGATTCGCATGTAAACGATCATCGCTGCACCGATCATTAGAGCTAGAGTCGATACTTCACCAATAGAGCCAGGGATGTTACCGATGAAAGCGTCCATCCAAGTGATAGGAGAACCAGTTACTGTGTTAACTAGAGCACCGTTACCACCTTGAGCCCATTGGCTAAGAGCAGTTGCACCAGAGAAGCCGTCAGCTGCAGTCCATACTACGTCACCCGAGATTTGCGCTGGGTAAGCGAAGAATAGGAATGCACGACCTGCAAGTGCAGGGTTAAGGAAGTTACGACCTGTACCACCGAAGATCTCCTTCGCAACAACAACACCAAATGTGATACCTAGTGCCGCTTGCCATAGAGGTAGCGTTGGTGGAACGATAAGTGCGAACAAGATAGAAGTAACAAAGAAGCCTTCGTTTACTTCGTGCTTACGCACCATACAGAAAAGCACTTCCCAGAAACCACCAACAAGGAATACTGTTGCGTAGATAGGTAGGAAGTAGGTCGCACCTAGTAGCATCTTGCTGCCAACCCCTGCATCAGCGGCAATCGTTCCGCCCAGCATTTCAGTTAGCCAGTAGTGCCAGTTACCAGAGATAACTGTCGCTAGTTGATCACCAGCGTACATGTGGTTAAGCGCTGCAATAGCTTGGCCACCTGCGTTGTACATACCCCAGAACATTGCTGGGAATACCGCAAACCAAACCATGATCATGATACGTTTTAGGTCAACGCTATCACGAACGTGCGAGCTTTTATTTGTTACGATACCTGGAGTGTAAAAAACTGTTGCTACAGCTTCGTACAGGGCAAACCATTTTTCGTGTTTACCACCAGGCTCAAAATGATGCTCGATGTCTTCAAGAAACTTTTTAAGAGCCATGAAAATTACCCTTCCTTCTCGATAGTATCTAGGCATTCACGAAGTAACGTACCGTACTCGTACTTACCTGGACATACAAAGGTACACAATGCTAGATCTTCTTCATCCAGTTCAAGCGCACCCAGTGCTTGAGCACTGTCTGTATCACCTGCACATAGATCACGAAGCAGCAGAGTAGGCTCCATATCTAGAGGCATTACGCGTTCGTAGTTGCCAATTGGAACCATTGAACGATCACTACCATTGGTCGTCGTTGTCATATTGAACAACTGACCTTTGAATACGTGACCAAGGAAAGAGCGAGTTACCGAGAACTTATTCTTACCAGGCATTGCCCAGCCAAATAGTTCTTTCTCACGGCCTTCACGTAATACAGAAACCTGTTGATGGTAACGGCCAAGGTATGCGTGTGGACCAGTTGCATGTGTACCTGTCAGTACAGAACCAGAAATCACACGAACTTCGCCAGGCATCAGCTCGTTATCTGTTAGGTCATCCAAGCTTGCACCGATTACGGTACGAACTAGACGAGGGTTATTCACAACTGGACCAGCTAGAGACACAACACGATCTGTGTATAGCTCACCAGTTAGGAACAGCTTACCGAACGCGATAACGTCTTGGTAGTTGATGCTCCATGCCACATTTTCTGCATTCACTGGGTATAGGAAATGCATGTGGGTGCCAGCAAGACCTGCTGGGTGAGGGCCATCGAAGACGTGTTCTTCTACGTTAGACTGTGAAGAGCGTGGCAAACTAGTGCCAGATTTACATACGTAAACCTTGCCTTCTGTCAGGGCTGAAAGAATGTCTAGACCAGCAATGAATGCTTCTTGTTGCTCATTAATGATCAACTCAGGCTTAGCTGCTAGTGGATTAGTATCCATTGCAGTTACGAAAATAGCCTTAGTAGAAGACTCGATTGCAGGAACCTTGCTAAACGGACGAGTACGTAAAGCGGTCCATAGGCCAGAGTCAACCAACTGAGTCTTGATCGCTTCACGATCTAGACCTGAAAGTTGAGCGGCTTCGAACTTATCAAATGTCACCTGCTCTTCACCTGCCACTTCAATCACTACAGATTGAAGGACACGTTTAGCGCCACGGTTAACTTCGATCACTTTACCGGCTGCTGGTGCAGTAAATTTCACGCCAGGGTTCTTTTTATCTTCAAAAAGAACTTGCGCTTTTTTCACTTCATCACCAACGCGGACATGCATGGTAGGACGCATGCCAACGTACTCTTCGCCAAGCAAGGCGACTTTTTTGATGGTCTTACCATCATTAATCACCTGGGATGGAGTTCCTGCGATAGGAAGATCCAAGCCCTTCTTTATTGTAATCATACGCACTTGCACTACTTTTATCGGGAAAAAGATTCTTTTGATTGCGTAACTTTTAGACACGACATCAGTGTCCGGTTTTGATGTTGTTTTAAACATCAAAATCGCAACATCCTATTAAAAATCTCGTCACAAGGAATACGCGAGATTTATCAGGTGCCGTAGTCTAGCATTTTTTAGGAACTTGATGCCATGACCAATCATTAGAATAGAGGGGTTATTTCGGTAGAATCAGGTCTAAAAGGTCAAAGAATAGTCATAACTTTGACCGATCGCACAAATGCCATATTCCATACATATCTTATGGAAAAGTCATATTCATCGCCTGAAATATCCTGCAATTTCCATTCATTTGTTGAAACACTGTTAACACATTTTTTAACCAGAATTTGTGCCACATCAATGCCCCTAAAGAATGTAAAACGAAAAAAGATGGCCTTAGCCACCTTTTCTCTGCACCTTTATATTTTGCGTCTTTAGTGACCGCCACCCATACACATAGGGCTATCAGGAGCGCCATCTTGTTCTCGCTTCCACTCTTCATCAGTGTATGTATGGATAGCTAGTGCATGAATGTGGTTATCCAGCTCATCTGCCAAAATTTGATGAACTTGGCGATGGCGTCCAATCAAACGCTGTCCCGCGAACGAATCACTCACAACAATCACTTTGAAGTGACTCTCCGAGCCTGGTGGCACATTATGCATGTAGCTCTCATTAATCACTTTGAGATAGCTTGGTTGCAGCTCACTGTGTAGTTTCTTCTCTATGATTTCTTGGATCATATTCGTTCCTCATTGATGCGAATTCCATAAGTATATACCTAAGTAAAGCAGACGTGTATCACTCAAACATCACTCTCATTATTGATGCATTTTACGTTCAACTGATTTCAAAGCGCTTGACGCCATGAACATGCCTAGAGAGCGACCACCACTGAACACGTAAAATTTGACAGCTTTTTGTATCTCGACACGTCATCATTTGCGACAATAACACTTAATTTCTAAATCAACTTACATTTAGCTATGAAAACCGAACTGAATCTTCACGAGCGAAGCTTAACACTTCATCGTTTCCCAAAACGCAGCAATGAAACTCTACAAGCGTGGGATGCCGGTGATGAGTATCTTATTAATCATGTTGAAGAACTTGCTTTGCCAGACAATCAAAACATCCTCGTGATTAATGACAGCTTTGGTGCCCTCTCCTGCTGGTTTTCAGAAAAGCACCATGTAACGCTAATGAGTGATTCATTCATTTCTCATAAGGGTGTGCTGCAGAACCTTGAGCAAAACCAGTGCAATAAGGTAGCATTTGCAACCACGATGGACCCCGTACCTTCCAATACTGATCTCGTATTGCTGCAACTGCCAAAAAGTAACCGTCACCTCGTTTGGATACTCAGTCAGTTAAGAAAAGCACTGCCTGCATCCTGCCCCGTCATTGCAGTTAATAAAGCGAAAGACATTCATACTTCAACGCTAAAACTGTTTGAAAAATATTTGGGTGAGACAAAAACATCTCTGGCCTGGAAAAAGCACCGATTGGTATTTGCTCAAGCAACGGTTGAACCAACAATTGAAGTGAGCCCTTTCACTACTTGGCGCGTTGATGGCGAAGATATCGAACTCAAGAACATGCCAAATGTCTATTCAGGAGAAAGCTTAGATTTAGGTGCGCGTTTTATGCTGCAGCACCTACCTCAAGACCCATTGGTAGATAATGTTATCGATCTCGGTTGCGGTAATGGTGTTTTGTCTGTGAAGTTTGGTCAGCTGAATCCGAATGCTCGATTAACATGTGTTGATGAAAGCTTTATGGCGCTTGAGTCCGCGAAGCAGAACCTGCTAGATAACCTTGGTGAAGATAGAGACATACAGTGTGTTGCAAACAATTGTTTGGACGGTTTTAAACACAACAGCTGCTCTATGATTATGTGTAACCCACCCTTTCACCAACAGCAGGCAATCACCGATCATATTGCTTGGCAAATGTTCTGTGATGCAAAGCAAGTATTGAGTGAAGGTGGTAAGTTACTGGTGATTGGAAATCGTCATCTTGGTTACGACGCAAAACTAAAACGGCTGTTTGGCGATAAGAATGTGAAACTTATCGCTTCCAACAATAAGTTTGTGATTTTACAGGCCACAAAAAATCCTGCTAAATTAAGCGCAAAATAAGCTTTAGCAAAATAGTTAAAAGGAATAATAAAATGAGAAAATTGGTACTTGCGGCTTCGGTTGCGTTGCTTGCTGCGTGTTCAGCTCCTCAACAGCCTCAGCTGAATTTGATGCCAGAAAGCACACTGAGCACCAATCCAATTGTTCAAGGCAAGACTTACAGCTTGACCAGCAAAGATGTACGTGCAGCGCAGTACGTGGCGTTGGTGGATAACGGCCGTTCGAACATTCTTCCTCTTCATGCTAAACAGAATTTACGTATTGCGTTAGAAGAAGCATTAGAGAAGCAGTTTTCATCTCAGGGCTTCCATGCCGATCTAAACAGCAACAATGCAATTGAATTAAACGTTCAAGAAGCATTAGTTAACGTAAAACATTCGGTGATGGAAAATGAGATGGATGCGAAAGTCGTGCTTGAAATCACCGCAGAAACACCAGAAGGCAAACTGGTCAAAACTTACACAGGCACTGCGAAGCGTTCTGGCACATTGAGTGCGTCTGATGCCGACATTGAGCAAACACTGAATGATGTAGTGACATTAACACTTAAAGAAATTGCCAATGATCCTGAGCTTCGTCAGTATATGCAGGAGCGTTTCTAATGTTACGCAAGGCAATTCTTTCTCTCGCGCTACTCAGCTGCAGCGTTTGGGCTGGACCAAAAGTGGCGTTTGAAACAACGTTAGGTTCATTTACTGTCGAACTGAATGAAGAGAAAGCGCCGATTACGGTAGCGAACTTCCTAAAATATGTAGAAGACGGTAGCTATGAAGGCACTATTTTTCACCGCGTTATTCCAGGCTTTATGGCGCAAGGTGGTGGCTTTAACCAAGATATGCAAATGGTGAAGACTTACGCTCCAATCAAAAACGAGGGTAATAACGGTTTAAATAACGACCGTGCGACGATTGCAATGGCGCGCACCAACGCGCCTGACTCTGCTACTCGTCAGTTTTTTATCAATTTAGTCGACAATGATTTTCTAAACTACGGCGCTCGTCCACCGGGTTATGCGGTATTTGGCGAGGTCACGGAAGGATTCGACATTATCCAAAAAATGGCAAAACAGCCAACTAAGACGACTCGCGGTATGCGTGATGTTCCCGAGACTCAAATCGTCATCACTAAAGCAACACTACTTAAATAGCCAAAACGATAAGCCCTTTGAATAATCGAAGGGCTTTCTCTTTCAACGGCTTCATTTTATTGGATTGATTTATGTCTTCATTACCTTCCATCACTTGGTTGGAAACGGTAAAAAGTTACCTCGATAAACGACTCATGTGGGTTTTCATGTTGGGCTGCTCTAGCGGCTTTCCGTGGGTACTTATCGGTTCAAATATGTCTGGCTGGCTAAAAGACGCTGGTTTGACCCTATCCGCAATAGGCTACTTTGGTAGTGTCTTTGCGGTTTATGCAATTAACTTTCTCTGGGCGCCACTCGTAGACCGGGTGAAGCTACCAGTGCTCTATCGACTACTTGGACAAAGGCGTAGCTGGATTTTCTTCTGTCAAAGTATAGTACTCGTCGCGACGGTATTTATTGCGGGCGTGAATCCAGCAGAGAACTTGGTGTTTGCGTCTCTACTCGCCTTGTGTATTGCAACCGCATCAGCCACACAAGACATCGCGATAGATGCTTTTCGTATTGATACTTTCCCAAAATCAGAAGAATCTAAGCTGCCACAAGCTTCTGCAATGGCGGTCATTGGCTGGTGGACAGGTTATTCACTACCGGGTTATTTAGCGTTTGTTAATGCTGATAGCGTCGGTTGGAATGGCGTGTATTACGGGATGGCGGTGATAGTCGGCATTCTAATGGTCTTTACGATTTTAGTCGGTGAACCGAAGACTCAACGCGAACAACTTCAGTCTGCCGCTGAACAACGCCACAAAGAAGTGGTTGGTTCAAAAGTCGTGGCTTGGTTTACTGTGACTGTTGTAGAACCTTTCCTTGACTTCTTTAATCGCAATGGCGTCCGTGTCGCGATTACTCTTTTGCTGTTCGTTTTCCTATTCAAAATTGGCGAAGCGTTTTTAGGCAGGATGTCGATCGCGTTCTATAAAGATATTGGTTTTAGTAACGAACAAATTGGTTATTACTCCAAACTGATTGGTTGGGGAGCCACTATCTTCTTTACCTTTGTCGGAAGCATGTTCAACGTCAGGTTTGGTATTGTACGTGGATTAATGATCGGCGGTATTGCTATGTCTGCCAGCAACTTGATGTTTGCTTGGATTGCATCGGTAGGCCCAAATGAGCACCTGTATTTAGCAACCATTATTGTCGATAACTTTACGACTGCTTTCTCAACTGTCGCTTTTGTTTCATTTTTGACGATTCTAACCGGACAAGCATTCTCGGCAACTCAGTATGCGTTGCTTGCCTCTTTGGGCAACTTCGGACGAACGACTCTTGCTTCTTTCAGTGGAGAACTGGTGGACTACCTCAATGACTGGAGCACGTTCTTTGTGCTTACCGCTGTTATGGTCGTGCCAAGCTTGATTATGTTGTACTCGCTACGACATTACTTTGATGCTCTATTGGAAAAAGCACGTCACAAGCACTAAGAAGCGCATCAAAAAACCACCGAATTCGGTGGTTTTTGTTTTGCCGAGATATGAGATAAGAGGTCTATGGGTATAGCCCTTTGCCAAACATATTAAATATACGTGCCACACCTTGAGTAAAGATCATCGGCTCGGTCAATACGGTTAAACACAAGCAATCTTCTCCGGCCTTAGTGTAAGGGCTGTGCTTCACTGACGCGTCTCTAATCATCAAATCGCCCTCTTCATATTGGCCATCCTCATCACTAAACCCACCATGTAGGATCAATGTAGATTCTAAGCCTTTGTGCGTATGTTGAGGGATTTGCACATCTTCTCCGATGTACATTAAGCTAACACGAGCATCTTCCCCTAGATCAATCTGAGCACTGAAAACCTTGCCTCCGTAACTTCTCCATGACCCTACAAGGTCAGAGAAACGCGCTAAGGTTTTGGGAAGTTCAAAGCTCTTTCCTGCAACATTCACTGCGGCAGGATCTCGGATAACGATGTTATCTGTCGCTGGCTCCGCATTGATAATATCATTGAACATATCGTCGAATTCAGGGACATATTCAGAGGGGATGTCGCTCACGATATTCGCTTGGCTGGCTTCGACTTGGTTCACATAAGCTCGGCACTTGGTGCATGTTTCTAAATGGGTTGCGACCACAAGACCAGAAACTGCATCAATGCTTCCCGAAGCGTATGCTTCTAACAAGCTGTTATCTGGGTGTTTGTTCATAGTTGCTCCGTATGCATTGAATGCCTTAGCTTTTCTACTGCAAGCCTCAGCCTGGATTTTACGGTACCGAGGGGTATATCAAATAATTCAGCGACCTGCTGATGAGGTAGCTCCTCAAGATACACCGCTTGTAAAACGTCTCTCTGATTTTTCGGTAAAATATCTAAAAATTTAACCACCTGCTCTTTCAACATGTCTTGCTCTGGTGAATAGTGATCAACAAGATCTGGTGGATAATATTCTGACGGCCAAATGTCATCAGAATGAATGTGTAACTCCTTACCTTTCTGCTTTCTCAACAGATCAAAGCATAGGTTTCGGATTATGGTGTATATCCAAGTCGATAACGCGCTCTTTTCCCCATCATAGAGGTGCGCTTTCTGCCAAACTGTCGCCATGGTCTCTTGCACCATCTCCATAGCAACTTGCTCATTACCAACATGTTTGTAAGCGAATTGCTTCAGCTTGGGTGCGTAAAAACGGAATACAAAAGCGAATGCGTCTTTATCTCGAGCCTTCACTTTGTCCATGTAATCGTTCCAATCACTGCGCCCCAGTTTTTTTGGGCTATCACTCATCATAATCGGCCTTAATTTTAGGGAGGAGTCATCTCCTCCCATTCGTCCTAATCGGTAACGTCATCAACCAACAAGTTGAAGCCACCGTTGTTCCCATCATCAATGGCAACCACCTGATACACAACACCATTCATCACATTGACTGGTGCTGAATCAACAGCAACCGTACTTGGATCGCCTGCCACTGTCACGGTTACATAATAGGTACCTTCAGCGACATATAATCCCTGAACGCTATCTTTGTACGCAAAATTAGCAATAGTTGGATCACTTCCATCTATTCCAGCGCTTGTAGTGAGATAAATATCCACCATTTCCGCTACGGGATTCGCCGCCGCATGTGTCACATTCAGCGTCGCGCTAGTTGCCACTGCACGTCTCATGTCTTCAACAACTAGAGGTTCGATATCAATCGTTGGGCTAACAACACCGACTGCGTAAACACTGTAATCCATTCCGCCCGCAACCATTAATCCGTCAACATCGATAATAGGGTTGGTTGTTGTGCCATCCACGTAAACGTCAATATCGTAAGCGCCAGCATCGAGATCCAAATAACCACGAATCTCTTTGAACGCTAAGTCGGCAAGAGGACCGAAGGCCGCCCCGTTAACGTTGACATCGACGATTGGCGCTCCATCGACAAGATGTCCGACTCTGACTTCAGCTTGGCTGCCCATATCCTCGATTATAGAAGATCCTGAACCATCCAATACCAACAGCTTAACCGGTGACGTGCTATTTGAATCTCCGGTACTGATAGCGGCAATCGTCAAGTTTGAATTAGCAGCAAGAGATATTGCGCCCGAGTCAAAAGCAACGCTATCCCCAACAGCAAGTCGAACTTGGTACTCACCAGCGGGGATGTTCAATACGTCTGTAGATGCTTTATATGCAAGATTCATAAGCGGTGTCGCGCTAGCAAGATCAGCCCCGGGCTCAGTGACGTAGAGATCAACGGCAGGAATGCCAGACGCTGCATGAACAACTTGAACGTCTAGACTATTGGCATCAGCCATTGAATCGGCGCTGCGAGTCACAACTAAAGGTTCTACTGGGTTTGGCGAACCATCGGCATCACCAACAACGAACACGTTGTAATTGAGGTCTGAATCAAGGTCTAGTTCTGTTTTAGGTATTACGGTCGCGGTTTCATCGCCAGGAAGTTGAACATCAACTTGAATTGAGTTCATGCCCTCACGTAACTTCATGTAACCAGAACCCATACCATAATCAACACCTGTCAATGATGATTTATCGTTTATCCACACATTTGCAAGCGGCGCATCAGAAGACGCATGTACTGCTTGCAAATTGGAATACTCGATGGTGTCGCTGTCGGAGCCACACGCCGCCAGTCCTAGTGCCGCCACCATAGTTAGCGCAGCTCTGCTAAATCCTTTCATATCCTTGCCTCTTTGTTAGTCGGGGCTTCTATGGCTTCTGTCAGAAATTGCAACGCAGGAATGCAGTTCTCTGCGCCAACGAGCTGTTCGAACAGATTGCAGTCTAAAGGAAGTAATTCAAGCCAGCGCTGGGTCACCCAAGCTGAGTCATCGTAAAAACGATGCTGGTAGAGGTTTCCAAGTTGAGGAAACTCTTCATAAACATGGGATAACTGCTGACTTAAATAGAAGAAATCTGGTGAGTTGTCTGGATGTTGCCAATTGTCTAACCATTCGACCTCTGCATGGCGTAAGCCGTCCGCATCTGCACGAACTCGTTTGACAACAAAGCGTTTCTCACCAGCGACTGTAATACCAAGAAGACCATCACTGAGTGTTTCAAAATCAACGATCCTGACCAAAGTTCCGATAGATGAAACATTTCCCACGTCTTTAGGGTCACCTTCACTACCTACTAGGCAAACTCCAAAACCCACATTTTGTAGGCTGCATTCCTTTACCATTCGCTTATATCGTGGCTCAAAAATGCGCAGATTCATTTTACCTTCAGGGAGTACAACTGAAGTGAGTGGGAATAACATGACTTCTTTCATTCAAACGTCCTCTTTGATTCACCGATACATACGAATCCCTTATCACTCCGATCACTAACGATTTATGTTGGTTAATCGACTGGCTTAAAAAGTCATAAAATAGCTTACGCAAACGATCCAAATCACATATTTATTGCAATCAAATGCAACAAACAAAAAGTTCCGTAAATAAAGATAATTTCGTGACGCAACTCACCAAAAACGTTCAATTTTGCACCCTTTATCACTTTCATTTGGGATTTTTATCGCTATTATTCCCGCCAATTGGAAAGCGCAGCACAGATTGCGTGTTCTGAATCATTACAAACATAGAGAGTCCCCTTATGCGTAAATCACTTTTAGCTCTTAGCCTTCTAGCGGCTACTTCAGCTCCAGTATTGGCTGCAGATTACTCTGACGGCGATATCCACAAAAACGATTACAAGTGGATGCAATTTAACCTAATGGGTGCATTCAACGAGAAAGGTTATGCTGAATCTTCTCATGATTACCTAGAGATGGAATTTGGCGGTCGCTCTGGTATTTTCGATCTATACGGCTACGTTGACGTATTCAACCTAGCTTCTGATCCAGGCAGCGACAAAGCTGGTGGCGAGAAAATCTTCATGAAATTTGCTCCACGTATGTCTCTAGATGCGGTAACTGGTAAAGACCTATCTTTCGGTCCAGTTCAAGAGCTATACGTTGCAACTCTAATCGAGTGGGGTGGTAACTCTGATGTTAACTCTCAAAAAATCGGTCTAGGTTCTGACGTAATGGTACCTTGGTTCGGCAAAGTTGGCCTAAACCTTTACGGTACATACGATGGCAACAAAAAAGACTGGAACGGTTTCCAAGTTTCTACTAACTGGTTCAAACCATTCTACTTCTTCGAGAACGGCTCATTCATTTCTTACCAAGGTTACATTGATTACCAATTCGGTATGGATGACGACAAAGGCAATAAGTTCAACACTACAGCATCTAACGGCGGTGCTATGTTCAACGGCATCTACTGGCACTCTGACCGCTTTGCTGTTGGCTACGGTCTGAAGCTATACAAAGACGTATACGGCTTTAAAGATGGCGAAGCTCTACCATGGGGTCATAAGCCAGAGTCTTCTGGTGTAGGTCACTATGTAGCTGTAACTTACAAGTTCTAATTGAACCACTAAGTTTCATCAAAAATGGCGCCTTTCGGCGCCATTTTTATTTGCTTTCCTTTTTTCCCTCATTATCCTTGCAGCAAACCTTTTTAATGAGAGCGTTTGGTGAATATCCTTATCCTCGGTCCAGGTGCGGTGGGCTCACTCTGGGCAACAAAATTTAAGCTTGCCGGGCACAATGTTTCATTGTGGGGAAGAAGCTCTGAAAGCCAACAATCACTTCAGTTGAATGACACACCCGCAATCGTATTCAGTAATCAAGATATTTCCTCCGTAAATCAAGCGGATCTCATTTTGATCACGGTAAAAGCTTGGCAATTGGAAGACGCCATTCAACCTTTACTGCCTCATATCAACGCAGACACGATTATCATGCTGATGCACAATGGTATGGGTACCGCCTCTGGCGTGGAGAAGGCTCTGCCAAACAATCCGATAGTGCTCGCCACAACGACGCACGGCGCATACAAACCAGATAACCAACACGTACTGCATACCGGTCACGGAACAACGCAAGTGGGTGGTTATAATGACAAAGGAATGCAGTGCGCTTTTCTGCAAGATGTTATGCATCATGCTCTTCCAGAGGCCATTTGGAATCCACACATCCAATCTGCGTTATGGACTAAGTTAGCAATTAACTGCGCGATTAACCCACTGACTGCGATTCACCAGTGTAAGAATGGTGAGCTTGCGCAGCCCGAGTTTAAGATACAACTCGAAAGCATCACTCAAGAACTGGTTGAAGTAATGAGTAAAGAAGGTATTGCTATCGAGTATCGCTCTCTTTTCGATACGGTAATGCAAGTGGTGAACGCCACAGCTGAGAACTATTCTTCAATGAAGCAAGACGTATTCCATCAGCGTCGAACGGAAATTGATTTTATAACCGGATACTTGTTAAAGGCTGCCGAGAAACATCACATCAATACGCCTGAGAATTTAAAACTTTACCAACGCATCAAACAAATAGAACAAAGCTGGACAGAACAATGAGTAAGAAAATCTTAGTGCCAATCGCTCCGGGCACCGAAGAAATGGAAGCCGTCACCGTTATCGACATGATGGTTCGCGCGGGTTATGACGTTACAGTAGCGAGTGCTGCTTTTGATGGCTCATTGACGATGAAAGCTTCTCGCGGAGTCACACTAACAGCCGATTGTAAGCTGGTCGATATCGCTGATGATGAGTTTGACGCCATAGCGCTTTCTGGTGGTGTTGGTGGTGCAGAAATTTTTCGTGATAGCACGGTGATGATAGAAATCCTTAAGCAGCACATCTACGAGGGAAAATTGGTCGCTGCTATCTGCGCAGCACCAGCGTTGGTATTGCAACACCATGATCTTTTCCCACAATCACTGATGACCTGTCACCCGAGCTTTCAGTCACATATCCCGGAAGAGAAGTGGCGCAGCAAACGCGTGACCTTTGATATCAACCACAACCTGATCACCAGTCAAGGTCCGGGCACTGCTTTAGAGTTCGCAATGGAAGTAATCATTCAACTCTCAGGTAAAAAACACGCATGGTCAGTTGCTGAACCAATGATCCCTCTGCCTACTCTGCATTACCATAAGCTTGGTGAAGAATAATGTTTGACGTAAATGCTGTACGTGAGCAATTTCCCGCTCTAAATCAATCCGTCAACGATACGCCCTTAGTGTATCTAGATAGCGCAGCGACAACGCAAAAACCGCAATGTGTGATTGATGTCATCAGTCATTACTACAGTGCGCAAAATGCCAATGTTCACCGTGGCAGTCATAGTTTAACGGCTAATGCCACCAGCCAATTTGAAGCGGCACGAGAACGAGTGGCAAACTTTATTGGTGCAAACAGCTCTAAAGAGATCATTTGGACACGGGGCGCAACCGAAGCACTGAACTTAATTGCTCAGACTTACGCCCGCAGCACGTTACAACCGGGTGATGAGATCTTGATTAGCGAGATGGAGCACCACGCTAACATCGTGCCTTGGCAAATCGTGGCAGAGCAAACGGGCGCCAAAGTCATAAAAGTTCCAATGACATCAGATTGCCAGTTCGACATCAGTGCATTTGAGGCGCTTCTGTCTGACCGCTGTAAAATTGTTGCTTGTGCGCAAATCACCAACGTCACGGGCACACGACAACCTATCGAAAAAATCACTGAACTAGCGCACAGCGTTGGCGCGGTTGTTGTGATTGATGGCGCTCAAGGCATCGTCCATGAGCAGCTTGATTTATCGGTATCAGATATCGATTTTTACGTTTTCTCAGGTCACAAACTTTATGCGCCAGCAGGTATTGGCGTTTTATACGGCAAGCTTGAACTTTTGGAAGCCATGCCACCATGGCACGGCGGTGGTAAAATGGTTGAACGCGTTTCGTTCGAGAAAACGACCTTTTCAGCACTTCCTGGTAAATTTGAAGCGGGCACACCAAACGTTGCGGGCGCGATTGCTCTAGCGAAAGCCATTGAGTGGTACCAAGGTTTTGACCATCACGAAGTAGAGGATCATCTCCATGCGCTTCAGGATAAGGCCTACCAAGCACTAAGCGCGTTGGATGACATCCATATTCTAGGCTATCAACCGAATGCCTCTGTACTGACGTTCGTCATGGACGGCGTTCATCACCAAGACATGGCGACGCTGCTCGATCAACAAGGCATTGCGGTACGAGCAGGACACCACTGCGCTCACCCATTGATGGATGCGCTAAATGTGAAAGGCACGGTACGCGTCTCTTTTGGTATTTATAACACGACGAACGATGTGGAAAGACTCATCGCCGCCGTAGAAAAAGCCGTCGACATGCTATAACGCCAACGGTTTGATTTGGAGTAACCAACAAGGTTACTCCATCTGCCTATCCAGAGTCGCCACGCAATTTCTGCCATTTCTTTTCGCAGCATAAAGCGCTTTATCTGCATGCGCATACAAACGTTTGGTGGTTTCATTCCTGCCTATTTCCACCACGCCTACACTCACCGTGACCGGAATTTCAATCTTTTCAAATTCGAACTGACAATTTTGAATATGGGAACGTACTTCCTCTCCTACCTCTTTCGCCGCCGACAGAGAAGTTTCTGGCAAAATAATCGCAAACTCCTCCCCTCCGACTCTTGCAAAAATTTCGTCTTTGACGAGTAAGTGAGAAACCAAATCAGCTAACGTCTCTAAGACATAATCCCCCGCATCATGACCACGTTTATCATTGATGACTTTAAAAAAATCCAAATCAAATAATAACAACGCGGAGTGATAATCCGGAGCTTGGGATTTAATAACTTCTTCTGTGAGCTTTTCGAAAAAGACACGTCGATTGTAGATGTTGGTAAGAGCATCAATTTGGCTTTGATGGCGAAGAAGGGTTTCAACTCGGTGGCGATTGGAGATGTTGCGTGTAAGAATAAGGACAACGCGACGACCTCGGTATTTTATAGCGAGTGGGCAGATCTTGCCTTCGTAGTATAGGTCGCCTCTTGGCCCACTGTTAGCATCTATTCCCTGAATGCTGTCGGCGCACATCTTGTACTCGATCGTCACAATACTGTCTTGTTTCAGTGACCGATTTATCTGTTCGATAAACCAGTCAGCTTTATCTTTCTCAAGTACGCTGTGCAGCGTCTCACCTATCAAATTACTTCCATCGTGATAGGCTTTTTTATCTGTTCCTCCAAAAACATCAATATAGATACCATCTTCACTCAGAATAAAAGTGGGGTCTGGCATTCCGGATAACACGTCTTGCGCATGTTCCAAGGTGAATTGCATATAGGGAGGTTCCTAGCATTTGTATCTAAGTAACCCAATCGCTTCCAAGTGTGTTTCCACATTGGGGAATAGGAGCGAATGGGGCATATGTCTATTATCTAATATAGACAAATTTTAAATACAATTGAGTTTATAAAAACCAAGTGGGCAATATAATGAACCAGGATCAATAGAATGGTTAATTAGCGCTAAAATAGTCGACCATTTGCATATTTTTTACCCATATGCAAAAGATGTCTCAACTCAGATACAAAAAACGCCAAACAGCTAGGCTATTCGGCGTTTTTTAAGAATTGGGAAAATGACTCATTACACGGCGGTTTGCTTAATCTGCTCTACAATAGCTTTCAAGCCATTACCACGTGACGGGCTTAAATGTGCAATAAGCCCCAGTTGATCAAAATAAGCATCGATGTCAAATGCTTGAATTTGATCGGCCTTTTTTCCGTCATAAGCCGCCATCACCAAGGCAATCAATCCACGGACGATACGCGCATCGGAGTCCGCACAAAAATGCCAAACGCCATCTTGCTCTTGGCTCACTAACCACACCAAGCTTTCACAACCCGAAACGGTAACTTGTTCTGATTTCAGCTCTTCTGGCATTTGTGGCAGCTTTTTACCCCACTGAATAACCTGACGGTAACGATCTTCCCAGCCTTTAAATTGCTGCATAGTCGCTACAATGTCTTCGCTGGTGATATCTGTACCAAATGGAGAAACGGGAAAATCTGTCATGATGCGCTCTTCTTCTAGTTTACTGCTTATATTTTGAAATCAACTTCTCAACGATCCGCGATACCGCGACAAAGCCAAACGTTGCAGTTACGACAGTCGCCGCCCCAAAGCCGCTAGCACAATCCATACGTTTTGGACCTTCCGCTGTCGACTTTACACCACACACTGAACCATCTGCTTGAGGATACTTCAGCTGCTCGGTTGAAAATACGCAATCAATACCAAACTTACGAGCCGGGTTCTTAGGGAAGTTATGATGACGACGCAAGGTGTCTTTGATTTTCTTCGCTAGAGGATCTTGGATCGTTTTCGTTAAATCAGCGACCATGATCTGCGTTGGGTCAACCTGACCACCAGCACCACCCGTGGTGATCACTTTGATCTTGTTGCTGCGGCAATACGCCAACAAAGACGCTTTCGCTTTTACGCTGTCAATGGCATCCAACACGTAATCAAACTCTTTGCTTAAGTACTCATGTTGGTTGTCTGGCGTGATGAAATCATCAATCAGATTAACTTTACACTCTGGGTTGATCAATTTAACACGCTCGGCCATCACTTCAATCTTGCTTTGGCCAACGGTACCCGTCATCGCATGAATTTGGCGGTTAATGTTCGTGACACAAACATCGTCCATATCAATCAGAGTTAGCTCACCGATCCCCGTACGAGCCAGCGCTTCCACCGCCCATGAACCTACGCCACCAATACCAATCACACAAACGTGTGCAGCGCGAAGAATGTCCACTTCGCTGTTGCCATAAAGACGACGAGTGCCGCCAAAGCGTTGATTGTAGCTGTCAGATGCTGGGGTATCGAGTTCACGCATATTGAAGTCCAGATGATCGATAGAAAAACAAAGAGTGCGATTTATACGCACTCTTTGATGAAATGTCTAGATAAGAGAGTGTTCCTCTCTCTTGGACGACTATTGTAGCTTTTCTGGCGGTAAAGCCCAAGGCGCTTGAGTTGGTGAGTTTTCTAACCCAAGTTTCCACACTCGACCAAAATGCTTGTAGTGCCCTGCTTCCGTTCCTGCTCTCGCACCAATGCCATGATACAGATCCAAATGGTTTTGTTTTACCGCACCACCAGTGTCTAAAACGATCAGCATTCGCAGTTGATGCGCACCGCTCCACGTACCATCGGCATTCAACAGCGGCACTTCCGCCAAGATTGGCGTACCCATTGGTAAGATAGAACGGTCACCCGCGACGGCGGCCATTGGCAACAACGGAATACCAGCCGAGCCTGTTACTGGCGCTTCTGCTTTTGGCGCAAAGAAAACGTAAGAAGGGTTTTGCTCCAACAACTCGCGCACTGTCGCATCGTCGTTGTCCATCACCCACTCTTTGATTGCTTTGAGGGACATTTTTTCACGCGGGACTTCACCACGTTCAATCAGAATGCGGCCAATGCTGACGTAAGCTTTATTGTTTTTACCCGCGTACGCAAAGTACTCCAACGTATCATCATCTTCAAAATGCACGTAGCCACTGCCTTGCACTTCCATCATAAATGGGTCGATACGATTAGGCGCGTAACCTAGCACCAAACCTTGTCCATCTAGTGCTCCATTGTAGATCTCCGCGCGAGTCGGACAATCTGATGAGCAGTTTGGCTTGCCATAAACTGGGTACTTAAAAATGTCGTTTGGTGTATGACGCAGTTCCATCACGGGAGAAAAGTATCCGGTAAACAGCACATTACCTTTTTTATCACCACCACCCAATTGCGCGGCTTGAATGCCAAACGCACTCAACGCACTGGTATCTCCGCTCTGTTGCGCCCACTCACTTAATCGTTGATATAGCGGTTGGTACATCTTCGCCATGGATGGTGACTTTATCACCACTTGCTCTGCTTGCTTGTTAAATTCAGTAAAATCGCGTGGTTTGTTAGACTCAACCACATCCACTTGATTGAGGATCTGAGGAAACTCACCATCAAGATATTGCTGAGCACGATCATTTTGTTGAGCACAGCCAAAGAGTAGGCTCAAAGAGATAATAGGAAGGAGTTTTTTTAACACGTGTCTTTTCCGTAAAAGAGAATAGCAAAAGGATGGCAAACAAATGCATACGGTGCAATTGAAAAGCAACGACAAAATGTTTCAACGCTAAGCCAATCCGTTTACTCGTTGTGAATTCATTCAGTTAATGCAACATGATAGCAGCGGAAGAATTACGGAATTGTCCGGATTATGTTTGAAAGTAAGATTTACTGATTGAGAGATGAAATTGTGATCATCCATGTGACTCACAGACGCAAGAGATCTCTGCTTAACAGACAATGATAAAAACGACTATCTTACCGCAATCCTTGCACGCCCCTCTAGACGGAATACAGGTAGATAATGCGCATTGGCATCCAGCTTCATTTCTGCATGCTGCTTACCCACAAAATTGAAGTGCCGCTCATTTGAACCCACTCGATACGAAAACGAATCCCCATCGAATTCAAAACTGGTCGCCACTGTAGAACCATTTACGGTAACACCGCGCTCACTCAACACAAATTCTTCACGAGCATAAGGCGCAACATCTTGCTCAACCCAGCGGCCATAAATAGTCGATTTGGGAATGGGCGGATTAATGGTTCGAGTAATCAAATCACTATACAGCATGCACACGACAACGGTTCCAACTATCGCTATAAGCATAAGAGAACGCTCTAGCCACTTACGAAGCATTGATTTAGATGACGTTTTTGACAGATTTGAAGCAGTGATCGCAGCATTCTTATTAACAGCAGAAGACATGAGGTTCACGTATTGAGAAAAGACGCGCTCATTGTAACTCTCCCCCTCAACGGGACCAAGAACCTACCTCAATATGTTTGTGCTTTATTCCAAAATTTCACCTTGCCACCAAGTGAATAAAAAGGCATTATTTTGACATAATTAAACAAAGGAATGGCTGTAGTGAAAATTCGTAGTACTGCTCTCGTAAAAGGATTCCGTCAATCAACACCTTATGTCAATGCTCACCGCGGAAAAACCATGGTGATCATGCTGGGCGGAGAAGCCGTCGCACACAAAAATTTTGGCAATATTATTAATGATATCGCACTCATGCACAGCCTCGGAATTAAAGTCGTGGTGGTGTATGGTGCACGTCCTCAAATTAATCAGCTGCTAGAAAAACAAGACCTCACTACGCCTTACCACAAAAATATCCGCATTACGGATGAATCGGCTTTATCTGTTGTTATGCAAGCTGCCGGACAACTTCAACTTGCGATTACTGCGCGCCTATCAATGAGCCTCAACAACACTCCGATGGCAGGCACCCAGCTCAATGTCGTTAGCGGAAACTACATCATTGCTCAGCCACTCGGCGTTGATGATGGTGTGGACTATTGCCATAGTGGACGCATTCGCCGCATTGACACCGACGCGATTAATCGCACGCTCGACCAAGGCTCTATTGTGCTACTTGGCCCCATTGCGAGCTCTGTGACTGGCGAGTGTTTTAACTTACTTTCTGAAGAAGTCGCGACACAACTGGCGATCAAATTAGGCGCAGACAAACTGATTGGTTTCTGTTCAGAACAAGGTGTCATTGATGACAACGGTAATGCTGTCGCCGAGTTGCTGCCAATTGAGGCGGAGCATGTCATCAAAACGCTCTCTGAAAATACGTCTCCTGACCTAGATTACAACACTGGGACACTGCGCTTTCTTAAAGGGTCTATTGCAGCTTGCCGTGCCGGAGTACCTCGTAGCCACTTGATCAGTTATAAAGTAGATGGCGCCTTAATTCAGGAGTTGTTCTCTTTCGACGGTATCGGAACCCAAGTCGTTATGGCGAGCGCTGAACAAGTGAGGCAAGCTAATATTGACGATATTGGCGGTATCTTAGACCTCATTCGTCCTTTAGAAGAACAAGGTGTACTCGTTAGGCGCTCTCGAGAGCAGCTTGAGCAAGAGATTGGAAAATTTACCATCATCGAGAAAGACGGCTTGATTATTGGCTGCGCTGCTCTTTATCCGTATCCAGAAGAGCGCAAAGCTGAGATGGCTTGCGTAGCGATTCACCCTGACTATCGTGATGGAAACCGAGGTTTGTTACTGCTCAACTACATGAAACATCGTTCTAAATCCGAAACCATTGATCAGATTTTTGTCCTCACGACACACAGTCTGCATTGGTTCAGAGAGCAAGGTTTTTACGAAGTCAGTGTCGACTATTTGCCCGGAGCCAAACAAGGGCTATATAACTTCCAGCGTAAGTCAAAAATCTTAGCGCTAGATTTGTAGCTTAACCTTAAATCAGGAAGAGAAATTTAAGGTTCCGCTATACCAACACCTCAAGGTGCGGGATTCAGCTCATTGACGCTCAATCCCACACATCAAGTTTGTTTTGGAGTAAAGCCTCACATAAATCCTGCTTCGAGCTAGTGAGTCATCATGTAAACACCAACTTAGAAATGCGCAAACCATTGCTTAATTTTCGTTCCAATTTTATCTTTTAAATATACATTTGGTTGGCTATACTCTGCTCGCTAGTGATTGGTTTTTAACCAATACGAATGGATCTAGGTGATGTAATGTAGCCTTCACCCTAAAATACTGGGCAATTGAAAAACTAGTTAGCTCCGTATTGCACACCAAGGACAGTTGTTAATCTGACTTTAAATAAGCCGAGACGAGCACTGTTATGAGAACAATCATTTGTAATTCGCTTCAAAGCTTCTGGGATATGGCTGACAATCAGTTTTTAGAAGGCCTAGACGTCCACTGTGTTTTCCCCGTAAATGACGCTATCCGAGATTTTATTCTTGCTTATCAACAGCAATACAAAATACGCAGCGTGTCTTTTACCAACGCGTTTGCAAAACATGCATAAAAGAAGACCGAGCCATAAGCTCGGTCTTCTTGTTTTAGTTAGTAAGCCGCTGTACTAAACCACTCGCACGAGTGGTTTTCACTTTAATGCCTCGCTTCAGAACATTGAGTTCGGCGTAAAGAGCTAAACGCTTTTTCGCGCGGGTAATGCCTGTGTAAATCAACTCACGAGTTAATATCGGGCTAAAGTCTGGTGGCAAAATCATCAGGGTGTAATCAAATTCACTGCCTTGCGATTTGTGGATGGTCATGGCGTAAGCCGTTTCATGTTCAGGTACTCGGCTTGGCAAGACCGATTTCACACTGCCGTCAGGTAACTCGAAAAAGACTTTCAAACGCGGTTCTTCTTCACTGTCATCTCGCATGCAAATACCAATATCACCGTTATACAAACCTAGACCATGATCATTACGCGTAACCATGACAGGTCTACCGTGATACCAAATTTCATCCTGAACCTGAATGAACTTGCGCGCCGCGAGCGCTTTCTCGATGCGCTGGTTTAGCCCAGCAACACCAAAGTCACCTTCACGAATCGCGCAAAGCAGTCGGCATTGGTTGAAGGTATCTAATACCGCTTTGGCTTTACGCGTTAGCGACTCTGGCTCTCCGGTTTCAGGATCGGTTTCCTGTTGTCCAATGCGTTTGAGGTAACGACCGTATTCCTGCACCAACGTCTGCATCATTTGGTTGTAGTGCTGACTACTTAGCGCGAAATGTTCGATATCAGAAAAGTCACGCGACCAGACGTTATCTACGCTCGCAGCAGAACCGGAGTTAACCGCTTTTGCCAACTGACCAATGCCTGAGCGAGCGTCAAATCGGTAACTCTTTTGCAGCATACATAAACTATCGGCAATGCTAGATGCACTGTTACCCGTATGGGCTAAAGTATCGAAACCCGTCAGTTTTGCAATGGCTGACGCCTGCTCTTTTCCATAACCCAATGCATGGAACGAACAGATATCACCCAACACGGCCCCTGCTTCAACTGAAGCAAGTTGATCTTTATCACCTAGCAAAATCAGCCGCGCATGTTTCGGTAAGGCATCAACCACTTTGTACATCATTGGTAAATCGACCATCGACGCTTCGTCGATAACTAAAATATCCAAATGCAGTGGATTTTGCTTGTTGTGACGAAATTCTGCGCTATTTGGAATCGCGCCCAGCAACCGATGCAAGGTGCTCGATTCAGTCGGAATTTTGGCTTTTAGCTCCGGAGAAACTGGCAGCTCTTGCACCGCTTTACCAATGGACTCGGTTAATCGCGCCGCCGCTTTCCCCGTCGGGGCCACCAGCTTGATGGTTAGGTTTTTCTCGTGCGTCGCCTGTTCAATCAAAGCGGCAAGCAATTTGGTTACTGTCGTCGTTTTACCCGTGCCTGGACCACCAGAAATCACAGCAAATCGACGGGTTAACGCAACTGCCGCCGCGACTTTTTGCCAGTTCACGCAAGCCGAGAGTGGTACGAGTTCATCCAGTATTTGCAAATCTTGAACCTTGCGCGCATTGCTAAGCACGGAATCAATGGCGTGCCAATCCAACGATTCGCCTGCAACTACGTCAAGGTGGTCACACACCAATTGCTGACGCAACACTTGGTTGCTGCTTCCCGCTTCTACTGCTTTGCCTAACGCGTTAAACAGAAAATGGTATTGGCGTGCAAACAGATGGTTGAGCAAGTCCGATAATCGCGCTAACTCTTGCGACTGCAAGTTCACTACAGCGCCCAACTGATTGAGCTTTTCCGCCAGTGTCACTTCATAATGCCAATAGCGGTGCAGATACAGACGCTCACCATCGAACATCAGCGGCAAGGCTTCTCCTTGCGCGCCAACCACGCTGGAATTTTGTAATACTTCAATCCAGTCTATGCCTTGCAACTGTGTGTTGAGCGCCAATGCCGACTCACCAAACAGCCCTAGCTTACTGGCTAAATCCGTAGATTGCCCTTGTGCATCGAACAGAGACAGACAGATATGTCCTTTGCCAAGCTCACTACTGACAACACCCGCGATAAACGCCAATGCTTGGTTGTCAGGCTGTTCATCATTAGTTTGAGAATCAATAAAGCAGGCGAATTGGTAGTCGAGCTGACGAAGCGCGCCTTTGTGCGCCAAGCGTTCCAACACTACCAATAGGCTATCTTGGTCAGAATGAAGATTGTGATTTGTCGTCATTAAAGTAGCTCCATCTGCCCGGCTTGAGTTGAGCGCGTTTCAAGTACTTGACCATCAATCAAACGATCCATCTCTTGTAAGAACTCTAAGGTTGGTTTCGCGGCAAAAATGCCGTGGTCACTCTGCCCATCCATGCCGCGCAAGAACAAGTAATACACGCCACCGAAGTGCTGCTCATATTGATAATTCGCCAATCGGCTGCGTAGGAAACGATGCAGTGCTAACGCATAAATCTGATACTGCAAATCGTAGCGGTGATCCGCCATGGCCGATTTCAGAGCCTCACCATGGTAGCTCGCTACATCGTCGCCAAGATGATTCGATTTCCAGTCAAGCACGTAGTATTTACCTTGATGTTCAAACACCAAGTCGATAAAACCTTTGAGCATGCCTTGCACGGTTTGGAAACCTAAATCCCCCGCTTTCGCCGACAACGGATCGTGACGTTGAATGACTCGGTTTAACGCCGGTGCAGACAACACTTCAATCGGCAACAAAAATTCCATCTCCACCAAACGTTGCGACGGTGCTTTTTGATTCAGCAGCAAAGACTTACCATCCAACGGCGTTGCGAGTACGGTATCAATCAATTGTTGTAAAATGGGCAACCACTCTTCATCGAGCTGTTCGCTTTCCATCAAACCAAGGATGATTTGTGTATTCTCTTCAGTAGTGGCTGGCTGAGTAAATTCAATTTCCTCAAACAAGCTGTGCAGGAACGTACCCGGACGCGCACCACGAGGGAAGGTAAAAATAGAGCGCTCTGGCTCCACCAAATCCGCTTCGTCTTGCTCTTCAGATGAGTCGATATCAAAACCCGTAATCTCAATCGTGGCATCATGCTCGGCGTGATGAGAGCCTTGCTTGCCCAAGCCAGAATAACTGGTGATGCGCCAGTTTCTGTCGATAGGGTTTTGCAGTTCTTTCGCGCTAAGATCGTGTATTTCTTCTTGTGGCGCTACGTACTTCTCTTCGAGTTGCTGCGGCGGTTCGGCCACAACGACACAATCAAGCTCGTCTTGTTGCTTTGTTAAACCTTGGTGCAAATCGTTGATGCCACCTTCTTGACCATTTTGAATCAAATAGCCAATCGCACTGCGGTGTACACCAGTTGGCTCTTTGGTCGAACGGCCATTGCGCAAAGGTGAGGCACCGATAAAACACGCATACACAGCACGCGTTAGTGCCACGTATATCAAGCGTAAGTCTTCCGCCAAACGCTCTTTATCCGCTTGCTTCATGGACGCATCGTTGCCAGTGATATCCAGTACCGTGCGGTCATTGGCTGCATCGTAATATTTGGCTTCACTGGCTTCTCGATAGCTGAACACAAACGGCAGAAATACGAGGTCATACTCCAAGCCTTTTGATTTGTGAATAGTTACGATCTGCACTAAGTTACGTTCCGATTCTAAACGTTGGATTTGGTCATCACTGCCACCCAAACCGTTTTCCGCATCACTGATAGACTGAGCGAGCCAACGCAGCAGACCGTGGTCGCTATCCAGTTCATTACTGGCTTGTTGAAGCAGTTCACCGATGTGCATTAAATCGGTAAGTACTCGCTCACCATTCTCACCCTGTGAACTCGCACCTTCTTCTAGTAATCGCTCGGCAATATGGCGTTTGCTGATCACCGCGCGTAACATCGGCAGCACACCACGCTGAACCCAAAGTTTGCGATATTCTTTGAATTCGTTTACGGCATTTTCCCACACCACTTCATCGTTATTAAGCGCATCCAAACTTGCTGCATCGAGGGCAAACAGCTCAGAGGCAAGACTTGCACGCAGCGCACGGTCATTTTCTGGAGTCAGCACCGCTTGCAGCAAACGCTGTAGATCCTGCGCCACCGAACTGGTAAACACACTGTCTCGGTTAGACAGGTACACACTGGCAATGCCTTGGTCTGCTAGCGCTTGTTTGATCATTCGACCTTCACTACCTGTTCGAACCAACACCGCGATATCGCCCGCTTGAACCGCTTTCTGTTTTTCGCCATTCACCAGACACGCTTGCCCCTGTTGAGCCTGCGTCAAAATAGTTTGGATTTGGCTTGCGGTCGCCTCTGCCATTCGAGTCAAATACTCGCCTTTTGGTAGCGGTTTATCGTCCGCTTCTTGCAACCAATAAGTCAGCGCGGGTTGCTTTTGGCCACCCATAGTCCAAATGCGTTTTTCGGCATTGGGACTGTACTTAACGGGTAAGAACGGAATATCCGAATCATAGATAAATGGACTGTCTGGCAAAGCAAATACTTGGTTTACCGCCTGCACCATATCGGCACTTGAACGCCAGTTGGTTCCTAACGTGTAGTGGGCACTTACTTGGTTACGCGCTTTGATGTAAGTGAAAATGTCTGCGCCACGAAAGCCATAAATCGCCTGCTTGGGGTCACCGATCATAAACAAACCACATTCCGGGTTGTTCAGATAAATACGGCTGAAAATACTGTATTGAAGCGGGTCAGTATCTTGGAACTCGTCAATCATTGCGACAGGGTACAAAGTACGAATACGCGCCGCTAAAAGCTCGCTTTCGTCCGTATCGATAGAAGCAGAAAGTTGCGTCAGCAAATCATCGAAAGAGAGCCACTGTTTTTGATTTTTCGCATTGGCCAGCATCACACGACAATGCTCAATCGCATGCGCAAGCAGTGGCGCTTTTAAGCTGATTGGATTGGCAAGAAATGTTTCAATGGCTTCAAATACCGCGTGCTGCGGCGCACTGCCTTTCGGTGTTTTTTCCAACAAGACGTTTTGCGCGAATTTCTCCAGCTTGTCTGGATAATCGTAACCTGTGGTTTCCGTTGCCGCCCAAGCGTTTACCGCCTCCAACCACGTCGGCAGAGACTTTTTGGTGTAGCTGCGCTTGTTAATATCTGAATCTGAAATCAGCGTTAAGAAGTCATCTTGGCTTTCTCGCCACTGTGCTTTTAATTCATCAATTTTTTTCAAATTTTCAGTATGAAGATCAGCCAAACTGCCTTTCATTGCAGGAACAGAAAGGCTTAACGGCGCACCGGTTAAGTAATTGCTGATGTCAGACAACAACGCAGATGGAGAGCCCCATAGCTGGCGAATTTCTCCAGCCAAGGTAAATGGCAACGGGTAAAAGTTGCGGCGCCAGTAATCGGCTACAACTTGCGCTTTTAGGTGACTTTCATCGGTCACAAACTCGTTATTAAATCGGCTGCTAGATTCAAACGCATTTTGCGTTAGCATACGTTGGCAAAAACCGTGAATGGTGTAGACCGCCGCCTCGTCCATCTGACGCTCTGCCTGCAATAAAATTTCTGCGGCTTGCTTGTGATCGTCAAACTCATTAAGCAAAGGTTGGATCACCGGATCGGAACTCTGTCCACGCGCAAACGCGATTCGCGCGTCATGGATCCTTGCCCTGATACGATCGCGCAATTCCGCAGTTGCCGCTTCGGTAAAGGTTACGACCAGAATTTGGTCGACCGTAAGCGGTACGCGATGTCGAGTTTCCTCGCAGCCGTGACCAAGCAAAAGGCGCAGATATAAACCTGCAATAGTGAAGGTTTTACCTGTGCCTGCTGATGCCTCGATTAACCTCGCACCATGCAGAGGAAACGTCATTAGTTCTAGTGGCGTTGGTTGAGGTTGCTCTGTGCGGTCTAACGTATGTAGAGGACACTCTGCACCTGACATTTGATCCATAACGCTGAATCTCTCCGGATTATTTACTAGGACGTATCACCTAATAAATGTGATCTATAGTTAAAAATTCTATTAATATGTTTAACAAGTTGGATAATTTAGAGCTTTGTGAGATCTTTCTCACGGTTATCCATAAGACGTACCGTTAGTATGCGCCCCACGAGATAAGCCAAACCTTTTTGGCGGCACAACTCAAATGAATTAAACAAAAGTATCATGGTCCCTCTGACCTTGTGGCCGTACAGCGAACGCCCTACAAAAAATAATGATTTTCTGGCGGCCACCCTACTCTTCCTTCTCTTTATCCAACTGTCTTTATTACGCTTTTACGTCATCAGCGTCTTGAACCGCTAAGCGCGCACCTTGCAAAACTAATGCTGTCAGCAAACGAACTTCTGAGGCCAACTCATCATTCCAAGCAGGCCAAATTCGAGAGATGTACGCATTATTGCCTTCGCCCGGGCTCATGAAGCCATCATTGAATGCGTCAGCCATTTTCTTCAAAGATTTCTCTTCGTCATCGACCCACTGACCACGGCTAAAGCCCGCTTCAACACAAGCCAACGCCGTTTTCGGGAAATAAGGCAAAGGCTTAGTCATGCCTTCGAAGAATAAGCGAACTAATTCAGTCAGTAGATGTTTGGCATACTGCACATCGGCAATTTCTGGGTAGATCAAATGCAGCGCGCCTTCTTTACGATCGTAACCAATGATGTGGGTTTTCTTAGCATGACCCGACGCCGACATGGCAAGGTGATCGATCCACGCTGCAAGGTAATCCTGCGAGCGAATCTTACCGCTTCGATAGCGAATCAAACCGGATTGGTAGCATTGAGTTAGCCAACCAGTCAGGCGAACGTTTTTCTCTTCGCCTTCATTTCGCTCAAACAAGGAGTCAAACGTCAGGTCGATTTCCAAATCGTCTTGAGGCGCACCAGATAAAAACGCCAGTTTGTCCACCAGCTCTTCCGCCTGAACTCGGTTGGTTTCAAACTCGATATCACCAAACGCCCCCACCGGCAGTTTGCCTTGCGCGCGCTGTTGACTCATAAAGTGTTTAAGCACCTCTGTTTTTTTATCTGGCTGCATCAATGTCGTTTCAAGCAAGGTTTCTAACAGCTCATCACGCATTTGATAACTTTCCAAACCACCTAAAACAAAGGGTTCGTCGTCTTCCATCACCGGCAGTGGCGGTTCAAAGATTACTTTTAAGCGACGATTGAAAAAGTACTGCACAGGTAAGCGCCAGAAACGTTGCAACTCGACTAAGTCGAGCTCAAGTGGGAACGTCGCTCCTAACAGATAGTCGTCTAATGCCCGATTAAAATCACGACGAACATAGCCTTGCGATTGACTACTTTGAGTCAATGCCGCTGGAATCCACTCTTTCGCGTAGCTGGCGTGCGTGCCTTGGAACGCACTTGGGCTAAACGGCACCATGGCGTGGGTATTCACCAACGCATTTAATAAGTTGTCGCCAGACTCATCAACGGGCAACGCTTCATCACCACTTAAACAATAGTTTTGGTGGCAGTATTCCATCAGCTCAGAAACCAGAACCGAAGGCACTCGCTCGGTATTGTCTTGGATTGAACGGCCAACATAACTGATGTAGAGCGTTTGCTGTGCAGACAACATCGCTTCGAGGAATAGGTAACGGTCATCATCTCGGCGCGAACGGTCGCCCGGTTTGGTTCTTCCGGTCATCAAGTCAAAGCCTTCTGGCGGCATGGAACGCGGGTACACGCCGTCATTCATCCCCAGTAGACATACGGTTCTAAACGGAATAGAGCGCATAGGCATCAGGGTACAAAAGTTCACTTGACCAGCCAGGAAGCGCTGGCTGACTCGTGTGCCAGATAATTTGTTTTGAAGGTATTGGCTGATGATCGACGGCGATAACGCATCATCAAATGCGGCATCAGCTAATTGCTCTTTGAGTTGGCTGAGCGTATCGCGAATGGATTTGAGCGCCATTTCGCCCTCTAACTCAACCGAGAAGAAGTCATCCAGCAGTGAAACCAAAGTCTCTCGCCAACCATCAATAGTCTGAACATGAGAAAGTTTGCTTCGATAAGTGCTAATTTGTTGGATAAAGTGTGCCAACTTGCCCGCAAGCTCTGCACCCATGCCTTGCACTTCGTTGTACGGAGATAAACTGCCTTGCTCGGTTTCAAACAAACCTGCGGATTCTGGCATCGCGTAGCCAAGCAACATGCGTTGAATACCAAATTGCCATGTGTTTTGACGGGTTTCCGGCAGTTCAAATTCGCGTCCGGTATTGGCATCCAACCCCCAGCGAATTCCCGATTCTTCAACCCATTGTTTGGCTTGTAAGAAATCATCTTCGCTGAGTTCAAAACGCTTTAATATCGCCGGAGTTTCCAGAAGTTCGAGTAGTTCTGATGCCAAACAGCGCGTATTGGGTAAGTTCACCAACTGCATAAATGCGGCCAGAATTGGGCTCTCTTGATCGGCGGTTCGGTCAGAAATCGAATATGGAATAAAACGCTCACCCGGTGCGTTACCAAAGACCGCCTGAATCGCAGGGCTGTAAGCGTTGATGTCCGCGACCATCACGATAATATCGCGCGGTTTTAACGTTGGGTCAGCATCGAACATCGCCAATAGTTGATCATGCAGCACTTCCACTTCACGCATCGGGCTGTGACAAGCGTGTAGGCTCAGTGATTTATCACCCAAGCTAACCACTTGTTTGTGATGACTGTTTTCAATCTGTTGATCATCTTGATGTTCTTCAAGATTGAGAATATCCGCTTGCAATTGATGGAGCAGACTGTCGCGCTCAACATCAACAAACGCTTCAATTTCATGAGATTCCAGCTGAGACAACAGATACATATTGTCGCGCCCGAGTTTACCCATGGACGCCAACAGACTGTTTCCGACCACATCGGTTAGCAGCTCATCGATCACATTATCTTCCAATGAACCTTTCAGTTGCTCAGTTTCACCTTGCACTTCCGAGTGATCGTCCTGCCACACAACGTGCTGACGATGTTTCGCCGCCAAACGAGCCAGATATTTGCGATCTCGAACTTCACCCCAATAATAACGACAAGGGTTAGTGAACATCAGATGCACGTCGATGTGTTCGCCAATTGCTTTTAGCGCATCCATATAGCGAGGCGGCAACGAAGAAATACCAAAAACAAACAAACGCTTGGGTAAATGGTCAAAATTGCCGTTAAAACTCGCTAACGTGTCGATAAAGTGCTCATAAAGGTTGGCACGGTGATAAGGAGACTGCCCTAACGACACAGTGTGATCGTACAACGCTTGCCATAAGATCGGCTGCCACGGATGCTCATCTTCCAGCTCAAGCACACTCTGCCCAGCTTCCCAACTTGCGATCCATTCCGGACGATACACCAAGTAACCATCGAAAATATCGGCAATTTTCTCAGCCAGTTGATACAGCTTAGAGTGGTCACTGTCATCTTTGAGGTACTGCGCTAACGGCGAAAACACCTCTTGGTTGAGAAGCCCCGGCAGCAGATGCATCAACTTCCACGTCATCGCTTCTTTGTTAAACGCACTGCGTTTTGGCACGTCTGGCAACACCTGCGTAAACATTTCCCAAATGAAAGTAGCAGGGAGCGGGAAATCAATGTTCGCGGCAACACCAAACTCTTTGGCCAATTCCATTTTTAGCCACTGGGACATGCCCGGACTTTGAACCAGAATTTGTTCTTTTTCGAACGGGTTTTCCAGCGGACTGATTCGAATCAGTTCGACAAGGAGTGATTTAAGAACGTCAACTTGGTTGGAGTGATAAACAGTAAACAAATTGGGAATACCGAGCGCCGATTGAAACTGTTAGCTAGCTTAGCACAGCCCTATTTAAACCCGCAGTGATCTCGTGTTCTGAAAAAAGTAAAAGGTTACATATCGCTCAAAATGGACAGAAAACATCACCTTTTCAAGGCGTAAGCAAAATCTTACACAGCCATACAAAATGTGACACTACTCGCAACTATTCCATAATAAAAAACACTGTTTTATACTCTTGCTACCTATAATTTATAAATATATAAAAAGTATGTTTCGCAAACTGTCTTCCAACAGCGCTTGGCTGATTGCTTTTTTTGCTTGCTTTGCAGTGTATCTGTCGATCGCTTGTTATCCTTTTGTGTTGTCTAACAATCAGAATGAACCGCTAACCTTGTTGCAGGGTTACTATTTGGTTTCGACTCAATATGGCTGGCTGGGCTTGATCGCTCTTCCATTTATGTTGTTGAGTTTATTGCTCTCTTTTCTACCGACTCGAGCATTCAAAGGCATCGTGATCGCTATCGCGATCTGTCTATTGATCATGTTTAAAGTCGATATCCTCGTTTTTCAGCAATACAAACTTCACATCAACGCTCTATTAATCCGTATGTTTTTCGAAGGTGGTGGTGATGTCTTCGATATTTCGTGGATGAGTTGGCTAATCTTCATCAGTGAAGTTGCCGTTCTGGTGATCGGGCTCGCCTGTACCGTTTGGGTAAGTAATAAACTGGCACAAAGCCGAGCTAAGTTCGTTTTGATCAGCGTCTGGTTTGCTGTATTGGTCAGCACACAGATGATTCATGCGTACAAAAACGCGCTTTACGACGATGAAGTCAGTCAGTTTTCGAATAACTGGCCACTTTACTACCCGCTGACGGCTCGTAAATTTATTTACAAACACGACCTAGTGGATGAGAACATTGCATCGAAGAACCGCGTAGAGTTAACCAATATTGAACGTAGCTCACTCAACTACCCGCTTGCACCCATTCAAGTGCAAAGCAAAGAGAAGCAACCCAATGTTTTGTTTATCTTGGTTGACGCGTGGCGCTACAGTGATGCGACGCCGGAAGTCATGCCAAATGTCAGCAAGTTCGCCGAAAAAACGGTGAACTTCACACAACATATGAGCGGCGGCAACTCAACTCAAGCGGGTATTTTCAGCCTGTTTTACAGCTTGCCAGCGACCTACTGGGAAAGCTTTTACGCAAGCCAACGCTCTCCTGTTTTTATGGATACGCTGCAAGCAGAAGGCTACCGCATGGGCATTTTTGGCTCGGCACCGCTCACCAGCCCGCCACTTTCTCGCACGGTATTCAAAAAAGTGTCGGACTTGACCTTGAAACAAACTGGGGAAACAGCTGTCGAGCGCGATCAGCAGATAACAGACAAGTTCATCGAGTTCCAAAAGCAGGACAGCGACAAGCCGTACTTTGGTTTTCTGTTCTACGATGCCGCCCACGGCACAGTATTTCCCGAACCTGAATTTGCGAAATTCAAACCATACTGGGAACGCGTTGACCACATTTTGCTCAACAACGATTTTGACGCTTCGCTTTACCACAATCGATACAAGAACTCGTTGTACTACATCGATAGCTTGATTGGCGATGTGCTGAAAAACGTCGACTTAGACAACACCATTGTGGTGATTTCATCAGATCATGGTGAAGAGTTTAACGACCATAAGATGAACTATTGGGGCCACACGGGTAACTACAGTGACGTTCAAGTACATGTGCCTCTTTACGTGTACATGCCAAATCGTCAACCAGAGCAAATTGATTACCGCACGACCCATTTTGACGTCGTGCCAACCATGATGAATACGCTGTTTGACGTTCAAGGCACAACGAGTTCATACAGCGTTGGTCATAACTTGTTTGATAGCTCCGCCCCTCGCGATTGGTATATTGCTGGCAGCTACTACAACTATGCATTGGTCGGCAAAGAACTGATGCTTGTGGTCAATCCTGGCGGGCACTCTCAGCAACTGAATCGCCAATTAAAAGTCGAGAAAGAACAGAAAGTTCCTGTCGATATCATTCGTCATTCTCTGGATGAGATGTCGCGATTTTACAAAAAAGGCTAGTGTCCAACATCGACGCCGATTGAAATAAAAAAGCCTCTTGGTTGTAAGACCAAGAGGCTTTTTCCTATCTGCTATTTAAGCATGATGCGCGTGCATCAAGCGTGGCTGAATCAATAAGTTGTTGATGTATTGTAAAGCCACATAAGAGACAACAAATGTTGCCACAATCAACTCAAGACCAGCTAAGCCTCGCACTTGTTGAACATAGTGCGCATCCAATCCTTGCAACTCCATCCAATTCGCCATTTTAAACAGCGCCGTCGCACCGATCACCATCGGGAAAGTGAACGCCGCATAGCCTGGGCTAAATGGCAGTCTAAGCAATTTAAAGAATGCGAGGTAAATGATGGCTGTCATCAATACCGCGATACCAAATAGCATAGCGATGATCACTGGTGATGGTGTCGCAGTGACCGTTAAGTACCCCGCCAATGATAGACTTGCTGGCGCTGCCATGATTGCCATTGTTGGTTTCGCTGCATCCGGAATTTCATGGGTAAACATGAAACGGTAAATCATCATCGGCAACATGATCGCGTACGCCACCATACCAAACATCAATGCACCTTGTGCCACTGGCGCTAACATCGGGTTGCCAGAGAAAGACACATCCGCAACGATGATACCCACTGGCGGTACAAACCAACTAGGAACCATGTGGTGCAATTCAAAATCTTTGGCGCGATGGTAAACAAAGCTCACCAAGAACACGATGTGCAGAACCACTGCAATCAGCCAAAGCACATCACCAGCCAATGGGTAAAAATGGCCGAGAGAGTTCGATACCACCATAGTGCCCATCGCAAATGTCGGAACCACGCTGCCCACAACCGGATGAGCAAGATCTTGTCTCAATAGATGGTTATGTAGCAAAAACTTGGTTGCTAATATAGCCAACAATACGCTCGCGATACCCGCACTAATCCACTGTCCGTAGCCATGTAATTCGGCGAAGTTTTCCCAGCTCCAGCCTAAGCTTGCAATACCAAGAGCCAAACCCGCCATCGGAGTTGGTGCTCCCATTACTTTTGCTTTTGTTCTTTGAATCATGATGACCTCAACCAGACTCACTCTTGATGGAGCGTATAATACGCTTGCACTTCGTTCTGATATATCTAATTATTTAAAACAAACGTTCAAAATTACTTAACGGTGGAGTATGGCAAGTCACATTTCTCTTAAACAACTGAAAGTGTTTACGACGATCACGCAGCACAAAACGCTCACAGCGGCTTCTGATAGTCTCTTTTTATCGAAAGCGGCAGTGAGCATGGCACTCTCAGAATTAGAAAAACAGATCGGCCATCACTTGTTTGATCGTGTTAATAACCGACTAATTTTGAACCAAGAAGGTCAAAAACTGCTGCCACTGGCGGATGAGTTACTCAACCGAGCCAAAGACATCGAGAGCATTTTCGATGGTGACCAAGCGCTATCGGGCCAACTTCGCATTGGTGCCAGCGACACCATTGGCAACCAAGTCGCGCCCTATTTGCTGAGCGAATTTCGTCAGCAAACGAACCATCGTTCTCAAAGTCTGTTCATTTCTAACTCCGCACAAATCTGCGACATGCTGACCGATTACGAGTTAGACATCGCCCTCATTGAAGGCAAAACACTTCACCCTGAATTGCAGTCTACCCAGTTTAGCGAAGATGAAATGTGCGTGATTTGCGCGCCAGATTCCCCAGCCGCGCACGAAGGGCCAGTAAACTTAACCGAGCTAGAAAACAGCGAATGGATATTGCGAGAGGCGGGGTCTGGTTCACGCGAATTCTTTATGCGCGTTGTCGCGCCGCGCTTGGAACATTGGCATGAAGCTTTTCAGCTCAATACCACCGAAGCATTGATCAACTCAGTATCTGCTGGGCTGGGCTTAGGTTGCTTGTCACGTTTGTCTGCAGAACCTGCTATTCGTGACGGCCGCGTAAAACTGCTCGACATGCCTTTAGATATGAAACGTCGCTTCTGGTTACTGGTTCATAAAGAGAAATATCAAAGCCCATTGCTCAAAACGTTTATCGAATTTTGCCAAGATTGGGAACGACCAAATAATCTTTATCTAGAGAATACGCCCTCCAAGTGAAACGGAGATAGTTTAAATGCTGGTCAGTTAGTTGTACGTGTCTCTCATTCTTAGGCTTGTCGCTAGACTTAACTGGTCAAAAACTGTATAAAAAGCCAGTATCAATACACCAAGTTAGGGGACCAACCATGGCTGTAATCGTCAAGTACGTGGTAGAACGCAATGGAGAAGAGAAAATGACTTTTACCTCTAAAGCGGAAGCTGACGCATACGATAAAATGCTAGACATGGCAGACGAACTATTCACGCTGCTAGGTAAAAGTGAACTTCTAGAAGACGAAGGTAAGCAAGAAGATCTTGCGATGTACCTCGCTCAAAACAAAGAAGAAGTGCTTTACGCACTGGGTGCAAAACGCAAACCGGCACCAAAGAAAGCAAAAAAGCTTGAATCTGTAGAAGAAGACAAGCAAGAAGACGCTGCATAAGCCTCTCATTTGTTAAAGAAACGCCGCATCATGTGGCGTTTTTTGTATCTGAAGGCACACATCATCATGGAAAGATCGCCCTTTCTTTCGAGCACAGATACGACAAATCGCCTTCTTTCATTTCAACAAACACCCGCTAATTGACCACCTCACAACCACATTTCTCATCAGACAGACATATCTCCCAAAAGACAAAAGGTATCCATCTACGGACTTTCTCCATTTCCCCTCTTTAAACTCCCTAGCACTCTCATTATGATGACTGACAACTTAATTATTTCTTGTCAGTGAACAGACGAGACACAAGACTCAACACATGGAGATCAACTATGGCTTTCTTTTCTCTAGCCTTTGGTACAGCGACTAAAAACCGCGATGGCAAAATCATTGAAGCGTTTTTTCCAAACCCAGTTCTTAACCCAAGCGACGCACTTGTTAACGCACTAGCAGCAGTAGCAGGTTACGAACAAGGCAACCAAGCTATCGAGATCTCTGCTGCACAAAGCGCAGAACTTGCGGCGGCTTTCGAAGCAAACGGCGATGCAGCAAACGCATCTTTCGCAACCAAAGCAGCAGAATCAGCACAGCCGCTTGTACTGGTTATCCTAGCTACGGATGAACAACCACAATCTGTTGCTGAAGGCTTCCTAAAACTTCAACTTATCTCCAACCGTCTAGTTAAGCCACACGGCACAGTACTGGATGGCATCTTCGGTCTACTACACAACATCGCATGGACTAACGAAGGCCCAATCGACCTACCTGAGCTGGCTGAGCGTCAAATCGAAGCTCGCCTAGCTGGCCGTACGCTAAGCGTAGATTGCGTAGACAAGTTCCCTAAAATGGTGGACTACGTGGTACCAACTGGTGTTCGTATCGCAGACACTTCTCGCGTACGTCTTGGCGCACACGTTGGCGAAGGCACAACGGTAATGCACGAAGGCTTCATCAACTTCAACGCGGGTACTACTGGCGTGAGCATGGTTGAAGGCCGTATCTCTGCGGGTGTGGTTGTTGGTAACGGTTCAGACATCGGTGGCGGTGCATCTATCATGGGTACGCTATCTGGCGGCGGCAAAGTTGTGGTTTCTATCGGTGAAAACTCTCTACTAGGCGCGAACGCAGGTCTTGGCTTCCCAATGGGTGACCGTTGTACTATCGAATCAGGTCTATACGTAACTGCTGGTTCAAAAGTGCGCATGCTTGATTCTGCTGGCCAAGAAGTAGAAGTAGTGAAAGCACGCGATCTTGCCGGTGTTTCTGACCTACTGTTCCGTCGTAACTCTGTAACAGGTCAAATCGAGTGTCTTGCAAACAAGAGCGCAGTTGAACTGAACAGCGAATTGCATAAAAACAACTAATAAATAGTTAAGAAAAATCCCCCAGCAGGAAACTGTTGGGGGATTTTTTAGCTTACAGCAAAATGCGTGATTACTGATTTAAAAAGCTGACTGCTTTATCTGGGAAATCAGTAAACAAACCATCCACTTTCACTTGGTTGTAGTACACATCCATCATGCCTTCAAAGCTGTCCGTGTACGCTGGAATGCGTCCTGGTTCGGCGCGGAACGTGTATGGATGCACTTGCAAGCCAGCGTCTTTTGCAGCCTTCATCAACGGCTTAATGATGATGTTGTCTTTGGTTGACTTATCATCCACCAGCATCGGCTTCCAAGGTCCAATACCTTCGGCGTAACTCGCCACTTTCTTCATGCCGTCGGCTTCGAACATCCAATCATAGCTGTATGGCGTTGCTGTATCGCCTTTGTACACCATAGTTTCGTTCCAATCGGTGTAAGCCATGAGCTGAACGAGCTTTAAATCCATGTCCATTGCGGGCATGAGCTCACTGTTGATGCGTTGCAGTTCGTTCGCATCAAAACACTGCAGGTAAACTTTGTCGTCTTGCGAGTCGTAACCGTAATGCTTTAATACTTTAAGTACCGCTTTAGAAATGTCCTTACCTTCATGACGATGGAACCAAGGCGCTTTAATTTCTGGGTAAATACCGATGTCGTAACCCAACGTCTTGTTAAGTCCTTGGATCAGCTCAATCTCTTCAGCAAACGTCGGCACGGTAAAATCCGATTTCCACATTGGGAATCGTGTCGGATAACCAGCGACCTTATTACCTTTGTCATCGATATTAAAGCCTTCAGTTACTCGCAAGGATTTGATTTCCGCCAGTGTGAAATCAATCGCGTAATAACGGCCGTCTTTGCGTGCACGATCAGGAAAACGCTCCGCAACATCCGTTACACGATCGAGATAATGGTCATGCAATACGACCAACTGGTCGTCTTTCGTCATTACCACATCTTGCTCTATGTAGTCAGGTTTCATTGCGTAAGCAAGCGCTTTGGCTTCTAGCGTGTGCTCAGGCAAGTAACCCGATGCGCCACGGTGTGCAATTACAAGCGGTTTCGCAATCGCACCAGCTGAGAGGCTAAGTGCTAAAAAAGTAAGACATACTGACTTTGTTTTCATTGTTATTTCCTTGATAAAGCGAAGAGGCAGTATTCCACTGCCTCTTTAAATAAATATTACGCTAGCGCTTCCTTTTCGCGCTCTTTTTGCTCGTGGTGCGCACGCTCACCTAAGAAGGCGTACATCAAACACACAATAGAAGTAATACAAGAACCCACTAAGATGATAAAGCCACCATCCCAGCCAAAGTGGTCTACTGTGTAGCCCAGAATCGCGTTTGCGGCAACTGCCCCACCTAAGTATCCAAATAAACCAGTAAGACCAGCAGCAGTACCAGCGGCTTTCTTCGGAGCGAGTTCAAGTGCGTACAAGCCAATCAGCATAACCGGACCATAGATTAGGAAGCCAATTGCAATCAGCGCCATCATGTCCACCATTGGGTTACCAGCAGGGTTAAACCAGTAAACCATCACTGCAACGGTCACTAACACCATAAATAAGATGCCAGCAGGTGCACGACGACCTTTGAACAATTTGTCTGAAATCCAACCACACAATAATGTGCCTGGAATGCCGGCCCATTCGTATAAGAAGTAAGCCCATGACGATTTATCTACCGAGAAATCCTTCGCTTCTTTTAGGTAAACAGGTGCCCAGTCCAGTACGCCGTAGCGAATTAGGTAAACAAATGCGTTTGCAATTGCAATCGACCAAAGCAGCTTGTTGTTGAATACATACTTAAAGAAGATTTCCTTGGCTGTCATTTCTTGTTCGTGCGACTTGTCATAGTCATCAGGATAATCGTCTTTATACTCTTCGATCGGTGGCAAACCACAAGATTGAGGCGTATCGCGAACCGTCATCCAAACAAACACAGCAACCAACGTGGCGAAAAATGCAGGAACATAAAATGCAGTGCGCCAATCATCGTTAAATGCCCACAGGCCAAGAATAAATAGTGGACCAATCAAACCGCCACCCACGTTGTGTGCCACGTTCCAAACCGAAACGATCTCACCACGCTCTTTACGTGACCACCAGTGCACCATGGTTCGTCCACATGCGGGCCACCCCATGCCTTGGAACCAACCGTTCAAGAAAAGCAAAATGAACATCGCAGTGACGCTGCCAGTCGCCCATGGCATAAAGCCAAAGCAAAACATCACTAATGCAGACATCAGTAGGCCGCCACTAAGGAAATAGCGAGGGTTGGAGCGGTCAGAAACGCTGCCCATTAGAAATTTAGAGAGACCATATGCAATGGAAACAGCTGCCAGCGCGACACCTAAGTCACCGCGGCTAAAGCCTTGCTCGATAAGATAAGGCATCGCCAAACTGAAGTTTTTACGAACCAAATAGTAACCGGCGTAACCAACAAATATACCGATAAAGAGTTGCCAACGGAGGCGAGAGTAGGTGCTATCGATACTGCCTGGGGACAGACGATCAATGTGCGCCTTAGGTTTGAATATTCCAAACATAGGAACCTCATTATTTTGTATGCGATGGTAAAAAACACAAAAGGAGCGAACGAAACAAATAAAATCTTCGTTCGAAAGTTCATGAATTGTATTGAGTTAGGATTTTATTTCTGTGACAAATGTTGCACATGAATTAAATATAAGTAAATACAGTAAATTAGAGCGCATTAATTAGACCATCGTTCAACTTTACTCATAATTAGTTAATATGAAACTGATGTTTCAACCTCTCATTTGAGCATTCCAATTCGAAACCAATGAAACAAAGGCTCGAATAAGAACACAAATTAACCGTAAAAAGGGTGTTTCACATCCATCCTTGTTACGCGAAACCACTAAATAACTAAAAAGATGAAAAATGTTCGCGCTTAGTATCAAACGAAATAACAAAGCTAATGTTATCTGAACTCAAACCTAGACAGTGATTCACGAACACAAGACATAAACCATATTTATTTTCCTCTCCATTTTCATAATTAACACTAATTTGGATAACAAGTTCCTCTCGAGATATAAACATAGCAACGCATTTTCTTATATCACCGCTAGTCCTTGATGTACTTGACCTCGCCTTACCTCTTTAGGGTTAATTACTACGCAAAATCTGAGTAATAAATCCCCAAGCACGTAGCAGCTTCACAAAACTCCTCTTACCAGTTGTGCATTCTTTTTCACATCGGTAATTTGAGCGCTTCCAAAACACACTTCGTAGCAAAGAAGTTCTTTTCGTTGTTTTCTTTTTCGATTAAAAGATGCGCCATTTAACAAAAACGAAGACTTTGATTAACAATTTTATGCTCAAACGCTCATTTTTAACGCGCGTTTGTTTTCGCAAACGTTTATATGTGCACAATAGTATCGTGCTAGACAGGCAAAAATGATCAAAGGACTTTTAACATGACAACGAACAAACACCCCTCTCTGCTCGGAGAATGTTTGGCCGAGTTTATCGGTACAGGACTACTTATCTTCTTCGGCGTAGGCTGTGTCGCAGCCTTAGTTCTAACAGGCGCATCATTTGGACAATGGGAAATCAGTATTGTATGGGGCCTAGGTGTCGCCATCGCTATTTACTGTACTGCCGGCGTTTCAGGCGCGCACATCAACCCAGCGGTAACCATCGCACTCGCTATGTTCCATGGTTTTGATAAGGCGAAAGTGGTGCCATACATCATCGCCCAAATGCTTGGCGCATTCTGCTCTGCTGCGTTGGTTTACAGCTTATACAGCAACCTTTTCACCGACTACGAAATCGCACATAACTTCGTCCGCAGTAGCCAAGATGCACTAGCAACCGCTGGTATCTTCTCAACCTATCCACATGCTTCCCTCTCTTTCTTTGGCGCTTTTGCTGTGGAATTCGTTATCACTGCCGTGCTGATGTTTGCGATTTTGGCTTTGGGCGATGAAAATAACGGCGCTGCACGAGGTGCAATGAACCCGCTGTTAATCGGTATTTTGATTGCCGTGATCGGTGGTTCTCTTGGTCCACTAACTGGCTTCGCGATGAACCCTGCGCGCGACTTTGGACCGAAACTGTTCGCTTACTTCGCAGGCTGGGATTACGCTCTGACAGGTGCTAAAGACATTCCTTACTTTATCGTGCCTTTACTTGCTCCGATTGCAGGCGCATGTTTTGGTGGTTGGTTGTATCCAAAAGCGATTGCGGCTTACCTTCCACAACAAGGCCACGGCTGTACAATTCCAAACCAATGTGAGACGGAAGAAGAAACAGAAGAAGCTAGAGCTTAAAACTGACGCAACTCGAACATTTACTAAAATATAAATAACGAAACAAAAGGATTCTTACCATGACTGAGCAAAAATACATTGTTGCCCTAGACCAAGGTACGACAAGCTCTCGCGCAGTAATTCTTGATCATGACGCGAACATCGTAAGCGTCGCACAGCGCGAATTTACTCAGATTTATCCAGAGGCAGGTTGGGTAGAACATGACCCAATGGAAATCTGGGCAACACAAAGCTCTACGTTGGTAGAAGCTCTAGCTAAGTCTGGCATCCGTAGCGACCAATTGGCGGCTATCGGTATTACTAACCAGCGTGAAACCACCATCGTCTGGAATAAAGAAACAGGCAAACCCGTTTACAATGCGATCGTATGGCAATGTCGCCGTACTGCTGACATCTGTGAAGATTTAAAAGCGCGTGGTCTAGAAAACTACGTACGTGACAACACAGGTTTGGTACTTGACCCTTACTTCTCAGGTACCAAAGTGAAATGGATTCTGGACAATGTTGAAGGCGCGCGCGAAGACGCAGAAGCAGGCAAGCTGTTGTTCGGTACCGTCGATACTTGGTTAGTTTGGAAGATGACTCAAGGCCGCGTTCACGTGACCGACTACACTAACGCATCGCGTACCATGCTATTTAACATCAACGATCTATGTTGGGATCAGAAAATGTTAGACGAGCTTGGTATCCCAGCATCTATGATGCCAGAAGTGAAACGCTCATCGGAAGTTTACGGTAAGACCAACATTGGTGGTAAAGGCGGTACTCGTATTCCTATTTCTGGTATTGCTGGTGACCAACAAGCTGCGCTTTACGGCCAAATGTGTGTTGAAGCGGGTCAGGCGAAAAACACTTACGGCACGGGTTGTTTCTTGCTAATGAATACGGGCCAAGAAAAAGTCACTTCGACGCACGGCCTACTGACAACTTTGGCTTGTGGTCCGAAAGGTGAGCCTGCTTATGCGCTTGAAGGTGCCGTATTCATGGGTGGTGCTTCTATCCAATGGCTACGTGATGAATTAAAAATCCTGAACGGTGCAGAAGACTCTGAATATTTCGCAACCAAAGTGGATACCTCAAACGGCGTTTATGTCGTGCCTGCCTTTACTGGTTTAGGCGCACCATACTGGGATGCCTACGCACGTGGCACGATTGTCGGCCTTACTCGCGGCGTGAACTCAAACCACATTATCCGTGCGACTTTGGAAGGCATCGCTTACCAAACTCGTGACGTACTGGATGCGATGCAAGCCGATTCAGGTATTAAGTTGGCGAATCTTCGCGTCGATGGCGGTGCGGTAGCGAACAACTTCCTAATGCAGTTCCAATCCGATGTATTGAATACAGAAGTACACCGCCCTCAAGTAACAGAAGTGACGGCTCTTGGTGCAGCCTACCTTGCAGGCCTTGCCGTGGGTTACTGGGACAGCATTGACGAGTTGCAGAATAAAGCGGTGCTTGATCGCACGTTTGAGCCGCACGATGATGAAGAAAAGCGCAATCGTCGTTACAAGGGTTGGAAACGCGCAGTGAAATGTGCGCAAACCTGGTCTGAACTTCACGACGAAGAAGGTTAATCTCACCTCCATACGAAAAAAGAGCGCCATTTGTGCGCTCTTTTTTGCGCTTTGCCCCTGATTCCTGAACTCGCTTACTTCTCACAACGCGCAAATTCGAGCACAATAGAGCTTCGAATTTGAAGCATTGGCCGTTACCAATGCACAAGGGAGTGGTAAGTGAAGCAAATACCTCGACACCAACAGATTGTTGAGTTGGTGAAAAAACAAGGCTATGTCAGCACGGATGAGTTGGTAGAAAGATTCAATGTCAGCCCACAAACCATCCGACGCGATCTTAATGAACTCGCCGACGACAACAAAATTCGTCGTTATCACGGTGGTGCAACCATCCCTCTCAGTTCTGAAAACACATCTTACAACACGCGTAAAGCGCTCAACTTCAATGAAAAAGATGTCATTGCAGACGAGGTGGTCAAGCACATTCCTGATGGCGCGACTCTATTTATTGATATCGGCACCACACCAGAAGCGGTTGCGCGAGCGCTCAATAAAAACCATAAACAGCTACGCGTGGTTACCAACAATATCAACGTGGCAACCATTCTCTTCCCCAACCCAGAGATCAAAGTCATCTTAGCTGGCGGTGAAGTTCGAAGTCGCGATGGCGGCATTGTTGGAGAAGCCACTCTCGACTTCGTTAAACAGTTCCGTCTCGACTTTGGCATTCTTGGCATCAGTGGTATCGACTTTGATGGTTCACTGCTGGATTTTGATTATCACGAAGTAAGAGTCAAACAAGCGATCATCGACAACAGCCGCAGTGTATTTCTTGCCGTCGACCATACCAAGTTCGGGCGCAATGCCATGGTGAAGCTAGGCAATATCGCTCAGCTCAACATGATCTTTACCAACAAGCAGCCACCAGAAGAAATCTTGTCGATTTTAAAAGAAGCTTCAATTCCACTTGAAGTCGTTGAAGCGAACGAGACAAACTTCGAAAACGAGTAGTTTCAATCATTAATTTGCCTCTCAAATGACCTCTGTCTTAATTAGGCAGAGGTTTTTTTGTGCCTAAATCACACAAAACGCTCACAAACGAAAATAATAGATGATCACAAACGAAACCTAAGCTAGGATTAGATCATGTTCTAAAATGCTCGTTCGCTCACCAAGAGGTCAAATTTATGAGTATACAAAAAAATGCTTCCACTACTAGCTCATCCACTACCTTAGACTTGATCGTAATTGGTGGCGGCATCAACGGGGCTGGTATTGCGGCAGACGCAGCTGGCCGCGGTTTGAGTGTTGGCTTATACGAAGCAAATGACTTCGCGTCCGCTACTTCTTCGGCAAGTTCTAAACTGATCCACGGCGGTTTACGCTACCTTGAACACTATGAGTTTCGTTTGGTTTCGGAAGCGCTCGCAGAACGTGAAGTTATTCTTCGCAAAGCGCCTCACGTTGCACTACCAATGCGTTTCCGTTTGCCTCATCGCCCATTCCTACGTCCAGCTTGGATGATTCGCTGTGGTCTGTTCCTTTACGATAACTTGGGTAAACGTACGACTCTGCCAGGCAGCAAAACTGTCAACTTAGCGAAATCGGGCTTGCTAAAACCAGAAATGAAAACCGGTTTCGAATACTCTGACTGTTGGGTTGATGACGCGCGTTTAGTATTACTTAACGTTCTGGCTGCTCGTGAAAACCATGCAGAAGTACGTAACTACTGCCGCGTAGAAAAAGCACACCGTGAAGGTGGTATCTGGCATGTCACGATTCATGACGTGATGACAGACCAACGTTTCGAACGCAAAGCAAAAGCACTAGTAAACGCAGCTGGCCCTTGGGTAAAACAGTTCTTTGATGATGGATTAGAGCAAGCCTCTCCTCGTAACATTCGCTTAATCAAAGGCTCGCACATCGTTGTTCCTCGTATCCACAACGAACCGCAAGCCTACATTCTTCAAAACAAAGACAACCGCATCGTATTTATGATTCCTTACTTAGATAAGTTCTCAATCATTGGTACAACAGATGTGGAATACAAAGGTGATCCACGTGAAGTGGCGATCTCAGATGACGAAGTCGATTACCTCATCGATATCGTAAACCAACACTTTGTCCACCAGCTGACTCGCGAAGATGTGGTTTGGACATACAGCGGTGTTCGTCCTTTATGTGACGATGAATCTGACTCTCCGCAAGCGATCACACGAGACTACACGCTAGAACTCGATGCGGAATACGACCATGCACCTCTGCTTTCTGTCTTTGGTGGTAAGCTGACGACCTACCGTAAGCTGGGTGAAGCGGCAATGAAAAAGCTGGCTCCTTTCCTACCAGAGATGGGAAGCGACTGGACGGCAAATCAAACCCTACCTGGTGGTAACTTCAGCTGTAGTCGTGAACAATTAGCTAAACAAATTCATGCTAAATACGCTTGGGCGCCAGAAGCATTGATTCTTCGTTACGTTACACAGTTTGGTACCCAAACGTGGAACTTAATGGAGAGCACAGCAAGCGAAGCTGACCTTGGACACGCGTTCTCATCACAAGCCGGCGGTGTTTACCAACGTGAGATCGACTACTTAATGAACCATGAAATGGCAATGACCGATGAAGACATTTTGTGGCGTCGTACCAAGCTTGGTCTGTACATGAACGACGAAGAAAAGCTGGCTTTATCGGACTATTTAAAAGAAAAGCTACAGCAAAAAGTGGTTAATCTTTCTCAAGTTGGCTAACTGCTCCTCCCCTCCCCACTAGAAAGCCTGCCTCGCTGCAGGCTTTTTTATTTTGCTGTTTTTACACCACACTTTGGCTTGCTTCACTTGATTACAAATAAGAGCAACTATTCATAGACATTTAGCGTTAAATGCAATCATACTCATTTAAATAATTACCCCTGAATAACTTTATGGCGCTAGGTTCAGAACGTTATCACTGATGCACTTCCCGGAAAATAATGCAGCGGAAGAACAGGCTCTTTCCGAGTTATTTGGGGAAAGGCTCAGACAAGGAAAAGAAAATGGGTTTTATGATTGAACATTGGGATTTTTCAACCCCAGAAGCAACTCAGCAATCCACAACGGCGGAGCAGATTCAAGCCAAACATTGGTACCATTGTGAACGGCTGCATCCCGATATTCGTGGCTGGCTAGAGCAAAACCAAGTACCACGTGCCACTGTTGATCACCTGTTAGCCGACGAAAGCCGACCGTCTTTCCACCCTTTGGATGACGAGAACTTCATGTTGATTTTACGAGGCGTCAATATGAATGGCGATGCTTCACCAGAAGACATGCTCAGTATTCGAATTCTCTATTTTCAAGGGGCACTGATTTCAACACGTAAGATCCCATCGCGTGCCATCATGGAAATTCGTCAAGCATTGGCGGAACATAAAGGCCCGAAAAGCCTTGCTGGTTTACTTCATCAGATTATTGAAGGATTAAATAGCAAAATAGACGTTTACCTCGATACGATTGAAGAGACGTTAAACCAGTTTGATGTGAATGATGAATCGACGTACAAGCATATGGCGACTCAAAAAGCGCTTATCTCCATCAAACGTTTTATTCGCCCTCAGCAATATGCTATTCGTGATCTCGTTGAATCAGAGTCCGAGTTGGTGGCTTTAAGGCCCCATCAATATCGCTTCGCCCACAATAATATTACGCGCATAAATGAAACACTTGAGTTTTATCTTGGAGAAGTCGCTCTCTTTCAAGAAGAAATCAAACATCATCGTGACGAGAAAACTAATAAAAACAGTTATCTATTTACCTTGGTGGCGACTATTTTCTTGCCAACCAGCTTCCTTACAGGTTTGCTTGGCATCAACATTGGCGGTATGCCAGGCGTGGAATCCGCCATGGCGTTCACCTGGTTCTGTATCGCTTTAATTGTCATCTTTGCTCTAGAGTGGTGGCTATTCAAACGTTTGGGGTTTACGAATAAAACGGACGACGAAGACGAATAAGCGCTAATCCTATAAAGAACAAAAATCAAAAGAGGAGCGCGCGGCTCCTCTTTCTCTACTCACATTAGAGCCCTATCCGGGATGACCATCAACGCGAGGGGTAATAAGCATCACGCCAAAGCGCCAAACAAACAGGCCAAATGCGACAATCCACAATCCGCCACTGATATTAATCCACAGCATCATATTGGCAGGATCAAATATCACGGCAAAACTGCGAACCAAAGCTGCCGCGGTAATCGCCGCAAACGCGAGGCTCATGTTCGGACCTTTGTAGATCATGCGACCAGTATGTCCCATCGTCACGCGTGCAATCATCGCTAAAATCAAGCCGCCTAATGCACCTATCGCAAACAGGTGAATCAGGTTATGGCTGGCAAATGCATCTCCCCAAGTGCCTCGCAAAATTAAGCTTAGTGGCAAACACAAATACGCAGCATGCAGCGACCACACTAAAGGCTCGCTCAGGGTTAACCAAGGTTTCCAGCGAACAAAACGCACCAACTGAGCAACTCCTGCAAACAGCATCAACGGATTGCCTAATTCTGCAAACGTCACAGGGAAAAAGCTCAGCACAAATAGCATTACCAACGGCAAGTTCGCGAACCATTCTAACCAAGCCAGTGGTTGCGCTTTTTCGAAATTAAATCGACGCGCAGTAAAGAATGGAATCACACGTCCGCCCATGACCGACAGTAACAACGTAAACCACCACAACATCGCCTGCCATACAGCAGAAGAGCTAAACGGCGGCATGCCTTTTATTGTTGCGTAGCTTGCAAAGTTCGCAAAAATTGCCAAAAGAAACAGCGGCACAAAAAACAGATTACGCCAACCTTTGGCTCGATAAACACGAATGCCTACCTCATAGGCAACAAACAACAAAAATACCGCTTCAATGCTGCTGGTTAACCATAACGGCGCTGACGTCCAAAGCAATATTCGGGGCGCGAGCCATAAGCCAAATAAGACCAAAAGCGTGTAATGCTTGGTGCCATTAATGCCAGTCCAGTTTTGTACCGCGGTCAGTACAAAACCAACCACAATCGCCATCGAAAAGCCGAACAACATTTCATGAACGTGCCACCATAATGCCGGTACAGTTAATGCGTTTGGCTGTCCGCTCTGGAACATCCACACCCACAACGCGATCGCAACAATGGCGTAAATCGACCCAAACAGAAAAAACGGCCGAAAGCCTAATCGCAGCCATGCGGGGATTTTTTCTTCCACTTTTTTATCGGTGATATTCAGCATTATCTTGCCCTCAAGCGTCTCTCGATGCTGGTTAACTCAACTACAATATTGATGCTACCATAAACATGCATAAAAAATACATGTTAATAGTTAAGATTATACTTAAGAGGTAAAGTTGTGCTTCAGAGGCGGGTTAGGTATAAACGGTGAGAGACACAACCATCAGTTAAGGGATGCAAAGACAATGTACATATTTGGCTATGGCAGTTTGATTAATTCTGCGTCACGTAAGTTAACCGGACAAACGGGAGAAGCCATTCCCGTCATTGCTCATGGACTGGTGCGCTACTGGGGAAAGATTGATGACAGCTATACTCTGTCTCCTCTGGTTGTGAACCAAGGCGATGGGCAGGTCAACGGCGTTTTACTCGAAGTGAATGAAGAAGCTCTCGCAGAATTCGATCGCCGTGAGCGTGGTTATCATCGTATTCAAATTCAGCCAGATCAAATCGAAACGGAAGCGAACTTTAACCAAGAACATAGCATCTGGGTTTACGTAAAAGACGAGCCATTATCACCGTGCGTAAAAAGCCCAATCATGCAAAGCTATGTCGATACCGTGCTAGCAGGTTGCTTAGAAGTATCTCATGCGTTTGCAGAGCATTTTGTGCGTCACACCATTGGCTGGCAACACGCAAGAGAAAATGACCGCCACCAACCTAAATATGGCAACCTTGCAGGCGTGCAAAAGCATCATTACGAGTTGATTGACAATCTAATCAAAAAAGGAGCCTAACGGCTCCTTTTTAGTATCTATGTTTTGCTTATGCGAGCTTAAAACTTGTAATCAACGCCAACGTACAGGCTGTCAAAATCAAATTCAAGATCGCCACCACCTTCAACATCGATGGTTACTGTAGAAGCACGGTAGCCACCAGAAACAACCAAACCTGAAGCAAATTCATAACCCACTTCAGCACCATAGTTAAAGCCAGCATCGCTACCATCAGTCTTACCAGTGAAACCAGAAAGGTTTGATTTTGCCTCTAAATCAACCCCAGTTACACCTAGACCAACAACAGCACCAACATAAAAACCAGTGCCAGAGAATTGGTACTTAGGTTTAGCATTAAGGTTGAATGAATAACCTTCAACAGTAGCTTCTAACCAATTACCCGCGCCCGATGCTTTTTCTTCGAAGCTACCGTAGTAAATGTACTCACCTTCTAAAGCCAATTTGAAGTTTTCTGAATATTGCAGCTCTTTACCTACCGCAATGCCCAAACCTGTAGCTGAAGAGCTGTAAGAGTGACCTTCAACTTCAAGATCAGAGTTAAGAATATCTGCGCCAACATACCAGTTACCTTTTGCTTGAACTGACGCTGAAGCAACCACTGCACCTAAAGCCAATAATGGCAATACTTTTTTCATTATAATTTCCTATGTTTTTCATACTGTTAAACAGTTTTTAAAAGCGCGGAGATTATAAATAGAGTTGAATATATTCCTATTGATTTATTTATAAAATGAGACACAAAACATAAACACGAACAATAAAACGTTTGCTTGATTAAACTCTAAACAATTCTCACCCCAGTCGGCATCGCTCTTTCTGGCGTTAGCAACACACTTTCGGATTCATCATCCGTTTCTGCGCACAACAACATACATTCTGAGGTTTCGCCGCGCATTTTGGCTTTGGCAAGATTACACAACACGACCACTTGTTTGCCCATCAACTCTTCCTCGGTGTAATAAGGTACTAAGCTGGTTACGGTTTGCAGTGTTTTTTCACCAATATCAATTTGCACAATGTACAGCTTGTCTGCATTTTGATGACGAGCCACTTCAATGATTTTTCCGGTACGAATTTCCAGTTTGGCAAAATCTGAGTAAGCGATAGTTTCCATAATTAAAACCTCAGTAAAGTTTTACTAAAAAGATAACGTTTACACTATCAGTAAGCTTAATAAATACAAGTGGTAAAGTTCTCATTTCCGAAAGCAAATCCCCTATTAAATTGCACTTATTACACAATGGGTGTTTAATACTTCCAGTCAAAATTTTTAGCCACTAAAGGTTCTATATGGCAACGATCAAGGATGTCGCGAAAGAAGCCGGTGTTTCGGTCGCAACGGTTTCTCGCGTGATCAACAAGTCCCCAAAAGCCAGTCAATCATCGGTAGAGTCGGTCACCAAAGCAATGAGCAAATTGGGTTACAGACCCAATGCCGCAGCTCGTGCACTGGTGAGCCAAAGCACAAATACCATGGGTGTGTTGGTGAGTGATGTGTCCGATCCTTTCTTCGGCACGCTGGTCAAATCCGTCGATAATATCGCGCGCGAAAATGGCAAACATATCTTGATTGGCAACGGTTACCATAATCCAGAAGATGAACGTCAAGCCCTAGAATTGCTGATCAACAGCCGTTGCGATGCAATAGTCATCCACTCGAAAGGCTTATCTGATGAGGAGCTAATTGGCTATGCCCAAGAAGTGAAAGGTATGGTGCTTATCAATCGTCATATCCCAGAACTGGCCGAACGTTGTATTTCCCTTGATAACCGCAAGGGGGCATTCCTCGCGACAGAATATTTGATTCGTCACGGGCATCGCAAAATCGCTTGCATTGCCTCATCCCACGATATCGAAGATACCGATGAACGCTTGCAAGGTTACCAAGCCGCATTGAAAGAACATGGTATTGAACTCTCCAAAAGCTACATCGAATACGGTGAGCCCAACAGTGATGGTGGCGAAGTTGCGATGACCAACCTGTTAACCAAATCTTTGGAGATTACTGGAGTGGTGGCCTACAACGACTACATGGCCGCTGGCGCACTGGCAGCGTTAGATCAAAATGGCATTGACGTACCAAATAAGGTATCTATGGTCGGGTTCGATGATGGCTTGATCGCCCGCTTTGTTCACCCTAGCCTGACCACTATTCGCTACCCAATCGAGATGATGGCAGAACGCGCCGCCCGTTTGGCTTTGGCGCTATCTCGTGACGAAAAAATTGAAGACGAAACCATTATTTTTAGCCCAACTTTGGTACGAAGAAATTCTGTTGAGCGTTGTTGATATATGCGTTAAATGTTAGCGCGAAGCATTAACTAAAACATGTAATGGCGCAGATGAAAGGCCAAACAAGCAATTAATCTGTGCTAGATATAGTTCGGCAGTCGCTATCGCATCATTTAGTGCGTTATGGGCTTGATATGTTGGTAGGTTGAGTTCCTTTCGAATTGAACTTAACCGCCAGTCAGACCGAGTAGGTCTCAGTTGGGTGCGATATTGCTCGATTTTTAATGTATCTAACCATATTAATGGCAACTTTAAATTCTGGTACTTCATCTTGATGTATTGCTCTAAAAACCTCTGCTCCATAATGCAGCCATGTGCAACAAGAATTTTACCAGCAATTACATCCAGCAACTGAGTGAAAGCAACTTGTTCTGAAATCCCCGATACATGCAACGTTTCAGGCCTGATATGGTGAACTTTGACTGACTCATGACAAATATCAATTGCATGATTAATGAAGATATGACGTGCACTATTTAGACGAATATTGCTGTTTCGAATTTCGACCCATCCAATACTGATTACTCTATCTACTTCAGGATTAAATCCTGTCGTTTCAAAGTCCAAGACTAACGTGTCTAACTCTCTAGCGTCCGATAAAGCTCCAGGTAGAGGCGTATTTCCTATAGAGTTAAATACATCTGGCAAGCTAGATTTTTCTAGCTCTCTGCGCACGTGTTCTAGATGTTCAATTGACTGGAATGAGTAGCCAAACATACTAAGAGCCAAATTTCATTTTTAACGTGTCTTGATAACCGCGTATTATGCGAAAAGCATCTTTGAGGTGTTGTCTTTCAAAGCTGCCAAAATGCTCAGGAAATATAGCATTCGTTACTGGCTTTCCACCTTGTAAGCATTGCAGCTGATGTGAGTAACGTAATTGCGTTACATAACGATAAGTCCCTATCAAGTCTTGATGTGAAGTGCTATTAATCAATCCTGTATCATACGCAAAATCGAATCTTTCTTCCGTAGACAACATACCTCCGCCTTTATGAAGAGCATAAATTCTAGCGATATCGACCACCAGACCAATCGCAGACTTTTTAATATTCAGCGATTTTTCGTTGTGACCATTGTTTTCTAACACTAAGTTATTGAATATCCCTAGTGGTGGACGGTGTGATATTAAATTTCTAACTAAGGCTGCGATTAAATGAGGGTTATTTTTGGTACACCGCTCGCGTTCACTATTTAGTTCATCAAATAGTGACCTATCCCCGGAAACAAAGCGCACTTCAAGAAAGACATTAAGATTTAGTAACATATTGTATTCTGGATTGTTTGCCCATTTTCTGTAGAGCTGCTTCCAGATGAATAATGGCTGATTCCACTTTGGTGTAGCCGCCATAAAACGCCCATTACACAAAGGATACCCGCATTCCGCTAATCCTTTACATATATACATAGCAAAATGTCGAAAATAAATTCGGTCACTTTCTGTTGCTGAGTCATCAAGTACTAAAGCGTTATCTTGATCAGAACCTAAGTGAACCTCTCCTCTCGCATGCGAACCCGCCGCTAACCAAGCATAATTACAAGGAGGTAAACCCACGTTTCTTTCTGCTAATTTAATCAATCGACAGGTAAAGGCATCATAAATCATCATTAAAACTTGCCCAATTACATTGGCTGGCAAATGCGATTCTATCATAGCCTCAAACACTGCCTGACGTTCGTTTACTAACAATGAAAGCGACTCTAGGCTATTACACTTACTGATTTTTTCAATCAAAAAAACAGCCTGGATGCCATGCCTCTGAACTAACTCTTGAGGGCTAATCAAACCTAAAACCTGTTTATTTTTGTCAAGAACAGGGATATTACGAATATTGTGTTTCATCATCAGATTGAGCACAGAAATCACGGGCTCATTTTGGTCAACACTCTGAGGATGAGCGTTCATAATATCCTCAACAGGTCTATAGATATTAAACGCCTCAGCAACCACTCTACTTGTCATGTCAGTCTCGGTAACCACTCCAACCAAGGCATTGTCATTGGTAACCAAGGCACAAGTGCAGCCTTTTTTACTCATGATTTGTGCCACTTGCTGGATACTTTGGTTTGTATGCACCACCACAACATTATGATTGGCTAAATCTCTAGCCCTTTTAAAAAACAGGCTTTTTTCTGCTTGTGAATACTGTGCATTAATACTTGAAGTGAGACGTTGACTTGCACGGATTGCAAGCTGGTTAACAACATTTTTAAAATTCGAAACTTCTTTTAGTAAGAACGCATAATTAATTTTATATATTAAACAATTTTCAATGGTTTTTACTTTATATTTATCCTGTTCTAAATTAAATCCAAATACATCATTTTCGCCTAATCTAGCTCTTAATTCACCATTAGGAAATCTCTGTTCGATAACGCCAGATCGAATAATATATAAATTTTTTCCTTCAGGCATAACTAAGGAGACGCTCTCTCCCTTTCCCCAATAAACAATATCTGTGTTCGTAGCGATAGCATCAAGAACATGGTCAGGAAGTAAATGAAATGGCTCTATCGTTTTAAAAAAAGAAACGACATTTGGCAGCAAGGTTGAATCCATATGACACTCTTTTAATTAGAAAAACTCCGCTCAAAAAAGAGCGGAGTATAATAAAGAATGGTTTTACCAGAACAATGTATATAACACTGCCAAAACAATCATTATGCCGTAAGAAGCGATATTAAAGCTTCGATCTGTTACAAACATCGATGATGTAACACTAATACCTTTAGGATCATCATCATTAATTGATGTGCTCAAACTTGTAAATGCGATAACAACCATTGTAAACAATAATGTGTATAGCATTTGATCCATAAATGGCATGGAAAGTGGCATAAATTTCAAGAACAAGGCAAATGGTATTGATGCTACTACACCAATAATAGCCCCTTTACTGGTTGTTTTCTTCCAGAATAAGCCAAGTAAGAATACAGCCAAAATTCCAGGGCTAACTAAACCTGTATATTCTTGGATGTATTGGAATGCTTGGCCAATACCACCTAACATTGGAGCAATTAGGCAGGCAATAATTAGTGCCACCACAGCAGCAGTACGCCCAACATTCACCAACTTGTGGTCACCTGAGTCAGGAGAGATATACTCTTTGTAAATATCCATAGTGAAGATAGTGGCTGTTGAGTTAAGCATTGATGCTAGTGAAGAAACAATTGCAGCAGCAAGAGCCGCAAAAACAACACCTTTAACACCAACAGGCAAGAACTGAGTTAGCCAAGGGTATGCTTTATCCGCATGAGCAGCACTTGGAAGGTTTGTTGCTGCAATATCACCAAGGCTTGCCATTAGTTGTGGGTCCGAAGTAATAACGTAAGCGGCAATACCTGGCAATACCACGAGAAACGGAACGATAAGTTTCAAAAATGCTGCAAAAACAATACCTTTCTGAGCTTCCGATACTGATTTTGCAGCAAGCGTTCTTTGAATAATGTACTGGTTAAAGCCCCAGTAATATAAGTTTGCTACCCAAAGACCACCAATTAATACGGCAATACCAGGAAGGTTCATGTATTGTGGATTACTTTGATCCAAGATCATCTCAAAGTGGCCTGGAGCGGCATCGACCATTTTAGACAACCCAGCGAACCAACCGTCCGTACCACCAATAAAACTCACTGCCATGTAGGTAGTCATAAAACCACCCAAAACTAAGAAGAACACTTGGATGACATCGGTCCATACTACTGCCGATAAACCACCGTAAATTGAGTACACCAACGCAAACAGAGCAAGACCTAGAATTGAGTACATCAACGGAATACCCAAAATGGTTTCGAGAGCCAAACCACCTAAATACAGTACTGAAGTTAGGTTTACAAAAATGTACAAGGAAATCCAAAAAACGGCCAAAATTGTTTTTAGTTTTTTATTGAAGCGTTTTTCAACAAATTCAGGAATGGTATAGATTCCTTTTTCAATGAAAATAGGTAGAAAGTACTTACCAACAATAATCAATGTTATTGCCGACATCCATTCATAAGATGCGATAGCCAAGCCGATTGAATAGCCTGAACCAGACATTCCTATAAATTGTTCCGCAGAAATATTTGCAGCAATTAGCGAAGCACCGACAGCCCACCAAGGCAAAGATTTTCCCGCCAAGAAATAATCTTCCGTACTTTTCTGAGTGCCTTTTTTATCACGAGATACCCAAAGTCCGACCCCAATGATAATTGCGACATAAATGGCGAAGACCATTATGTCGATAAAGCTTAGACCATGTTCTATATTCGACATCAGTTTCATCCTGTAGTTTTGTTTACGCCGCAAAGTGTAAACGTTACCACTCAAATGAAATGCAACTCAAATCACACATATTGATACATATTACGCTAAAAACCTTATAACGAGCTAAAGATCACAAATATTAAGAGAAATGTCATTTAATTAAAACTCTCTAAAATTAACAAAAATGTAAACGATAACAATGAAGGTAAAACGAAGAGTAATAAGTAGGAAATTACGGGGATCATCCACCGTACAGTATTGTGTCGAAAGTGAGGTAAGTGATTTAAACTTCCTAGTAAAAATACATATCAAAAACAAAAAAGGTGGGCATGTAGCCCACCATAACACCCAAAGTCGTTGGAGTTGCAGCATCGCTGCCGCTGCAAGTTCAAAGGGCAGAAGTGCTATCTAAAATTCAAACTGATAAGTAGTTTGATGCTGATAGCAATCCCCAGAGCTCAACACCCCATTGTTGAGTCCCCATTCTGGTTTGTTTGGCCCGTCTGGAAAGTATTGCGTTTCCAATGCTAGGCCGTCATAGCGTTCGTAAGTTTTACTTGCACCTGGCGTACCGGCTAAGAAATTCCCTGAATAGAACTGGATGGCAGGTTTGGTGGTTTTCACCTTCATCACCACATCTTCTTTTGGTGCAATTAAAACCGCAGCGACAGAAACGCCATCAGTCACTTCAGGCATGAATACAAAGGCGTGATCGTAGCCACCAGCAGTTTTCTGATCTTGCTCTGCAAGAAATTCTTGGCCAATCAATTTTGGCTCGGTGAAGTCGAAACTGGTGCCCGAAACTGGCTTTTGTTCACCGGTAGGAATTAACCCCGCATCCGTTGGCAAGTAATGCCCAGCATTGAGCTGTAACGTATGATCCAAACTTTTCGCGCGGCTCGCCTCACCAGCCAAGTTAAAGTAAGCGTGATTGGTTAAATTCACTGGAGATGTTTTGTCGGTCTTAGCATCATAGGCGATAGCTAGTTCATTCTCGTCAGTGAGCGTGTACATCACCTTCACTTCGAGGTTTCCCGGATAGCCTTGGTCACCGTCCGGGGAGCGAAGTGAAAAAGTGACCTGTTGATCATTTTGCTCTTCAACCTTCCAGCGGCGTTTATCAAACCCTTCTAGGCCACCGTGCAGTGAGTTTTCACCGTTATTGATACCAAGTTGATACTTCTCTCCGTCTATCTCAAACTTCCCCTTCGCAATTCGGTTAGCAAAGCGGCCAACAATGGAACCGAAGTAAGCGTCTTGCTTCATGTGTTCAGCCATATTTGGTGAGCGCAACAACACTTCACGGTTTTCACCATTTACCGGTAATGTGCAACTCAACCACGTCGCACCGATATCCATAAACGACGCTGTCATACCATTCGCGTTGGTCAAATGAATCAGATTCGCAGTTTGGCCATCAAACGACGGCGTTTGCGCCATCGCTTGTTCTAGTTGTTGAAAATAGGCTTTCATCATCATTCCTTACAGCACTTCAACCAAACCCGCACCATTTTTGGCTTGGCAAACATAAATCGACTCTTTTAAGCACGTAGCCGCTTGGTACTTCGCTTCAACTGCCGCTTTCACGTCATCAACCAGTGCTGGCGGTACAAGTGCCACGATGCAACCACCAAAGCCACCGCCAGTCATGCGCACGCCGCCTTGATCGCCGATCACCTCTTTGACTATCTCCACCAGCGTATCGATTTCTTTTACCGTGATTTCGAAATCATCGCGCATCGATGCATGAGACTCGGCCATCAACTCACCCATGCGCTTCATGTCGTGTGCTCGTAGCGCTTGCGCCGCTTCCACAGTACGATCATTTTCTGTGATGACGTGACGAGCACGCTTGGCCACCATTTCATCCAGCTCAGCGACTTTCTCGTTGAACTGCTCAATCGTCACATCACGCAAAGCTTTCACACCGAAAATGCGCGCCGCTTCTTCACATTGCTGACGACGAGTGTTGTATTCACTGTCGACCAAACCACGTTTTTTATTCGAGTTGATGATCACGACTGCCATCTCTTCTGGCATGGAAACCGATTCCGTTTCTAGGCTACGGCAGTCCAATAGCATCGCGTGATTTTCACGCCCTTCCGCTGAAATCATTTGGTCCATGATGCCGCAGTTACAACCGACGAATTCGTTCTCAGCTTGCTGGCCGTTTAGCGCAATTTCCGCTTGGCTGATTTCTAGATTGAACAGCACTTTGAACGTTTGACCAATCACCACTTCCAACGCTGCCGACGAGCTTAAACCCGCACCTTGAGGCACGTTACCGCTAACAGAAATATCCGCACCAGTGAATTGGTAACCACGAACAAGAAGACACTTCACTACACCGCGAATGTAGTTCGCCCACATTTTGTCTTGCTGGAATGTGATTTCTTGCGTGATATCGAACTCATCAACGGCGTTGCCGTAATCCACAGAAACTACGCGCACTAGGTTGTCTTCACGCTTCGCTGCCGCCACAACGGTTTGGTAGTTGATCGCACATGGCAGTACAAAACCGTCGTTGTAATCAGTGTGCTCACCAATCAAGTTCACACGACCAGGTGCTTGGATAATATGGCTAGGTGCGTAGCCCAACACTTGCTCAAATGACGCTTTCACATTTTGGATAAGTTCAGACATAGGGACGTTCTCTTAAAATAGTAATTTGTGTGGGATAGCGCGTTGAGCCTAACTTTCTATCTGTAAAGTCGCGCTATCCCGTTATTCGTAATCAGTCCAATTTAAAGACTTAGCATTCTTTGTAATGGACATCACTCACATCACGCAGACGCTGCGCCGCTTGCTCTGCGGTAAGGTCACGTTGGCTTTCTGCCAGCATTTCGTAGCCCACCATGAACTTACGAACCGTGGCACTGCGCAGCAGTGGCGGATAAAAAAGTGCATGAAGCTGCCAATGGTCGATGTCTGTGCCTTGGTCAAAAAACGGCGCGTAGTGCCAGCCCATTGAATATGGGAATGAGCATTGGAATAAATTGTCGTAACGGCTGGTCAGCTTCTTGATCGCTCGCGCTAAATCGTCTCGTTGCTCATCGCTGAGTTCGCTCATGCGACGAATGTGCGTTTTCGGCAGCAACATGGTTTCGAACGGCCAAGCAGCCCAGTAAGGCACCACCGCCAACCAGTGTTCGGTTTCCACCACGATGCGTGAGCCGTCTTTGAGTTCCGCTTGCACGTAATCCACCAGCAAGTTGCTGCCGTGTTCTTGGTAGTAGGCTTTTAGGTTGTGCTCTTTACGCTCGATTTCATTTGGTAAGAAGCTGTTCGCCCAGATTTGACCGTGCGGATGAGGCTGAGAACAGCCCATGGTTTCGCCTTTGTTTTCGAACGCCTGAACCCAAACGTACTCTTTGCCGAGCTCTTCAATTTGCTCATTCCATGTATCTATCACGCCACGAATTTTATCCACTGGCAGCTCCGGTAAGGTTTCGCTGTGATCTGGCGAGAAGCAAATCACTCGGCTCAAACCACGCACGCCTTGCGTTTTGAATAGCGGGTTGTTTGACTCCGGTGCATCTGGTGAATCCACCATCAGCGCAGCAAAATCGTTATTGAACACATAGGTGCCTTGGTAATCTGGATTAACATCGCCAGAGATACGTTCGTTGGTTGGACAAAGGAAACATTTACCGTCATAGCCTGGTAGCTCATCCAATGCGGGCTTTTCATCTGCGCCGCTCCAAGGGCGTTTTGCACGGTGAGGTGAAACCAAAATCCATTGCCCAGTCAGAGGGTTGTAACGGCGGTGTGGATGATCCACTGGGTTAAATTCGATATTCGACATGTTACTTACTCAACTTTTAAGAACTCTTTCATCTGCATTTCTCAATGGAATTGGAAAGTGCAGACAACAATGCGGTGACGTAAACTACGCAGGGGAATAGCCACTAGGGTTATTTGACTGCCAGTGCCACGTATCGGCGGTCATTTCAGCTACCGTGCGTATTGCTTTCCAGCCTAGTTCACGCTCGGCTTTTTCCGTGCTTGCCCAACATTCAGCAATATCCCCAGGACGACGCGGGCATAACTCGTAAGGCACTGGTTTACCGCAAGCGGTCGCGAACGCATCCACCATCTCAAGTACGCTCGAGCCTTTACCTGTACCTAAGTTGTAAATGTGCAAACCCGATTTCTCACCCACCGATTTCAAAGCCGCAATATGGCCGTCGGCCAGATCCATCACATGGATGTAATCACGTACGCCAGTGCCGTCAGGGGTTGGATAGTCGCTACCGAATACCGCGAGTTTTTCTCGGCGGCCAACAGCGACTTGGGCGATAAATGGCATCAGGTTATTGGGAATTCCTTGTGGGTCTTCCCCCATGCTGCCCGATGGGTGCGCGCCAACTGGGTTGAAGTAACGCAGTAAGGTGATGCTCCAATCGTTTTCAGCATGGAACAGATCGCTTAAGCATTGCTCCACCATATATTTGCTGCGTCCGTATGGGTTGGTCGTTGCGCCTGTTGGCGAATCTTCCGTAATCGGCACTATTTCTGGGTCACCGTAAACCGTTGCCGATGAGCTGAATACGATGCTTTTCACGCCCGCTTTACGCATGCTGCGCGCCAACACCAATGAGCCATTGACGTTGTTGTCGTAGTACTCAAGTGGTTTTGCCACCGATTCGCCAACCGCTTTGAGGCCAGCAAAGTGGATCACGGCTTGGATGTCGTGCTGCGCGAACACCGTATCCAAAAATGCTTCGTCACGGATGTCACCTTGGTGGAACGCAGGCTGTTTGCCTGTCAGCGCTTCAATACGGTTTAACACTTCCAGTTTGGCGTTACACAAGTTATCAACGATGATAGGTTCCATTCCCGCTTCAATCATCTGAACGCAAGTGTGACTACCGATGTATCCCATACCGCCTGTGACAAGAACTTTCACTTTTGCTTCTCCACGTTTGCTGCTTTCTGTTCATACCTCACTCTGATGCGCTAAAAGCCAATCACCATTGCATCAAATCGGTACGCCCATTTCTTAACTGGCTAAAAGTCTAGCAACCAATCTCGATCCAGATCCGTGATCGAATTCAAATTGTGTAAACGTTTCCACAAAATTACAAAAAATCCTTATTTTAGATGCTGACTTTAGTTAAATTAAACCAGGAGGATGATGAGCAGTGAAGATGAGTCGAGCAGATACCGCTCTCTTTCGTGGATCGCACGATTTTACTAAAAGTTTGTGCATCCCTAAGTAGCTGTTTACAATAGCCAGATTATTGAGTTCTCACTTGGACTGTGAGCAATGCCAACGGGAAATGTACATGGCAACACTAAAAGATATCGCCACTGAAGCGGGCGTCTCACTTGCAACCGTATCGCGAGTTTTGAATGACGATCCGACGTTGAGCGTTAAAGAAGAAACCAAACGCCGCATTTTAGAAATCGCAGAAAAGCTGGAGTACCGCACCAGCAGCTCGAAGAAAACCACCAAAGAAGCCAAGCAAAAACATCACTTTTTGGCCTTGTACAATTACAAACAAGAAGCAGAAGTGAATGACCCGTACTACTTGTCGATTCGTCATGGGATTGAAACTCAGTGCGACAAACTCGGCATTACGCTAACCAATTGCTACAACAGCGAAATTGATGTTGAAACGCAAAAGATTACGGGTGTCCTTTTAGTCGGGAAAGTCGACCAAAAGGTGGTCAATAAGTTACCTAAACGCCTGGCCGATAGCATCTGTTACATTGACTTTTCAGATCCAACTAGTCCTTACGATTGCGTTGATATCGACCTTGTAAGAATCAGCAAGCAAGTGGTTGATTTCTTTGTGCAACAAGGCTACGAGCGCATCGGTTTTATTGGTGGACAAGACGAGCCCAACACCGCAGACATTCGTGAAAATGCGTTTGTGGACTACGGCAGTCTAAAAGGTGTGGTTTCTGAAGACGACATTTATCGTGGCGATTTCTCTAGCTTGTCCGGTTATGACTTAGCGAAAGAGATGCTGGCCAAAGGCGATTTCCCAAAAGCGATGTTCATTGCTTCGGACTCCATTGCGATTGGTGTGTTACGTGCAGTTCATGAGTTTGGTTTAAACATTCCTGATGATATTGCGCTGATCAGCGTGAACGACATCCCTACCGCGCGCTTTACCTTCCCACCTCTATCTACCGTTCGTATTCATTCTGAAATGATGGGGATTCAAGGCGTGAACTTGTTAGTAGAAAAATACCGTGACGGACGCGCACTGCCCCTTCAAGTGTACGTTCCAAGCAAGCTCAAGCTACGCGGCACAACTCGATAAAAACACCCTCAAAACTGTTCAAATAAAGCACTGAATTTTCAGTGCTTTTTTATTTCTTCTTTTATTTTCTACCGAATTTTTACTGTTTTTACTTTCCAAAACAATCTAGATCTCATTCCTTTACGCTGATCACATCTTGCTCAACATTGGTCATTTAAAACGTGACCAAGTTAAAGTAAAACGTTTTCATTGATTTATTTTAGTAAAACTTTTACTAATATCTTTCTCAGATTATTCATAAGCATTTTTCACAATACATCGGCCGTTATTTTTGCACTGATGTTGAGCCGCGATGAAACCAATCCGCACTCCAACATAAGCGCACCAAGCCGAGGGGAGATCAAAACGTGAACAATTGGGAAAACTTCCAACACTTACACGAGAATCGTATGGCACCGCGTGCGTACTTTTTCTCCTACGACTCTGTTCAGAGCGCACAAACCTTTCAACGTGAACTGAGTCGCCGCTTTATGTTGCTCAGCGGCCAATGGACATTCCGTTATTTCACCAACCCAATGTTGGTACCTGATGAGTTTTATTCACAAACAATGAACGACTGGGGACACATTACCGTCCCAAACATGTGGCAAATGGAAGGCCACGGCGATCTGCAATACACCGATGAAGGCTTCCCATTCCCGATCGACGTCCCGTTTGTACCAACCGACAACCCAACGGGCGCTTATCAACGCACATTTACACTTGGTCCACAGTGGGATAACCAACAAACCATCATCAAGTTCGATGGCGTGGAAACCTACTTTGAAGTGTACGTAAACGGCGAGTACGTCGGCTTTAGTAAAGGCAGCCGACTCACAGCGGAATTCGACATTTCCAAGTTCGTCCAACAAGGCGAAAACTTACTCTCTGTACGCGTAATGCAGTGGGCCGATTCCACTTACATTGAAGACCAAGACATGTGGTGGACGGCGGGGATCTTCCGTGATGTTTACCTAATCGGAAAAGAGAACATTCACGTCCAAGACCTAACAATTCGCACCGATTTCGCCGACGATTACCAAAGTGCGACGCTCAGTGCTCAAATCGAATTGGAAAACCTTTCCACCGCTATCACGTCTGGCTACACGCTGGAATACGCGCTGCATGACAAAGGCACTGTCGTAGCCAGAGGTCAATGCGATTCACTGACTATCCAAAAACACCACTCAACAAGCCTTGCGATTGATATGGTGAATCCAACGCATTGGACAGCTGAAAATCCTTACCTTTACCACTTGTTCATCACCTTAAAAGATCACCAAGGCAACGTAGTGGAAGTGATCCCACAACGCGTGGGTTTCCGTGACATCAAAGTGCGCGATGGCCTGTTTTACATCAACAATCAATACGTGATGCTGCATGGTGTAAACCGTCATGACAACGACCACCTAAAAGGTCGCGCAGTGGGCATGGACCGCGTGGAAAAAGATCTGATTTTGATGAAGCAACACAACATCAACTCAGTTCGCACCGCGCACTACCCGAACGACCCACGCTTCTACGATCTGTGTGATATTTACGGCCTGTTTGTGATGGCAGAAACCGATGTGGAAACCCACGGCTTTGCCAACGTTGGCGACCTGAGCCGTATCACCAATGATCCTGCTTGGGAAGCGGTGTTTGTTGATCGCGCAGTGCGCCATGTTCATGCGCAAAAGAACCACCCTTCTATCATCATGTGGTCACTCGGTAACGAATCAGGTTATGGCTGTAACATCCGTGCGATGTATACCGCGACCAAAGCAATTGATGACACCCGTTTGGTTCACTACGAAGAAGACCGCGATGCTGAAGTGGTCGATGTGATTTCGACGATGTACTCACGTGCTCAACTGATGAATTACTTTGGCGAACACCCACACGAGAAGCCACGCATTATCTGCGAATACGCACACGCGATGGGTAACGGACCGGGTGGTCTGACGGAATACCAAAACGTGTTCTATGCGCACGACCACATTCAAGGTCACTACGTTTGGGAATGGTGTGATCACGGCATTCTAGCGCGTGATGAACACGGTCAAGAGTTCTACAAATACGGCGGCGATTACGGCGACTATCCAAACAACTACAACTTCTGCATGGATGGTCTGATTTACCCAGATCAAACCCCGGGCCCAGGTCTCAAAGAGTACAAACAAGTCATTGCACCGGTGAAAATCCGCGCCGTCGAAGGTTGCCATGATCGCTTCATCGTTGAAAACAAATTGTGGTTCTCCAACCTCGATGATTACACCATTACTGCTGACGTGCGTGCCGAAGGTGAAACCCTGCGCAGCGTGCAATTCAAAGTCGAAGCTTTGGTCGCCAACAGCGAACGTGAAGTGACCATCGACTTGCCAGAATTGGATGAGCGCGAAGCCTTTGTTAACTTCACCGTACGCAAAGACAGTCGCACACTTTACAGCGAAGCCAACCATGAAATTGCGGTGTATCAGTTCCAACTGAAAGAAAAGACCGCGTCTGCACCTGCGTTCATCAATCGCAACGCACAACCTTTGGTGATTAACGAAAGCCGTTTGGAACACGTAATTGAAGGCCATAACTTCACGCTTACTTTCTCGAAAGTAAACGGCAAGCTGACTTCTTGGCGCGTAAATGGCGAAGAGATCATTCAATCTGAGCCGAGACTGAACTTCTTCAAACCGATGATTGATAACCACAAACAAGAGTATGAAGGTTTGTGGCACCCAGCGCATCTGCAAATCATGCAGGAGCACTTCCGCACACTTGCTGTGGAAGCAACTGATGATTCCGTCTTGATTACAACCACCAGCATCATTGCGCCGCCGGTCTTTGATTTTGGCATGCTTTGTACCTATCGCTATCAAATCAATGCTCAAGGCCATTTGAACGTGGAACTGAGTGGCGAGCGCTACGGCGACTACCCTCACGTGATTCCGGTCATCGGCTTGGATTTGGGCATCAACGGCAGCTTTGACCAAGTGAGTTACTACGGTCGCGGCCCTGAAGAAAACTATCAAGACAGCCGCCAAGCTAACCTCATTGATGTTTACCACAGCACCGTCGAGGACATGTTCGAGAACTACCCGTTCCCGCAAAACAACGGCAACCGCCAACACGTGCGCTGGGCATCGCTCACCAACCGTCATGGCACAGGGTTATTGGTGAAACCTCAGCAAGAAATCAACTTCAGCGCGTGGTTCTACACCAACCAAAACCTGCATCAAGCGCAACATACGATCGAGCTAGAAAAGAGTGGCTACATCACCCTCAACCTTGACCATCAAGTGATGGGGTTAGGCTCGAACTCATGGGGCAGCGAAGTGCTCGACTCTTACCGCGTGTACATGGACGAGTTCCGTTACGGTTTGACGCTGATGCCACTGCAAGCAGGCGATTGCAACGCACACGTGATGGCAAACCATGATTTCGACAACGCGTTTTTCACTCAAACCAATACTCAACCAGTCAACGAGGCGTAACCCATGATCGTGTTAGACAGCTTAGAGCAATTCAAACAGGTATATCGCAACGGTCGTAAATGGAACCGTTGTGTGGAAGCCATTGGCAACATCGGCAACATCAAAGATGGCGTGATGCACTCGATTGGCGATTCACTGGTTTACATGGTTGAAGATGGCATCGCGAAACAAACCGAAACGTTCATCGGTAACCGTCGTTACTTCGATGTGCATTACTACCTCGAAGGCCGAGAAACCATTGAGTTCGCGGATAAAACCGCGTTAACCCTAGAACAAGCTTATCGTGATGAAACTGACCGCGAATTTTTTTCTGGTCAGGGTGAAACACGTGAGCTTTGCGAAGGCCAAGTGGCGATTTTTGAAAACAGTGAAGCGTACCGCTTCCATGGAGACAACCGCGTAAGAAAAGTGGTGCTCAAAATGACCATCGAAGATGGCTACTTCCTAAATAAATAAAACAAGAGAAGGGCTGTGGTCACAGCATTACAAGCCCTTCCTCCCTACAATTCCAACGTGATTCACCGGAGATAGAACATGTCTGAATCCAAACGTAATACGATAGGCAAATTCGGGTTGTTGTCCCTCACCTTTGCTGCAGTATTTAGCTTTAATAACGTAATCAATAACAACATCGAGATCGGTCTAGCGTCTGCGCCAATGTTCTTTCTGGCGACCATTTTTTATTTCATCCCTTTCTGTTTGATCATCGCAGAATTCGTATCTCTGAATAAAGATTCTGAAGCGGGTGTCTACGCATGGGTAAAAAGCTCACTCGGCGGTCGCTGGGCGTTTATCTCTGCCTACACTTATTGGTTCGTTAACCTATTCTTCTTCACGTCTTTGCTACCGCGCGTTATCGCTTATGCGTCTTACGCGTTCTTAGGCTATGAATACATTCTGACGCCATTCACCACTACCGTGCTCAGTATGATTTTGTTTGCGTTTGCGACCTACGTATCGACAAACGGCGCGAAAATGTTGGGGCCAATTACGTCGGTGACCTCCTCCCTCATGCTGCTACTGACAATGTCGTACATTTTACTGGCTGGCGCAGCGTTGATCGGCGGCGTAGAACCGGCTGACCCAATTACTGTAGAAGCGATGATCCCTGATTTCAGCTGGGCATTTTTAGGCATTACTACATGGATCTTTATGGCGGCAGGCGGTGCGGAATCGGTCGCGGTTTACGTAAACGATGTGAAAGGCGGCTCGAAATCGTTTGTTAAAGTCATCATCATCGCAGGTATCTTTATCGGTGTGCTTTACTCAGTCGCGTCTGTTTTGATTAACGTGTTTGTTCCTAGCGAAACCCTAAAATACACGGGTGGCTCGGTACAAGTATTTGAAGGTTTGGCTGCGTACTTTGGTTTGCCAGAAGTATTGATGAACCGCTTCGTAGGCTTGGTATCCTTTACCGCTATGTTTGGCTCTCTACTGATGTGGACAGCAACGCCAGTGAAAATCTTCTTCTCTGAGATTCCAGAAGGCATTTTTGGTAAGAAAACCGTAGAGCTGAACGAAAACGGCGTACCAGCTCGCGCAGCTTGGTATCAGTTCCTTATCGTCATTCCATTGATGATCATCCCAACATTAGGTTCTAACACCGCTCAAGATTTGATGAATACCGTGATCAACATGACCGCTGCCGCCTCGATGCTGCCACCACTGTTCATCATGCTGGCGTACCTGAATCTGCGCTTGAAACTGGATCACGTCGAGCGTGATTTCAAAATGGGCTCACGCAAAATGGGCATCGCTACCGTATCGGTACTGATCGCTATCTTTACGGTTGGTTTCTTAGCATCGACCTTCCCTACTGGGGCCGACATCATGACCATCATTTTCTACAACGTTGGCGGTATCGTGATTTTCCTTGGCTTTGCTTGGTGGAAGTACAGCCAATACGAAAAATCATTGAATCAAGAAGAGCGTATAAAAGAAGCTGCGCCAGCTTCGCAAGCGGTATAATACAGACTCTCAATGACAAACATTCTGGGCACCCTTTGGTGCCCTTTTTTATATGTGAGAGGTGATGGTCGAAGAAACCAGCTCGCGTAGCCAAATGCCTTTGTCTTCATTGTTTCGGCTGGAATGCCACAGCATGGCAATATCAAAATCCGCAACGGCGATCGGCGGCTTAACAGTAATGAGATCGTCCGAAAAGCCCTCCGCCAACGCCATTTTTTCTGGCACGATGGCAATGAGATCGCGCTTTTTCAATAGATGCCGAATCGTGAGAAAGTTGCGCGACGCCACGGTGACTTTACGGCTCAAGCCATGTTCTGCGAGCTTTTGGTCTACTTGTGTCTTTAAGCTCCCATCGGGACTTACCAGAGCTTGCTCTATGTTCGCGAACGCTTCCAGAGACAGCTGTGTTTCCCCTTTCAATACCTGTTTATCACACATACACACGTGTTTTTCCGTGTACAAGTACAAGCTCTCAAAGTTGTCATCCAACACCGGCATGCTGCCAATAATGACATCGAGCTTTTCGTGCTCAGTTAATGCCACGTAGTTGCTACGATTGACGTTAATAAAACTGATCTGGGCCTCTGGTGCGCGCTGGCGTATTTCGTCATAAAGCAGAGGAGCAAAAATAAACTCGGCATAATCCGTTAACCCAATGCGACATACACCCGCGTAATTTTCAGGCTGGAAGGCAGACTTAGTGAGCAAGTCTTTGGCGATAGAGTCCAGCAAATGATGCACGGTTGGCGCGATGTGGTGAGCGTGCTCGGTGGGCTCCATCTTGTGCCCTTTTCGCTCAAAAAGCGGGTCATCAAACAACAACCTTAAACGAGACAAACTATGGCTCATCGCCGACTGGCTAACGTAACTTTTCTCTGCCGCGATGCTAACGCTTCGATGGCGATACAAGTAAGAAAACGTCACCAATAAGTTCAAGTCAATGTTGCGCCACTGAATGTCCTCTTTCACCTCAGCCCCCTTATCCCATTTCATTCATAAATGAAATTAAATTTATCAATTTGAGTCATTTTAGAGCATCCGATAAATTAGCAACAATGCTTTTTAGATAAACAGGCTCGACATGTTCACCATCTTCAAAACTTTTTTCTGGCTGGGTTGGTTCAGCTTCGGCGGCCCTGCGGCTCATATTGGTTATTTTCGCCAAACCTTTGTTGAGAAACTGAAATGGCTTGATGACAGCGAGTACGCACAAATCGTCGCGCTCAGTCAGTTTTTGCCGGGACCCGGCTCAAGCCAAGTCGGCTTTGCTTTAGGCTATAAACGCGGCGGTTTAAGTGGCGCATGCGCAGCATTTGTCGGATTCACGCTTCCTTCGGTAATCATCATGTTGGCACTGGCGATGGTGAGCAGCCAAATCACCGACACCGCTGTGTTTCAAAACATAGTCCACGGCCTAAAACTGCTCGCAGTCGTGGTCGTGGCGGATGCGACTTGGGGCATGTACAAAAACTTCTGCCAAAGCAAACTAACCGCGGGTTTGTGCGTCGCGACTGCGATTGCGTTGCTGGTGGCACCAAGCATCATGACGCAAATGTTCGTGTTGCTCGCAGCAGGTTTTGTCGGCATGCGATATCTGAAGAAAGACTCCGCGCCATCAGCCGAGCAGTTTAAACCGTCTATCGCGCCATTGACTCTATTTGCTGTGCTTTTACTCGGCTTACCGTTAGTAGCTCATACGTTGCCTTTGCTTGGGCTGTTTAGTGATTTTTTCCAAGCTGGTAGCTTAGTGTTTGGTGGCGGTCATGTGGTGCTGCCGCTTCTGCAAAACATTGTTGGCGACCAGCTCAGCCAAGATGCATTTTTAACAGGCTACGCCGCTGCACAAGCTGTACCGGGGCCAATGTTCACCTTTGCGACTTTTATCGGTTATGAGCTTTCGGATACGCCAATTTTAGGTGCGCTGATCGCAACGCTTGGCGTATTCCTCCCAGGGTTTCTTTTACTGCTTGGCGTTCTTAAAAACTGGCAAGCACTGGCAGGCAAACCGCTGGTCTCCGGCGCCATCAACGGTGTAAATGCCTCAGTTGTAGGGTTGCTACTCGCGGCACTTTACCAGCCAGTATTTAGCAGCGCAGTTGTTGCTCCCATCGACATGGCGTTAGTGATTGCGGGTTTCTATCTACACAAAAAGGTCAACCTATCGGTGCTATGGATGATCGTGTTTTTTGTGGCAGCAGGCCTTGTCACGGGCATGATGTAAAAATCTTAAGCGACAAACTCTTAGCGGGCACTTAAATACAAGTGCCCGTTTTCTCAACTAAGCTTAATGACATTGGAAGGATAGAGATGATGGATCGTCGATGGAACAAGACAACAATTACCAGATCAACGTAAGTTGGCAGCAAAAAGCAGCGACTTGGCTCCAGTCTATGAAGAACGAGTTATTGATCGATAAGATTTTCTACACCTATTGCTTTATCTCGACTACTGTCATTTATCTTTGTTCTTTATATCTCGATTTCCCTATTGATTACTCTTTTACCACTTACCTTGAAACGCTCATGCAAGCTTTGTATGTCACAGGTTTAAGCTGGTGTATCTATTATTATTTCTATCTCATACTGCGCAAAGAAAAACAGCCAGCAAAGCGCTTCATACGAAAACTGAAGCATCTTATTTTTCCACTGCACCGCCCTGTATCAGTATTTGTTTCGATGATGGCACTTAACCTGATTTTCTCTAACCACACGTTTTTGAAATCGCTTATTCCAATCATCAATCCTTTTAAATGGGATCTAACCTTTGCGAATATTGATACGCTGTTGCACTTCGGCGTTGCACCTTGGGAATTGACCCATGCATTATTCTCCAATGCTTGGGCCTCACTGGTGCTAAACGTTGCCTACAACGCATGGTTTTTTTGTATGTGGGGTATACTCATCTTTTTCCTTATCTACAAAAAATACCCGTTGGTAAGGCAACAATTTTTACTCACGTTCGCATTGTCTTGGATGATTCTTGGTGTCTTCTTCGCCACGTTACTCTCTTCAGCAGGTCCTTGCTACGTGGAGCTTATCACTGGAGATGAACAGTTTGTTCCTCTGATGAAAACGCTCGAAACCCAAAACCACTATCTTACCAATGTGGACGCTGGGCAATTGTGGGCATTGCCTACACAGCAATATCTTTGGGATGAGTACATCGCGAATGCCAATGGTATTGGTTCTGGTATTTCGGCAATGCCGAGTTTGCACGTCTCCATTGCTGTTTTGATGGCGCTATCAATTTATAGACTCAACAAAACCATCGGCTACTTTGCTTACGCTTTCGCCGTCATCATTCAAATCGGTTCGGTACATTTAGCGTGGCATTATGCGATTGATGGCTACCTCGCAACACTCTTGACGGTGATGTTATGGAAGATAGTTGGTTGGGCTTTGCGGCGCTATGCTTCTTACCCTGAAAGAAGCGAATGAACGGCTAATTGAACAAACAATTTTACAACGGCACTACTCCCCCGAAATGAAAAAGTCCCCAAAAATGAAAAAGCCACTCCATCTTGCTGAGTGGCTTTCTTTTTAAAGAGGCTGTGAAGTTATTGGAGAAGCGCGGTAGAGGTATCCCCTCGCTCTCTGACCATTGCTAATGCTCGCTCTAAGTTTTTATTTGCCAGTTCATAGTAGGCAGGGTTCTTATCAATAGCCTGTTGTAGATAAGGAATCGCCTCACCTGGTTTGCCTTGAAGGATCAAGAAGTAACCAACATTGTTGAGTGCTTCCGGCTCTGTCATGTGTCGACTAAAAATACTCAGCGCTTGTCGTGGTTGATCTTTTGCGAGTGCAATGAGACCCAGGTTATTGATTCCCTTTTCATCCCCCGGCTTAATGCTCAGCGCAGCTTGAGTAAAGTGCGCCGCTTTTGAATAAGCTTTTTCCATGTAGTAGGAATAGCCTAGGCTGACTAAAGCATTGACGTTTCTTGAATCAATATCCAACGCTTTTCTAATTAATGCCTGCGCAATATCGTGGTCGCCACGAATGTCGTAAAGTACACCTAGACCAGAGTAAGCAGAAACCGGTGATTTATCATCATAGCGATACGTTGCAACGCTCTCAGCTGTAATGTTGTCTTTGGTGATAATAGGATCGCCATCCATACGAATTTGGTCAGCGTTCAAAGCGCGGATGTAGTAACTCTTCCCGACGTCCTTTTCGCCACGTTTCGTATATAGAGTGCCAAGTTCTGTGAGGGAACCAATGTGATCAGGGTTCTCTGCTAAAGATGCTCGAAATGATTTATCCGCAAGTTCTGAATTCTCTCTTGCCAAATGGATACGCCCCACGGTGTATAACGTTTTGTCTTTATGGACCGCGTTAGGAAAAGAGAGCGAGCGAATGTATTCATACAACGCTAAGTCGACATTTTTATTGCTTAATGCAATATCCCCTCGAGAGATTGCCTCCTCCTCTGTTTTTGGAGGTTCATCATTGGTGAGTGACTCAACGGGCTTACCTGAGTACAGCGTTGAATCGAAGTCTGATGACTGTTCAGTTGTTGAACATGCGGTAAGCACCAACAACGAGATGATGACGTATTTCTTAATCCACATAACGATCCCTATTTTGCTTTTTAATTAGAAAATGCCTCAGCCAATGAAATTAACGCAGGTCCAATAGCCACGATGAAAAAACATGGCCAAATAAACAGCACCATTGGAAACATCATTTTGACTGGGATTTTTGCAGCAATTTCTTCTGCAGCTTGTTGACGCTTATCCCTATAGTCTTCGGTATACTCACGCAAGGAGTTGACTAAGCTCCCACCTATTCGAGAGGCGTGGCTAAGCATGCTCACCAGCCCCATCAATTCTTCTAACCCTGTCCTTAATACTAGCTCTCTTAAGGCTTCAGGCATTGGTTTACCCGCTTTAATTTTGTTGCACACCGTGTCGATTTCATCGGCAAGCTCTGGGTGAGATATAACCAGCTCGTCTGCAACGCGACGCAAAGCTGCATTAAAGCCAAGCCCTGACTCGGTACAAACCACCAGCAAATCGAGCATGTCGGGCACACCTGCACGAATCGCTTGCTGACGCTTGTTGACCATTCGGCGCAAAATAAAATCAGGAATCAGAAGCCCAATAAATACGGATAACGCCATGTAGGTGTACAGATATTTAGATTCCGGAATAGAGAAATACACCAGTGCCGCCACCATCACACCTAGTATTGTTGTGACCGATTTAATGGCATAAAACATCGACAATGCATTGCTTTCATGAAACCCAGCATGCATCAGTTTATTGCGTGTCGTTTGGCGCTCTTTTTCACTGGTTGGCGAAGTTAAAGGCGCTAACGACTCCAATGTGTCAGCCATTTTTTTGTTGTGGTGAGAGACTTCTTTTTTGTCGCCAGACAGTTCGGCTAACTTTCTTTTAATTGGCGAATTAACCCCAATAATTATCGAGCCTAGCGTCATCACCACCAACACGGTGGTGATGAGGATCAACCCCATGAGTAACGTCTCTTGGCCGACAGCAAAACCGTTTAACCATCCTTGAATGCTTTCCATAGCTACACCTCAATATTGACGATTTTACGAATCCACAGCGTCCCGATAAATAAGGCCACCATCCCACCAATCACCATTTTGATCCCCATTGGGTGCGTATGAAGCAGCTCAATATACTCAGGCCGAACGAGTGAAATGATGACGTACAACCCAAAAGGCGCTAATACTAATACCCATGCCGACATTCGAGATTCCGCAGAAATGGTTTTGATTTTTCGAGCGAGTTTGAAACGAGCACGTAGGATATGAGAGAGCTTTTCAATGTTTTCGACTAAATTACCACCCGTTTCTTTTTGCAGTAACACCGCACTCGAGAAAGCAAGCATGGATACCGTAGGGGTTCTTTCCGACATTTGCATAATCGCCAAGCGGAGGTCATAACCATAGTTGAGTAAGTTAAAGGTATTCATGAACTCAGGGCCAAGCGGCGCACTGACCTCTCTGCCTACTTCCCCAAACGCCTGTGTAATTGGCTGACCGGCCTGTAGTACACGCTTAATGATATCGAGCGCCTCTGGCAGTTGCTCTTCGAACTTCATTAAACGATCTGCAATTCTTTTCTGTAGGTAGAAGTAAACCGACACCCAACAAGCGACAGCAACACCGGCACAGAGGTACCAAACTTGCCCGAATAAGAACAGAAATAGCCCAACCGCAACCCCACCGAGGAAGGTGAGAAAAATAAACCGACTGAACCCCATGTGTATCCCAGCCAATTCCAACTTCTTCTTAAAGTTATCGAATAGGCTGAACCTCACAAGCCATCGCTCTAATGGAGAAAGGTTTTTGAGCGAGTTTTCCCTTAGTAGGGAAATACTCTCTTGATCGATGTGTTTATGACTTTCGTGTATCCGCTTAATTAACTGCTTATGCTTAACCTTTTTACCCGCAGAAGGCAGAATTAACGCCTGGCTAATAAAGAATACGGACAAAAAAAGCAGCACAAGAAAAAGGGGGAATTGACTATCCATAGCAATCTCCTAACGGGCTTTTTCATTGAATATTTCAAATGGTACGTCTAAGCCTCGTTTTACTAATTGGTCATGACAGCTTGGTACAATCCCTGTTGCCATGTAATCACCTAACACATTACCTTCTTGATCGACCCCTCTTCTTTGGAAGGTGAAGATCTCCGACATGGTGATAACGTCGCCTTCCATGCCATTGATTTCTTGTACGCTGACCATGCGGCGTTTACCGTCTTCTTGGCGATCCATTTGCACGACAATATTGATGGCGGAGGCAATCTGCGCTCTCAAGTTTTTGGTCGACACATTCCAACCCGCCATCGAGAACATATTCTCAATACGGCTCAACGCATCCCTTGGTGTGTTAGCGTGAATGGTGGCCAGCGACCCATCATGACCCGTGTTCATTGCCGATAACATATCCACCGCTTCTGAGCCACGAACCTCACCAACAACTATCCGGTCAGGACGCATACGTAGCGAGTTTTTCACTAAATCGCGCTGAGATATTTCACCTTTACCCTCGATATTAGAAGGACGTGTTTCTAAGCGGATAATATGTGGTTGTTGGAGTTGTAACTCTGCCGAATCCTCAATGGTCACAATACGTTGATCACTTGGAATGAAGCCCGACAAAATATTCAGCGTGGTTGTTTTACCAGAGCCTGTACCACCAGATATCAGGATATTCATTTCCCCCACAACCGCAGCATTGAGAAACTTCGCCATCTCTGGAGATAACGAACCAAGCTCTAATAGGTTATCCATATTCAAACGTTCAACTGCAAAACGTCGAATAGAAACGGAAGGGCCATCAATGGCAAGAGGAGGAATAATCGCATTGAAACGCGAACCGTCTTTGAGTCGAGCATCCACCATTGGTGATGCTTCATCGATTCTTCGTCCAACCTGGCTAACAATGCGGTCAATGATGTTGCGCAGATGGCGCTCATCTAAGAAGGTATGTGGCGTTTTCTCGAGCTTACCAAAACGTTCGACAAAGATATTTTTCGGACCATTGACCAAGATATCTGAGATCGTTGGGTCTTCAAGCAGCGGTTCCAGCGGCCCTAGGCCAAACACTTCATCTTCAATTTGATGGATTACGCGATTGCGAGCTTCAGAGCTCAACGGGTGTGTTTGATCTTCAGCAATGAGCTGAACGACCGCTTCGCGTAACTCCTCTTTCGCGCGATCTTCTTGCAAGTGCGATAGAAGCCCGAGATCCAAGGTATCCAGTAGCTTTTTGTGATAGTAGTGTTTGATCGAGAGATCTTGTTCTAGCTGTTTTTTCTGCTCCTCGATCGCTTTCATCTTGGCTTCAACAGGCGATAAAGCCCTTTGCTCATCTGACGTATCTTCGTCAGATTTTGCCAACTCGACATTCACAACTTTGGATTCTTTTGTTTCATCTACGGAATTGAAAGAACTCCCGACGCCTTTCCGTTTGAAAAACATAACTCCCCCTTACTAAGAAAATAGTTTTTTGATCCAACTTTGATTCTCTTTGGTCGGACTTTCTAATAAGTGCGATATTTCAGCCAAAGAAGCTTTCAGCGCACTATTTTTCTTAGATTGAACAATTGGGTTACCCAAATTAGCGCTCTCGATAGCAATAGCAAAATTATTAGGTACTAAATGTATCGCATGTCCACTAACTGCATTTTCAATGTCTTTCAAAGATATTGTTGATTTCTTTTCAAAACGATTAACAATCAGTTCAACCTGATGACTACTTAAACCATAGTCTAATTCTAAAGAACGTATGTAGCTGACAGCATGCTTAACCGAAGTAACATTCTGCTGCATAATTAAAAAGATATGCGTAGCCGGAGAAACAATTTGTTGATAAACATGCTCAACACCATGAGACAAATCCACAATAATATGTGAGTAAAACTGTCTCAGAATAGGTAATAACTTACTGACTTGAACTGCGTGTTTATGATTATCCTTGGTATCATTTTGGTTAAAACATAAATAATTCAAACCTGAAGGATGTTGATATACGAGACCTTCTAGTGATAACTCATCCAAATCATTAACAGAATCAATCACATCATTAATATTGTATTTTGGCTTACAGTTTAAATAATCGGCCGCATCACTAAACTGCATATCTAAGTCAATGAGCAATACTTTACTCTTCGCGTAACTTGACAGTTCTATCGCGGTGTTGATCGCCAGTGTTGTTGCACCCGAACCACCTTTTGTATTGATAAATAAAGTTAAATCGCCCATTTGTTTATTGGCAATCTTTTCATCCGCGGTCGATTTTAATAGCGGATAAAGCTCACCAAGATCAACAGAACGCGACAAATAGTCTGTTGCGCCAAGCCTCAATGCCATTTTGAGAGATGCAGTATCGTTTTCATCACCAAAGACAATCAAAGCGGTGTGATTATGCTGTAAGCTACTGTCACTAGAGTACACATGAGCCACTTTCTGCGCCCAACTTTCACCGGTTTCAATATAAATAAGATCGGGAATTTGCTTATTTTTAACAAAGTCTAAATTAAAAGACTCTAGCTCTATCCAATCAATATTTAGATTGACACATTCGGATAATTCATCAGCAATATGAATTTTAAAGTTTGACGTAGAATAAACTATCCAAACAATCAAGTTAGTTTTTAAACTTTTATATGTTTCTTCATTTATTTTAACTGGTTTCAACATAAAGCTACTCCATTAGCAATCCGTAATGACATTGGTCCCTTCGGGTCTAAGTATTCCTAAACTCTCTGCAGGCAATATAGTTTCAAAAGCTGGAGTACTCCCTACTGCATTAATTAAAGCAGCTAAAACAAAAAACTGAAAAGTATAATTCACCGCTCTTGCTCGAACATATTTAATTTGAGAAAACTGCGCATTTAATACGTCATTAGACGCAGGAGGGGTAGAAAGAAAGCCTGATACATCAACACTTGCACCAGCTTCATCAAGATAATCTATCTGTAAATTACTCGCAGAAAAGCCTGATGGGTAGAGATCTGATACAGCTGGTAAGTTAGGAATGTCATCCCTATCAGCGATATAGCACACGGTGGCAAGCCTCGCAGCTCTTCGTGTTACTTCATTGACCATTTGCACCGAAAAGAAATAGATCGCAAACTCGATGATCAAAAACAGGACTAATATAACGGCCAAAGCGATTACCGAGAACTCAAGCTGAGTCACTCCTTTTTGTTTCGTTATCAATCGTTTCATGGGCCTGTCCTCATAGACGTGGTCGCCCCAATGCTAAATTGCAAAGAAGTGCTCGAAAAAGGTAAAGTCGAGAATATCGGCACGTAATTGTAAGTCGCCGATAGAGTGACCACCTTATTGGTACTCGTTGGTTGGGTAATGACAATATCATCCACACTGATATGGTCTATCACAGGTGTAGTAGAGGCAATTGGGCTTCCATACACAACGACATTCTTGATACTGGTTTCGTCAGCAATTGACTCAAAGTTCAACGTGCCGTACGTATCAACGACGGCATACCTTGCCCCATTCTGCAGCGCTTTATTGACCTCGGTATACTGAATAAAAGCTCGGCTCACATCGATCACTAAAACGGTTAGCATCAATAGCACTGGCAAGGCGAGAATAAACTCTATGATTGCCAGCCCTTGTTGACTGCAAATATTTGGCCTTTGATGCTTTCTATTTGAATACAACATATCAAGAGGCCCCGCTAAACGGATCTTTGTATAGCTGGATGCGGTAGAAGCCTTTATCTGTCGGATCCGTGCCAGTCGAACCATTATTAATTAAACAATCATAAAGAAACTGCCCAAACACTGATGATTGACCTGAGTTACTGACTTTTTGTAGTAAAAAGAAGCAACCAAAGCCCAAAACATCAAAGTCAGACTTACCTGTCGAGGCCGTACAATCTACGATAGGGATACGCAAAATACGGCGTCCGTTCAGACCACCATCACCTGTATAACTACTGCCATCACAAGCACCACCGCTTTCACAAGAGCTTAGCTCCTGACGATAGTTGGCGTAATACAGGTCGCCTGCGTACTCCGCATCGGTCTCAGCCAAAACATCGGGCTCTCTCACGTATTTGTCTGGTAAAACCGTTCCGTCATTTTTAATCGGTCCCGAAAAGTCGTTGAGCCTCACATTCAGTCCCTGTGCAACTGGACCTGCACTATTACCTGGTTTAGTCGTAACGGTATCGCCAATTGAAGCGCAACCGTTGTAAGCACCAGACAATGCATCACGAACCAAGGCCGCACCACTATTACCCGTTCCTTGCCCAAAATCGAGCAACTGAAAGTTCCCGGGTCCCATATCGGTGTTATTCTGATCCCCGACTTTCAGCTCATGCACTAGAGAAGGATCCATATCTACATTAGGGTCGTAACCCGGCGGACGATACCCCCATGCATCACTCACATCACCAGCAGGATCACCACACATGGCGATTGGCGTTAAATTACACGTATATGCAATAGCCGCACTTCGCCCCGCAACCGCACTCGCAGAGACCTCTTTATTAATCCCAAACAAACCACTCAAATACTGCGTTAGGCTAATATCGGTGACCGCTACGCGGACATAAATATCGTACTCCCCCAATGGCGGTGTAAAACTTGCTGCAGTTACAAACGTCTGCATATCATGCGAGAATGTCACCGCTGTATTACTGTCACTAAACGTCAGCTCAGAATTTCCAGGCTCGGTTGATATTCCACTAAGCGTTGTTCTCACTGCTGTTTCAGCCTGATTCACATCCTCTGTCTTATCGGCAACGACAGCACCTGCAAGGGCCGCAGTATCGACCGCATTCTGTAAACGTGTTTTATTAAGAACTTGGTGGTTTAAATCAATACCAAACGCCGCAACGCCTAGCAGAATCAACAAAACCAAGCTTATCAACACTAAGGTAATCCCTTTCTGGGTTCGCCTTGGTGCTATATGCATATTCCTTCGCATAGCCCCTCCTAAGTGAACATATCACTTACTCATCTTTGGCTACCCCGTTGTTGTTATATACCTCTAAGCTAACTTGTGTACGCTCACCACTACCTTCCGGTAAATAACCCAAATTCTCATACCACGCCTCTGGATTAAGAGTTTGTTCAGCGCGCAACTGGCTAACCGAGATACCAAGCTCGGGGTCATTCGCACAGCCAAACAAGCCGAATGATGTGAAACAAATGGTCATTATCATTATGCTTTTCATCTTGCTCTCCCACTTATAGACTGTGCCCAAACTTGCCCTCAGAGCCACCTTCTGACGAACCGTATTGAATAAAGTTGTTGTTAGTATCTTCTTCGCTGATGTCGTTTAGCTGGTATCTATCAAAATCCAACTCAGCACCTTTACCAAGCAAATAGAACTCCACATCGTTCGGAGCCACAAAGCCATCCGTTGGCAGTGTGATTCGACGTCGATCGATTGGGGTTGCTAATCGAGGGGTGACCAGAATGACAAGTTCTGTTTCCCCTGAGGTAAATTCTTCACTCTTGAACAAGCGTCCCAATACAGGTAAATCACTCGCTCCAGGTATGCCATCCGCGACATTACGTGCGTTTTCACTCAATAAGCCTGCAATACCAATGGTTTGACCATCAGCTAGCTCAATCGTCGTGCCAGCACTTCGTTTGGTGATTGGCGGAATAAAGAACGTGGCATTCACTTCGTTTGGATTAAACGTCAGCACACCTGAGTTGGAGATTTCACTCACATTGACGTTCAATTTGAGGTTGATTCTCTTATCACTCAAAATAAACGGAACGAAGTCGAGTTGAACACCGTACTCTTTATAATCGATGGTAATACCATCTTCATTTGGTACTGGAATTGGGAATTCACCACCAGCGACAAACTCGGCTTGCGTACCACTTAATGCGGTAAGGCTAGGCTCTGCCAACACTTTCGCCACGCCATTTTGTTTCGCCACATCAAGCGCGAAGGTAAACAAGGTATTGCTATCGATAAACGACCCTAGAAAACCGAAATCTTCGACTGTTGGGACGTTCAAAATCGGTCCAATGCCATCAATACCACCACCAGCAGTCGTACCACCCCAGGTAAAGTCTCCACTTCTTTGGAAAAAGTGGAAGTTTGAGTCAAAACGTCTTACCAGTGTGCGCTGCACTTCGGCAACGGTCACTTCTAGCGTCACCTGTTGAGCCCCGCCAATAGAAAGTAGATTGATCACCATGCTGTCATCATCTTTAGAGCTGTCATCTTCTTCATCTGCCGCTTCACCCAAAGCGAAGGTTTCAGCAATTTTGACCGCAGTGTCCATGTTTTGCTGACTGCTGACCAAGCCTCTAAGTACCACTTTTTCTTGCGCACTGTGCACTTCGATATTTTCATCCGGCAAGAACTGATAAAGCTTCGACTTAAGCGTGTTTAGATCATGCGTGACTTCCACGTTAAACTGCTCAATTAACCGGCCTCGGCGATCCCACACCGACACATTCGTGGTACCTAACTTCTTACCAATAAGAAACAGCTCGTTCGATCTGAGCACTAAAATATCCAAGACTTCTGGATCCCCTAACGTCACTTTCTTCGCTTGGCCGGATATCATCAATTGGGTTGATTGGTGATGCGCAACGGTCACGACTTTTCCTGACTGCACCGTGGCTGCGTTAACAGACAAGCTGACAAAAAGTAACTGGCTAACGAGTAATATTATTGTTTTCATAATTCACCTAATTGCTGACTCGGACACTGGATGCCTGAGATCCCTTAATAATGGTCACACTAGGTCGTGGCGTGTATTTTCTTGCTACAACAGGTTTATCCACTTCATGAGGGTTGCGTAGAGCAAGTTGAATGTCGCCTTTGCTGTTCGCCGATAAGAGCTTTTCTGCCTCTTTCGGTGTTACTTCTAAAGTCACCGCACGCACAATAACGGGTTTGTTATCATTGGTTTTGGCTGTTTGGTCGACCGCAAGAACGTTGATGTTTTTAAGCACCGTTTTTGTTGTGGCGTTTTTACCTTGTCCATAACTCACGGTATTCAATACATCGACCTTATTGCCCGGTAACAAGAACCCAGCCACACCGATAACGTCATTAACACGAATGGTGATTGCTCGTTTGTTTTCAGGGATTAAAGCAGCAAGTGTCGCGCCCTCACCGGGCAATGCAAGACGATTCGAATTAACCAGCTCGCCCGCATAAATGGTATTGGCAACAATTCTTCCCAATGCCTGTTCTTGTACTTTTAGCGTTTCATCGTCTATCCAATCCACTTCCATGAGCTTAGTAGACAAATGTTTCTCAGATAGAATGGTCCCTGGCTCTAGTTCCATGGCGGCAACTAAAACTGGGTGTCTTTCGACCTCTTCTAACTCGACAGTTGGTTGGTTTCTGCCATCCATCCATTGTTTAGCGATCAGCACGGCGGCAAGGCCGAAAACAATGGAGAGCAACAGCAACATGATGACTTGAGTCCGACTCATAATTTAGATCTCCCTATTCATCCACTGTGAAGTACAGTCCCCAGGCACGGGTTAAAATGTCTGATGAGACGACCTTCTCTTTCCCTTCGAACACCAAAATATCGCGGCTAATACCGAGTAAGTCTTTTGGTAAACAAGGGTAGTTGGCGACATCATTGTCGCGATGTAACTGACTTAACGTATCGAAAAACTCAGGCACAAGCGTCATTTGGTAATCTTTAGCAAGCGAAACCCAAAGCGCTTGATAATCTGTCAAACCAAGCGGTGTAAACTCGATCTTGTAACCCAAACGACGTAAAAAAGCGGGGTCTGCAATTTTGCTTGGTGCAAAGTTGGAGGAGAATGCCAGAGTGAGCATAAACGGCACCGTGACTTGTTGACCATTTGGCAAAGCTAAGTGGTCAAATAAGTACTCCATTGGAACGATCCATCTGTTTAGCAGGGCATCAACAGGCATTGACTGACGACCAAGGTCATCAATCACCAAGATCCCGTTGTTAGCCATCATTTGCAGTGGCGCAATCCATACACGATTATGCTCGCTGTGGTTTACCTCAAGCATATCCAATGTCAGCTCACCGCCCACTTGAATGTTTGGTCTTTCACAAAGAACCCAGCGTTTGTCGTAATGCGTTTCCAACTTAACGAAAACCTGAGAATGGGAGTTGTCTAAACGACGGTGATGATGCTCTGAGAACACTTTGATGATGTTGCCATCGGCATATACGGCATAAGGAATGAATACCGAAGTGTTCATTGCATTGAGCACTCTTGATGCGACGTAACTTTTACCGGTACCCGCATGACCATACAGCAACAAAGCACGACCCGAGTTAATGGCCGGCCCTAAAACGGGTATCAAATGATCCGAACCAAACACGTCAGACAGCGCTCGCTCAACATCATTGCGATTAATAGGATGCTTGCGAAGATCTTGTCCCTCAACAACCGTCCAATATTCTTCCAAAGAGACGGGAACAGGACCGATATACGGATCTTTTCTATACGCAATATCTGCTTCTGCAAGCCCAAGCTCAGTTAAACTGTAGCGTACGTTGGAATACGATGTACTCAACTTGTCTGATGCTGGCTGATAAACTTCTACCCAACTTCGCTTTCTTAACTGCGCCAAAGCAAGCTCGACAATATTCGAAACAATACAAAGCCGTTGCGTTAATTCGATTAAGTCACATTTGGGATAGGCAGACAGATGTTTCAACACTAGGTTTTCAACAACTGAAGACGGCACGCCAAGACCCTCGACAGACGAAGGCACCTTTGGTGGATTTATTTGTGGCACGAGTTTTTCCCAATACACAGAGCCCATCACACTTCCCCTCTTGAAGTTGCCTAGTCAACTGATGCTGCATGCCATTTTTTATTATTATTTAATGGGTGTAGGAGAAATAAGCTAATCCAATTACGATTATCGGCGCGAAAGGAATGACTAACGGCTTATTAGACCTAAAGCCTGGTGTTACTTTTTCTAAGCAATACCCTTTTATCTGGTGTGATAGAGCAACACTAGTCGATGACACGTGTAACATTAGATAAAAAATGCCCACGATGCCTCCAGCAAGTATTATTCCAGTAGACGCTTCCCCAAGGTTACTCAGACCCAGCCATGCCCCTATGACGGCGAGCAACTTAACGTCTCCTCCAGCCATTACTTTGAACAGATACAGCGCGAAACACACTGCAAACGCAACCAACCCACCATATAAATGATCCAAGCCACTTGTTGCTGGGTTGTAAATTACGTTTGCAGTAACAGCAACCAAAAGCATAAGCACCGCTTTGTTTGGTATTCTGTGTTTCTGAGCGTCTGATACTCCAATCGCAATAAGCAATGACCAAATAACTAACTCGCTAACCATTACGAGCTGCTGATACGACCAGCTACTGAAGTAAACTTGTTAGACAAAGTCGTCCAGAAGCCTGAAGTCAAGAACGCTGTAACAATTAATGCCGCACCTAGAATGTACTCTAAAAGTGTTAGCCCCTCTTCATCTTCCATGAAGTCCTTGATTAGATTGCGAAAGTTATCCATATGATTATCCCCTTTAACGTATCTCGCTATTAATGATACAGGTCTCATGTGCACCTGAATCATGCTTAAACATTAGTCACCGAGAATTAGGGGGGTTAGGACTTTTTTGCCAAAGGTTGGTACTTTCTTGCCTACCTGCGCTTCAGAATCAAATTGTATCAATAACGAGACACATCACCACCAACTATGTGACACCTTTCACACTTGCAGTATGACTATATAAGCCTAAGCTTAATAAACGAAAGGGTGAGGTCTGAAGCTCAAGGAATGAGGCTCGACTGACCTCAATACATACTAACGTTGGTGTAGTACGTACTGAGCGGGATTCATATGGATAGACTGACCAAAGCTTATTGGATTGGAGAGACTCTTTGCTCGCTGCCGGAATCACTTCGCTGTGAGTTTGATAAGAGCTTTGAGATTATGGACTGTAGCAAAGATATCTCTGTGCTTAGCGATAAAGAACACAGCTATTTCTTCTACTACATGACTTGCGATCATCGAGAGCACCTGAAAGGCGTCATCACGCTCTGTGAAAATCTCGACAAAAAACTGATCGTTATACATCCAACCGGTATCGAGCCTCACTTACCGCCAAAGCATATTTGTGCGGAATATTATACGTTGAATGAAATCACCCTCCCGATTTGGCTATCACAGATAAAATTGAAATACTTTTTGCACAGCAAGGTCGACGAAGAACAAATTTCGGTCGATAAACTCTTTTCTCGAAGCGGAAAGTCGAATTTTTCTGACGTGGTTCATTACATCGCCAATAACGTCCATAAAGACCTAAGAGAAGAGGAAGCTGCTGCGCTTTGTCACTACTCACCGAACTACTTTTCCAAAGTATTCCATCGCAAAGTTGGTATGTGCTTTCGTGATTATGTCACTGCGAAACGCATTTCATTAGCAAAGAAAATGCTCGTTGAAAATGAATCCATGAAAATTGCCTACATCGCTTATCAGTGTGGATACCGAGATGTCTCTTACTTTTCTCGAATTTTTAAGAAAAAAACAGGCCTGTCCCCAGCGAATTATCGGCAACAGTTTTAGGCGCTATTAGTACCGACTTTAGGGGTAACTAACGCTATCCTCCCCACATATTTCATCAAAATGCATTCCCGTGTCGTTATTTAACATGCTAAAGTTAACAATGCGTTAACAATTATAAATACAACGAGAAGACATGGAGTCACTAAAAATGAATCAGCCGAATCTAAACAGCGCTGCTGGTTGCGCTCTCCCACCACCAAATGAAATGATTCTCAAATGGGCTCAAGAGCGTCCAAATGAGGTCTATCTAAAACAAATTATTAATCGACAATTTGTTGAATACACGTTCGCTGATGTTGCCGATCAAGCCTTAAAACTCGTCAGTGCACTACGCAACCTCGGAGTACAGCCTGGTGACAAAGTAGCATTAGTATCTAAAAACTGTGCAGAGTGGTTTATTTGCGATCTTGCGATGATGCTTGGCGATTATGTCAGTGTGCCAATCTTTCCTACCGCCGGCGCGGACACCATCGAATACTGTGTGACTCATAGTGAAAGTAAAGCGCTCATTGGCGGAAAACTCGATGATCCTAAAGCAACCCAGCAAGTCATTGATGCAATGCCGGAGCTCATTAGTATCTCGCTCCCCTACGATACTGCACCAAAATGTCAGTACGAATACCAAGCACTCATTGCCGATGCAATGCCAAGTGAAGAGCGTCCACAGCACTACGACGATAAGCTAATGTCTTTGGTGTATACCTCTGGTACGTCAGGATTACCGAAAGGTGCGATGCTGACCTACGGAGCGTTTAACTGGTCAGTACAACAACTGATAAACCATATCGGTATTCAAGAAAATGATCGCCTATTTTCTTACTTACCTTTGGCTCATATTACAGAGCGCGTCTACATTTTTGGCTCATCCATCATGGGTGGTGTACCAACAGCATTTCCAGAATCATTGGATACCTTTATCGAAGATGTAAAAATGCACCGCCCGACTCTGTTTATCTCAGTCCCGCGATTATGGACGCTATTCCAACAACGTATTCAAGACAAACTTCCACAGAAGAAGCTCAACATTCTATTGAAAATCCCATTCGTCAATTCTCTGATCAAGAAAAAGCTCGCAGAAGGATTGGGGTTGGATCAGGCTCGAGTATTAGGCTGTGGCTCTGCCCCGGTATCACCAGCACTGCTGGAGTGGTACCACTCTGTAGGACTCAATATTACTGAAGCTTGGGGCATGACAGAATCATTTGCCTATAGCACGCTCAACTACCCATTTAGAGCTGACAAAATTGGTAGTGTCGGTAATGCTGGACCAGGTATTGAGTTAAAAATCGCTGACGATGATGAAATCATGGTACGTGGCAAAGGGCTATTTTCTGGCTACTACAAAAATGACATTGCCACCCAAGAGTCTTTTGATTCAGAGGGCTGGCTACACACAGGCGATATAGGCTCTATCGACTCAGATGGTTACCTAACCATTCAAGGCCGTAAAAAAGATAACTTTAAAACCGCCAAAGGTAAGTTTGTCTCTCCAGTTCCTATCGAGAAAAAACTTTTCGAATACAGTCGCGTAGAGATGATGTGCCTCATCGGTTTAGGGCTACCAGCCCCGATTCTTTTGGTTGTGCCACATGATTTTCCTAACTTTGATCGGGAGCGGTACGCACGAACCACCCGCAAAGTCATTGCAAAAATGAATCAAGAACTTGCCTCTCATGAGCAAATCAAAGGCGTATTAATGATTAAAGAGCCTTGGAGCATTGAAAATGGCGTATTGACGCCAACACTCAAAATTAAACGTCATGTGCTTGAGCAAAAGTATCATGAAATTGGTCACAACTGGCCGAAAGGTGAATTGGTCGTGTGGGAAGAAGACTTATAGCCTTGTCTGCACTCCTCAATACCATTGGGGAGTGCAGTTTAATTCTGAGCTTGAATCAAACTCATAAACTACTCTCTCCAAAAAGGCTTCCTCACTTCACTATTAATCTCCTTTTCATCTAATCCTATATCATCCCAAAGATGCTCTGGTAACTCTCTCAAGTGACGACGTGTCTTGTAGTTTCTTCTCCAACTAGCAAGTTTAGAATAAATTAACTGTAATCCGGTCTGATGGTCAGCTGGTAAAGTGCGCTCACAAGTGTGTGTCATGTTTTCCATGTAACCAACTCCTATAACAATGTTGACCACTTAATAATCAGCGACTACGCTGATATCCTCAAACGATAGAATCTGCCATTGAGTTAAGGAAAACTAATGTGAAAGATCGAATGCCTCCCTTACAGGGCTTGTATTACTTCTTCGTTGCAGCAAAGGAAGGAAGCTTTAAAACAGCGGCAAAAGAATTGTTTGTTACGCCAGCTGCCATTAGTCAGCAAATTCGTCATCTTGAAGAGTTTTTAGGAACGGACTTATTTGTTCGCCAGCACAGAAAAATCGTGCTCACACCTGAGGGAGAGCTGCTGTTTACTCAGGCTGAAAGAGGGTTTGCTCATTTGCAGCAAGGGGTTAGATTGGTTAATCAAGATCCTAATCCTAACCACCTTTCGATATCAACACTCCCCTCTTTCGCTCACCATTGGTTAGTCCCGAAAATTACGGCTTTTCGTCAGCGTCACCCTGATATCGCCTTACTATTAGAACCAACCAATGATTTGGTGTCTTTTCAAGATAGTCAGATCGATTTGTGTGTCCGTTACGGTTTAGGAAAATACCCTAATTTAGAATCACAATGGCTAATGGATGAAGCTTTTTACCCTGCCTGTCACCCTGTATATCAGAAAGAGCACGGCATCTATCGCATTGAAGATTTAAGCAAAGCAGAGCTCATCGAAGACGTTTGGCCAGATCTGGACTGGAACATGTGGTTAGCGAGACTTGGTCATTCAGCGGCAAAGCCTGCTTTAAAATACAGTGGCTCACACTTAGTGTTAGAAGCTGCGTTATCACTACAAGGCGTAGCGCTCGTCAAACACAGTTTAGCTCATCAATATTTCCGTTCAGGCAAACTGGTCCGAATTGGTGATATAGCCATTAAACCCAAATTTGCGTATTACCTGTGCGCTCCAAAAGGCTACTTAAAGCGACCTAAAGCCCAATTGTTTGCACAATGGTTGAGAGAAGAAATAGAAACATTTGAAAAGTCAGTGATACCAGATTTTAAAACCATCGACCTCAATGTTAGTAATACTGGCTCAGCTTCAGAATAGTCGGTAAACAACACCAAAGACGTATATCAGCGAAACAAAAACGCGCTGTGTATAAGCGGTTAGATACAAAAAGCCCCGCACTAGGCGGGGCTTTCAAGTTATAGAGTTAACTTAAGAATTACTTCTTAGCGTTACGCTCTTTAACGTCAGCAATTACTTGCTCAGCAACGTTTGCTGGACATGGTGCGTAGTGTGAGAACTCCATAGAGAACTGACCACGACCAGAAGTCATTGTACGTAGAGTACCGATGTAACCAAACATTTCTGATAGAGGTACATCACCCTTGATACGTACGCCAGTAGACGCAGCTTGTTGGTCTTTGATCATACCACGACGACGGTTAAGGTCACCGATTACGTCACCAACGTGATCTTCTGGAGTGAACACGTCAACTTTCATGATTGGCTCAAGAAGTTGCGCGCCAGCTTTAGGCATAGACTGACGGAATGCGCCTTTAGCAGCGATTTCGTAAGCGATTGCTGAAGAGTCAACTGCGTGGAAACCACCGTCGAATAGTTCAACTTCAACGTCTAGAGTTGGGAAGCCAGCTAGAACACCGTGCTCCATCATTGACGCAAAGCCTTTCTCAACTGCAGGCCAGAATTCTTTAGGTACGTTACCACCAACAACTGTTGACTTGAACGTGAAGCCAGAGTTTGGCTCACCTGGTTTGATGCGGTAATCGATCTTACCGAACTGACCAGAACCACCAGACTGTTTCTTGTGCGTGTAGCTGTCTTCGATTGCTTGAGTGATAGTTTCACGGTAAGCAACCTGTGGAGCACCAACTTCTAGCTCAACGCCGTAAGTACGCTTAAGGATATCTACCTTGATGTCTAGGTGAAGTTCACCCATACCTTTCAGGATAGTTTCGCCTGAATCTTCATCAGTCTCAACTTGGAATGATGGATCTTCTGCAACCATTTTACCGATCGCGATACCCATCTTCTCAGAACCGCCTTTATCTTTAGGCTTAACTGCGATAGAAATTACTGGATCTGGGAAGATCATTGGCTCAAGAGTACATTCGTGCTTAGGATCACATAGAGTGTGACCAGTTTGAACGTTCTTCATACCAACTACAGCGATGATGTCACCAGCTTGTGCTGAATCGATCTCGTTACGCTCGTCTGCGTGCATCTCAACCATACGGCCGATACGCTCTGTTTTACCAGTTGCAGAGTTAAGTACTGTGTCACCTTTCTTCATCTTACCAGAGTAGATGCGGATAAAGGTTAGAGCACCAAAACGGTCGTCCATGATCTTAAATGCAAGCGCACGTAGTGGCTCGTCTGCAGATACAGTCGCAACTTCACCAGTTGGCTCACCAGTCTCTGAATCAGTTAGAGGCTGTGGATCAACTTCTGTTGGAGATGGTAGGTAATCAATTACCGCGTCAAGAATAAGTTGGATACCTTTGTTCTTGTACGCTGAACCACAGTAAGTTGGGAAGAATGCTAGATCACGAGTACCTTTACGGATACAACGTTTGATGTCTTCTAGAGATGGCTCTTCGCCTTCTTCTAGGTAAGCCATCATTAGATCTTCGTCTTGCTCTAGAGCAGTTTCGATTAGCATTTCGCGGTATTCAGCAGCTTTTTCTACCATGTCTGCTGGAATATCTTGAACTTCGTAGTTCTCTGGCTGGCCAGACTCATCCCATACGTAAGCTTGTTGGCTTAGTACGTCTACAACACCTACGAAATCTTCTTCGATACCGATAGGTAGAGTCATAACTAGAGGTGTAGCACCTAGTACGTTTTGTACTTGATCTACAACTTTGTAGAAATCTGCGCCCATACGGTCTAGTTTGTTAACGAAGATCAGACGTGATACGTGTGATTCGTCAGCGTAACGCCAGTTAGTTTCTGACTGAGGCTCAACACCACCAGAACCACAGAATACACCGATACCACCGTCAAGTACTTTTAGAGAACGGTAAACTTCGATAGTGAAGTCAACGTGTCCAGGAGTATCGATGATGTTTAGACGGTGATCGTTCCAGAAACAAGTTGTTGCTGCAGACTGGATTGTGATACCACGTTCAGCTTCCTGCTCCATGAAGTCAGTTGTAGTTGAACCGTCGTGTGTATCACCGATCTTATGGATCTTACCAGTTAGCTTTAGGATACGCTCTGTAGAGGTAGTTTTACCCGCGTCTACGTGAGCAAAAATACCAATGTTTCTGTATTTTGATAAATCAGTCATTGTCTTACTCTGTTAATAAGGTATAAAGTGCGCGCAGAGTATATCACATTCTGTCAATACTGATACCCTTGCGTGCGGATGGAAGAAAAAAAATTTTAACGTGAAATTTCCGTCCCCAAAGCATAGTCAAACACAGCAATTTATGTACTTTATTCGCATTTTATTGAGGACGGATAGAACAGTTTGTGATTCCACAAATACCATTCTTATGAGCATTACAGCTCGTCAAAAGCCTCTATGGCTTCCGACAATTTCTTAACGCCGTGAATTTGCATGCCAGGAATGCCGCCTTTCGGCATGTTGGCTGCAGGCACAATGGCTTTCTTGAAACCATGTTTGAACGCTTCATTCAAACGTTCTTGCCCACTTGGCACAGGACGGATTTCGCCTGCAAGCCCGACCTCACCAAAAATAACCACATCTTTGGGTAGTGGACGGTCACGAAAACTCGATAAAAGCGCCATAACTAACGCAAGATCGGCACTCGTCTCCGTCACCTTAACACCGCCAACCACATTAACAAAGACATCTTGGTCTGCCATTTGTAAGCCACCATGCTTATGCAACACAGCGAGCAAAAGTGATAAGCGGTTCTGCTCCAAACCGACCGCAACACGGCGAGGGTTTGCCAATTGCGAGTAATCCACCAACGCTTGAATCTCTACTAATAGAGGACGCGTACCTTCCCACACGACCATAACAGAAGAACCTGATGTTTCTTCTTCACCACGAGAAAGGAAAATCGCGGATGGGTTACTCACTTCTTTCAACCCTTGGCCTGTCATTGCAAAAACACCGAGCTCATTCACAGCGCCAAAGCGGTTTTTATGACTACGCAATGTGCGAAAGCGGCTATCAGTACCACCATCAAGCAGCACTGAACAGTCTATAATGTGCTCAAGAACTTTAGGGCCCGCAAGGGTACCATCTTTTGTTACGTGACCAACAATAAATACCGCGACGTTATTCTGTTTTGCGTATCGTGTCAGAGCAGTCGCAGATTCACGTACTTGAGCAACACTGCCCGGTGACGATTGAACATCTGAAACGTGCATTACCTGAATCGAGTCAATCACCATAATGCGAGGTTGCTCTTTTTCGGCAATTTGGCAAATTTTGTCGACGTTTGTTTCCGATAACATCTTTAAGTGCTCTTTCGGCAAGCCCAGTCGAGAAGCTCGCATTGCTACCTGCTGCAACGATTCTTCACCGGTTACATAGAGCGTTGGCATTTGCGCAGACAAACTACACATGGTTTGCAGCAGCAAGGTGGATTTACCCGCGCCAGGGTTACCACCAATCAAAATAGCAGCGCCGGGTACAACGCCCCCACCTAATACGCGGTCAAGTTCTTTAAACCCACTGGTGAAGCGTGGCACTTCCTGCAGATCAATTTCAGATAACGTTTGAACTGTTGCTTCTGTTGCGGAACCCGCGTAGCCGGATAAACGTTCATTACGAGCAACCGTTGGCGATGCAGCGATACGGACTTCTGTTATCGTATTCCACGAACCACATGCGTTACACTGCCCCTGCCAACGGGGAAAGTCCGCGCCACAATCATTACAAACATACGCTCGTTTTGCTTTCGCCATGATGCCTCGATTTTTTCTACAAATGTGACTAAGCACAGCCAAGTCAGACCTTAACTGAAATGAACTATTGATATACTTAAGTTTTACTTCGCTTAGCCGATACAATTTAAAGTAACGACATACTCTAACAGAAATAATGCAGCAATCTGAAATTCTCTCGATCGCAGAACGACTCATTCCCGTTTACGGTTCGGATGACTTTGACTTTGTCCTTGGCCAATTGACCGAGGAAGAGCCGCCTTCGGCCAAAATCTTAGTGAAAATGGAACTTAACCGCTTGATGGCTCCGTGCAAAAAAAGCATCGATCTGCGCGGTCGCGTCCAAGGTGAATGTCGCGAGTATATTTTGGATGGTATTCCACATTGGTTAGATGACGTTGCTTTCAACGCTTACCATAAAAACATCAAAAAGTTTGGCGGCTACACTGAGGGAATGTGGGAAGCTTTGGTCAACACGCGGAATAACTTTCGCGTAATGAGCAAACGTCTTACTCAACAAAAAACGCAATCGTTAACGGATCCTAAAAGCCCTTTCTTAGCGGAGCCTGTTCACCTCGGCTATGACTTAAAGCGCCAAGAAAAGCGCTTGAAAGTCCAATCTCAAGTCGAGATTTGCCGCTCTAAAGGGCAACTTCTGCATGGGTTAAGCATTGACTTATCCTGCTCTGGCGCAAAGTTCAAAGTCCCAAGTGCGTTTAAATATAACCTTGGGGAGATTATTCAGGTCACGTTTACTGAATTTGCCAGCAAATCTCAGGTTGCCGGAATAGAGAAACCGCTGGCGTACCGCATACTTGCGGTTGATGACTGTTACGAGAATGACTCAGTTCGATACCTCAGAACCATACGTTTAACTGAAACCAATGTCGTTACTCGAGTGATCGATGAAGCGCTCAACAGCGCAGCGAAAAGAGCTCGTCACGATAATCAAGATAAGATCATTCGAGCTCGAACTCGTGGTTATGAGCACATCGCGCTTAAGCACACCAGCAGCTTACCTCTATTCTTTGATGGCAGTGAGCTGAAACTCGCTATGTTGACGCCAAACAATCAAAAGCTTTGGCAGTACTGGCATGATGAAAGGAACCAGCAAATGTTTGGATCCTTATTTAATGAGAAGCGAGTCGCGTCACTCATTAAACCTGGCGTTAAAGGCACCACAAACGTCCTTTATTCATTTACTCACGAGCACGAAAACCGAACCTATTTCTATTCGATGCTTCGTCCTGAGGCCACTCGTGAACAACGCCAGCTATTTTGGCATTTAGGTGCTAAACGTGAAAGTTGGCGCGCGTTTAGAATTTCGATATTTGAACTGTCAGAGCAAGAACAGGAAGACTTAGCCGCTTTCTCTCCGCAGTTAGCTGAAACGTCCCAATCATTGACTCACATTGGCATCTTGCAAGAAATTGCTGACGAAAAATCAGGGCAGGATTATCTGCTCACTGAAAAGCCGCGCTTACCCGCAAATACGTTAAATGCATTTCGCCATCCGAGAAGGATTATAGGCAACCCGAAAGGCATTTATTTTGATGCCAAGTCTCGTCGTAAAGAGCCACGTTACCGATTTAAGACCCCAATAGAACTGCGTTCTGGGCCCGTCACAGCGATCGGCAGCACCGTCGATATTTCAAAGCGAGGGCTCGGCATTAAACTGGACGAACCTACCATGTTGCGCTCTGGGCAAGAGGTTCAGATAAACTTCCGAGAGTTACAGCTCTACGACAAAAAGCTGCCTTTAACGTCGGTGCCATACCGCGTAATTCGTGTTAGCCCAGATGGCTGTAGCGTACAGTTAGTTATTGATGAAAGCAGCCACACCATTAAAGTGATCGCCTTTTTCAACAGCATTATCGAGCACAATCAAGATAAGTTGATCCCGCAAAAAGAGATGCTACCGAGTAATGCGTTACTTGAAAGACTGCACAGCATGTTGCTCTCTCGAACTCTGAGCACACCCATTTTTATCAGTAAAACAGCGTCCTCTTCAATCAAAACCCCCGTTATTGGAGTGAATTTGCCGCTACCTAAGCACATTGAGCTTTTTGCACGCCTTGGGCACGATCAATTGTTGTCACTTGAACCTATCTTTAAAGGTCGAACAAGCACATTAATCGCAGAGCCGATAAAGCGTGTAGAGGGAGCTCAAGCAAGGCATCAGGATATCTACATTAGCGCAGCCAAAGTCGGCAATAAAATTACAGGCATTGAGTCTAAGCTTCATCAAGAGTTCAATAGCGTAAAAGAACGGATTCAATTTATAAAGAAAGCGCGAATGATGGGTGACTTCTACGTGATTCGCTTATCTACAGCCCCAATTTTCGATCCGATGACATCGTTGCTGCAACAAGACTTAAGTGACTTAACCCAATTTGGCGTACATCAAGCGAGCAAATTAGAAAAGGAGCTGACCGCTTTGGTCGGTTACAGTGAGTTTGAAGACATTACGGAAGAGGTTGTAATTAGATTGGAGTTAACCGAGTAAATTTAGAGCCATACCAAGTCAACGAAAAACACCGCCAGAAGAGCGGTGTTTTTGAATGTATAAATTAAGGTTTTGCTTTCCAGCTGACCTTTTGCTGCTTCACCAGTGCACCAGATAAAATACAGAGCACACCGCCTAAGCCTGCAAAGCGAATCGCAGATTGCGCTTGAGCTTCCACTTTAGGTTTTGCGTGGTACGCGATACCTAAGCCCGCCACCGACATCATCACAAGATCGTTAGCGCCATCACCGACAGCAACCGTGTTGTGCTGCTCAATTTCGTATTCATCCGCCAACTCCACCAGGATATCTGACTTCATCTGCGCGGTAACCACATCGCCAAGTACGTTCCCCGTGAGCTTACCATTAATGATTTCCAACTGATTAGAGCGAGCAAAATCTAAATCGACTTTATCTTTGATATAGTCCGAGAAGTAAGTAAAACCACCGGAAGCAATCGCTGTTTTCCAGCCTAGTGCTTTTAACGTTGCGATTAACGCTTCAAAGTCCGGCATAAATGGCAATTGGGAACGAACTTGTTCAAGAATTGATTCATCAGCACCTTTGAGCTTGCCTACGCGTTGACGCAAACTTTGCTCAAAATCCAGTTCTCCTTGCATCGCACGTTCAGTAACTTCTGCCACCTCATCCCCGACTCCGGCCAATTTTGCGATTTCATCAATACACTCTATCTGGATTGCCGTTGAGTCCATGTCAAATACAATCAAACCTTGGGTTGAGAGATCTGGCACTTCATTAAGCGAGGCGTAATCCAAGTTGAGGCTTTGTAAGATCGTTTCGTGTTGAGGGGTCAACTCTCCTGCCATCAAGGCGACTTCATATTGGCCAACTTTCCACGTTTCTAACACGGGGTTGTAGACACCTGTGAAGAAATCAATGTCTTCAAAATGACGTGGCGAAAGGTATTCTGCAAACACTATCCAGTTTGCTTTTGCTTTATCTAGTTGGGAGGCAAATCGAGTCTCGGGTAATCGTTTTAAAAGTGTCGTATGTTTTCTGATAGGCAAGCTTTTTGACGCGTCCATGTATATAATCCCTTATGACTTTGCTAAAACGTTACCTCAACAAACTAAAAAGGCAAGTCTTTGTTTTATTTTAAATGGATGAGTAAAGAGCATGAGTGAATCCTTGTTCTCAGTAAGGAATGCCCTAAGAATTCTGGCACTAATCCTACTGTGTGTGATGTTGTTTATCACGATCAAAAACAGTGTTGTGATCAGTAAGGGCAACGAGAAAATTCAAGCACAGCAGCTTGAGACACTCACCAAAGTTTTGATTTCACAGGCGTCTCTTTCTGCCAGTGAAATGATTTTGACCAAAGATCAAGAACGCTTACTTAAGCTGACAAACCAGCTAGCACAAGACCGTTTGGTGTTTGATGCGACAATATATGATGCACAAGGCGTACGTTTAGCGTCTAGTGAAGATGCGCTATCGGTACGCGAAGTTTTAGGCTTAGACACGCCCTTGGCAACAGCTTCCATTGGCCGCCAGCAGTTGGTTGAACCAGTATTTGCCGATGAAGCACTCATCGGTTTTGTTCGCGTTACCTTTGAGACAGGTCGTGTAACCGCGATTTCTGACCACCACTATCGTAAGAGTGATCGCTACATGTACATGATGGTGCTAATGAGTTTTGTGTGCGGCATGTTATTCATTATGATTTTACGTAGACAGCCTATCCGCCGTAAAAAAGCGCAAAACCTACTGCTAACCAAATAGTCAGTCGGTAATCAACATCTAATACAAAAACAGCCCGCATTGTGCGGGCTGTTCTTTTAGTTCTTAATGTCAAGAAACTAAGATGACTCTTTGTCGCTTATTCTTCGTCGCCTAGCAATACTGAATCTAGTGCGATTAGCATCATGTCGTTGAATGTTGTTTGACGCTCATCAGAAGTTGTTTGCTCACCTGTTTTGATGTGATCTGAAACCGTACAGATTGTCAGAGCTTTTGCACCGTATTCTGCCGCTACGCCGTAAATACCCGCCGCTTCCATTTCAACACCAACAATGCCGTACTTGTCCATTACGTCGAACATTTCTGGATCTGGCGTGTAGAAAAGCTCCGCTGAAAATAGGTTACCGACTTTCACATCAATGCCACGTGCTTTTGCTGCGTCTTCTGCCGCGCGAACCATTTTGTAGTCTGCGATTGCAGCAAAGTCATGACCTTTAAAACGGATACGGTTCACTTTAGAATCCGTACACGCGCCCATGCCGATCACAACATCACGCACTTTGATGTCTTCATTCACCGCACCACAGCTACCGACACGGATGATTTTCTTCACACCGAAGTCTTTGATTAGCTCAGTCGCGTAAATCGAACATGATGGGATACCCATACCGTGGCCCATCACAGAGATTTTACGGCCTTTGTAAGTGCCTGTGTAACCGAACATATTGCGCACATCACACACTTGAACAACATCTTCAAGGAAGGTTTCTGCGATGTATTTTGCACGTAGCGGGTCACCTGGCATCAGTACTACGTCTGCGAATGCACCCATTTCAGCATTGATATGTGGAGTTGCCATTTTTCTTTTCCTTAACCTTTCTCTAGCGCTCCGCGCTTAAGGCGATGTAAGCCAGAGTATTCTCATTTCCGACAAGCAGTACTTGCATACTGCAAACATAAAACTAGGAGCACTCAGCTCCTAGTTTTTAATATCCTAATTATAGGAAATTCTTACCGTAATCCATTGGAGAAGTACCGAAGTAGCTCGCCAATGTTTGGCCGATATCTGCGAATGTTTCGCGACGGCCAAGAGAGCCAGCTGGCACTTTTTGACCGTAAACCAATACTGGAATGTGCTCACGAGTATGGTCAGTACCTGGCCATGTTGGGTCACAACCGTGGTCAGCCGTTAGGATTAGCACGTCATCTTCACCCATCAGTTCGAGCACTTCGTTGATGCGACCATCAAAGTACTCAAGCGCCGCAGCGTAACCCGCTACATCACGGCGGTGGCCGTAAGCGGAGTCGAAATCAACAAAGTTAGTGAATACGATGGTGTTATCACCCGCTTCTTTGATTTGCTCTAGCGTTGCTTCGAACAATGCAGGAATACCTGTCGCTTTCACTTTCTTGGTGATACCGCAGTTTGCGTAGATGTCTGCAATCTTACCGATAGAAACCACATTGCCTTGTTTCTCTTCGACTAACTTTTGTAGAACCGTTGCTGATGGTGGCTCTACAGATAGGTCACGACGGTTACCCGTACGCTCAAATTGACCTTTACCAGGACCGATGAATGGACGCGCGATTACACGGCCGATGTTGTAATCTTCTAGTTCTTCACGAGCAATTTGGCAAAGCTCTAGTAGACGATCTAGACCGAATGTCTCTTCGTGACATGCGATTTGGAATACTGAGTCCGCAGAGGTGTAGAAGATTGGTTGGCCAGTCTTCATATGTTCTTCACCAAGGTCATCAAGAACTTGAGTACCAGATGCGTGGCAGTTACCTAGGAAGCCATCTAGACCTGCACGCTCAAGAATGCGGTCAGTCAGCTCTTTAGGGAAGCTGTTTGCTTTATCTGTGAAGTAGCCCCAGTCAAACAGAACTGGTACGCCAGCAATTTCCCAGTGACCAGACGGAGTGTCTTTACCAGAAGAAAGCTCAGCAGCGTGACCGTAAGCACCGATGATTTCTGCCTCAGCGTCTAGGCCAGGTGCAAAGCGACCTGTTGATTCTTTGTGTGCCATAGCCAAACCAAGCTTAGATAGGTTTGGAAGGCGAAGTGCGCCTTGACGTTTGTCGTTATCTGCTAAGCCTTTTTCACACTGGTCAGCGATATGACCTAGAGTGTCTGAACCTACATCACCAAATTCTTTTGCATCAGCAGTTGCACCGATACCGAATGAGTCTAGTACTAAAATAAATGCTCTTTTCATTGCTCTTTCCTTAGGCCCACTCGGCTTTTTATTATGGTTGAGTAGGCCTTGTGTAATTACTTGTTCTATTAAATATCTTCTGCACGAATTTGGCGGTAAACCTCTGGAGTTGGTGTGTACTCACCACCTACTTTGATTGCACTGCGCAGTGCTTTTGCCGATTCTTCCCACTGCTCTTCACTGCGAGCGTGGATAACGGCAAGAGGTTTATCGCTATCTGCAACTTCACCCAAGCGGATGAACTCGTCGAAACCTACGGCATAGTCGATTTCATCAGTAGCAACACGGCGACCACCACCCATAGCAACGACAGCCATGCCAATCGCACGCGTGTCCATTGCTGAAACAATGCCCGTTTCCGTCGCGTAAACAGGCTTGATGATTTCCGCTTTTTCTAGGTAGTTATCGTAGTTTTCTACGAAGTCTGCTGGACCGCCAAGACCCGCAACCATTTTGCCGAAGCAAGCTGCTGCTTTACCGTTGTCTAGCACTTCCATCAGTTTCGCGCGTGCGTCATCTGTGTTCTCAGCAAGTTTGGCAAGCACGAGCATTTCAGCACATGATGCCATCGTCACTTCAAGTAGACGCGGGTTGCGGTATTCACCTGTTAGGAAACGAACCGCTTCACGAACTTCCACCGCATTACCAGCAGAAGAAGCCAGTACTTGGTTCATGTCCGTAAGGATTGCGGTAGTCTTCGTGCCTGCACCATTTGCTACTGCAACGATAGATTTTGCTAGCTCTTCAGACGCTTCGTAAGTTGGCATAAATGCGCCAGAACCGACTTTTACATCCATCACTAGAGATTCCAGACCCGCTGCCAATTTCTTAGACAGGATCGATGCCGTGATCAGTGAGATGTTGTCTACGGTAGCCGTGATATCACGAGTCGCGTACACGCGCTTATCTGCCGGAGCAAGATCACCCGTTTGACCGATGATCGCCACACCCGCATCTTTGGTTACTTGACCAAAAACTTCGTTCGTTGGTGTGATGTTGTAGCCAGGAATCGCTTCAAGTTTATCTAGCGTGCCGCCTGTGTGGCCAAGGCCACGACCAGAGATCATAGGTACGAAACCGCCACATGCTGCCACCATAGGGCCAAGCATCAGAGAAGTTACGTCACCCACACCACCGGTTGAGTGTTTGTCGACAATTGGACCACCGAAGTTCATGTGGCTCCAGTCGATTACCATGCCTGAGTCACGCATTGCACACGTTAGGGCGATGCGCTCATCCATGGTCATTTCATTAAAGAAAATCGTCATAGCAAACGCCGCAATCTGACCTTCAGATACCGTGTTGTTCGCTACGCCTTGAATAAAGAAGTTGATTTCGTCGGCAGTTAGGACTTCGCCGTCACGTTTTTTACGAATGATTTCTTGTGGTAAATACATTAGTGCCTCCCAAGCTCTTTTGAGCCATGGTTGTAGTAGGATAGAAGAGGTTTGGTAGCACCCGTTTAGGTGCTACCGTTCAGACGTATTATTGGAATTAGTACGCTGTTGGATCAGCGACGTCGTCCGACACTTCTAATGTATTTAGTAGGTTGGTTAGCAGGCTAGACGCACCAAAACGGTAGTGACGAGCATCAACCCAGTTGTCACCTAGGATTTCGTCAGCCATTGCTAGGTATGCCGCTGCGTCTTCAGCAGTGCGCACACCACCTGCTGGTTTGAAACCAACAGTTTCTGCAACACCCATGTCGCGAATAACTTCAAGCATCATGCGAGCGTATTCTGGTGTTGCGTTTACTGGCACTTTACCAGTTGAAGTTTTAATGAAGTCAGCACCTGCTTCAATACAGATTTGAGATGCTTTCTTGATTAGTGCTTCTTCTTTTAGTTCACCAGTTTCGATGATCACTTTAAGAAGAATGTCACCACAAGCTTCTTTACATTGCTTAACTAGTTCGAAGCCTACTTTCTCATCACCCGCCATTAGCGCGCGGTATGGGAAAACTACGTCAACTTCGTCTGCACCGTAAGCAACAGCCGCTTTTGTTTCAGCAACAGCGATGTCGATATCGTCGTTACCGTGTGGGAAGTTCGTTACTGTTGCAATGCGAACTCCTGGCGTACCTTGCTCACGAAGTGTCTTCTTAGCAATAGGAATAAAGCGAGGGTAAATACAGATTGCAGCTGTGTTGCCTACTGCTGTTTTCGCGTCATGACATAATGAAATCACTTTTGCATCAGTGTCATCGTCATTCAACGTAGTTAGGTCCATAAGTTTAAGTGCACGTAGCGCTGCTGCTTTTAAATCGCTCATTTCTATCTCCGATCAATATTCAAAAAATTCACTACTCAGCCTTACATCACGTCTCTAACTATAATCAACAAGTCGAGACAATGTGAGTAAATGGCTAAACAGTCTATTAATGAACGGACTTGGTTCCCTGAAGACTCGGCATATACAGCGAAAATTTCATATGCCAATTGCTATCCTTGTCACCGCACAGTACCAGTTTGGCCTATGGCACAACAATCTATGATTGCGGTGTCTTTAATATCACATCACACAGCAAAACGCCTATTAGATCTGATATTGCTGGGCAAGTCATTTGCCCATCGATTATGTAATATTCATTACGTGATTAAGTATCAACCTTAACCACTATCCTGTGATTAATACATTATAGAGTTTCACCGCAAAACTGTAGCACCAAATAGAGCGCAAACGGTTTGTATCTCAAAATTTCCTAGCCCCTATTCCATCGGCTGCGTAACTCATAGACTGAGTCCGGCACCCGGTGAGATTTTAGAGCCCGAAAAACGAAAAATGCCCCGCAGCAATCTCTTGCTACAGGGCATGATGTAAAACGGCGTCTATATATTAAGAACCGATTCTAATTATAGTGCTGCAAGGCTTAAGCAGAAGCCTGCAATTGTCGCTGCCATAAGGTTAGACAACGTACCTGCAAGCACAGCTTTAACACCCATGCGAGCGATGTCACTACGACGGTTTGGTGCAAGGCTACCTAGACCACCAAGTAGAATCGCGATAGAAGAAAGGTTCGCGAAACCACATAGTGCGAATGAGATGATAGCTGTTGTCTTCTCAGACATTACTTCACCAGTTGCCGCGATTACTTGAGCGTTTTCACCTAGGTATGGTGTGAAGTTCAAGTAAGCAACGAATTCGTTCACTACGATTTTCTGACCGATGAATGAACCAGCAGTTACTGCTTCAGCCCATGGAACACCGATTAGGAATGCTAGTGGAGAGAATGCGTAACCTAGGATTAGCTCTAGCGTTAGTTCTGGCATGCCGAACCAACCACCGATGCCACCTAGCATACCGTTGATCAGCGCGATTAGACCAACGAATGCGATTAGCATCGCACCTACGTTAAGCGCAAGTTGTAGACCAGAAGCCGCACCGCCTGCTGCTGCGTCGATTACGTTTACTGGTTTGTCGTCGCCGCCGTCCATCGCTTCTTCGATACTTTCGTGAGGCTGGTCAGTCTCTGGGTGAAGGATTTTAGCGAATAGTAGACCACCTGGTGCCGCCATAAATGATGCTGCTACTAGGTACTCTAGTGGAACACCCATTGAAGCGTAGCCGGCTAGTACACCACCAGCAACAGAAGCTAGACCACCACACATTACCGCGAATAGCTCTGATTGAGTCATTTTTGGAACGAATGGACGAACAACTAGAGGTGCTTCTGTTTGACCTACGAAAATGTTTGCTGCTGCTGACATTGATTCCGCACGTGAAGTGCCCAGCGCTTTTTGTAGTGCGCCACCAAGAATCTTGATAACCCATTGCATAACGCCAATGTAGTAAAGAACTGAAATCAGTGCAGAGAAGAAGATCAGTGTAGGAAGAACACGGAATGCGAAGATGAAACCGCCGCCGCCGAATACTTCGAACATCTTGTCAGAAACAAGACCACCGAACAGGAATGATGAACCATCGTTACCGTAGTTGATAACGTTAGAAACACCTGAAGAGAAACCGTTTAGTAGATCACGGCCCCAAGGTACATACAGAACAAATGCACCTAATGCGAATTGGATAGCGAATGCGCCACCCACAGTTCTTAGATTGATAGCTTTTCGGTTATTAGAAAATGCCACTGCAATCGCAAGAAGCACTACCATACCGATTAGGCTCATAAACAGGCTCATAGTTTATGACTTCCTTATAAGTTATTTATTGGCGTGTTACAAAATGGAGCTATAAAGCGGGAGCAATTATACTCATGCAGAATCAATTAAAGTAATGCCAGCCTCACACTTTCCTATAAGATTCATGATTGATTCAGCCAGCTTTGTGAGTTAATTCACAATAAGCAGGAAAACGTTTTCTATTTCAAACCACATCTTTAGATTTTATTCACATATCGAGAAAGCAAAATTGCTATTTTTCCATAACTGAGAGGCAATCGATTGCTTTGGGCCGTTATGCAACTCTACGAGCTCATTAAAGACGTGAATGAGTTTGGCTGGGTGATTCGACTCCCCTTGATACCCAAGTATAGGCATATCCGGTGCATCTGTTTCGATCACGAGATGTTTGAGTGGTAATTTTTGAATTGCGTCGCGCGTTTTCTTCGCTCTTGGGTAGGTGATGCTTCCTCCTACACCGATAAAAAAACCTAATTTGACCCACTCCATTGCTTGCTGATAACTCCCAGAGAAAGCATGTAGCACACCGCCCCGAGGGAGCTTCGCCGCTTTCACCATTTGAATAAGGCGATTGTGCGCTTTTCGGCTATGTAAAATAACTGGGAGTTCGAAGCGTCTAGCCAGTTCAAATTGAACTTCAAGTGTCTTTTCTTGCAACTGTGGGTCAACATCAATGGCAAAATCTAGCCCACACTCTCCTATGGCCACGCACTGGGGAGCATTTTGTTTTAGATAATGTTCCAATTCAGCAAAGTGCTGCTCGACGTTATCTTCAAGAAAATACGGATGAAACCCAAGGGCATAATACAAATTGGCATGTTGATCTGCCAAGGTTTGAATACGAGCCCAGTTTTGAGGTCCCACTGAAGGAATCAGAATTCTTGTCACGCCTTGCGTTTGAGCTAGCTGAAGTTGATGTGCAAAGTCACCTTGGAATACATCAAAGTCAAAGTGACAATGGGTATCAAAGAGCTTCATCTTGAGACTTTTTATCTGTACCGACAAACTGAGAATCAGAAAATAGCAGAGATTCACTGTTCTCTTCATTTTGATGGGCAGGATCTTTTCGATACGGAACGCAGCTGCGTTTTTGATCGGGGGTTAGCCCCATCTCCTTGCACCAGTCGTCGTAACGCTTCAATCCTCGTTTAAACCAGTTCATATCTCATCCTTATAAAAAACGCCCTTGGCTAAGTTTATAGCCAAGGGCGTTTTAAAATCTAGTTTGCGTTAAAGCTTACCCAAACCGCTTTTTGATTAGTGCTCACGCGTCGCACGGAAATCAATATCAGGGAAACGCTCTTTCGCCAAGTTTAAGTTAACCATTGTTGGTGCAATATACGTTAGGTTATCACCACCATCCAATGCTAAATTTGCTTGGTTCTTACGTTGGAACTCATCCAGTTTCTTCGCATCATCACACTCAACCCAACGAGCAGTTGCAACGTTAATGCCTTCATAAATCGCTTCAACGTTATATTCAGACTTCAAACGAGCCACAACAACATCGAACTGAAGTACACCAACGGCACCAACGATCAGATCGTTGTTCTGTAGAGGACGGAATACCTGTACCGCACCTTCTTCTGATAGTTGCACCAAGCCTTTTAGTAGCTGTTTCTGCTTTAGTGGATCTTTCAAACGAATACGACGGAACAATTCAGGCGCAAAGTTTGGAATACCAGAGAACTTCAGTGACTCACCTTGCGTGAAAGTATCACCAATTTGAATAGTGCCGTGGTTATGCAGACCAATGATGTCACCCGCGTAAGCGTGTTCTGCACGTGAACGGTCACCAGCCATAAAGGTTACTGCATCAGAGATACTCACCTGCTTGCCAAGACGAACGTGGTTCATCTTCATACCCTGCGTGTAAGTACCCGATACAATACGCATGAATGCGATACGGTCACGGTGTTTCGGGTCCATGTTTGCTTGGATCTTGAATACGAAACCAGAGAACTTCTCTTCTGTCGCTTCAACTTCACGCTCAACCGCTTGACGCGTTTTCGGTGCTGGTGCCCACTCTGTTAGACCGTCTAGCATGTGGTCTACACCGAAGTTACCTAATGCGGTACCGAAGTAAACTGGCGTCAGGTCACCTGTTAAGAACATTTCCAAATCAAACTCAGGGCAAGCACCCATAACAAGCTCAAGCTCTTCTCGAACACTTTCCGCAAGGCCTGCACCGACTTTTTCATCAAGCTCTGGGTTATCTAGACCTTTGATGATTCGAACTTCTTGAATCTCATGACCGTGACCAGATTCGTATAAAATCGTTTCATCACGGTGAATGTGGTACACACCTTTAAATTCTTTACCACAGCCGATTGGCCACGTGATAGGCGCACACATCATGCCCAATTCGTTTTCTACTTCGTCCAATACTTCCATTGGATCACGAACGTCACGGTCAAGTTTGTTCATGAAGGTCACGATTGGCGTATCGCGTAGACGGGTTACTTCCATCAGCTTACGAGTACGATCCTCGACACCTTTCGCTGCATCGATAACCATCAAACACGAGTCGACTGCCGTTAGAGTACGATATGTATCTTCCGAGAAGTCTTCGTGTCCAGGAGTATCAAGTAGGTTTACCAGGCAATCATTGTAAGGGAACTGCATCACAGACGTGGTTACCGAGATACCACGTTCCTTTTCCATTTCCATCCAGTCTGATTTTGCGTGCTGTGCATTACCACGACCTTTAACCGTACCTGCTTTTTGAATCGCGTTTCCGAATAAAAGGACTTTTTCAGTAATGGTGGTTTTACCCGCATCCGGGTGAGAAATAATAGCGAACGTTCTACGTTTAGACACTTCGCTTAGAAAAGGTGTATTTGACATGAAACTGGTCTTCTTTGATGTCTGAATGCTTGCTCGAAAAGCAAACACGCTTTTTAGATTCAATATTGCGCGGTATTCTCGCTTATTATTGCCTCAGGGGCAACTGATCGCTTTAGGGGCGACTTCCCTTATGGGATGCGTTAACGTTAGTGAAAGAAGAGATAACTCATGATGATCGCATCTTCTTTTCCCGTGCCAGTTTTCGCAGGGTAATAGTTATGGCGTCGATCAACTTCATTGAATCCAGCTTGTTCATAAATATAAATAGCAGGCTTATTACTCTCTCGCACCTCAAGCCAAGCACTCTCCGCTTTTGATTGCTCACAATGTTCTAAGAACGCATCCAACAGTTTTTGACCATAGCCTTTACCCTGAAGATGCGGCGCGATAGCAATATTCAGCAACGTAACTTCACCGACAATATTCTGCGCATAAAAGTAGCCAATCACCATCTCGCCATCGAGCATCACATGATGACATGCTCCACGGCTGGATAAATCACGTACCAAAGACTCTGCCCACGGATGCGAGTGTGCTTGCTGCTCAATTTGCCAAACTTGATCTAAGTGCTCAGCGCACATTGGTAAGATTTTAGTTGTCATTATTTACCTAGGGGTTCATGTGCAATACCAATTGCAGTAAAACGGGGATTAATGCTTATTTGCTCGAATTGTTGTAAGAACAAATCTGTTGCCAAAGTGCACGTTTTTGTTGGGTATTCCCATCCACATCTTGCAACAATGGCGATGTCAGCGGTTTAGTGTCAGGCAATACTTCGGCTTCACACCCTGCAAACCAAACCCACTCAAGCTCGTGCTGGCCAAGTAATGGAAATCGCTCTGGCTCAATATGTAACGCTTGGTCAACCGTTAACTTCATACTCTTTAGGATGTTTTCAAACAAAACTGCCGTCTCATTCTCTGGACATACCGGAGAGATCAACAGGAGTTTGCAAGAACTTTGCAAATCGATTTTTGGCGATTGGTAACCTGCCAATCTATCTGGGTGTACCAGCTCCCATGTGCTGATGCCCATTTCGTGTAAATACTGTTTCTCGTTAATTGACATTTTCCGTCACCTATTTGAACGAGGGCAATCCTAACAAATAATCGTGATTATACCTAAAGGACTTCAAGGAACACCTCAATACATTGGAATGATTGAACTGTTCTGCCTATGACAATGGCCACACCGTAGGTATAACATATGAGGTACATTATGAAATTCTTACCTACACTGCTGCTTTGCGCACTGGTAGCCACCACAAGCATGAGTGTTTTTGCTAATAGCAGCGATGAGTGGGAGCTGATTGCAACGAAAACCGTCAAATTCCAAACAGAAACGGATACCGTGACACCAAATAGCCTATTCCGAAATCGCAGCTTCAGTAAAATTAAACTGAAATGTGTGCAGGGCACGGTAGACATTAACGACTTAAAAGTCGTGATGACGGACGGTAGTGAGAAAAAGCTAACCTCTATGGGTGTGCTAACAAGTGGATTATCGACTCGTGCATGGAGCCTTCCTGGCTCAAAAGAAGCGAAGCTAAAACAGATTGAAATGACTTACAGCAGTTGGGGCAGCAGAAAACTCAATGTTTTAGGGCTAAGTAAGAAAGCAAAAATAGAGGTTTGGGGTAAGAAGAAAAGTGACCAGTCGTCTTAATCTCCCTATCTCAGTTTTCAATGAACTAAGAAAGAAGCCCACTGAGTTAGTGGGCTTCTTTCATTTACAGTTCAGAGAACTCTGGCGCGTAATCTATGCGTCCGGAGCGTCCGGCACATTGACCTTCGACCAACTCTGCGATACGAAATGCACCTTTAGGAACATCCCAAGCGCATTCGAATCCCATCTCGTCGCATGATTGAAAACCCTGGCGCGCGTAATAATCAGGATCACCCAACACCACACACACTGGATAGCCAAAATCACGCAGTGAATCAAAACCTTCTTTGATCAACTCTGCAGCGATGCCTTGGCGACGGTAATCTTCATGAACAGCCAATGGCGCCAGCCCTTGCCACGACAAATCTTCACCATTTAAGGTCACTGGGCTAAATAAAGCATGGCCTATCACCTCCCCCTCATCTGTACACGCGACTAAGGAAAGTGTGAATTTGCTGTTTTCGCGCAAACGCATCACAAGCTTAGCTTCAGCTTCCGTCGGGAAGGCGTGTTTCAATAAGCGGTCAATGGTAAGAATGTCCGCAGGGGCTTCAGTTCGAATAAGCATTCGCTACTCCGGTTGGTTGTGCAGGCGCTTGAACTCCTTTCTGAACAAAATCAGCCAATTGATTCAAAGCGACTTGCATTGCTTTCGGTAACTGCTCTAAGTCGACACTGTCCATTAAGTTTTTCACTTCTAAGCCAAGCTCAGTATCGCCTTCAATTGAAAGGCGACGTTGGAAGAACAGTGTGTCAGGGTCTTCTTTACGACCAGCAATCAGTACTAGGTCGTTTAGATTACCACTAAAACTCACATCTTCCTGAACTGGTTTTTCAGCTACCACTAATTCTTCGTCTTGATAGCTGATGTACCATGCTAAGTTCAAGTCTTTAATCGCAACTTTTAACCACTTGTCTTCAAGGAACTCAAAGTCACCATCTTCCAAGGCTTCTTTAAACACCATTTTTAGCCCTTCCAGCAATGCTTTTTGCTGAATTGGCTGTGGTAATAACTGGACTGGAGAACGCAAAATGTTAGCTGCGTTCTTTACTAGTTGACTGCGAATCTTGTTTAACACGTTCATTATCCGTTACTTTGTCATTAGGTTGCCCATATTAAGCAATCGTGGCAATGAGATTACTGTTATGTATCAATAAAGTGCTTATTTTAGATTGGTGGATTATTGTTCACTAACGCTTCTTTTTTTGAAGTTACGTGTATTATTGATGCGAACAGGTGGATAAACACTTTTACAACCGTATTTTCAAAGTTATAGTTATCTGAGCGTATCCATGTGATTGTCGACTGTAAAGTTAAAACCGCGAGCCCTTTAATGGCAAGCGATACTGGACTTAATAGTAGACCGCCGCAGGCTTATCAGGGTGTCGCTTTTTATACACGGACGAATAATCTGGCTCATTGGAGATCGGTAATACCCTAATGCCTTCCCAGCAATTAAAACATTGGTTTGCCACGCTAACCTCAAATAGCCCTTTCTTCTTTGCCATTCTTGATAAAAGACACAATTATCGAATGGTAAGTGACTGTTACTGCGATATCGCAGGTTTAAGTCATGAGGAAATCATCGGCTTAAACGATTGCCAGGTACTTGGTGAGCAGTTTTATAAAAAGCTGGCCCCTTACTATCAGCGTGCATTCAAAGGAACGCATGTCGAAGCCGAAATCACCCTTGATGAAACCGACCTTGAAACCAGCCTGCACTTTAGTCTGTCACCGGTTTTTGAAGGTAACGAAATTCGCTTTGTCGTTTTTCACGCCGTGGATACTTCAGAAAAGCAGATCCTCGTACGCTCCTTAGAGGAGTCAGAAAGTAAGTTTGCGAAATTAACACAACTACTGCCTGACGGTCTGCTGCTTATCGAAGATGACATTATCATTTCTGCCAACCCTGCATCAGCACGCCTCCTGGGACTGAACTCTCCCCATGAATTGCTAGGCGAGGAGCTCAGCCGTTTATTCATCGATGAAAACAGCAAGAAAGTGTTTAGTCATCGTTTGAGTACATTAATTTCTGACAAGCCTTTTGTTTGCTTAACCAGCGCGAGATGTGGCTTTGAACGAAAAGTTCAGTTACACGCTGATTCCACGGCGATATTAGGTAGCGAGTCTCAAATCATCTTGATCCAAGACGCTGACGATACACCTAAGAATTTGTCTTCTGCATCGAATGAAGACATACATATTGATTCGCTCACCAAACTGTACAACCGCTTTGGTTTTACCAAACGTTTGGAACAGCTGATCAAAAAGCAAACGCCGCTTCTGGTGTTCTATTTGGATATCGATAACTTCAAAAACATTAATGATTCACTTGGTCACCACATTGGCGATAAAGTGATTCAAGAGGTATCGGCCCGTCTTAAACGATTACTGCCAAATCAAGCGATTATTGGTCATTTGGGTGGCGATGAGTTTGGCGTCATTCTGCCAGAACCAGAAAATACCCGCATGGCTGAAATTTTGTCAGATCGCATTATCTCGTTGATCAACCAGCCTTTCGACTTGCACCACTTCAGTAAACGCCTTGCGTGCTCAATTGGTAGCGTTCGTTACCCTGAAGACGGGCAAGATGCGAGAATCCTGCTACAAAATGCTGATACGGCGATGTATGAAGCCAAAGATCGTGGCCGAAATCGCCTGATCAAATTTAACGACCAGATGAACAAAGAAGCGCGCATGCGTTTGTGGCTTGAAATCGAACTGCAAAAAGCATTGCAGCAGAACGGTTTAGAAGTGTGGTATCAACCAAAGGTTAACGCGCGTGACTTCAGCATTAACGGTGCCGAAGCGCTCGTTCGTTGGAAACACCCTGTCGAAGGTTACATTAGCCCAGGTTCATTCATTCCTGTCGCCGAGCGTGCAGGGTTAATCGAACACCTTGGACGCGTCGTGATGCGTGATGTTTTCAATACGGTAAAACGTTGGAAACAACAAGGCATACTGCCAGGTCGTGTCGCTATCAACCTCTCTCCCGAGCAATTTGGTAATCCACAGCTGATCGACTTTATGGAAAAGTTGCTTCGCACTACCGAGCTTGACCCAAGCTGCATTACCTTCGAGCTAACCGAAAGTGCCGTGATGAGTGATAGCGAACATACACTGCAAATGCTGAATGCGATTAAGAAACTGGGCTTCGCCCTCTCTATCGATGACTTTGGTACCGGTTACTCTTCCCTTTCCTACTTAGCGCGCTTCCCTATCGACGAGCTGAAAATCGACCGCGCGTTTATTAACGATATCGACACGCTACCCAAACAGGTCACTGTGATTGAAAACATCATTAATCTGGGTAAGTCACTCGACTTGACGGTCGTTGCCGAGGGGGTGGAAACCCACCAGCAAGCTACTTTGCTCTCTAACCTTCAATGTAATGCGATTCAAGGATTCCATTTTTATCGCCCACAGCCAAAACATGAAATTGAAGAGCTGTTTGTACAGAATCGTCGTCACAAGAACTAACCCCGACTCGATACCCTTACTCTCAAGAGGTAAATATCGACTTTATTGAGCTAAACCTAACTTAGGTCAATTTCGCTATTCATAATTCTTCATAAAATGCGGACACCTTTTTATTCTCAATGATTGTGAGCATATGGAACTCTTGTGTCCCGCGGGTAACCTGCCTGCGTTAAAAACTGCGATTGATTGCGGTGCCGATGCCGTCTACATTGGCTTCAAAGATGATACCAACGCCCGTCACTTTGCTGGCCTCAACTTTAACGGCAAAAAGTTAGAAAAAGCGGTGCAATACGTTCACGACCGCGACAAAAAAATTCATGTCGCGTTGAATACCTTCGCTCATCCCAATGGCTTTGAGCGCTGGACGAACGCGGTAGACAATGCAGCGGCATTGGGTGTGGACGCGCTGATTGTTGCAGACATTGCAGTTCTGGAGTATGCAGCTCGCAAATATCCCGATCTGGAACTACATCTTTCAGTGCAAGCATCAGCGACCAACATCGCAGCCATTGATTTTTATAAACAGAACTTCAACGTAAAACGTGTGGTGCTGCCTCGCGTCTTATCGATTCATCAGGTGAAGCAGCTTTCGCGCAACATCACTAGCGATGTCGAGCTAGAAGTCTTTGCTTTTGGTAGCCTTTGTATTATGTCCGAAGGCCGTTGTTATTTGTCATCATACATGACGGGTGAGTCCCCAAACACTGTGGGTGCCTGTTCTCCTGCCAAATACGTTCGTTGGCAAGAAACTGAACAAGGTCTTGAGTCTCGTCTAAATAATATCCTAATTGACCGCTACTGCGCAGGAGAAAACGCAGGCTACCCTACGCTCTGTAAAGGTCGTTTTGAAACAGAAATTGATGGTGAGAAAAAACGCTATCATGCTCTGGAAGAGCCAACCAGTTTGAACACCCTTTCGATGCTGCCAGAACTATTTGCCGCTAATGTCGCGTCTGTAAAAATTGAAGGGCGCCAACGCAGCCCAGCTTACGTAGAGCAAGTCACTCGAACATGGCGAGCCGCGATTGATCGCTACCAAGCCAACCCAGAAGCTTACCAAGTTGAAGCCGCATGGGATGCGACGCTCGCAAATGTGTCGGAAGGAACGCAAACCACCCTAGGTGCTTACCACCGTAAATGGCAGTAGAGGTTAAGATGGATAACTCAATGAAATACGCACTTGGCCCACTACTCTATTTTTGGCCAAAACAAGATGTAGAAGCCTTCTACCAACAAGCAAAACAAAGCTCTGCAGACATTATTTACCTGGGTGAATCGGTTTGCTCTAAACGCAGAGAAATGAAATCAGCCCACTGGTTGGAAATAGCTAAAGACTTATCTGCCTCTGGCAAGCAAGTCGTTATCTCTACGATGGCGCTACTGGAAGCACCGAGTGAAGTAAACATCATGAAGAAGTACATCAATAACGGTGACTTCGCCATTGAGGCTAATGACGTATCGGCGGTTCAATTAGCATCAGAGCATAAAGTGCCTTTCGTCGTTGGTCCTGCAATCAATACTTATAACGCACACACGCTCAACTTATTTTTGAAGCAAGGTATGATGCGTTGGTGCATGCCTGTCGAGCTCTCTCGCGAATGGTTAAACGATACTTTAGTTCAGTGTGACGAGCTGGGTATTCGTAACAAGTTTGAAGTTGAGGTATTTAGCCACGGTTATTTGCCTTTAGCGTATTCCGCTCGCTGTTTCACAGCCCGAGCTGAAAACCGAGCGAAAGACGATTGCGAAACCTGCTGTATCAAATACCCTACGGGTATCCAGGTCAGCAGCCAAGAAGGGCAAGAAGTCTTCAACCTTAACGGCATTCAAACGCAATCAGGGTATTGTTATAACCTGATCAATGACTTACCAAGCATGCAAGGGCTGGTTGATGTGGTCCGCTTAAGCCCTCTCGGTGTGAGTACACTTTCTGAGTTAGAGCATTTTCGCTCAAACGAGCACGGCGACAACCCTGAAAAACTTGAAAGCCGCCAATGCAATGGCTATTGGCATCAGCTAGCTGGCTTAGAAGTAAAAAACATTTAGCTCTCCAAAAAAGAAAAGCGAGGCCCAACCTCGCTTTTCTCTATCAGCCATTGTTAACAGGCTTGCACTGTTGGCTCAGCCGAAGTTTCGTTTAGCAGCTTTTTCACGTCCCGCCACAACATACTGACCACAACTAAACTCAGCGCAATATTGGACAATGGGAAAGCCAGCCAAATGCCTGTCACGCCAAACAGTTTCGGCATAACGAACAAAAACGGCAGTTGAACCAACATGTTGCCTAGTGTCACAAACATGGCTTTGCTGCCTTTGTTTACCGATTGGTAGTACGCAGCCGCCACGACTAAAAAGCCATCTAGGAACAACGCAAACATGTGTAAACGAATCCCGATCACCGTGCTATCAATCAACTGTTGATCAGCATTGTTAAACACCGAGACCAACTCGTACGGGAAAAGGTTCATCAAACCCACAAACGCTACACCACCAAGCACAGATGTCCCCATTGCGACTTGCAGTAATTTTCTGACGTTCGCCTGGTTGCGCGCCCCGTGATTGAAACTCACTAGAGGTTGCATACCGTTCGCGATTCCCTCTGCAATCAGATAGTAAACCGTCACGATGTACCCCAAAATGGCATACGCCCCTATTAACATTGCACTTCCGTACTGAGCAAATAATGCGTTGTGCATTGCCACCATCACAGAACCGTACGCGTACATAAAGAAGCTAGATGTACCGATCATTATAATCTTTGGTGCAACATCGACTTGAACCTTAAAGTCACTGATTCGAAGGCGTAAGGTCGCTTTTGAAGTAAAGAAGTAACCGATACCAAGCACGGTTACCACCAATTGTGCCAGCGCTGTAGCAATGGCCGCTCCGGTTAACTCCCACCCCAACCAAGCAATAAATACGTAGTCTAATACAATATTAATGACGGCACCGATGACCATCAGCATCGTTGCTAAGTTCGGGCTGTCGTCATTGCGTAAAAGAAATGGAACCGCGATAGAGCCTAGCGTAAATACGCACGCGACAATCAGAATATGCAGATATTGTAGCGCGAGTTCAAACACTCGCCCTTCCGCCCCCTGCCAACGAATAAATTCATCGGAAAAATAGAACAATATGGTAGCAACGACCGGCATCAATATCGCTAACAACCCCAATCCGGTCGTTAAAATACGCTTCGCGCCCTCATGATCGTTTTCTCCTTGCTTAATCGACGTTAGCGCACCAGTCCCCACCCCAATCATCATCCCTATACCGAGGATAGAACCGATGATCGGCCACGCAACATTGATCCCTGCTAATCCGTCAGCACCAACATAACGGCCAATAAAAATGCCATCAACTATTTGATATAAACCGTTCACGAGCATTGCTGCGACGGTTGGAATCGTATATTTCCAAAACTGTCTATAAATTGAGTTTTGCATGACTGCCACCAGTAGTTAGCAAAGCTAACCATTTAATTAGCAAGACTAACTAAATGGTTGAATTAAATAAAAGAAAAATGAAACACCAAAGGCTAATGCGTACAGCGGAGGCCTTTGGTTTAATTTAAAATGACTTATTGCTCAATGCTTTATTCAGTAAAGCTTGTAACTGCTCAGCTTCTTGCTGATTTAATTGTTGCATCATTTGTTCAGAGATATCTTTGTAAACCACCTGCTCCAAAGACATTTTTTCTGCGACTTCTTCTGTCAGCAATACACGCTTAGCACGGGCATCCTCATTACATGCGATGCGTTTCACCAAACCCTTTTTTTCCAAACGAACAACCATTGTCGATGCGGAAGGCTTAGTCACTTGCAACTCTTCTGCAAGATCGGTTATTCGTACACCCTCAGGGTAAACCTGAATCACACGTAAATAATCGAACTCATTAAAGCTTAGATGTGATAACGGATCTTCTTTGGCATAAACACGCCAAGCTTTGGCGCAAAAACGCTCTAAATCAATCAAGCTTTCTTCTAGTGCCATAAAAGCCACCGCCACTTAGTTAGCAAGGCTAACTATTTTAAATGAGTCACTAATCAAGTTCAATCATAAAAAAAGCCGCTCTCATCGAGCGGCTCTAAATCATTCAATTTCCTGCTTCTTAGCAGCCTTTAGCTTGGCCAATCTATCTTGCTGTAATTGATCGTAGATTTGCGCCAATTCCAAGAAAGAATAGCGATGCTCAACATAATCGTAAACGTTGAACGAAATCGCGAGCTTATAAAGTGAGATGGCACTTGCGATATCACCTTCAAGCTGATTACGCTTTCCAAGGTAGAAATACGTTTCCGTCAATCGTTCAGCTAGGCGATAGTTCTCTCTCGTTCCATCCATAATTGCTTTAAGAGCGTCTTCGTCCGAGACGTCTCGTAGCATGATAGCAACAAGAACCCATCCCCACTCTTCACTACGATCTCGTAAATAACGCTGTTGAAGATTGGCTTTTGCTTGCTCTGGATTTTGCTCAGCTTCGATGATGTACAGCCATAATGAACGAAAAGGATCCGTTGGCATTTCTTGATAGTGCTTGGTCATATCTTCTAAAGCGAGATCGATTCGGCCACCATAATACAGCGCAATCGCACGGTTGCGCTCAGCATAGGTATTATCCGGAGCCAACTCTATGGTCGAATCAAACGCTTCATAAGCCGCGTCAAACTCCCCTACTTGGGTGAAATACACCCCCAAAAGATTGAAGATATCCGGTTGAGCAGGATTCAACTGCAAAGACTGGTTAAAGTCCAAACGGGCAAGATCACGCAAACCAACGCTATCGTAGTAGCTACCGCGCTCATAATGCATTTTAGCGCGTACTTCATCACTGAGATCAGGACGTTGTAGCAACTGCGATAAACGCGCGATTTGTACTTCTTGTTGAACGCTAGGCTGAAGTGGCACCGCCATCGGTGGATATAGCCACTTTTGTGCTGATTGCTGAGAAGTATTTGCACAACCGGTCAGCGCGATAGCAACACATAAACTTGCGGTTTGAAACCATTTCACTAATTGATACTCCTGTTTGGACCGCTCAAAATTTATTTCTCTTAATGCAATATAGGCGATAACCTCGTTTGAGGTTAATGCGTCGAAATAAACCAAAAAAAGGGGAGCGAAAATGCTCCCCTTTTATAACATGCTTTCAGGCCCTTAATCTAATAAAAGGCTGAAAGTCTCATTTTGTCTTACTCGTCTTTCGCAGCTGGTGCTTCAGCAGCAGCTTCTTCAGCTGGCTTTTCTACCGCTTCTTTCATGCTTAGACGTACACGGCCTTGGCGGTCGATTTCAAGAACTTTAACTTGAACTTCTTGGCCTTCAGCTAGGTAGTCAGACACTTTCTCAACACGTTTTTCTGCGATTTGAGAAATGTGTACAAGACCATCTTTGCCTGGAAGAACCGTTACAAATGCACCGAAGTCAGCTAGACGTGCAACTTTACCCGTGTAGATACGGCCAACTTCAACTTCAGCAGTGATCTCTTCGATACGGCGGATAGCTTCTTTCGCAGCAGTGCCTTCAGTTGCAGCAATCTTGATAGTACCGTCGTCTTCGATTTCGATAGTTGTACCAGTCTCTTCAGTTAGAGCACGGATAACTGCACCACCTTTACCGATAACGTCTTTGATCTTCTCTGCGCTGATCTTCATTGTGTGAATACGAGGAGCAAATTCAGAGATGTCTTCACGAGCACCAGAGATAGCTTCATCCATTACAGATAGGATGTGCTTACGTGCACCTTGAGCTTGGTTAAGCGCAATTTGCATGATCTCTTTAGTGATACCTTCGATCTTGATGTCCATTTGAAGTGCTGTGATACCAGTGTTAGTACCCGCTACTTTAAAGTCCATGTCACCTAGGTGGTCTTCGTCACCAAGGATGTCAGAAAGAACAACGAAGTCGTCGCCTTCTTTAACAAGACCCATTGCGATACCCGCAACAGAAGACTTGATTGGCACACCTGCATCCATAAGAGCAAGAGAAGTACCACATACAGAAGCCATTGAAGAAGAACCGTTAGATTCAGTGATTTCCGATACAACACGTACTGTGTATGGGAACTCATCTACTGATGGCATTACTGCTGCGATACCACGTTTAGCCAGTTTACCGTGGCCGATTTCACGACGCTTAGGAGAACCTACAAAACCAGTCTCACCTACACAGTATGGAGGGAAGTTGTAGTGCAGTAGGAAGTGATCTTTACGCTCGCCTGTTAGCTCATCAATGATTTGAGCATCACGCTGAGTACCTAGAGTTGCCGTCACGATAGCCTGAGTTTCACCACGAGTGAATAGCGCGCTACCGTGTGTGCGAGGAAGAACACCAGTGCGTACATCTAGTGCACGAACCATGTCTTTTTCACGGCCATCAATACGAGGGTTACCCGCGATGATGCTACGACGTACAACTGTTTTCTCTAGATCATGGAAGATAGTGTGGATTTCTTTTGTATCCGCTTCAGGATCTTCAGCAAGAAGAACTTCATTTACTTCCGCAGCGATCTCATTGATACGGTCGTAACGAGCCATCTTCTCAGTGATTTTGTAAGCCTCAACAAGCTTCGCTTCTGCTAGCTCAGCAATCTTATCTTTAAGTGCTGTGTTTTCTTCAGGAGCAACCCAATCCCAAGCAGGAGTTGCCACTTCTGCTTTGAATTCGTTGATAGCTTTGATAGCAACTTGTTGTTGATCATGACCGTAAACAACCGCTGCTAGCATTTCTTCTTCAGTTAGGTTGTCCGCTTCTGATTCAACCATCAGTACGGCTGACTCTGTACCAGCAACAACAAGATCAAGCTTAGAAGTTTCTAGTTCAGTTTGGCTAGGGTTAAGTACAAGCTGACCATCGATATGACCAACACGCGCCGCACCGATAGGGCCGTTGAATGGAATGCCAGAGATAGCAAGAGCAGCAGAAGTACCGATCATTGTAACGATATCTGGCTGAACATCTGGGTTTACAGACATTACTGTCGCGATAACCTGAACTTCGTTTTTAAACGCGTCTGGGAATAGCGGACGGATTGGACGGTCGATTAGACGAGCTGTTAGCGTTTCGCCTTCAGAAGGACGACCTTCACGCTTGAAGAAGCCGCCTGGGATTTTACCTGCAGCGTAAGTACGCTCTTGGTAGTTAACCGTTAGTGGGAAGAAGTCTTGACCTGCAACGGCTTCTTTTTTACCTACAACAGATACGAATACAGACGTATCATCCATTGTGACCATAACTGCTGCTGTAGCTTGACGTGCAATAACGCCAGTTTCTAAAGTAACTGTGTGGTTACCGTACTGGAACGTTTTAACAACTGGTTTTTCGAACATTGTTATTCCTTGTTTCTAATCTTCCTTTAGTGCTTAAAGAAATCTTAGATGTGTTAATTGACACTCAAGGCATTACGAATCGCGACTAGTAAAAAGAAACTCGGAAATTCCTTTTGAATAGTCGCGACCTTTTGGTCGACGTGGTTGACTGTAATGCTATGAGCTTTTGAGAAAACCTCTTACGAGGTTTAGCCGCCAGTATTATAACGGCATAAGTCTAATTTGGCTAAATTTAGGCAACAAAAAAGGGGCATAAAGCCCCTTTTTAGACAAACTGCTATGCAGTCGCTGATTAGCGACGTAGGCCTAGACGTTTGATTAGGTCTTGGTAGCGAGCTAGGTTTTTACCTTTTAGGTAATCTAGAAGCTTACGACGACGAGAAACCATGCGTAGAAGACCACGACGGCTGTGGTGATCGCCTTTGTGCGCTTTGAAGTGACCTTGTAGGTGGTTGATAGAAGCTGTAAGTAGAGCTACTTGAACTTCTGGTGAACCAGTGTCGCCTTCGCCTTGTGCGTATTCTGCAACGATTGCTGCTTTAGTTTCTGCATTCAGAGACATAATTCTCTCCTAATAAGAGTAGGTTTAAAGTTGTAGCAGCCAATCTCTGATTCAGCCGCTACGCGAAGCGCGGATTATAGGGAAATTTCCTATCTCGTGCAATATAAAAATACCGACACTCAGGTCGGTATTTTCAATCATTTACTTGGATGCGACGTCATCTCGGAACACGACCAATCGCTTAGGAGCAATTTTGCCATCCTCGTTCATTTCGCCTACGCCAATAAACAAACGCTCTTCACCCATGGTAAGGCGAAGTGAGCCTTCGGTAGGCGCACCAAATACTTGAACAGGTTGCCCATGCTGAACCATATCCGCCAGTTCAGGCACTAAGTTGACTTCTGGTAAGTCTTCTACCGCTGTATCCATTGGTAACAGCAATGGATACAGTAGTTCTCGAGGAGCGCGTTCTTCACGGTGTGCTTGCTCTAGTAACTCATTCAGTTGCTCAAGTGTCACCATCTTCTCGTAAGGGTATTTCGCAACACCAGTGCGTCGAAGCATAGTTACGTGCGCACCACAACCTAACATTTCGCCTAGGTCATCCACGATGGTACGAATGTAGGTGCCTTTTGAGCAATGAACTTCCATCTCGACTTCATCGCCTTCAAAACGGTGAAGAACAATCTCGTATACCGTGATCTTACGAGATTCACGCGGAACTTCGATGCCTTTGCGAGCGTATTCATACAAGGGTTTCCCTTGATATTTCAACGCTGAAAACATGGAAGGTACTTGATCTGATTCGCCACGGAACTTCTCAATGCACGCTTCTAGCTTGTCTAACGTAACATCGATTGGACGTGTCTCTACGACTTCACCATCCGAGTCAGACGTGTTGGTACGTTCACCAAGCTTTGCGATCACACGGTAGCGTTTATCAGAATCTAGAAGAAACTGAGAAAACTTCGTCGCTTCACCCAAGCAAATTGGCAGCATGCCTGTCGCTAATGGGTCCAAGGCACCAGTGTGGCCTGCTTTCTCAGCAAAGTAGATTCGCTTTACTTTTTGCAGTGCATCATTGGAAGAGATACCTGTTGGTTTATCCAACAGTATAACGCCATTAATTGGACGACCTTTACGACGACGAGCCATTATTCTTCGTCCTCACGACCAGAATCTTTTTGCTTTTTCTTGTCTGAGCTTACCACTTCAGACACTAGGTTAGACATACGCATACCTTCAACAAGCGTATTGTCATAATGGAAGCGGATTTCTGGAGTTAGACGTAGGCGAATGCGCTTACCTAACATCATGCGAATGTGCACTTCGTGCTCGCGTAGTGCAGCTAGACATGATTCTGGTGTTTGCTCACCCACACATAGGAAGGTTACAAATACTTTTGCGTAAGCAAGGTCACGAGAAACTTCTACGTCTGAGATCGTCACCATGCCAAGGCGAGAGTCACGAACTTCACGTTGAAGGATCATCGCTAGTTCTTTTTGCAGCTGCTGTGCAACGCGCTGCGTGCGGCTAAATTCTTTTGACATATCTTTACTCTTATATAGAAAGAATGGGGGGTTGGTCAAAGCCAGCCCCCCATGGTGTATTCAACAACCAATTACTACTTATCTTTCAAAGACAATATTAGTAATTTTAGTCAATTAGTCTAGAGTACGTTTAATTTCAACGATTTCGAAGACTTCGATTTGGTCACCAACGCGAACATCATTGTAGTTCTTAACGCCGATACCACATTCGTAGCCATTCTTAACTTCTTGAACGTCATCTTTGAAACGACGTAGTGACTCTAGTTCACCTTCGTAAATAACAACGTTATCACGTAATACACGGATTGGGTTGTTACGCTTGATCACACCTTCTGTAACCATACAACCAGCGATAGCGCCCAGTTTCGGTGACTTAAACACGTCACGAACTTCAGCAAGACCAATGATCTCTTGCTTGAATTCTGGAGCAAGCATACCACCCATTGCTTGTTTCACTTCGTCAATCAATTGGTAAATGATTGAGTAGTAACGTAAGTCAACAGCTGCGGCTTCAACAGCACGGCGAGCAGAAGCATCTGCACGAACGTTAAAGCCAAGGATGATAGCGTTTGAAGCTTCCGCTAGTACTACGTCAGTTTCCGTAATACCACCAACACCAGAACCAACGATGTTCACTTTAACTTCGTCAGTAGATAGCTTAACTAGTGAGTCTGCGATTGCTTCTACAGAACCTTGAACGTCTGCTTTCAGTACAACGTTAAGTTCAGCAACTTCACCAGCAGTCATGTTAGAGAACATGTTCTCTAGTTTAGATTTCTGCTGACGAGCAAGTTTCACTTCACGGAACTTACCAGCACGGTAGTTAGCTACTTCACGCGCTTTACGCTCGTCACGAACTACTGTTGCTTCATCACCTGAAGATGGTACACCTGAAAGACCTAGGATCTCTACAGGGATAGATGGGCCAGCCGAAGTAATTTCTTTACCTAGCTCATCACGCATTGCACGAACACGGCCGTATTCTTGACCACAAAGAACGATGTCGCCTTTGTTTAGTGTACCTGATTGAACAAGTACTGTTGCAACTGGACCACGACCTTTATCTAGGCGAGATTCAACAACAACACCAGATGCCATGCCTTCAGCTACAGCTGTAAGTTCAAGAACTTCAGACTGAAGAAGGATTGCTTCTAGAAGACCATCGATGTTTGTACCCTGTTTAGCAGAGATGTGAACGAACATGTTCTCACCGCCCCACTCTTCAGGAATAACGTCGTATTGAGCAAGCTCGTTCTTAACGTTATCTGGGTTCGCGTCTTCTTTATCGATCTTGTTCACAGCAACAATTAGAGGAACGCCTGCCGCTTTCGCGTGCTGAATCGCTTCTACTGTTTGTGGCATTACGCCATCGTCTGCTGCAACTACAAGAACAACGATATCTGTCGCTTGAGCACCACGAGCACGCATTGCAGTAAACGCTGCGTGTCCAGGAGTATCAAGGAACGTGATCATGCCGTTGTCTGTTTCAACGTGGTACGCACCAATGTGCTGAGTAATACCACCCGCTTCGCCAGAAGCAACGTGTGTGCGACGGATGTAGTCAAGTGTTGACGTTTTACCGTGGTCAACGTGACCCATGATAGTAACAACTGGAGCACGTGGAACTGCTTCCGCGTTAGTGTCACGGTCAGATAGTACCGCTTCTTCCAGTTCGTTCTCTTTACGAAGAACTACTTTATGGCCCATTTCTTCAGCAACAAGTTGTGCTGTTTCTTGGTCGATCACTTGGTTGATAGTCGCCATAGCGCCCATCTTCATCATTACTTTGATAACTTCTGTCGCTTTAACCGACATCTTGTTAGCAAGTTCTGATAGAACGATCGTTTCGCCAATTACAACGTCTTGCTTAGCAACCGTTGCTGACTTATCAAAGCCATGCTGCATTGAAGTCGGTTTAGCAAGTTTGCCTTTACGACCTCTACCGCCACGTTGGTTGTTACGGCCACCGCGAGCTTGGTCGTCTTTACCTGAAGCTTTTTTCTTCTTACGACGACCGCTCTCTACTTTGCGATCTGCTTCATCTTCGGCTTCACGTGCGTATTGTGAAGTCGTTACATGGTAATCTGTATCTTCCATATCACCCTTTTTCTCTTCTGCAGCAGACCAACGCTCTTTATTCTTTTCAGCCAATTCGCGAGCTTCTTCAAGCTTGCGCTGACTTTCCTCTTCAGCCTTACGCTTAGCTTCTTCTTCCTGACGACGTTTAAGCTCGTCGGCCTCTTTTCGCGCTGCTTCTTGCTTAATTTTCTCTTCAGCATCACGCTTTGCTTTTTCTTCAGCATTGCGTTGTGCATTCGTATCTACGTCTCGCTTCGCTTTTTCTTCAGCTTCACGTTTCGCTTTTTCTTCCGCTTCACGTTTTGCAGCTTCTTCAGCTTCACGTTTTGCAGCTTCTTCAGCTTCACGTTTTGCAGCTTCTTCTGCTGCACGTTTTGCTGCTTCTTCTGCTTCACGTTGTGCTGCTTCTTCAGCTTCACGTTTCGCTTCATCTTCAATTGTGCTGCGCTTCACGTATGTACGTTTTTTGCGCACCTCAACCTGAACATTCTTACTCTTGCCACCACCCGCGTTCACACTAAGTGTACTACGAGTTTTACGCTGAAGCGTAAGGCGAGTCGGCTCTGAATCACCTGATTTATCACCGTGTTCTTTCTTTAAATGAGAGAGAAGCTTCTGCTTCTCTTCATCAGTAACATTGTCAGAGCTCGCCTTTTTAATGCCAGCGTCAGCAAGTTGTTCAATCAAGCGGTCGACTGGCGTACCAATCTCATCACTCAGTGCTTTAACTGTTAATTGTGTCATGCCGCTTCCTCCTTGCCGAAAATTATGCTTCTTCGCCGAACCAACAGATGTTACGTGCGGCCATAATTAGCTCACCTGCACGTTCTTCGGTCAGGCCTTCGATACCTTCTAAATCGTCAATACCTTGGTCAGCAAGATCTTCCAGTGTCGCTACACCTTTCGCTGCCAATTTAAATGCCATCTCACGCTCAAGACCTTCAAGTGCAAGCAGATCTTCAGCCGGTTCTAGACCTTCAAAAGACTCTTCTTGTGCTAGTGCGATCGTCGTTAGTGCATCTTTTGCACGTCCACGAAGCTCTTCGATTAGTTCTTCATTCAAACCATCGATTTCTAGTAGCTCGTTAACTGGCACGTATGCGATTTCTTCTAGCGTTGAGAAACCTTCTTCAACAAGAAGTTGAGCGAAGTCTTCTTCAATATCTAGGTACTTCATGAAGTTTTCAATAGATGCTTGTGATTCTTCAGCGTGTTTCTTCTGAAGATCAGCAACTGTCATAACATTCAGTTCCCAACCTGTTAGTTGAGATGCTAGACGCACGTTTTGACCGTTACGACCGATAGCTTGCGCTAGGTTGTCAGCTTCAACTGCGATGTCCATTGAGTGTGCATCCTCATCAACGATGATAGAAGCAACATCAGCTGGCGCCATTGCGTTGATAACGAATTGAGCTGGGTTATCATCCCAAAGCACAATATCGATACGCTCACCACCAAGTTCGCCAGAAACAGCTTGTACACGTGCACCACGCATACCAACACACGCACCTACAGGGTCGATACGTTTGTCATTTGTTTTGACAGCGATCTTAGCGCGAGAACCAGGATCACGTGCTGCGCCTTTCAACTCGATAATATCTTCAGCGATTTCAGGCACTTCAACACGGAATAGTTCTGCTAGCATTTCAGGCTTAGAACGAGTGATGAACAGTTGGAAACCACGTGCTTCTGGCGCGACTTTGTAAAGAAGACCACGAACGCGGTCGCCTGGACGGAAGTTTTCACGAGGAAGTTGGTCATCACGTAGGATTACCGCTTCAGCGTTGTTACCAAGGTCAAGTACGATTGTGTCACGGTTTACTTTTTTCACAACGCCAGTGATTAGATCGCCTTCATTGTCGATGAACTGCTCAACGATTTGTGCACGTTCAGCTTCACGAACTTTTTGTACGATAACTTGCTTAGCCGTTTGAGTCGTAATACGGTCAAACGTTACTGATTCGATTTCGTCTTCTACGTAGTCGCCAAGCTCGATTGAGTCATCTTCGTACTGTGCTGCTTCTAGTGAGATCTCTTTTGTAGGGTTCTCAACATCATCAACAACTAACCAACGACGGTAAGTCACAAACTCACCAGTTTTACGGTCAATGGCAACACGTACGTCGATTTCGATTTCGTATTTTTTCTTTGTAGAAGTTGCTAGAGCAATCTCAAGAGCCTCAAAGATACGCTCACGAGGTACCGCTTTTTCGTTCGATACCGCTTCTGCTACCGCTAAAATTTCTTTACTCATTGTATTTAGCCTCTAAGCTTAAACTTTTTTAGGGAACTAAAATTTAGGGATCAGGTTAGCTTTGGAAATGTTACTTAGAGCAAACTCTTCTTGCTGACCGTCTACAGTAATTGTCACTGTTTCGCCATCAACGCCGTGGATAATACCTTTCCACTTACGACGGTTTGCTACAGCCATTTTCAATACGATGCTGACCTCGTGACCAATAAATTGCTCGTAATGTGCTGCTTTAAAAAGTGGTCTTTCTAAACCTGGAGAAGACACTTCTAGGCTGTAAGCAACAGAAATTGGATCTTCAACGTCTAAAACCGCACTAACTTGGTGGCTAACTTCTGCACAGTCGTCCACGTTAATACCATTTTCATGGTCAATGTAGATGCGTAACGTTGAGTGCGCGCCTGCACGAATGAATTCTAATCCAACCAACTCATAGCCTGATGCCTCTACTGGTGCTTCAAGCATTTCAGTAAGTTGTCTTTCTAAACCAGTCATTTAACCACTCCAGAAACAAAAAAAGGGCTCAGAGCCCAATCAAAAAACCAAGCAGTCTCTGAGCTATTTCAAAAAGCTCAGATAACAAAAAACCCCGATAGTCGGGGTTTTATGCTGCTGGACCCTGATACGTTAAGAATAGCCAACAAATGCTTCTCTTAACTCGTAGTGTGGTTAGCACTACGCAAACTTGCCAATCTACGATTTCTTCTTAAAGAAAGAGATTGGTTGCGGGGGCCGGATTTGAACCGACGACCTTCGGGTTATGAGCCCGACGAGCTACCAAGCTGCTCCACCCCGCGTCCGACTTGCTGAGCATTATACTCGCAAACAAGTGATTTACAAGTTTGTAAATACATGGTGCCGAGAGAGGGACTCGAACCCTCACACCTAAGGCACTAGCACCTCATGCTAGCGTGTCTACCAATTTCACCATCTCGGCATCAAAACCTTACAGCTTATTGAGGAATTTCATCACCCGCAGGGGCTGGAACTTCACTCGCTGCATCCTTAACTTGTTCAACAACTGGTTGACCTAATGTTGGGTCTACCCATTGTGATTCAGTCTGGTGCGTAGACATACGACCAAGCAACAAGCTAACGATAAAGAATACGGTTGCTAAAATAGCAGTTGTTCGGGTTAAGAAATTACCTGAGCCGCCAGCACCAAACACTGTGTTTGAAGCACCAGCACCGAACGAGGCTCCCATATCTGCGCCTTTACCTTGTTGAATCAACACAAGGCCAATCACACCAAGCGCTGCCAACAGGTAAATCACAAGTAGAACTGAAAACATTTTTTCCACCTATGTTCCAAATTGTTGAGCCAGCGCCGTTCAAGAGAATAAATCATAATTGAACAAGGCTAGCGACCTCCTAACGGGAGGCGGAGCAATACTAGCGAAAGCCGGTAACGCTGACAAGGGAAAATTAGTAAAAAATCAATGCCAATGCGCTAAGCGCTCAAAAAAAGGGCAAAAGATGCCCTTTTCATTCACCGCACACTTTAACGCAATGATTAACAACTTGCTTTTACAGCTTCGGCAATTTTCAGTGCAGAGCTTTGAACTAGCTCGCCATCCTCACCTTCCACCATAACGCGAATCAAAGGCTCTGTGCCAGATTTACGCAGCAATACACGTCCTTTATCACCCAGCGTCGCTTCTACTTCGGCAACGGCGTTTAGTACTGCTTGAGCTTCAAGAGGATTACTTTCCCCTGCAAAGCGGACATTTTCTAGAACCTGAGGATACAAAGTCATGCCTTGCGATAGCTCATGCAAAGACATATCACTGCCAACTACAGAAGCAAGCACTTGCAGTGCTGCAACAATCGCATCGCCCGTGGTGACTTTATCTAATAAGATCACATGGCCTGAGTTTTCAGCACCAATTTTCCAGCCTTTTTCTAGCAGCTGTTCCATGACATAACGGTCACCAACAGCGGCACGTACGAATGGAATGCCTAGCTGCTTTAAACCATTTTCCATGCCCAAGTTAGTCATCAACGTACCAACTACCCCCCCCTTTAACTCACCACGACGAAGAGCATCACGAGCAATAATGTAAGCAATTTGGTCGCCATCGACTTTGTTGCCAAGGTGGTCAACCATAATGATACGGTCACCATCACCATCAAATGCGAGGCCAAGGTGCGCTTGCTCTTCAACGACACGCTTTTGAAGCGCACGAACATCTGTTGCACCCACTTCTTCATTGATGTTGATGCCGTTAGGCTCTACGCCCATTGCAATAACTTCTGCGCCAAGCTCTTTGAAGACATTTGGAGCAATGTGGTACGTTGCACCGTGCGCACAATCTACCACGATTTTAAAGTTTGCAAGACTCAATTCAGATGGGAAAGTACTCTTACAGAATTCGATGTAACGGCCAGCAGCGTCATTTAGACGAGTGGCTTTACCAAGTTCTGCAGACTCAACACATTCAATGTCTTTATCCAGTTCAGCTTCAATCGCCAACTCTATATCGTCAGGTAGCTTAGTACCTTCAGAAGAAAAGAATTTAATGCCGTTGTCGTAATATGGGTTATGCGATGCAGAAATCACAATCCCCGCCTCTGCGCGGAAAGTTTGAGTTAAATATGCCACTGCTGGAGTTGGCATTGGACCAGTAAATGTTGCTTTAAGTCCCGCTGCCGCAAGGCCTGCTTCTAATGCAGATTCAAGCATATAACCGGAGATACGCGTATCTTTACCTATAATAACTTTCTTTGTGCCTTGTTTTGCTAGTACACGACCAGCAGCCCAGCCAAGCTTAAGTACGAAGTCCGGAGTGATTGGGTATTGTCCTACTTTACCGCGCACACCGTCAGTACCAAAGTAACGTCTTTTATTCGACATAAACTTTCCTTTATTATTTTTAAATATTGTTTTTCGTCATCTCAACAACTTTCATTGCTTCGATTGTCTCTTCAAAGTCATGCACACGAATGATCTGCGCGCCTTTCATTGCTGCAATCGTAGCGCAAACGACACTCGCATTTGTACATTCAGCCGCTGGCTTATCCAACAATTTAAAAATCATTGATTTACGAGACATGCCAGCCAAAATTGGCAGGCCGAATTCATGAAACTTTTCAAGATGAGCGAGCATATGATAATTGTGTTCTATCGTTTTGCCAAAGCCAAACCCAGGATCGAGAATCAGTTGAGATTTATCAATCCCTGCTGCTTCACATGCCGCGATACGTTCTTCTAGAAAGGCAGATACGTCGCTCATCACATCATCATAATGAGGTGCAACTTGCATGGTTCTAGGTTGACCTTTCATATGCATCAGACAAATTGGAAGCTTTGCTTCTGCTGCGATTTCGAGAGCACCAGGTTCTTGCAAAGATCGAATGTCATTGATCAAATCTGCACCAGCATCAATAGCTTGGCGCATAACTTCCGCTTTACTGGTATCGACCGAAATCCACACATCGTACTTTTCACGAATGGCCTTGATTACTGGGACAACACGTCGAAGTTCTTCTTCTAAAGACACATCTGGCGCGCCAGGCCTTGTCGACTCCCCACCGACATCAACAATGCTTACACCAGCCTTTATCATTTTATCAACTTGAGCAAGGGCGAGTTCAATCGAGTTGTATTTACCACCATCCGAAAAGGAATCCGGAGTCACATTTAGAATGGCCATAACATGTGGACGGGAAAGATCTAAAGATTTGTTATTTGCTGTAATCATCATCATAAACACAAAAACCCCGAGATAACTCGGGGTTTATTATTATCAACACTCTTTATTCAGAGTCTTTCTTTTCGGGCGCTTCGCTAGAAGTCGCTTCTGAAGAGCTAGACTTTTCTGCATCTTTCGCAGCGTCCGTTGCTTCTTCTTTAACTTCTGGCTTTGCTTGAGGCTTCTCGCTGTCTTCAGACTTGCCAGTTGAGTTATCACTCCAACCCGCAGGCTCACGAATTTCAGCTTTGCGCTCCATTAAATCATCAATTTGACGAGCATCAATGGTTTCATACTTCATCAGCGCATCTTTCATCGCATGCATGATATCCATGTTTTCTTGAAGAATCTTCTTCGCACGGTCATAGTTGCGGTCAATGATCTGACGAACTTCATCATCAATCAGCTTCGCCGTATCGTCAGATACATGCTTAGTCTGAGTCACGCTACGACCAAGGAACACCTCACCTTCATCTTCTGCATACAGTAGAGGACCAAGCTTTTCAGAGAAACCCCATTGAGTCACCATCTTACGAGCAATATCAGTTGCACGTTCAATATCGTTTGACGCGCCTGTTGAGACTTTATCAGCACCGTAGATGAGTTCTTCCGCTAGACGACCACCATACAAGCTAGAGATCATAGACTCTAGGTGCTGGCGAGACATGCTGACACGGTCTTGCTCTGGTAGGTACATAGTAACACCCAACGCGCGGCCGCGTGGAATGATCGACACCTTGTACACTGGATCGTGCTCAGGTACTAAACGACCAACAATTGCGTGACCCGCTTCGTGATAAGCCGTTGACTCTTTTGTCTCTTCAGACATCACCATTGAACGGCGCTCGGCACCCATCATGATTTTGTCTTTCGCTAATTCGAATTCAACCATAGAAACGTTACGCTTGTTACCACGCGCAGCAAATAGCGCCGCTTCGTTGACTAGGTTTGCTAAATCAGCACCAGAAAAGCCTGGTGTACCACGAGCGATTAGAGAAGGCTCTACGTCACCTGCTAGAGGGACTTTACGCATGTGTACTTTTAGAATCTGCTCACGACCACGTACATCTGGCAATCCAACCACTACTTGGCGGTCAAAACGACCAGGACGTAGCAACGCTGGGTCAAGAACGTCTGGACGGTTAGTTGCAGCGATTACGATGATACCTTCGTTACCTTCGAAACCATCCATCTCTACTAGCATTTGGTTTAGTGTTTGCTCACGTTCATCGTGACCACCACCAACACCAGCACCACGCTGACGACCTACCGCATCGATTTCATCGATGAAGATAATACAAGGCGCTGCTTTCTTAGCTTGTTCGAACATGTCACGTACACGAGATGCACCGACACCCACAAACATTTCTACAAAATCTGAACCCGAGATGGTAAAAAACGGTACTTTTGCTTCACCAGCAATGGCTTTCGCTAGAAGCGTTTTACCAGTACCAGGAGGACCAACCATTAACACACCAGTAGGAATCTTACCGCCCAGTTTTTGGAAGCGGCTTGGATCACGCAAGTAGTCCACCAGCTCTTTCACGTCTTCTTTTGCTTCGTCACAACCAGCAACGTCAGCAAAAGTTGTCTTGATTTGTTCTTCGCTCATCATTCGAGCTTTGCTCTTACCAAAAGACATAGCGCCTTTACCGCCGCCGCCTTGCATTTGACGCATGAAGAAAATCCATACACCAATCAGTAAGATCATTGGGAACCAAGAAATGAAAATAGTACCAAGCAAGCTTTGCTCTTCTGGAGGCGTGCCCTGTACTTTCACGTTTTGGTTAATTAGGTCATCTAGAAGCTTTTGGTCATACACTGGCATGTAAGTGACCATTTTGGCACCGCCGCCACGACGAACAAAGCTAATTTCACCGTCTTTAAAAGTTGCTTCTTGAATCTGGCCTTGGCCAACTTCCTGTACAAACGTGGTGTAATCCACGGTTCTGCCATTGCTTTCTCCAGGGCCAAAGCTCTGGAATACCGACATCAATACGACGGCGATAACAAGCCACAGAATTAAATTTTTTGCCATGTCACTCAAGGTGTAAGCCTCTCGATAACTAATTGTAATTAAAGGTAGGGTACTACAGTTCATTCACTGTAGCTATAGTGTTAACACGCTCTCAAGAGAGCAAAATGGTTAACCTTTGTAACCAGTGGCTACAACAAAGACTTCTCGAGAGCGAGCTCGCGATGAGTCTGGTTTTCTAATTTTTACGGCTTTAAACATGTCTCGGACTTCTTTCACATACTGATCGAAGCCTTCCCCCTGGAAAACCTTTACGACAAAGCTACCATTAGGCGCTAGAACTTGTCGACACATATCTAAAGCCAATTCAACTAAATACATAGCACGAGGTTGGTCAACAGAGTTATTTCCCGCAATATTAGGTGCCATGTCAGACATTACTACGTCTACCATTGAAGGTTGGATTCTTTCTAGCAAAGCTTCCAATACAGCATCATCGCGAAAGTCGCCTTGTAAAAAGCTGACACCCGCAATCGGGTCCATAGGAAGCAAATCACACGCAATGATCTGACCACTGTCTCCTACTATCTTAGCAGCATATTGAGACCACCCGCCCGGTGCCGCACCCAAATCGACGACTGTCATCCCAGGCTTTAACAATTTATCTTTCGTTTGAATCTCATCGATCTTGAAATAAGCACGTGAGCGATAGCCTTTTTTACGAGCCTCATTCGCGTATTTATCATCAAAGTGTTCTTTCAACCAACGACCAGAACTAGCCGAATGTTTTTGTTTACTCATTTTAATCCCAACAAGGCGCAAATTGGAGCTATTGTTTTAATAGGCGCTACCTATTACTCAATAAATTATAGTCTTCAGCAATAGATGGCGTTAAAATAGCTTTTTTCAACCCTTATTTTAAAGAAAATTGGCCGCGTAATGAACCTAAGCACCAAACAAAAGCAGCACCTTAAAGGCCTAGCTCACAGTTTAAAACCTGTCGTGCTAATGGGCGCAAATGGACTTACAGAAGCCGTGCTAGCAGAAATTGAAATCGCTCTTAACCATCACGAACTGATCAAAGTAAAAGTTGCTTCAGAAGATCGTGAAACAAAACAGCTAATCATCGACGCTATCGTACGTGAGACGGGCGCAGAAAAAGTTCAGACTATTGGTAAAGTGCTTGTGCTATACCGCCAGTCTGAAGAGCGTAAAATCGAAATCCCTCGTAAGTAATTCTACTTACGTTGCTGAAGAAAAAAAGGTCGCCATTGGCGACCTTTTTGCGTTTTATTGGAGTAACAAGACTACTCTCAACAACTTAGATGTATTCTACTCGGTCGATTTCGAAGTCTTTCGCGCCACCCGGAGTTTGAATAGCAACCTCATCGCCTTCCATCTTACCGATCAAGCCACGAGCAATTGGTGAGCTTACTGAAATACGGCCAGCTTTAATGTCTGCTTCGTCATCACCAACAATTTGGTATGTTTTTTCTTCTTCGGTGTCGATGTCAATCAAGGTTACGGTTGAACCAAAAATAACTTTACCCGTGTTCTCCATCTTCGTTACATCAATTACTTGAGCAACTGACAGTTTGTATTCAATGTCACGGATTTGTGCTTCACAGATACCCTGCTCTTCTCGAGCGGCGTGATATTCTGCGTTCTCTTTTAAATCACCTAACTCACGAGCTTCAGCGATTGCCTCTGAAATTTGAGGACGTAGTTTAAGTAGACGATCGAGTTCTGCACGTAGCTTTTGCTCGCCACGTAGTGTCATTGGAACTTTTTCCATTTTATAACCTCAAGCCCAAATGGGTCTTTGGACAAAAAAAAGCCCACCCTGCCATAGGGCTGGGTAGTGCGCTTAAAGATGTATTTCATTTAGTGTAAACAAACTCCCGGACGAAATCATCTTAATTCGAAACGCTGTAAGACTATGCCCTTTCGGCATAATGATATAAGTCACTTTTAGAACGATTGTAGAGTGCATCACTGTCGCAATTTGTTGAAAAACAACACTGTTCATTACACCAAAAACATCAAAAAAGATAAAAACTAATCAATGTCAGACGAATGTTATAGCCACAAAATCCCATTTAAAACAAAAAGTTAAATCAAAAACCAGACCAATCGAACAGTGTTCATCGATGCGATTTATATCATTTTACTAACTCATACGGAAACTTTAGCAGTAAAACATGTCCAGCGAGTTGTTAGATCAAAGGCTTACAAGGGCGAATTATACCGCTCATTGGCCGATTATAGACCAACAACTTGTGAGAGATTACCTCTCCCCCATACAACAATGATTATGGACAGCTAACTAGGACAAATAAGATGAAAAAGACTCTAATTGCTCTTTCTGTATCTGCAGCAGCTATGGCAACTGGCGTAAACGCAGCTGAACTTTACAACCAAGACGGCACTTCTCTAGAAATGGGCGGCCGTGCTGAAGCACGTCTATCTATGAAAGATGGCGACGCTCAAGACAAATCTCGCATCCGTCTAAACTTCCTTGGTAAACAAGAGATCAATGACAACCTATACGGTGTTGGTTTCTGGGAAGGTGAATTTGAGACTGCTCAAAACGGTACTGTAGACGGCGACGACAAGAGCGATCTAGAAACTCGTCTTGCTTACGCTGGTCTTGGCGGTGCTTACGGTGAGTTCGCATACGGTAAAACTGAAGGTGCACTAGGCGTTATCACTGACTTCACAGATATCATGGCTTACCACGGTAACTCTGCAGCAGACAAACTAGCTGTAGCAGACCGTACAGACAACATGATGGCTTACAAAGGTCAATTCGAAAACCTAAGTGTTAAAGCAAGCTACCGCTTCGCTGATCGTATGGAAAACAAAAACACTGGTGAGTACTACGACAACAAACAAGACGGTTACTCTCTATCTGCAATCTACGCTCTAGCTGACACTGGTCTTGAGCTAGGTGCTGGTTACGCAGATCAAGACGAAGCTAACGAGTACATGCTAGCTGCATCTTACACAATGTCTGATCTTTACTTCGCTGGTGTATTCACTGACGGCGAGAAAATGGAAGACTCAAACAACCGTAACACAGTTGATTACACTGGTTACGAGCTAGCGGGTGCTTACACTCTAGGCCAAACGGTATTTACAACAACGTACAACAATGCAGAAACTAACAACGAAACTTCTGCAAACAACTTCGCTGTTGATGCTTCTTACTACTTCAAGCCTAACTTCCGTGGTTACATTTCTTACAACTTCAACCTGATTGACGCAGGTGACAAGTTTGGTTCAACTGACACGAACAAAACAGTTGCAACTAAGATCGATGCTGAAGACGAGCTAGCTCTAGGTCTACGTTACGACTTCTAATTCCGGTCTTTGACTAGAATATCGAATGCCCGCTACAAGCGGGCATTTTTTATACTCCATTTTAAGCCGCGCGCCTTTCTCTCATGTCTCATTCCTGATGACATATAAAGCATTTCTTTAGTTACCTAGCATATTGAAAGGACTTGCGTATACTCAATCACATAACTCACCTTAGAAAGTATCATTATGCGTTTACGTTGGCCCTTGCTCATATTCTCTTCATTACTTTCTGCTTTTTCACAAGCGTACCCTCATCAAGAAGTGTTGCCGGAAGGCTCTCGCATCAGTTTAGTCGCGGAAAAACTCAGTGAGAATGCTGAACTTGACGGTGTTCATCCTACCGAACAACTGTTCCCACCAGCCAGTACATTAAAAATCGTCACAGCATTAGCGGCAAAGTTAGAGCTGGGTGATAACTTCCGCTTTCGAACCAAGCTAGAAGCTTCGAGCTCAGACGCAGTGATTTACTTTGTCGGCGATCCAACGCTCCAAACCAACGATTTAAAATCACTTCTTACCCTAGCCAAGAAAAATGGCTTAAAACGTATTGACGGTGACTTATGGCTCGATAACAGCGCATTCACTGGTTACAACCGTGCAGTGGGCTGGCCGTGGGATATCTTGGGAGTTTGCTACAGCGCTCCGGCATCGACCATCACACTCAATAACAACTGCGTGCAGGCTTCTATCTATACGCAAAAAGACGGTGGGACTCGAGTCTACGTACCTGAGCATCAACCTATTCGTGTAACAAGTACTGTCGAGACCGTTTCTAAAACGATTAAGAAAAGTCGTCATTGCGATTTAGGCTTAGTCGCAAACCCTGATAACAACTACAAACTAACTGGATGCTTAGTTGAGAGGGAGAAACCATTGCCACTTAAATTTGCCGTTCAAGATCCCGAACTTTATACCAGCCATAGATTGGCAGCTTTGCTTAAGCAGCTCAATATTGAGTTATCAGGAAAGATTAGGATCGGTTCGGCTCCGGAAAAACAGCGCAAGCTAATCGCCATGCATCAATCAGAGGCATTACCAGACATTCTGGAAGAGATGCTTAAAAACTCTGATAACTTGATTGCAGATACATTAACCAAAACACTTGGCGCTAAGTTTTTTGTTCAGTCAGGTAGCTTTGCCAACGGTACAGAGGCGATCAAGCAGATCATTTTCGCCAACACTGGTATTGATATTCGTAATGCGCGCCTGGAAGACGGCTCAGGACTTTCGCGAAACAACCGTATTTCCGCCACCAAAATGGCGGAAATTCTTCGTTATATTTGGAAGCACGAAGACGAGCTTAAACTGATCGCCATCATGCCGAAGTCAGGTGAGTCAGGCACACTAAAGTACCGACAAAGTATGCGAAAGTTGCCAATTAAAGGACAATTGATCGCCAAAAGCGGCTCCCTCTACGGAACTTACAACATGGCCGGATATGGCTTGGATAAAAATGGTCAACCTAATACCGTTTTTGTTCAGTTTGTTTCAGACTACTTCCCAGAAAAAAGGGACGATAACAAACCTGTCATCGCCCCTATTACACATTTTGAGCAGCTTTTTTACAATGATATTGTGAACTTTAGTCAGGCAATACCTAAGAAATAGTTCACCACGTTAAAGTAAATCCACATTCCTGAAATATCGACGATAGACGCAAGAACTGGACTCACCAATACGGCTGGGTCCAACTTGCAAGCTCGTGCAATAATTGGCAACAGCCCGCCCAATGTTGTAGAAATGGTGACTTGAATGAACAGCGCAACTGCTATTGCCAGTGCGATATCGGTAAGTTCAAAGCCCCCTGTTGATTGACCGACACTAAATAACATAATGCGTCCAATCATCACGATAGCGATAGCTAACGCAATAAATAGAGCAACGCGGCTCTCTTTCCACAAAACTTCTAACCATTGGCGTTTTTTTAGCTCTCCAGTTGCAAGAGCACGAATCACCAAAGTTGCAGCTTGTGTTCCTGTATTACCACCAGCCGCAGCGATCACAGGCATGTACACCGCAAGCAAAACGAGCTGGCTAAGGGTGTCCTCATACTGAGCAATGATCAAACCCGACACAATCCCTAAAAGGGCCAGTGCAATGATCCACCCAATACGCTGCTTCACGTGCCCCAAAACACTAGTCGATAAATAACCATCAGGTGTATCAACTTCAGACATATGCAAACCCAATTGGTGAGCATAATGACGTGCGCGTTTGTCATGGCCTGCTTGCTCAAGTTGAGCAATAAGACTATTCACATAACCGACAGAGCAATGCTGCAAAATACCTACCGCCTCATCAATCGGCATGATCGTAAGCAAATGGATTTGTTGCTCTTGCTCATACTGCAAAAATGCATTGCGAGCTGCACCAATTTCTACTTCAGAAAAGTTTGGTGTTGTTTCAATAAAAGTGTTGTTCATTACCGTCATGGCGAATCTCCCGATTGGCATTGGTAACGACCATCGACAAGGCACGCAAAGTCAATCTTGCATACTTAAAGTCACACAACAATTAAGATGCACAGAGAAAACCAATGCGGATGCACTGTCTATTCAGAATGTATGAAGGAAATAACGAGAAGAAAATTAGAAAAGATGCCTCACCACTTAGGTAAGGCGGAGATCGCCAATACCGAAGCGGGTTATTTCGCTCCCTTGCTCTTACTCACCCAACGACTGGGAGGATGGTCGGTATTGTTCATGTAAATCTCCGATAACGCTGCCATTATTGGCAGCGTGAGTATAGTAGCAAAGTTCAACATGTTTGGAAGTTTTACTTTGTCTTTTTCGCTAAATTTTTATACAAAAAAAGCGCCCATCAGGCGCTTTCATTTGCAGCGATTATTGATTACTGAATAGTAATACGTGCAAATTTACGTTTGCCTACTTGGAACACGTAAGTACCCGCTTCTGGAGCAAATTTGCTGTCCGCAATTTTTTCACCATCCATCTTCACAGCGCCCTGCTTAACCATACGCATCGCATCTGACGATGATGGGCATAAGCCCGCTTCTTTCAACAGATTGCTCACTGGGCGACCTGCATCAAAATCAAATTCTGGCATTTCATCAGGAATTTGGTTCTTCGCAAAACGGTTTACGAACTCTTGCTCTGCCGCATCTGCATCAGCTTCGCTGTGGAAACGAGCAATAATTTCTTTTGCTAGCAATACTTTGATGTCACGAGGGTTTTTGCCCGCTTCTACATCAGCTTTGAATTGAGCAATCTCTTCCAGAGGACGGAAAGATAGCAGCTCGTAGTAGCTCCACATTAGGTCATCAGAAATAGACATGATTTTACCAAACATTTCGCTTGGCGCTTCGCTGATACCGATGTAGTTGTTTGCTGACTTAGACATCTTCTTCTCGCCATCAAGGCCCACTAGAAGAGGCATCATCAGAACAACCTGTGGTTTTTGACCGTGAGACTTTTGCAGTTCACGACCCATTAGCAGGTTGAACTTCTGGTCAGTACCACCAAGCTCAACGTCAGTTTCCATTGCTACTGAGTCCCAACCTTGTAGAAGTGGGTACATGAATTCATGAATAGCAATTGGCTGACCACCCGCGTAACGCTTTTTAAAGTCATCACGTTCTAGCATACGAGCAACAGTTTGGTTTGCAGCAAGACGAATCATACCTTCTGCACCAAGCTCAGATAACCACTCAGAGTTGAACTGAATCTTAGTTTTTGCAGGGTCTAGAATTTTGAATACCTGCTCTTTGTAAGTTTCTGCATTACGCAATACGTCTTCGCGGCTTAGCGGTGGACGTGTTGTGTTTTTACCTGTTGGGTCACCAACCATTGCAGTGAAGTCACCAATTAGGAACGTCACCTCATGACCTAGCTCTTGGAACAAGCGAAGCTTATTGAAAATAACCGTATGACCTAGGTGAATATCTGGAGCCGTAGGATCCGCACCCAATTTAATACGTAGAGGACGGTCTTCTTTTAGTTTTGCGATAAGCTCTTCTTCTGGAATCAGCTCTTCAACACCGCGCTTAATCTCGGCTAGTGCAGCTTCAATGCTCGCCATTCTTGTTCACTCCCACAGATTTGGCAAAAATATAATAGCTGAACATATTACTTGAATAGCGATGCATTTTGAAACACGTTAGACTAGGTAGTTGTCAATTTTTCCGTTTAATTTAGCAATCAAGTACCTCATGCATTCGATTTTTGTCCGACTTCCACTCTTGCACAAAGTATTGATCGGTTTTTTTAGTGCGCTGATTATCTTCGCGCTCTTCTTTTTACCTGATCCGCAAGACCTAGACCCGCAGCAGAGCCGATTAAAAGTTGGTCAACATTATCCTGTGCCAGTTTCCCTAGAACTCAGTGCACTAAACAGTTCGTCTCCAGCGTCCGCCGCTGTACTGCGTTGGGAAACGTACAAAGTGAAAAATGGTGAGAGTGCCGCCATCTTGTTTAGTCGCGTGGGGCTTTCTGCCCGTCTATTGCATGAGCTTGTCTCATCAGACAAAGAAGTGGAAAAGCAATTAACCCGACTTCGACCTGGCGATCGATTGCAATTCGGTTTTGATGAAAACAACGACTTAGTACAGTTAAGAAGAACATTAAGCGCATTCGAAACTTTTCGTATCACGTTAAAAGACGGCAAATACGTCTCAGAAGTCGATAAAAAAGAAGTCGACTTCCAGTACAACTACGCTGAAGCCACCATCAAATCAAACTTTTGGAATGCGGGAATATCTTCTGGATTAAATGGTAACCAAATCATGGAACTGGCTGGCATATTTGGTTGGGACATCGACTTTGCTTTAGATATTCGTAAAAACGACAGCTTCCGAGTGCTTTACCAAGAGGAAGTGGTAGAAGGTGAAGTAATCGGTCGTGGAAAAATCATTGCTGCGATCTTTAAAAACCAAGGCGATACCTTCACCGCAATACTGGATCAGAAAAGTGGCAAGTATTACGACGAAAATGGACGAGCAATGAAAAAAGCATTCTTACGCGCGCCGTTGGATTTCCGTCGAGTTTCGTCTAATTTCAACCCACGCCGCTTACATCCAGTGACGGGACGCGTTCGTCCTCATAGAGGCACGGACTATGCAGCACCAGTGGGCACCCCGATTTGGGCGGCTGGTGATGGTGTCGTTCAAAAATCGTCTTACAACAAATTTAATGGTAACTACGTTTTCATTAAACATAGTAATACTTACATTACCAAGTACCTGCACTTAACCAAACGTACTGTACGAGCAGGTCAACGCGTTAAGCAAGGCCAAACCATTGGTACGCTTGGCGGAACTGGCCGTGTAACTGGCCCTCACCTGCACTATGAGTTCCTTGTGAATGGTGTCCATAAAAACCCGCGCACGGTGAATTTGCCACAATCTAAATCCCTGACAGGCAAAGCGAGACAAACTTTCATGGCAAACGCGAAAATTAGCATGGACAAGCTTGAACGCTACAGCAAACTGCTAGCAATGAAGTAAGCCAGGTATTGAAAAGGGCAGCGAAGCTGCCTTTTTGTTTTGTCGATATCATCACGATAAAGCTTACTGTTCGGAGTGATGCTCTCTCCCGAGCATCAGCAAACACGGTGTCAGAACTAACGTTAGCAAAGTCGCAAACGCCAAACCACCCGCGACAGCAGTCGCAAGCTGAGACCACCATTGAGTGCTTGGTGCGCCAAACTCCACTTTCTGATTAACTAAGTCGATGTTCATTTCTAGCACCATTGGCAATAAGCCTAGTATGGTGGTCACCGTCGTGAGTAAAACGGGTCTTAAACGCTGCACACCTGTGCGCAAGATCGCCTCAGATTTCTCTAAGCCACGTTTACGCATTTGATTATAAGTATCGATTAATACGATGTTGTTATTCACAACAATACCTGCAAGCGCAATCACCCCTATTCCCGACATGATGATGCCAAATGGCTTTTGGAAAATAAGCAATCCAGCAAAGACCCCAACGGTAGAAAACAACACAGCACTGAGGATTAAGAAAGCTTGATAAAAGCTATTAAACTGCGTAATTAAAATCAGAGCCATCACACCAAGCGCGACAATAAAAGCATTTTGTAAGAATGCTGATGAGTTTTCCTGCTCTTCATTTTGACCCCGAATCTTATATTCAATGCCTTCCGGTAAGTCGAGCTGTTCCATTCCAGCGGCAATCTTCGGTAGCTCAAGAGCCAAATTGTAACCTTCCACCATATCCGCTTTAATATTGATAACTCGATGACCGTCGACCCGACGAATGGTGTCTTGCTTATGATCTGGTTTGATTTGAGCAAAATTCGTAATCGGTACCAGACCAGCTGCCGTTTTCACTCTCAGTTGGTCAAATCGACCAATATCGCGCTTATCTTGTGGATAGCGTACCAAAATATCGACTTCTTCATCCGCATCATCGGGCAAATAATCGCCTATTTTCAAACCGTTTGTAACAAACTGAACAGTATTCCCGACTAAGGTCGCATCCGCTGCAAAGCGAGAGGCGTCATCTCGCTGGATATCAATTTGCCAATCAATCCCTTCCTTATTAGTGGTATCACTCAAGTTGGTCAGTGCAGGATTACCATCAGCCCAATGTCGTACTTTTTTGGCTGCTTCATCTAACGCACTAACACTCAAATTTCGTGATGACACTTCAATCACGAGATCATGCTCGACAGGCGGTCCTGCGTCCGGGAATTTATATTCAAGTTCAACACCATAAAAGCGGTCTGTCGTCTCTTTTAGTTCCTCAATAATGGTTTTCACTTTGCGTCGATACTGCCAATCCACAGGTGTTATCTGAATCTGGCCGATTTCATCCCCATTATCACTTGAGCCTGTACGCGTGTAGACACTTTCAAACTCGTCATGACCGAGCATCACCTTCTCGATTTCGCGCATAACCACATCTTTTTCGTGAATAGACAGGTCACCATAAGAACGAACTTTAACGGTAAAAAAGGCTGGGTCCACTTCAGGGAAAAACTCTGCACCCAAGCCAGCCTTGTTGTAAGTGAAGCCGACACCTGCCGCTAGCAGTATCGCGCTGAGTAATACTTTCCATGGATGACGAATCGCTACCGACAGAGTCTGGTAATAAAGTTTGGTAATGCCTGTCGCTTTTTCAAAGTTGCCGTTATGCAGCTCAACCATTTCTCGCTGAGCTTTCTGATTGACTACTTGAGGCTTGCCAATGATCCCACCGATGACAGGAACGAACAGTAAAGCCATCATCAGCGAAGCGGCCAAAGTAGCAATTAAAGTAAGTGGTAAGTACTTCATGAACTCACCAGTAATGTCTGGCCAGAAAAGTAACGGAGCAAACGCAGCCAATGTGGTTGCTGTGGATGCGGTAATAGGCCAGGCCATTCGCTTTGCTGCATCTCGATAGGCTTCTTTACGAGGTGTACCCTCTTGCATGCGCCTATCCGCAAACTCTGTCACCACAATGGCACCATCCACCAACATGCCCACCGCCATAATTAAAGCAAACAGTACGACGATATTGACCGTAAGCCCAAATACCGATAACACCAACAACCCAGTCAAGAACGATCCCGGAATAGAAATCCCTACGAGAAGCGCGGTCCTAACCCCCAATATGGCAATAATGACGATCACTACGAGGATAATTGCGGATAAGATATTGTTTTGTAGATCACTGAGCATCAATTTGACATCGTCGGATTGATCCCAAGTGTATTTGACTTGCAAATTGTCGGGCCACTCGGCTCGTTGTTGTCCCTGAGCCAGTACTTCTTTTACCAGCTCGACCGTTTCAATGATGTTTTCCCCTGCCCGTTTTTTTACGTCCAAAACGATGGCAGATTCACCATCTAAACGAGCAAAACTTTCAGGATCGCGAAATGCACGTCGTACTGTCGCCACATCGCCAAAGGTGATCACCTCTTTGCCATTCACTTTGATTGGCAGTTCAAGCACATCTTTCAGTGAATCAAACACCGATGGGACTTTTACCGAAAAGCGTCCATACCCAGTATCGACAAATCCCGCTGCAACCACTCGGTTATTCAAGGCGATTAAATTATAAATATCCGCTTGATCGAGACCGTAGCTTTCCATCAATAGCGGATCGACAACTATTTCCACGATGTCTTCGCGATCCCCTGCGATTTCAACCTCAAGAACCTGACGGAAACTCTCCAAACGATCACGTAGCGTTCTGGCAATCTGTACAATGGTCCGCTCTGGTACGGTGCCATATAGAACAACAGTCAAAACAGGCTCTTCAGATGCAAACGTGACTTCATTTACCGTTGGCTCATCACTGTCCTCTGGTAATTTTGGCTTCGCAAGGTCAACGGCGTCTCGGACATCTGCCATCGCTTTATCAAGATCCACTCCAACACTAAATTCCAGCGTCACCGAAGCATGACCTTCTGATGCCACAGAGGTCATCTCTTTTACGCCTTCAATAGAGCGCAACTCTTGCTCTATTGGGCGAACTAATAAACGCTCGGCATCGACGGGAGAAATGCCTTGATGCCCAACAGAAACGTAGATAATAGGAATGGTAATATCAGGGCTCGATTCCTTGGGGATTGTGACGTAAGTAATGACACCGGCAATTAAAATCATCACTAATAATGTCAGCATGGTGCGAGCGCGGGATAACGCAGCATCAATCAGAGTGTACATAAGTGCTCCTTACTGCTCACTAGCCGCTTCAACAACTACGTCATCAACTTTATTGGCCAGCACCTGATCGCCATCGCGTACAAACCCTTGCCCCAGCACGATAATATCGGCTCGTTCTCCTAACCCAGAGAGCCAAACGCCATCATCTTCGGCCTTAACGAGCTGAATCGGAACAAATTCAACATGCTCATTACGCAGTGTTTTAACACCTAAATTACCTTCTTCATCGAGTGCTAGCATTGCAGCCGTAATCTTTACCGCTAACACTTCACTCAACGGCAGCTGTACTTCAGCGCTCATACCGGCCGGAATTCTTGCATCTTGGTTATCAATTTCGATTTCAATTGGAAAGGTGTTAGTAGAAGCAGAAGAAACACGCCCAATGTAGCGTACCCGACCTTGATAATGCTGTTGGTTAATGGTTCTTACATCGGCTTGTAGGCCTTCCTTAAGGTATTGTATATGCCGCTCACTGACATCGGCTTCAATCACCAAAGTGTCCAAATCAATGACCGTCGCAATAGGATCGCCAATCCCTACAAAGTCGCCTAACTCAACAAAGTGGTGATCAACAATGCCATCGAATGGTGCTTTCACCTCGGTATTTCTTAATGCCGTTTGCACGTTGCTCAAATTCGCTCGAGCATCCACCAATGCCGCTTGTGCTGTCGCAAACGCAACTTCGCCCTGTAGTCCGCGACTTTTTAGCGATTTAGCTGCATTAAACTCTTTCTCTTTAACCAACAGCATCGCCTGAGCCCGCTTGAGCTGAATACCAAGATCGCGCTTGTCGATGCTTGCGATCACTTGCCCCTGCTTGACTGTTTGACCTTTTTCTATACTGAGGCTGACTATTTTACCGGCGACTTCAGCGCCAAGGCGCGCTTGACGATTGGGTGCAGTCCGCCCATACAGTTCGATGGTTTTACTTGTGGGTTCAGCAATAAAGGTGTCGAACATCACCTTTGCAAGTGGCGTGGTGTTAGTTGAAGAGGATGAAGAATTGAGATTATCATCTTGTGCTTTCAGTTGACCGATTGCCAGCCATGCAACAAGAAGCAATATGAGGATAAGAGATACTAGCCACGGGCGCTCGACAATGCGACGTCCGAAAGACGATCCAGACATATAAAGTCCTTTTTATTATTTCTCTGCATATTCTGCGAGAGCGACTTTACGTGACATCCTTCTACGTAAAGCTCAGGCAGCCACTGGCTGCCTGATTGGTGTTAATTACACACTAAACGATGCACCACAACCACATGTTGTCGTTGCATTTGGGTTGTTTACAAAGAAGCGCGCTCCTTCTAACCCTTCTGTGTAGTCAACAATGCCGCCAACGAGATATTGCAGACTCATAGGGTCTACAACCAGTGTTACACCACTGTTTACGATTGTCGTATCGCCTTCGTTTACATTTTCATCAAAAGTAAAGCCGTATTGGAAGCCGCTACAGCCGCCACCAGTAATGTATACGCGCAGTTTCAATGCTGGGTTTTCTTCTTCAGCAATCAATGCTTTAACGCGAGATGCTGCTGCGTCAGAAAAAGATAATGGTACGTTTACTTCGCTCACGAAGACCTCTCTCACTCGTGTAATGCGTCAAGCCTGAAGCAAGACGTCAAATTTGTGCTAATTGAGACGATTATCCAATACCTGACAAACTCGTTCAAGTATTCACCGCCGATTCTTTATAACAGATGCGGATATATAAGATTACACTGCGAAACAACACATAAATTAAGCAAAACGTTTCTAACTTGATTATAGCTAGGTACAATGCGCTCCACTTGGTCCGAGCAATCAAAAGAGGATAACCCCATGACCAAATCATCAGAGCTGTATCAAAAAGCTCAGCAAACCATCCCTGGCGGTGTCAATTCACCAGTTCGTGCATTCAACGGCGTTGGCGGCTCTCCGCTATTTATCGAACGAGCAGACGGTCCACTGATTTTTGATGCCGATGGTAAAGCGTACATTGATTACGTTGGCTCTTGGGGTCCAATGATTCTTGGCCACAACCACGCGGTTATCCGCGAAGCCGTCATTGACGCAGCGCAACGTGGCCTCAGCTTCGGTGCGCCAACAGAACTTGAAATCGCGATGGCAGAGTTAGTTTCTGAACTTGTTCCATCAATGGAGCAAATCCGCATGGTAAGTTCTGGTACAGAAGCGACTATGAGCGCGATTCGCCTTGCACGTGGCTTCACTGGTCGCGACAAGATCATGAAATTTGAAGGTTGTTACCACGGCCACGCTGACAGCTTGCTAGTCAAAGCGGGCTCTGGCGCATTGACCCTTGGTCAACCAAGCTCTCCTGGCGTTCCTGCAGACTTTGCTAAGCACACACTAACAGCAACATTCAACGACCTAGATTCTGTACGCGAGCTATTCGCTGCTAACAAAGGCGAAATCGCTTGTATCATCGTTGAGCCAGTTGCAGGCAACATGAACTGTATTCCACCAGTGGAAGGCTTCCACGAAGGTCTACGTGAAATCTGTGATCAAGAAGGCGCGCTACTAATTTTTGATGAAGTTATGACAGGCTTCCGTGTGGCACTTGGTGGCGCACAAGCGCACTACAACATCAAGCCAGACCTAACGACACTAGGTAAAGTGATCGGTGGTGGTATGCCAGTCGGTGCTTTCGGTGGTCGTAAAGAAGTAATGCAATACGTTGCGCCAACGGGTCCGGTTTACCAAGCGGGTACGCTTTCTGGCAACCCTGTCGCAATGGCTGCAGGCTATGCATGTTTGAACCTTCTAAAAGAAGAAGGCAACGAAAAGCGCCTAGCTTCAAAAACCAAACAACTAGCAGATGGCTTTAAGTCTCTAGCAGAGAAACACGGTATTCCTCTGGTTGTGAACCAAGTGGGCGGCATGTTCGGCTTCTTCTTCACTGACCAAGAAAAAGTGACTTGCTACGAAGACGTAACGAAGTGCGATGTGGAACGCTTCAAGCGCTTCTTCCACTTAATGCTCAAACACGGTGTCTACCTAGCGCCTTCAGCGTTCGAAGCGAGCTTTACTTCCCTTGCTCACGGTTCAAAAGAAATCGATGCCACGCTAGAAGCGGCTGACCGCTGTTTTGCAACTCTTGCAGAAGAAGCAAAGTAATCGCTTAAAAGCTGCGATAACTAATTTAAAAAAAGGACCATCACGGTCCTTTTTTATTGCCAATTCAATATAACCAATACTGCTAAAACACCAATAACAATGCCAAACCACGGTATTCGTTTGGCTTTTTTCTCGGTTTGACACTTTTTATCACCGTTGCAACAACCCATAGTTCATCTCTTGATTGATAACCGACTGATTTGTGGTCATTATAACAAGGTATATTGCTCTGCTCTAATTCGGCATTGTCATAAGCTTGAAAGAGTTAAGAGTGCAAAGTAATAAAGGTTCAACGCCATCTTTGAAGGCGCAAACCGTAAACGTCACCTGTAAGTTGGACTAATCTCATGCCAAATAATGTAAAAATAACGTCGAGTCACCGAGTACTAATGGTCGCTTTACTCGCCGCTGCTTTTGCTTGCTACTTATTGGTTGAGCCATACATCAATTCCATTGTGATGGCTTTTATCATTTCTTTGCTCATGTTTCCGGTACACGAATGGTTTGAGCGAAAAATTCCCAAGCACCCCAATATGGCCGCACTGCTGTCATGTGTCGTCTTGACGTTTATTATCGTTATCCCACTGCTATTTGTGTTTGCAGCCATTGTTCAACAAGGCTCTGTTTTTTCACAAAATACGTACAACTGGGTCACTAATGGCGGAATCCAAGATATATTCCAACATCCTTTTGTTATCAAAGGTTTAGCTATAATTAATGAGTACTTACCTTTCGATAAAATCGAGCCAAAAGCCATTGCTGAGAAAATTGGTCAATTTGCTACATCGTTTGGCTCTAACTTAGTTGCTATCAGCGCCAAGATTTTAGGAGACGCCACCAACTTCCTAATGAACTTCTTCCTGATGCTGTTTGTGCTGTTTTTTCTACTTCGTGATCACGACAAAATTATCTCTGCGATTCGTCATATTCTGCCACTCTCACGTAGCCAAGAAGACCGCATATTGACAGAGATAGAGCAAGTTTCTAAATCAGCCGTGATGGGCTCATTCATGACAGCGATTGCTCAAGGTCTGGCTGGCGGTATCGGTATGTGGCTCGCCGGCTTCCCTGGGTTATTTTGGGGAACGATGATGGGCTTTGCATCATTCATTCCAGTTGTCGGAACCGCACTAATCTGGATTCCTGCAGCGGCGTACTTGTTCTTAACAGGCGATATGACTTGGGCTATCTTCTTGACGGTGTGGAGTGTGGTCGTCGTTGGTTCTATTGATAACCTATTGCGTCCGCTGCTAATGCAAGGCAGCGCAGGCATGAATACCCTAATGATTTTCTTCTCGTTACTGGGTGGTCTGCATCTATTTGGATTGATCGGCCTGATTTACGGTCCACTGATTTTTGCCGTGACAATGGTACTGTTTAATATCTACGAAGAAGAATTCAAAGACTTCCTCAACCAGCAAGACAACAGCTAGTCACAGCTTAATCACTTCAAGCTTGGGGCAGATTGTGCGAAAATCTGCCCCAATTATTTCTGATGAACCCAATTTATGTCTGCTTATATCGCTCCTAGCCAAATAGCTCAGCGTCAGCTCGAGTACTTCAACGGAAAACATGTTTTAGTTGCAGGTGAAGTCGAAGATCTCTTTCCACTTGAACTGACCAAACACTGTGAATCTGTGGAAATCTTCACTTCAAACTACAGCTTCTACCGTCAAATTCGCACTCATAACAAGGTTAAAAGCCATTTTGGTTCTGAGTTTAATACTGAGACACAAGCAGACATGGTGCTTTTGTACTGGCCTAAAGCCAAAGCCGAAGCCGAATACCTTCTGGCGATGTTGATGGCGAAACTAGGCGTGAACACTGAAATTGTAGTGGTTGGCGAAAACCGCTCAGGTGTTAAAAGCATCGAGAAGATGTTCAAAGAGTATGGCCCGGTCAATAAATACGATTCCGCTCGTCGCTGTTCATTTTACTGGGGCACTTGCCTCAATGAACCAAAGCCGTTCAATCAAGCTGACTGGTTTAAAACCTATACGGTCACACTTGGTGAGCAATCACTGACTGTTAAGAGTTTGCCTGGAGTATTCAGCCATGGCGAATTCGACTTAGGTAGCCGCCTATTACTCGAAACCTTACCTACTCTATCAGGTAAAGTCCTCGACTTTGGATGTGGTGCTGGGGTATTAGGTGCTTTCATGGCAAAAGCCAATCCAGAAATTGCGATTGAGATGTGTGACATTAACGCGTATGCCATCACATCGAGTCAAGCCACACTAAAAGCCAATGGATTAACCGGCCATGTATTCGCCTCTGATATTTACTCAGACACTGCCGACGATTATCGTTTTATCATCAGTAACCCACCTTTCCACAGTGGTTTGGATACGAACTACAACGCAGCAGAAACACTATTGGGTCTGGCTCCAAAGTATCTCGATAGCCATGGTGAAATGATCATTGTCGCGAATAGCTTCTTAAAATATCCACCAATTATTGAGCGAGCGTTTAATAATTGCGAGACGCTAAATAAGACCAATAAGTTTTCTATCTACTACGCGAAAAAGTCATAATCTTCCCTCGCGCAGGTACAAACCTGCGCGATTTTTTCTCAAAAACTCAACACTCATAAGAAAAACTGCGTCACCCTGCACGCTTTACAACTAACTTTCTTGTCAAAGAAAAAAAACTCGTTAATTTTGTTAATTCTATCTAGTTGAACTTCTTATCCGTTTTTAACGAGAACCTCGGCAGCGAAGTACATTTTAGAACTGCCCTTTATGAGTTGTAATCTTATCCATGTTTAAATTCTACAAAAAACAGAAATTTAAGCGCCTTCAGAGTACACTGATGACCGCATTTCTGGTGCTCAGTATCACACCTCTTACTATTACTGCGATCTTTTTCCTACAGTCCCACAGTAAAGATCTGCAAGAACAAAGCACCTCACACTTGTTGTCTGTTCGAGATACAAAACAACAGCAAATTATCGACTACTTTGAGGCGCGGGAAACCGAAGTCATGGGCTTTGTGCGCTCTGAACTGGCTTACGCCAGTGGTGGTCGATTCTACGGTCTCGTCAATGCTTTTAGTCGTTTAGGTAATGACATTGAAGAATCTCGTAAAAATGCCCAACAGCGCTACATTGAAGGCAGCGGAGATCAAATCAAAACGTCAACGTTACCCGAGTCTTCCAACTATGTCGGAAGTGAACGTTACCGACTCTTACATAAACGTTACCACTGGGCCTACTTGGAGCTCCTCAAGCGCTCTGATTTTAATGATATTTTGCTGGTCGATATCAACGGTAATGTCACCTACTCGATCAACAAAGACGATAACTACGGAACAAACTTATTATCAGGCCCCTACAAAGACTCAGCACTTGGCAAAACCTTCAAGCGTCTAGCTGATGACGTCACTGAACGCCGTAAGGTGAATGAAGACTACACCCCTGTGATTGTGTCTGATTTCGAACTGGAAGGTGGTAAACAAGTCGCTTGGTTAGGTGCTCCAATTGTTCAGCAAGGCTACCTACACAGCTATGCTATGTTCCGCTTACCAAATAATGGCATCACGAAGTTAGCCGCTGACGCCAACCGAGAGTCATCCATTAACACCTTACTGGTTGGAAATGATCACCAACCTCGCACAATTAACACCAAGCAAGATGACATTAAGAACAGCTTAGAAGTGATCGATAAAGCACTCTCTGGTGCATTTGGCGTCGGCACTTACACGAACGGTTTAGGTGAAGAGATCATCGCTGCTTATGCACCGATTGAAACGCGTGGTGTTATTTGGGCACTCGTCGTGCAATTACCAGAAAACGAAGCTTTCGCTCGTATTCATCAACTAGAAAAACTGTTTGTTATCGCCATGCTGATCGCCATCATTCTAGTGGTAATCGCTTCCCATTATTTATCAAACTTTATTACTTCTCCGTTGCTGAAGTTAACTTGGGCTGCCGAAAAAGTGTCTGCCGGAGATCTTGATGACACCACCTTTAATACGGTTCGCAAAGATGAAATTGGCCGTCTTGCGCTGAGTTTTGAACGAATGCAACGCTCTATTCGAGAGAAAATTCAAACCATTAAGAAGCAAAATGAAGAGCTCGAGAGCAACATCCAGATCATTCAAAAACAAAATGATGAATTGCAATTGGCCGACAAACTTAAAGATGAGTTCTTAGCCACCACTTCTCATGAACTTCGCACACCATTGCACGGCATGGTCGGAATCGCTGAGACTTTAGCGTCCGGCGCTAACGGTGCTATCCCTGCTAGCCAAAAATATCAGCTTGATATCATCATTAAAAGTGGGCAACGTCTCGCAAACCTTGTTGATGACTTATTGGATTATCATAAAATGCGTTACGGAAGCATGGATATCCAGAAGTCAGCGGTGAGTTTAGCCAGTGCAACGCGACTGGTACTAGAGCTTTCCAGCCATTTACTCGGAAATAAAACCATCCGTATCATCAACCAAGTACCAGCGGATTTGAAAGCGGTGTCTGCAGATCCTCAACGCCTTGAACAAGTGTTATATAACCTGATCGGTAATGCGATTAAGTACACCTCAGAAGGTAAAATCGTTATCTCCGCCAATGTGGTTGATGATCATGTTCGTGTGCAAGTTGTGGATACTGGGCAAGGTATTCCCGCAGAACATCTTGAACATATTTTCGAGCCACTTATCCAAGCAGGACAAGACGCAAGTCGCTATCGTCAAGGTGCGGGGCTCGGGCTTTCGATTAGCCGTCAATTGATTGAGTTGATGGGTGGCTCGTTATACGTCAGCAGCCAGCCTATGGTCGGCACCACCTTCAGTTTCACGTTACCACTTGCCAGTGAAGAAGAGATCCAAACAACTCAAACCCTTGCTGCGCACGGACACTTCCAGATTCCTGAAATCGATGTAGAGAACAATGAAGACTTATCGCTGCCAGAGAATCCAGACGGCCCGTTACTGTATGTCGCTGACGATGAGCCAGTAAACCTGCGTGTGCTTGAGAGCTTCTTACGTTTAGAGGGCTATCGCGTACGTACCGTCTCTGATGGCCCAGAAACATTAGCACTCGTTGAGCAGGAAAAACCGGAACTCCTGTTATTGGATATCATGATGCCAGGCATGAGCGGCTATCAAGTCTGCAGTGAATTACGTGAAACTTATGACCATGCCGAGCTACCTATCATTATGCTCACCGCGCTTAGTCAAACAGAAGATCGTGTACGAGGCTTTGAAGCAGGAGCCAACGACTATTTATCTAAGCCATTCAATAAACAAGAGCTAGCTGCGCGCATCCAAGCGCACTTAACGGCAAGCCAAGCTGAAATGCGCCACATGGAGAATAAGATACTTGAATCTGAACTTCGCCAACGAGCGGCTGTAGAGGCAAGCTTATTAGAAACTCAAGGGCGATTGTTGGAACAACTGGAATCGGCTCCTGAAGCGATTATCTGTTTGCGTGAAGATAAGCGTATTCGGTTTGCTAATGAAGCTGCTTGCAAGCTATTCAAGCGTAACTTAGAACAATTAAAACGTTCATCTGCCGATGAGTTGATTGCACCTAAGTATCTGACCGTCAAACAACCTCATTACTGTGGCAAGATTGATATCTATATTGAAGATATTCGTCAAAACATCGAAGCAGACATTCTTAAACTACCTGAAGGCTCAGGCTTAGATGTCATGTATATCTTTAATGTTGGCGGAGGAGCCAATGCCGCTCGCATACACAACCTAGAAACCGCAGTAGAGGTGCTTTCAAGTTATGCTTTTGATGGCGATAAAGACCAGCTGCAGAAGCTGAAAGAACTCGGTGGAGAGTTTACACGGCTTGCAGACAAAGCGCTTGGTAACAAAAAAGACAAACAAGAGCTAATGCGAGAAATTCTGGTCGACGCAATGACACACGCCTTAGAGTATTGGGAGTCAGTCACTGGTGAAAGTAAATTCGCATTTGCCGAACAAAGTGGCTTATGGCGCGTTTATCTTGACCGTAGCACTCTGCAAACACGCACTTTGGATAAATACATGCGTATAGAAACTCTGCCGAAAACGCCACGTTGGAGAACTGTGTTGAGCTCAATAGAATTCATCCTTGAACACTGTAAAGAACAGAGTCCTGAGCGTGCGTACATCGAAGCTCAACGAGATAAACTACAGCGACTGTTGACCAGCTAATACCTATCAAAAAAACTAGCCCAGCGCATACGCTGGGCTTTTTATTATCCAAGCCTTCCCTTTCTCTAAAAACGAACAATACAGCGACTCTCTACCGTTACCACATTAAAATGCCGAATAAGCCTCTGGACAAAGTTGTCCATGGTAGGCACTCCAAACATACGCTTCTATCGATATAACCGACCCAAACCAGGTTGAGTCGAGCGAATAAAACACTTCATTTTTACAATAAAAAAAGAGCAATAAATGAGAGAAAACTGTCGATAAAAGAGACTATTTTTCAGATAACAAACGGTTTTTAACCAACAATTGACAGAGATTGCGAACTCAATCACAACAGAACGGCAGATTAATTTTTAGCTAATTAATTAACACATTTTCTGCATGTGAGCGAGATCTCCGAACCAGGAAGAGAACCAGAAGGCTTTTATTTTAAATAGATTATAGGTTAGCAACCACTAACACTCACTATTAACAAGGATATAAACTGCGACGCATATCAACGTTTACTTTTTGGTCTATCTCTAGTCAAAATCAGCCAAAATAACGTTTATAACGGAGAGTGACGATATTTTAACGTTTTTAACGAGAATCGAGTTTGATTATTTTATGGATAAGGTGTTTTCTTACTCCTGCCTAAGGCCTACAGGCCACTCTTGGCGAAACTCAATGTTGTAATGAGTAATGCATAAACAAGAGGTAGGTCTTGGAGAGTGTTTATCAATTGATGACATTCAATTCCATTTAGTGAAATGAAAGCAAATAGTAAGGAACAGCTATGCTTGCCAATATTAAAAAAACAGCACTAGCAACAGCAATTATTGCAACGGCTACTACAGGTTTTGCATCGGTAGCTACTGCGGCTGAACGCAGTGAACTGACTATCCACCCTAAAGAGTTTACAACTTTCGTTCGTAACTTTAACCCTTTCTTGGGTGCAACTAACCTGCACACAACAACCGACTTTATTTACGAGCCGCTCGTTGTTTTTAACGAAATGCACGGTAACACGCCAGTATTTCGTCTAGCAGAAAACTTTACCATGGCTGATGACCTAATGAGCGTGACCTTCGATATTCGTAAGGGCGTAAAATGGTCTGACGGCAAAGCGTTTACCGCTGATGACGTAGTTTATTCTTTCAACCTAGTTAAAGAGAAACCAGAGCTAGACCAATCTGGTATCAACTCTTGGGTTACTGGCGTAGAGAAAGTTAACGACTACAAAGTTAAATTCCGTCTAAGCGAAGCAAACTCAAACGTTCCTTACGAAATTGCGAAAGTACCAGTTGTACCTAAGCACGTATGGAGCAAAGTGAAAGATCCAGCAACATTCACAAACGAAAATCCTGTAGGTAGTGGTCCATTTACCGAAATCGACACTTTTACACCGCAACTATACATTCAGTGTGAGAACCCGAATTACTGGGATGCTGATAACCTAGATGTAGACTGTCTACGAGTGCCACAAATCGCGAACAACGACCAATTCTTGGGCAAAATCGTTAACGGCGAAATGGACTGGACGTCTTCATTCGTACCAGACATCGACCGCACTTACGCTGCAGCAAGTCCGAATCACCACTACTGGTACCCACCAGCGGGTACTCAAGCGTTTGTAGTGAACTTTAAAAACCCAGACGCGGCGAAAAACGAAGCACTTACTAACGTTGACTTCCGTCGTGCGTTCTCTATGGCGCTAGACCGTCAAACGATTATCGACATTGCATTCTACGGTGGCGGTACAGTAAATGACTTCGCTTCAGGTCTAGGCTACGCATTCGAAGCTTGGTCTGACGAAGAGACGCACAACAAGTACAAAGGTTACAACACATACAACGCCGAAGGTGCGAAAAAGCTTCTTGCTAAAGCAGGCTTCAAAGATGTAAACAAAGATGGCTTTGTAGATACACCATCTGGCAAGTCTTTCGAGCTTCTCATTCAATCGCCAAACGGTTGGACTGACTTTAACAACACTGTACAACTAGCTGTTGAGCAACTAGCAGAAGTAGGCATTAAAGCACGTGCTCGTACTCCAGATTTCTCGGTATACAACCAAGCAATGCTAGAAGGTACATACGACGTTGCTTACACCAACTACTTCCACGGTGCGGATCCACACTTGTACTGGGACAGCGGCTACAACTCGAAGCTACAGTCTGGTGACGGTATGCCTCGCTTTGCAATGCACTTCTACAAGAACGATAAGTTAGACGGTCTTCTTAACAGCTTCTACAAAACCGCTGATAAGCAAGAACAGCTAGAAATCGCTCATGGTATCCAGAAGATCATTGCTCAGGACCAAGTAACCATTCCTGTGCTATCTGGCGCGTACATGTATCAATACAACACAACTCGCTTCACTGGTTGGTGGAACGAAGAAAATCCTAAGGGCCGTCCAAACATTTGGGCTGGTATCCCAGAGCGTCTACTTCACGTGCTGGACCTAAAACCAGTTAAATAAGTAGAAGTTCATTTCAAGCGGCATACATCCCGTGTGCCGCCTATAAAAATCCCTTGTTAACGAAACCAATATGTGGCGCTCGTCGTCAGGGGATTTTTCGCTCTAAATTTCGCTAGGAGCGACCTGAAACCAGAAACAGGGAAAAAATCTGGGTGAGTAAGGTGTGAGTTATGGGTTATTTTTTAAGACGTTTGTCGTTCTATCTTGTCGCGCTCTTAGTTGCAGCGACGTTAAACTTTATTATTCCGCGAGCAATGCCTGGTGACCCAGTTACCATGATGTTTGCTAACGCTTCTGTACAGGTGACGCCAGAACGAATCGCAGCAATGAAAGAACTGCTCGGTTTCGTTGATGGGCCGATTTACATTCAGTACTTTTCGTACATTAAAAACATTCTAAGTTGGGAGCTAGGTACATCAATCCAGTTCTACCCTCTTTCAGTTAACTCTTTACTAGGTAGTGCATTTGGCTGGTCTCTCTTCCTAGCTGGTACTGCGGTTGTACTTTCTTTCTCAATCGCTTCTGTACTCGGTATTTTTGCCGCATGGAAGCGTGGTAGTAAGTACGATGCATTCGTAACGCCTGGTACATTGATCATTCAAGCTATCCCACAGATGGTTATCGCAATGTTAGCACTGTTTACCTTTGCGATTGGCCTAAAATGGTTCCCATCTGGCTATGCTTACACGCCAGGTACTATCCCTGATTGGTCAAGCTGGGAGTTCATCAAAAACGTGGGTTACCACGCAGTGCTCCCTCTATTCTGTGCAACCATCGTTCAGATCGGTGGCTTCCTCGTCAATATGCGTAACAACATGATCAACCTTCTCGCCGAAGACTACATCACGATGGCGAAAGGCAAAGGGCTGAGCGAGAACCGTGTCGTCTTCAATTACGCCGCACGTAACGCGCTACTTCCAAGTGTAACCGCGCTATCTATGTCTTTGGGTATGGCCATTGGTGGTCAATTGATCATCGAGATGATTTTCAACTACCCAGGTTTAGGCACCGTGCTACTTAACGCAATTCACGCTCGTGACTACCAAGTACTTCAAGGTCAGTTAATTATCATGACGATGTTCATGCTGTGCTTCAACTTAATGGCTGACATGCTGTACATGATTCTAGACCCTCGCCTACGTACGGGAGGCAAATAATCATGAAAGAACTATTCAAACTTATTTTAGGTAACTCATTCGCTCGAATCGGTCTTGGTATTGTTACCGTATTCGTATTCGTTGCGATCGCAGCTCCTTTACTTACGAAACATGCGCCAGACAAGCGAACCGGTAATCCACACGAATACCCTAGCTTTGTCGTAAAACAAGCGCAAAATAATCCTGATGGCTGGGTAGCTAAAAATCTAGCAGATGATCGTCGTACGCTGATTATGTCGAAAAAGGCTGATCACGTTCTGGGAACTTCACGTATGGGTCGTGATATTTGGTCACAAGTGGCTTACGGTGCTCGCGTATCGCTAGGTGTCGGCTTTGGTGCTGGCATCATCGTATGTTTCCTAGCGACGGTCATTGGTATCTCGGCAGGTTACTTCGGCGGCAAAGTGGATGACATATTGAGTGCAGCGATGAACATCATGCTGGTAATCCCTCAATACCCATTGCTCTTTGTACTGGCAGCCTTTATTGGCGAAGCAGGTCCACTCACCATTGCCTTGATTATCGCTGGTACCTCTTGGGCGTGGGGCGCACGTGTTGTCCGTTCTCAAACCATGGCTCTACGCGAGAAAGAGTTTGTGAAAGCCGCTGAAGTATTGGGCGAGTCTTCATTCCGCATCATCTTCGTTGAAATTTTACCAAACCTAATCCCGATTGTCGGTGCAAGCTTCATCGGCTCAGTAATGCTCGCTATCAATACTGAGGCTGTAATCTCGTTCTTGGGCCTAGGCGATGCCAACACCATCAGTTGGGGCATCATGCTTTACAACGTGCAAACCTCATCAGCAATGTTGATTGGCGCATGGTGGGAAGTATTAGCACCTTGTATCGCCTTAACTCTTTTGGTGACTGGTCTTGCTCTACTTAACTTTGCCGTTGATGAAATTGCTAACCCACAGCTTCGTTCTCACAAAGGCATGAAACGCTGGAAGAAACTGGCAGAGAAAGACAAGAAAGAGCGCGCGCCTGAAATGGCACCACAAAATGCACTATGGAGCGGAGATAAATAATCATGACTGCACCACTAATTTCTATCCGTAACCTATGCGTAGATTACATCACAGATGCGGGCGATGTCCGCGCCTGTAATAACGTTAGCTTTGACATTGCGCCAGGTGAAGTCTTTGGCCTGGCAGGTGAATCTGGCTGTGGTAAATCCACAGTTGCTTTCTCGCTAATGCGTCTTCATAAGCCGCCAGCATTCATCACTGGTGGTGAGGTCATCTTCAACGGTGAAGACATCATTAAGTACAGCGATGAACGTATGCAATCATTCCGCTGGAGCGAGATGTCGATGGTGTTCCAAAGTGCAATGAACGCATTAAATCCGGTGCTTACGATGGAAGAGCAGTTTTGCGATGTCATCATGCGCCACACCAATATGACACGTGAACAAGCGAAAAAGCGCGCCGAAGGATTGTTGGAAATCGTTGATATTCATCCAAGCCGCTTGAATGACTACCCACACCAATTTTCTGGTGGTATGCGCCAGCGCTTAGTCATTGCGATTGCTCTGGCTCTCAACCCAAAGATGATCATCATGGATGAGCCAACGACGGCACTCGATGTTGTGGTTCAGCGTGAGATCTTACAAAAAATCTATGCACTGAAAGAAGAGTTCGGCTTCTCGATCCTTTTCATTACCCACGACTTGTCACTCATGGTCGAGTTCTCGGATCGAATCGGCATTATGTACTCCGGTGAGTTGATTGAAGTCGCCCCTTCTAAGCAAATTCTGGAAAGTCCTTACCACCCTTACACCAAAGGTTTGGGTAGCTCTTTCCCTCCACTAACTGGTCCTAAAACCAAATTAACTGGTATTCCAGGCAACCCTTTGAACCTATTAGAGATTCCTCAAGGCTGCCGCTTCCAAGCTCGCTGCGACCGCGTCCACGAAGCTTGCACACGAGTACCAACTCAGCTGCGTCAAATTGAACCTGGTCGTTTTTCAAATTGCCACTTATACGGCGACACGATTGCTCAAGCTAAGGTTTAACAACAAAAAATAACGCTAGCTAAGAACAAAATTACACTGGAGAGAATTATGAGCAAACAACTCGGCGAACTGCTGATTGAGGGTAAACATGTCGTTAAGGACTTCCCTTTAAATAGTAACTCAATCAAGCAGTCAAAAATGCGCGCGATCAACGACGTGTCATTCAAGATGTACAAGAGCCGCGGTTTGTCAGTAGTAGGTGAATCAGGCTCTGGTAAATCTACTACCGCTAAAATGATAGCTAAAATGTACGCCCCTACAGAGGGGGTGATCGAATACAGAGGTCGTGATATCCAAGATATTACCTCTCGACATGACTTGATGACATACCGTGAAGGCGTACAAATGGTATGGCAGGACCCATTTGGCTCACTAAACCCTACACACAATATCTTTCACCACATTGCTCGCCCGTTGCTGATCCATAAAAAGATTGCACCAGGCAACAAAAAGGAACTGGAAGAACGTGTGTACGACCTACTTGAACAAGTTGGTCTTATTCCACCAAAAGAAACGGCGCAAAAGTTCCCGCACCAGCTATCTGGTGGTCAGCGTCAACGTGTAAACCTAGCTCGTAACATCGCTGTAGGTGCAGAAGTGGTATTGGCAGATGAGCCAACATCAATGCTGGACGTGTCAATTCGTGCTGGTGTTCTTAACTTGATGGAAGAGATGAAGTTCGAGAAACAAATGTCTCTGCTTTACATCACTCACGACATCGCAACGGCGCGTTACATTGCTGAAGATCTCGCGGTTATGTACGTAGGTCACATGGTTGAATGGGGCGATACTGAAGAAATCATTCACGATCCTCAACACCCATATACGCAACTGTTGGTATCTGCTGTGCCTGATCCATCGAAGTCTATCCACGAGAAGCTGAAAGGCAACAAAGGGGAAATCCCACTTTGGACACCGGATTCAGTCGGCTGCCCATTTGCAGGACGCTGCGTACACGCAACCGATAAATGTCGCGAACGACTACCGGGCGTCACTCAGCTTTCTGAGAACCACTTTGTTCGCTGTTACTTATTTGAAGATTAATTATAACGAGGGTCAGGTTCAGCCTGACCCATTCCTGTTTTATCGTTTCCCGGAGACATTGAATGCTGCTACTGACTAACCACATTGGTTATGAACATCTGGGCCCAAAGAAAGCCATTGTCCAGACCGAACAACCACACTTGTCTTCTTACACTGCCCAATTGATTTGTGCCACTACCGAGCAAACCGTGGCAACTTTTGCGGTTGAAGAACAAGGTAAAGTGGCGAACTGGCATCAGGGCTATTTCTACCTCATCGACTTTTCATCTTTCACAGATTCAGGCGACTATTTCCTGCAAGTGGAAGATTCGCGTTCTTCTTATTTCACTGTTGGCGAACATATTCTGTTGAATCAAACCCTGTCAGATGTGCTCCACTACTTCAAATCACAACGTTGCGGTGGGGTTTTCGATCAACAAGATCGACAAGTGCCAGTGCTCAACGCCAACCAAACAGTTGATGTTCACGGTGGCTGGTACGACGCATCTGGAGACGTTAGTAAATATTTAAGTCATCTTTCATACGCTAATTATTTGAACCCTCAACAAACCCCAATGGTGGTTTGGAACATCCTAAAAGGGCTTTCATTGTTTGAAGGAAGCGAAGACATTGCAGCCTTCACACGTACACGTCTTATTGAAGAAGCCCTGTTCGGTGCAGACTTCCTTGTTCGTATGCAAAACGAAAAAGGCTTCTTCTACATGACGGTCTTTGATAAGTGGAGCAAAGATACTGCGCAACGAGAAATCTGTGCCTACGAAACGCAACTTGGTCACAAATTTGACGACTACCAAGCAGGCTTTCGACAAGGCGGCGGTGTAACCATCGCAGCGCTGGCCGCGGCGTCGCGTTTAGGTGTTCACGGCGAATACGATCAACAAAAATACCGCAACGCTGCTGAAAATGGTTACTGGCACTTAAAAGAGCACAATACGCAGTACCTCAATGATGGTGAAGAAAACATTATCGACGAATACTGTGCGCTACTAGCCAGTGTAGAACTGTTTAAAGCCACCAAAGAAACTCGCTACTTGGAAGAGAGCCGTTGGTGGGCACAACGCTTAGTTGCCCGCCAAATGAGCGACGAGCAGATTCAACACTTTTGGTCTGCAAACCAAGACGGCAGTCGTCCATACTTTCACGCAGCTGAAGCTGGCCTACCCGTTATTGCCTTGTGCGAATATCTATCAATTGAAGACGACTCCGTACAGACAGAATCTGTAAAACGCATCGTTAACCGAGCGTGTGAGTTTGAGATCAAAATATCCAATAAAGTGACCAACCCATTCGGTTACCCTCGCCAGTATGTTAAAGGCGTAAATGAGTCAAAACGCGATGCATTTTTTGTCGCACACAACAATGAATCCGGCTATTGGTGGCAAGGCGAGAATGCTCGATTGGGCTCACTCGCGACCATGGCGTATCTTGCTCAACCGCATATAGCGTCGCAAGAAATACAGCAACAACTTTCCGTATTTGCTCAAGATGCATTGAACTGGATTGTAGGCTTAAACCCATACGACATGTGCATGCTTGATGGCCATGGTCGTAACAACCCTGATTACCTTCCTCAACATGGTTTCTTCAACGCTAAAGGCGGTGTGTGTAACGGAATCACTGGCGGCTTTGAAGACGAGGAAGACATCGCATTTAACCCACCAGCACAAAAAGACGACATGTTACAAAACTGGCGCTGGGGCGAACAATGGATCCCGCATGGCGCTTGGTACTTACTCGCGATAATGAGTCAAGCTCAGCATATTTCTCAGTTGGCAACCTCTAAAAATATTAAGGAACAATAATCATGGGGATGTATTTTGTTGGTATTGATGGTGGCGGCACGTCATGTCGAGCCAGGATTAAAGATTCACAAGGTAATTTTCTTGGCGAGGCCAAAAGCGGCAGCGCCAACATCATGCTAGGCGCTGAAATTGCAATGGCTTCGATTCTTGAATCCATCACTTCGGCTGCCGAGCAAGGCAGCCTGACACAACAAGATTTTGCATCGATGCACGTCGGCTTAGCCCTTGCAGGTGCTGAGCACAAAGCATCTTGGCAAGCCTTCATGTCTCTTCCTCATCCGTTTGCCAGCATGACTCTTAATACTGATGCTTACGGCGCGTGCGTTGGTGCACACAATGGCGAAGATGGCGCAATCATGATCGCAGGAACAGGCTCTTGTGGCATCTATCTTAAAGGATTGGAGCAACACGTTGTCGGTGGTCGTGAGTTCCCTATTTCGGATCAAGGTGGCGGCGCAGTGATGGGGCTTCGCCTAGTTCAACAAGTGTTGTTAGCTGAAGATGGCATCAGAGAGAAAACGCCTCTGGCACAACACGTCATGGCACATTTCGAAAATGACGTTGATAACGTGGTGGCTTGGTCTAAAAAAGCGCTTCCTCGTGATTATGGGCAGTTTTCTCCTGCAATTTTCCAACATGCAGAACAAGGTGATGCACTGGCAATTGAGATGCTGAAGCAAACTGCAGCTGATATAGAAATGTTTCTCGTGGCATTAAACAAGCGCGGCGCAACGCGTATTTGTTTAATGGGCAGCATTGCTGAACGTATTTTACGTTGGCTTTCGCCACCCATTCAGCAATGGGTTGTTGAACCACAGTTTGACGCGATTGAAGGCGCAATTATGTTTGCAGGTAAGCCTGAACACAACCTTTACTCGCTCAATGCGGCGTAGGAGTAGATATGGAATATCGTGTTGATCTCGTCGTCCTATCAGAGCAAAAGCAAAACTGCCGTTTTGGACTGACGTTTCATAATTTAAGCGATCAAGATCTCCACAATTGGAGCCTGATTTTTGCTTTTGATCGCTACATTCTGCCCGATAGTGTTTCGAATGGTCAGCTCAAGCAAATTGGCAGCTATTGCACTCTCAAACCAGAAGGGTTGGTGCTGGCAGCTAACCATCATTTTTACTGCGAGTTCAGTATTGGTTCGAACCCATTCCGTTACTATTCTGATGGATTCAATGAAGCCTTGGTCAACTTTGAAGTCAACGGCAACCTTCAGCGAGCTCAAGTCGATGTCACGCCGATCGTATTGGCTTCACCGTACCGTGAACGTAGTGAGATCCCTTCCAGCTTGACGCATGCGCAGCCTTTATTGCCAAAACCAAACCATATAGAAGTCAGCGATCACTGCTTTAGCTTTAATCATCACGCTGGCGTTGCGGTTTATTCAAACCTAGCCAATTCAGCTAAAGAGTGGTTACTTGAAGAGCTTAAGCGCATTCATCAATTTGAGTTCGCATCAGACAATGGCAGTCAGATCATCTTCAAAGGCAACCCAACCTTGGATGAAKGCGCTTACAAGCTGAAGGTAGCAGAAGAGTCGATCAAAATTGAAGCAGGCTCTTCGTCTGGTTTTACCCATGCTTGTGCAACGTTATTGCAACTGATCAAAGTTGGCGATCAACCGAATTCCATGGAAGTGGTTTGCTGTTCGATCAAAGACCGACCACGTTTTCGTTACCGCGGTATGATGCTAGATTGTGCTCGCCATTTTCACTCTGTTGAGCAAGTCAAACGTTTGATCAACCAGTTGGCTCACTACAAGTTCAATACATTCCATTGGCACCTTACCGATGATGAAGGTTGGCGAATTGAGATCAAATCATTGCCTCAACTAACCGATATTGGCGCATGGCGTGGGTTGGATGAAACCAATGAGCCACAGTACACGCACCTTGCTGAGCGTTACGGCGGTTTTTACACTCAAGAAGACATCAAAGACGTGGTTGCCTTTGCTTCGAAACGAGGCATCACTGTTATCCCTGAAATCGATGTACCAGGCCACTGCCGAGCTGCCATCAAGTCGTTACCACACCTATTGGTAGAAGCAGAAGATACCACTGAATACCGCAGCATTCAGCATTACAACGACAATGTCATTAACCCAGCTCTGCCGGGGAGCTATGAGTTTATCGACAAAGTGTTGGAAGAAGTCTCCGCGTTGTTCCCTGCCCCTTATGTTCATATCGGTGCGGATGAAGTACCTAACGGCGTATGGTCAAAAAGCCCAGCGTGCCAAGCACTAATGGAACAACTGGGTTACAGCGACTACAAAGAGTTGCAAGGGCACTTCTTGCGTCATGCCGAAGACAAACTGCGCAAACTTGGCAAGCGCATGCTGGGTTGGGAAGAAGCACAGCATGGCGACAAAGTCAGCAAAGACACAGTGATCTATTCGTGGTTAAGCGAAGAAGCGGCGTTGAACTGCGCGCGCCAAGGTTTCGATGTGGTGCTACAACCAGCGCAAACCACCTACCTAGATATGACCCAAGACTACGCACCAGAAGAACCGGGCGTGGATTGGGCTAACCCGTTGCCGCTAGAAAAAGCTTACAACTATGAACCACTCGCTGAAGTGCCAGCCGACGATCCAATACGTAAACGCATTTGGGGCATTCAAACCGCATTGTGGTGCGAAATCATCAACAACCAGTCTCGTATGGACTACATGGTCTTCCCGCGCTTAACCGCAATGGCAGAAGCATGTTGGACAGACAAACAACACCGAGACTGGACCGACTATTTATCACGTTTGAAAGGCCATCTACCTCTGCTTGATTTGCAGGGAGTGAATTACCGTAAACCGTGGAAGTAATACAGAGCTGATGTAGAAGCATCACGCTTGAAGAGTTTTTAAATTTTGGCTGCAGACGCAGCTTCGTAAAAAGGAAAGACACAAATGAAATACGGCTATTTCGATAACGAGAATCGTGAATACGTCATTACTCGCCCTGATGTACCTGCTCCTTGGACCAACTACCTAGGTACAGAAAAATTCTGTACCGTTATCTCGCACAACGCGGGTGGCTACTCGTTCTACAACTCTCCAGAATACAACCGTGTTACTAAGTTCCGTCCAAATGCGACATTCGATCGTCCAGGACACTACGTTTACCTACGTGATGATGAGACGGGAGATTACTGGTCAATCTCTTGGCAACCAGTTGCGAAAAGCCTAGACGAAGCGAACTACGAAGTTCGTCATGGTTTGTCGTACTCTAAATTCAAGTGTAAATACAGCGGCATTAGCGCAACCAAAACGCTCTTTGTACCAAAAGGCGAAGATGCAGAAATTTGGGATGTGGTCATCAAGAACACCTCTGACAAACCGCGTACGATCAGTGCATTCTCATTTGTTGAGTTCTCATTCAGCCACATTCAATCTGATAACCAAAACCACCAGATGTCTCTCTACTCTGCTGGTACGTCATACAACGAAGGTGTGATTGAATACGACCTGTACTACAACACTAACGATTTCGAAGGCTTCTACTACCTAGCATCAACGTTTGATCCAGATTCATACGACGGTCAACGTGATAGCTTCCTAGGTCTATACCGCGACGAAGCAAACCCACTAGCAGTAGAACAAGGTAAGTGTTTTAACACCGCACAAACGTGTTACAACCACTGTGGCTCTCTGCACAAGCAATTTACTATCCAACCAGGAGAAGAAGTTCGCTTTGCTTACATTTTAGGTATCGGTAAAGGCAACGGTGAGCGTCTACGTGCTAAGTACCAAGACCTTGCAGAAGTCGACAATGCATTTGCTGGCATCAAAGCACACTGGGATGAGCGTTGTGGCAAGTTCCAAGTGAAATCACCAAACGAAGGTCTAGACACCATGATCAACGCTTGGACGTTATACCAAGCGGAAACTTGTGTGGTGTGGTCTCGTTTTGCTTCATTCATTGAGGTGGGTGGTCGTACTGGTCTTGGTTACCGCGATACGGCGCAAGATGCAATCTCAGTTCCTCACGCTAACCCAGCAATGACGCGTAAACGTATCGTTGACCTACTGCGCGGCCAAGTGAAAGCGGGTTACGGTCTACACCTATTCGATCCTGATTGGTTCGATCCTGAAAAAGCAGATGTTAAACCATCTAAGTCTCCAACAGTTGTTCCTACTCCGTCCGATGAAGATAAGATCCACGGTATTGAAGACACTTGCTCTGATGATCACCTATGGCTAGTACCAACCATCTGTAAGTACGTGATGGAAACCGGTGAGCACAGTTTCTTTGATGAAGTGATCCCTTACGCAGATGGCGGTAATGCAAGCGTTTATGACCACATGAAAGCAGCGCTAGACTTCTCTGCGGAGTACGTAGGTCAAACCGGTATCTGTAAAGGTCTGCGTGCAGACTGGAACGACTGTCTAAACCTAGGTGGTGGTGAATCTTCAATGGTGTCGTTCCTACACTTCTGGGCACTGCAAGAGTTCATCGACCTAGCGAAATACCTAGGTAAAGCAGCCGACGTTGAAAAATACACGGAAATGGCAGCAAACGTTCGTGAAGCGTGTGAAACACACCTTTGGGATGATGAAGGCGGTTGGTACATCCGTGGTCTGACGAAAAATGGCGACAAGATCGGTACAGCGCAACAAGCAGAAGGCCGAGTGCACCTAGAGTCAAACACGCTTGCAGTACTTTCTGGTGCGGTATCTCAAGAGCGCGGCGAAAAAGCGATGGACGCGGTCGACGAGAACCTGTTCTCTGAATACGGCCTTCACCTAAACTCACCATCTTTTGCAACACCAAATGATGACATCGGCTTCGTAACTCGCGTTTACCAAGGCGTAAAAGAGAACGGTGCAATCTTCTCGCATCCAAACCCATGGGCTTGGGTAGCTGAAGCGAAACTGGGTCGTGGTGACCGTGCAATGAAATTCTACGATGCACTAAACCCATACAACCAGAACGACATCATCGAAAAACGTATTGCAGAACCATACTCATACGTGCAGTTCATCATGGGTCGTGACCACCAAGACCACGGTCGTGCAAACCACCCATGGTTAACAGGTACATCTGGCTGGGCTTACTTCGCTGTTACCAACTTTATCCTTGGTGTACGTACAGGCTTCGATGGTCTAACTATCGACCCATGTATCCCAACTAACTGGCCTGGTTTCGAAGTGACTCGTCAATGGCTAGGTGCAACGTACAACATCAAAGTGGTTAACCCTGATTCAGTGAGCAAAGGCGTTAAGTCGATTACCGTAAACGGTGAAGCTGTAAGTGGTGCATCTGTACCAGTTCAAGCGGAAGGTTCAGTAAACGAAGTTATCGTTACTCTAGGTTAATCATCTTTTAGGGGAGTTCTTCTCCCCTTTTGATTTATCCGATGCACTGAGTTTGATGAGTGCATCGGTTCGCTAGCAAAGATTTAAGAGGCGGTGGGATGCCGCTCTTATCGAGGATCGAATCATGATCAAATTTGGTACAGGCGGTTGGCGTGCATTTATCGGTGAGGAGTTCACTAAAGATAATGTACGTTTGGTCGCTCAAGCAGTTGCAAACATCACGAATAACGAATCGGTTGCTGATCGCGGCTTTGTGATTGGCTATGACCGTCGCTTTCTGTCTGACAAAGCTGGCCGTTGGTTTGCCGAAGTTTTAGCAGCAAACGGCATCGTCGTTAGCTTTATCGATAAGTTTGTTCCAACGCCTATCGTAATGTTTAAAGCGAAGGAAATGGGCTGCGCTTACTCGGCATGTATTACGGCATCGCACAACCCGGCCGATTACAACGGCATTAAAGTCTTCATTGAAGGCGGTCGTGATGCAGATGAAATCATCACCCAGAAAATCGAATCACAAATCAATACGCTCACTGCACAAGATGTAAAAAGTGTCGATTTTGAACAAGCGGTTGAAGATAAGCTGATTCAAATTATCAACCCGATGAACGAATTCGTAGATTCGATAATTAACTTTATTGATATCGAGTCGATCAAAAAAGCCAACCTACGCGTTTTGATTGACCCGATGTTCGGTGTCGCAAAAAATGCACTGCAAACCGTATTAATCAACGGCCGCTGTGACGTTGATGTGATTAACGATGGAAAAAACCCAGACTTCGGTGGGTTAATGCCTTCGCCAAGTGCTGCAACACTCTACCGTTTGATGCACCTAGTAAAAGAGCAAGGTTACGATATTGGCATCGGTACCGATGGCGATGCGGACCGTCTTGGTATTATTGACGAAAAAGGTAACTTCATTCATCCGAATGAAGTCCTGATTCTACTTTATTATTACTTATTGGAGTACAAAGGTTGGACAGGTTCCGTGGTACGTAACATCGCGACGACTCATCTTCTCGATAAAATTGCTGAAGACCACGGTGAAAAATGTTTTGAGGTACCAGTAGGCTTTAAGCACATCAGTTCTCAAATGGAAGCGGATGACTCACTGATTGGTGGGGAAAGCTCTGGCGGCCTAACCATTCGTGGCCACATCAAAGGTAAAGACGGCGTATTCGCATCAAGCCTATTGGTAGAAATGATCTCAGTAACCGGCAAGAAGCTGTCTGAGTTGCTAGATGAAATCTACGGTAAGTACGGCTACGCGTACATGGCAGAAGGTGATTGCAAATTCAAACCAGCGCAAAAAGAAGTCCTGTTCAACAAGATATATGTTGAAAAACAACTGCCTGAGTTTGAGTTTGAGATCGAAAAAGTCAGCTACGAAGATGGTGCGAAAGTCTACTTCAAGAATGGCGGTTGGATCATCGCCCGCTTCTCTGGTACTGAGCCACTACTGCGTATTTTTGCAGAAATGCAAGATAAGGACACTGCGGAACGTGTTCTTCAACAGTTTAAAGACTTCTTATCTTTATAACTGACCTTGTGCCCGCTTCGAGCACTTCGGCTACGCTTGTCATGTAATTCAAGCTGTCGCTAAGGGGAAGAATACTTGCCCGGCATCACTGCCGGGCTTTTTTATTGTGTGTAGGCAGGCATAAGAGAATAGTAAAGGTACCCAGTAACGTTATGCGAATGCCAGCACGCCCTGCGTTTCAATTTTCACAGCAACAGACTCACCAATATTTAATGCCTGCGATGCTGTAGCCAACAAACGGTCGCCATTCGCATCAATCACGTAGCGGCAATGGTCGCCCATAAAGTGCTGCTCCAGCACCGTTACTGAGCTCTCTTCATCGGATTGAATTTGCACATGTTGCGGCCTTAGCAACAAAGAGCATTCAGACTGCACTGGGATCTCTTGTTGGGCTGTGGCTTCAACCACACCCAAGTGGGTTTCATATTCTGAATCCGAAACTCGTTTAGCGGCCAGATAGCTACCACCACCTAAGAAATCCGCAACAAACTTACTTGAAGGCTGGTAGTAAAGCTCAGATGCCGTACCATACTGCTCGATAACACCATTGTTCATCACTGCCATTTTATCCGCGAAGGCAAAAGCCTCTTCACGGCTATGCGTAACAAAAATGGCAGTCACGCCTTGCGCCTTAAAAATCTTACGGATCTCACTTATCAGCTCATGGCGAACTTGCGTATCAATATTAGAGAACGGCTCATCTAGCAACAATAAGTCTGGGCTGTAAGCTAATGAGCGAGCAATCGCAACACGCTGCTGCTGTCCACCAGACAACTGATGTGGATAACGATCGCCATAGCCTTGCAAATGCACGAGCTCGAGCATCTCTTGAACTTTGCCATTTTTCTCTTTTGTCGAGTAATGCTTTAAGCCAAAGGCAATATTTTGCTCCACCGTCAGGTGAGGAAAAAGCGCATAATCTTGGAAAATCATCCCGATATTACGCTGTTCTGGTGGCAACCAGTTCTCCCCATCATCAATCGTGACGCAATTTAAGCTCATTTCGCCTGACGTTAATGGCAATAGCCCTGCAACGGCTTTTAATAGTGTTGTTTTTCCGCAACCACTTGCACCTAGTAAACAGACAATTTGCCCTTGTTCCACCTCAAGAGACAATGATTCGAGTACGGTTTGATCATCATATTGGCAAGTTAGGTTTTTAATTGATAATGCGCAGCTCATCAGTGATTTTGCTCCAGTGAACGGTTAACAACAACAAGCGGGATCAACCCAACAAGAACCAACAAAACCGCAGGCAAAGCGGCCAATTCCAAATGCTCATCCGAGGCGAAGTTATAAACGTATGTGGCTAGTGTTTCAAAGTTAAACGGACGAAGTAATAGGGCCGCATTGAGCTCTTTCATCGACTCGATAAACACTAACAGAGCCGCAATCAGTGCACCACGTTTAACCAGCGGAAAGTGCACACGCCACAGCATGGCATTAGGCTTACAACCCATGGTGCGAGACGCCATATCTAACGAAGGCGAAATTTTATTTAAGTTACTTTCGATACTACCAATCGCCACCGCTGAAAAGCGCACAACCATGGCAAAAACCAGGGCGAACATGGAGCCAGAAAAAATAAGTCCCGGTCTGCCCCACTCCATGGCTTTAGCAAGGTCGTTGACGCGGTGATCCATAAACAGTACTGCGACCATCACACCAATCGCTAATACGGTTCCTGGCACTGCATACCCCATCGAAGAAAGACGCATAAATGCCAAGCTTTCGCGCTTGCCATTGACGCGATGGGTAAAGTTAACGATCAGTGCGACAGCAACACCAATAATGGCGGCAATAACCGACACGACCAAACTATTCCATGCGTATTCACGAAACTCGGGGGTCCAACTCTGCGCAAAGTAAGTTATCGCATAATCAATAAGCTGTAGTAATGGCAAAATAAACGCGACCGAAACCAAGCCCCAACACCAAACCAGCGCGGTCCACTTTTTCCAGCCCGTTAACTCATAACGAAAATCTTCGTGACTGTTAAATTGGCTTTGAAAAAGCTTTTGTTTACGACGACTGTAACGTTCGGCACTGAGAAGCAATACTACGATGACGAGCATCATGGCAGAAATTTTGGCTGCTGCATTAAGATTAGAGTACCCCAACCAAGTATCGTAGACCGCTGTGGTTAACGTATTCACAGCGAAGTAACTTACAGTACCAAAGTCACCGATAGTCTCCATTGCGACCAGCGACAAACCCACCGCGATAGAAGGTCGCACTAATGGCATCGAGATACGCCAAAAGCTTTCCCATGGAGAGCATTTGAGCAAACGCGCGCTTTGCAACAAAGAGACATTTTGCTCCATAAATGCAGCTCGACACAGCAAATACACATAAGGGTACAGCACTAAAGCCAACACAAAGGTCGCGCCAGGCAAGGTGCGAATATCAGGGAACCAATATTCGCCAGGTCCCCATCCGGTTACATCACGCAAAAAGATCTGAATCGGTCCTGCAAAATCAAACCAATCAGTAAAAATATAACCAATGATATAACCTGGCATCGCAAGAGGTAGCACCAATGCCCACTGCAACCATTTTTCGGTCGGCAGTTTACACATGGCCATTATCCAAGCGCTTGGTATACCAAGAATTAAGGACAACACCATTACGCCAATAGTGAGCGCAACCGTGTTAAAAATATAAGTCGGCATGACTGTCGCCATTAAATGGGCAAACAAATCATCCGTTTCACCAATTGCGGTGTAGAAGATCGCTAAGATCGGCAAAACCAGTAACAGAGTTATTACCCCACTACTGGTTTTCCATAAAGAGTGTTTATCTTTCATCGCCTAATTACTGCAAGGCTGTATGAAATACAAATGCTGTTGCAAATACATCTCATATCCTTTAATCAAATGGGGGTACTGTTATACCCCCACAAGGAATTAAAGGTCAAATTTCACTTCGTCTAATAGCTTAATTGCTGCTTCGTGGTTGGCTGCAATATCGTCTAGAGAAAGCTTGTCTGCTTTAAAGTCACCCCAAGATTCCACAAGTTCAGAACGCTTCACGCCTTCTTTAACAGGGTACTCGTAGTTAACTTCTGCGTACATCTGCTGCGCTTTGTCACCCGTTAGGAATTCCATTAGCTTCACAGCATTGTCTTTGTTTGGAGAGTACTTCGCCATCGCCATACCAGAGATGTTTACGTGAGTACCTGTAGTCTCTTGGTTAGGGAAGTTGATGTAAACTGCATCTGCCCAAGCTTTTTGCTCTTTGTCATTAACCATTTTACCTAGGTAGTAGCTGTTACCTAGAGAAACATCACATAGACCTTCTTTGATCGCTTTAACTTGTGCACGATCGTTGCCTTGTGGTTTGCGAGCAAGGTTTGCTTTCACGCCTTCCAACCACTCTTTGGTTTCTGCTTCGCCATTGTGAGCAATCATTGCTGAAACTAGAGAAACGTTGTACGGGTGCTTACCGCTACGAGTACAAATTTTACCTTTGAACTCTGGCTTAGCTAGATCTGCATAGTTGAAATCTGCGCCTAGTTTACCTACGCGATCACGTGAAGAGTAAACACTACGAGAGCGTAGAGTTAGGGCAAACCACTCATTCTCTTTATCTTGGTATTGAGCTGGTACGTTTTCTTCAATGATTTTGCTATCTACTTTCTGAACTAAACCTTTGTTTGTCAGTTCAGCTAGACGACTGATGTCTGTCGTAAGGATAACGTCAGCTGGGCTGTACTCGCCTTCTTGAGCTAGCTTTTCTGCTAAGCCTTTTTTAGCAAATTTTACGTTTACTTTGATGCCAGTTTCTTTAGTGAACTCGTTGAACATAGGTTCAACTAGGAAAGGTTGACGGTAAGAGTAGACGTTCACTTCTTCAGCAGCCATTGCTGTTGGAGCTAAGGTTGCGCAAGTTAATGCTGAAAGAGTTAGCAGTTTTTTCATTGTTTAATCCTTTACCATGCTAATGATAACGTTTATCAGTTGCGTTATTATATGTATGTTCAATAAGAAGACAATGACAAATATTAAAAAACCTGCTCATCGGAGCAGGTTTTTTAATGTTGAGAGTGTAACTATTTATTACAGGCTATTGATTACTTCACAGTGACAAATTCTGGGTACGCACCGACGCCACAATCATGCATGTCCATACCTTCCATTTCTTCATCTTCCGTGACGCGAATTCCAACGGTTGCTTTCAAGATAGCCCACACCACTAGGCTAGCACCAAATACCCAAGCAAAGATAACGACAGCACCTAAAAGCTGTGCACCGAATGTAGCATCGCCGTTACTTAGTGGTACGACCATCAAACCAAAGAAGCCACAAACACCGTGCACTGAAATCGCACCGACTGGGTCATCAATTTTCAGTTTATCTAGGCCAATGATGCTGAATACGACTAGCGCGCCAGATACTGCACCGATAGCAACCGCATATAATGGCGATGGTGATAGAGGATCTGCAGTGATGGCAACCAAGCCAGCTAGCGCACCATTGAGAATCATCGTTAAGTCCGCTTTGCCCCAAGTTGTTTTACATACAAATAGCGCCGCAATAGCACCTGCAGCAGCAGCTGCGTTGGTGTTTAGGAAGATCTGACCTACCGCTGTTGCGTTCTCAAAGTCTGAAACCATCAACTGAGAACCACCGTTAAACCCAAACCAACCAAACCAAAGGATGAAAGTACCTAGTGTTGCCAAAGGCATGTTTGAACCTGGAATCGGGTAGATTTCACCGTTTTTGCCATATTTACCTTTGCGAGCACCAAGAAGCAATACACCAGCAAGAGCTGCAGAAGCACCAGCCATATGTACGATACCTGAACCTGCAAAGTCGCTAAATCCAGCTTCTGCTAGGAAGCCACCGCCCCATGTCCAATAACCTTCCATTGGGTAGATAAATGCGGTCAAAATTGCAGAGAAAACCAAGAAAGACCAAAGCTTCATACGTTCAGCCACCGCACCAGAAACGACGGACATTGCCGTTGCAACGAAGACGACTTGGAAGAAGAAGTCAGATTCTAGAGAGTGATCAGCCCCTTCTCCTTGGGTACCAATCAACGCACCAAATGAAGGTAACCAGCCTCCTTCCCCGTTGTCGACATACATGATGTTGTAACCAACGATCAGAAACATCGTACATGCAATTGCGTACAAACAGATGTTCTTCGTAAGAATTTCTGTTGTGTTCTTAGATCGCACAAGACCAGCTTCTAGCATCGCAAAACCAGCTGCCATCCACATTACCAACGCACCGGAAATGAGGAAGAAAAAGGTGTCAAGTGCGTAACGTAACTCGGTTACTGTTGTTGTTAATTCCATAATAAGTTTCTCCAATCCCTTGAATTCTTAAAGTGCTTCTGCGTCCATTTCGCCTGTTCGGATACGCACCGCTTGGTTCAGGTCGTAGACAAAAATTTTACCGTCACCAATCTTTCCTGTTTGCGCAGCTTTTGTAATCGCTTCAACCACTCGCTCAACATTATCCGCGTGAGTAGCGATTTCAATTTTCACTTTTGGTAGGAAATCGACCTGATACTCAGCGCCGCGATACAGTTCCGTGTGACCTTTTTGACGACCAAACCCTTTAACTTCTGATACCGTCATCCCTTCGATACCGACGTTAGCCAATGCTTCTCGCACATCGTCTAATTTAAACGGCTTAATAATGGCATTGATTATTTTCATTCAATTCTCTCCGAAGCTTTCATCCTGAAACACTTCTAATAATCCAATCTACGTGCCAAGTTTTTAAGTCATTGAATAATAAAAACTAACGTCAATTTACATATCTATAAACAAAAAGGGCGCACCATATCGGTGCGCCCTTTTCACAAATTTAAAGCAACAGAAGGAAAGTTACCCAAAACTGTGCACTAAATGTTCAAAAAGTCTTTCCATCGCTTGATAAGAATCATGAAGTCCTCTATTCCACAGCTTGCTGTACTTTCTGCATTGTAGAAATCGAATTCACTTTCCATCTCAACATCATGGTCATGGGCCAGTGCGTTTTCTTGCACTAGGACTTCATCGCCCTGAATCATCAAGCTAATTTCTGTACCTGTTAGGTTATGCTCTTGAGAAGGCGCTGAAAATGACTGCTCAATTAGCTTTTCAACCTGAGCAATCTTCATAGGATCTTTGCCAATTTCTTCTTGTAGCCAGCGCCCAACAATCTCATGCCCCATGCTGCATTTTACGTAGTACTCGCCCATCAACGTGTTACGGATGAATTCAAATTCCATCGAGATTGCCTTTTCGTATCAATTTGGTGCGGAGTATAGCGAATTGCGCCCATAAAAAAAGCACCTCGTTTGAGGTGCTTTTTAATTGTGCAGTTAAACTTATGCAGGCTCTTGGAAGATCACTTCATCCGCTTTCTTGGTGTACTGATCCATTTTATGGAAGTTCAAGTAGCGGTAAGTATCTGTAGCGGTTGCATCAATTTGCTTCGCATACTCCAAGTACTCTTCTTTGGTTGGAATCTTACCAAGGATTGCACCTACTGCAGCTAGTTCCGCAGACGACAGGTAAACATTCGCACCAGTACCTAGACGGTTCGGGAAGTTACGCGTTGAGGTCGACATCACTGTTGATTTGTCTGCAACACGCGCTTGGTTACCCATACACAGTGAACATCCTGGTGTTTCGATTCGAACCCCAGCACGACCAAAGATACCGTAATAACCCTCTTCCGTTAGCTGATCCTTGTCCATCTTCGTTGGCGGAGCGATCCATAGACGAGTTGCAAGCTGTCCGTTGAACTTATCTAGCAGCTTACCAGCAGCGCGGAAGTGACCGATGTTCGTCATACAAGAACCGATGAACACTTCATCAATCGCTGTGCCTTGTACTTCAGACAACAAGCGAGCGTCATCCGGATCATTCGGGGCACATAGTACTGGCTCATTGATTTCAGCCATATCGATTTCAATCACATGTGCATATTCAGCGTCTTTATCCGCTTGCATCAGCTCAGGATTTGCTAGCCACTCTTCCATCGCTGTAATACGACGTTCGATAGTACGGCGGTCACCGTAACCTTCAGAGATCATCCACTTCAGCATTACGATGTTAGAGTTTAGGTACTCTTCGATCGACTCTTGAGACAGTTTCACAGTACAACCTGCCGCCGAACGCTCAGCAGAAGCATCAGATAGCTCAAATGCTTGCTCAACCGTTAGCGTTTCTAGGCCTTCAATCTCAAGGATACGGCCAGAGAATTCGTTGATCTTGCCCGCTTTCTCTACTGTTAGTAGACCTTGCTGAATCGCGTAGTAAGGGATGGCATGAACAAGGTCACGCAGTGTGATACCCGGTTGCATTTCACCTTTAAAGCGAACCAAGATTGACTCAGGCATATCTAGTGGCATAACGCCTGTCGCAGCAGCAAAGGCAACCAAACCCGAACCTGCTGGGAATGAAATACCTAGAGGGAAACGAGTATGCGAGTCACCACCAGTACCGACAGTATCCGGCAGTAGCATACGGTTTAGCCATGAGTGGATAATACCGTCACCCGGGCGAAGAGATACGCCACCGCGGTTCATGATAAAGTCCGGAAGTGTGTGGTGCGTGTTTACGTCTACTGGTTTTGGGTACGCAGAGGTGTGACAGAAAGACTGCATGACAAGGTCAGCAGAGAAGCCCAAACACGCCAAGTCTTTAAGTTCATCACGAGTCATAGGGCCGGTAGTATCTTGCGAGCCTACTGTCGTCATCTTCGGCTCACAGTAGGTACCAGGGCGAATGCCTTCTACGCCACACGCTTTACCAACCATTTTCTGTGCAAGCGTGTAACCCTTGCCAGAATCTGCAATTTCACCAGGTTTACGGAATACATCCGAAGGCTCAAGACCTAGCGATTGACGCGCTTTGTCTGTCAAACCACGACCGATGATCAATGGGATACGACCGCCAGCACGAACTTCATCAATCAGTACTTCCGTTTTCAGCGAGAACTCAGCTAAAACTTCACCTGTTTCGTGATTACAAACTTTACCTTCATATGGGTAAACATCGATAACATCGCCCATGTTGAGCTTAGTCACGTCGACTTCAATTGGTAGTGCGCCCGCATCTTCCATTGTGTTGAAGAAGATAGGTGCAATTTTACCACCAAGCACATAACCACCAGCACGTTTGTTTGGAACGTAAGGGATATCATCTCCCATGAACCAAAGTACTGAGTTGGTTGCAGATTTACGTGAAGAACCAGTACCAACAACATCACCAACGTAAACCAATTGGTGACCTTTTTCTTTCAATTCTTCAATTTGCTTGATCGGACCAATATTGCCCGGTTGATCAGGATTGATGCCTTCACGCTCGTTCTTCAGCATCGCAAGTGCGTGCACTGGGATATCAGGACGAGACCAAGCATCAGGTGCAGGTGAAAGGTCATCCGTGTTCGTTTCACCTGTTACTTTAAATACAGTTAGAGTGACTTTTTCTTCAAGCTTAGGCTTAGAAAGGAACCACTCAGCATCAGCCCATGACTGAAGTACTTTCTGTGCATGCGCATTGCCTGCTTTTGCTTTCTCTTCTACATCATAGAAAGCATCAAACATCAGAAGTGTATGAGACAATGCTTCTACAGCAATCTCTGCCAGTGCTTCGTCATCAAGTAGCTCAACTAGCGGCTCGATGTTGTAACCACCTTGCATAGTGCCTAGCAGTTCAGCCGCTTTTTCACGACTCACTAATGGTGATTTAACTTCACCTTTTGCTACTGCTGTTAGGAAACCCGCTTTAACATAAGCGGCTTCATCTACACCTGGTGGGATGCGGTTTTCAAGTAGGTCAAGAATGAACTCTTCTTCACCTTGCGGGGGATTTTTCAGAAGTTCTACAAGTCCAGCAACTTGTTCTGCGTCTAGCGGTTTAGGAACAACTCCTTCAGCAGCACGCTCTTCGACGTGTTTACGGTAGGCTTCAAGCACGACTTTTTCCTCTCATTGCGGTTCCTCCTCTATTATTACTATTGTTAAAGTAAAGGAGTGAACATCCTTGGAAACTTGGCTCTCCATTGCCCTTGTTTTCATTCAATTATGATTGAGAAACAGCGCCGTAGAGGCCAAACTGTGGGCAAAATAATAGCAAATTTAACCTTAAATTAAAATCTTATCATTTTGACCAACATAGCAACTTACGACTAAAGTTCTGCTAATTTTGACCAAATATGCCAAGTTTTTGCTTTCTTATACCCGGTTAATTAAACGACGTTCCTACGATCAAATACACAGCATCCATATCCTGCTCAGTACGACCATAAGCCAACATAATTGGCCCGATTGGTGAGTCAACACCAAAGAAAATAGAGCCAGCATTGTAAAGCGGCGCTTCATTCAGCTTCAGATCATTATCTGACCACACTCCACCGTATTCCACTGATGCGCCCAGGTAGACTGGCGCTTCAAATAGTCCAAAGTCATTGTCGAACCATTTGTATCGGTACACCAAGCTACTAAAAAACAGGTTCTGTCCAATCAAGCTATTTCTTGGGATGCCAGATAGGTTTAAAAAGCCGCCTAACTCTCTCGGATCAAGTGGAACCGATGAATTTTTACTTTCTACAAAACTATATTCTGCATGTCCGACTAAAGTATGACGCTGATGACTGACCGCACCTTTGAATCGCGCGGAGATTTCATACACAGTATCTTCAATCATCTTTTCCGTGTCGAGCAGAGTGATGCCTTCCGGACTCTTGTCATGAGATACGAAATATTCAAGATCGACCAGCAGTCCGCGAGTAGGAAATGCAAAATCATCAAGCGTATCGAGTCGATAGCTCGCAAATATACCTTTGCGCTCGAAGTCTAGCTGCCCTGCCGAGGCCAAGGTAGACAGCTCAATATCTCCTGTAGAGTAACGAGCACCAAGGCGCAACTCTTGCCATAACGTAGGTTGAATGCCAATAGCCAGTTCAGAAGCAAAGTCATTATAGGAAACGGGTAAGAAGTCGTTAACTGAGCTGAGGTCCGGATTTTCAAATTCGCTAAAAGGTAAGTTTCTATCTTCACTGCTGTATCCAACACGGCCAGCAACAAAAAGCGTTTGGCTAGATAAAACAGGCGAATACAACTCAGCTTCTATCAGCTTATCCGTGCCCATTTCTACGTTGAACGCCAACTCTGCACCATGCGAGTTTAAATTAGTAAAATTGGTCGACATACCGATGCCGTATTGGCTATCCGTATCGAAGTCATCTTCAAGGAAAAATCGAAAGTTAACGTAATTCGGCCCCCACGACTTTTCGTTAACATCAAAAACCAACAATGTCTTACCATCAACATCTTCAAAGTGGTAAGTGATTAACTCAAAACGATCCAACGCATAGAGATTTTCAACGGCTTTTTCTATTTCAGCCGTTGGAATACGACGACCTGTTTTCAATTGGATACGGTTGGTAAGTAATACATCACTGTAGTGGGTGTTATTCACTATCACAATGTCATCAACAATGCGTTTATCACCGTAAACCAGCGTCTTACGTACCTCTTGCTTGTGATCAATGTACTTTTGGTATTCTGCGTTCGATAAACTTAGACCTTGCAGCTTATCTTCAAGCTGCTTGGTAATATCGTAGCCCGCTTGAAAAGCCCAAGGCATTTTGTCGAACTCGACCGTTTCCATGGTGCCCACATTGGGACGAATATAAATATCTTGTGGTTCAAGCTCGTCCACTTGCTGTTGCGTACTGCGACGAACTAGGTAATTAGAAAGTTGATCCGCTACAGTAAACAGCCCGGTAAACTCATCTTCGGTTTTGTAGTCGGTGCTAATATCGACAGCAATAACAACATCAGCCCCCATGGCGCGAGCCACATCGACAGGCATGTTATTGACCACGCCGCCATCGACAAGCATATGGCCATTGAGCTTATAGGGAGGAAGCGCTCCTGGTACAGACATGCTAGCCATCATGGCGTCCACAAGGTAGCCATTGCCAAGAACCACTTCCTCTAGCGCAAGAATATCTGTCGCCACAGAGCGATAAGGAATGGCAAGATCATCAAAAGAATCGAATCGCCCTAAGTTCCCTGTAGTCTCACGCAATACGCGCAACATGTTCTGGCCTTGCACGACACCCGTTGGGGCACGAACCTCACCAAATCTTAAGCCGAGGTCAGTGTTAATTTGATAGCGGTCTTCATACTCTTTATCACGAACTCGGCGTTGACTACGGTCGACACGATCTCGATAACCACTGCTCCAATCGACGGTGTAGATAAAACTTTCAATTTCATCAGCGCTCATCCCCGTTGCATAGAGACCACCAACATAAGCGCCCATACTGGTGCCCGTTACGATATCGACCGGGATCTGCATCTCTTCTAACGCTTTAAGGACGCCGATATGCGCAGCGCCTTTTGCGCCGCCACCGGCGAGCACAACCGCCACCTTTGGGCGAGGCTCCAAGTCATCCGTTTTTGCTAGAGAGTTTGCGAGGGAAACAGAAGGAGTGGTGATCAAAAAGGCACTAACCCAAAGCGCGAAATGGCGAGTCGACGGGCTTGATAACAGCTTTTTGAACATTCACTTCTTCCTTTATTGAATTTCTTATCAAGTAGGGCGTGCTAGCAGCACTGCACTAACACGCCCTAATATGTACTAAGAATTGACCAGAGAGACAAGCTAATGTTGTTGATTTGGCGATGCTACCAATCAAATAAGCTGTTAAGCCAGTTTGATTTCTTCTCACACTGCTGCTTTATTTGACCCGTTTTATCCCAAACTGGCAGTTTGTAATCACTACGACAGTTCATTTCTAAACCACCATCTGATGTCGGCTTAAATCCTAACGTGGTGATCTCTCTTGGCCATGGAAGCTCTAAACGCTCAGGAATGCGTTGCTTCAAATACTCTGCGTACACTCGTAATGCACCGCTCGATCCCGTTAGATGAACCGGTTTGTTATCGTCGCGGCCTAGCCAAATTGTCGTCACTTCACGGCCATCAACACCGACAAACCAGCTATCGCGGTTATCGTTACTGGTACCCGTTTTTCCTGCCAGTGCAGCCCAACCAAACTGGCTTTGTAAGAAGCGGCCTGTACCTTGAGCAACCCCCTGTTTCATCGCGTAGGTCGTTAGCCATGCTGCTTGCTCATCCACGGCTCTTGATGAACGAGGCAAGGATTGATACAGCACATTACCTTCCATATCCATCACTGAACGCAGAGCGGTCAGTTTCGCACGTTTGCCTGAGTTCGTCAGTGTCTGATACATCTGCGCGACTTCAAACGGCGTCAAAGAAAACGAGCCCAAAAACATCGAAGGCACTGGGCGGATTTCGTCTTTGTTGACGCCCAAACGTTCTAAAGTATTGGATACTTCTGGGATACCAAGCGCCATGCCTAAGCGCACAGTTGGCACGTTGAGCGACTTCGCTAAAGCAATATAAAGTGGCACATCACCACGGTATTTTCGGTCGTAGTTACGCGGTGTCCATACATTACCTTTACTGCTTTTCAGGCTTAGCGGCGTGTCGTGCAGCGTCGTGCCTAGGTTATATTTTTCCGGCTGTTCTAGAGCCGTCAAGTAAATCGCTGGTTTAACTAGAGAACCAATTGGACGACTGGCATTGAGCGCGCGGTTAAAACCTTCATAACCAACACGTTTACCGCCAACCATGGCACGGATTTCACCACTATGACGATCAACCGCAACTGCAGCGGCTTCTAATTCTTTACCGCCTCGTTTAGCTAGCTCCGGGATCTTTTTCGCGATGGCTTGCTCCATTTTACTTTGCGATACCGGATCCAGAGACGTAAACACGCGCAGCCCGGTTTCCGCTTTAAATCGCTCCCCCACTTTTTCTTTCAATTCAATGCTCAATTGTTGGAAATAAGCGGGCTGACGGCTCGCAATACGTGGTTTGCTCTGCGTATCAAGCGAACGACTGACGGCTTGCTCATACTGCTCTGAAGTCAGCATGTTTTGCTGCATCAACAAACGTAATACAAGATCGCGGCGCTCTTTCGTGCGCTCGGGGTAACGAATTGGGTTGTAGTAAGACGGTCCTTTTACCATCCCAACTAACATCGCCAGTTGATCGATTCGCAGCTCTTGGATCGGTTGTCCAAAGTAATAACGCGATGCCAAGCCAAACCCGTGGATCGCTTCACCACCACTTTGCCCCAAGTACACTTCGTTAAGGTAGGCTTCCAAAATACGATCTTTGCTGTAACGGTAATCCAAAATTAACGCGATATACGCTTCTCTAACTTTGCGCCACAGCGTCTTATCACGGGTCAAAAACAGGTTTTTCGCCAACTGCTGAGTTAGCGTACTACCACCTTGAACAGTACGACCCGCTTTAATGTTTGCAACCATTGCTCGTGCAATCGCGAGTGGAGACACCCCATCGTGTTGATAAAAATCCCGGTCTTCGGTCGCAAGCAGTGCATCAACTAAAATTTCTGGGAACTGATCACGACGCAAGAACAGACGCTGCTCATCTTGATCTTTCTCCAGCATCCCCAACATCTTCGGTTCTAAGCGTAAGTAACCAAGATCACCTCGGGACTCTAAAGACTGAATACGCTGCAAGCCAGAATCTGAAAAATGGAGCATCACGTGACGATCCGGTTCAGGACCATCGGCAAATTCGAATGGACGGCGAATCAATTCAATCCGAGTGGAAGAAGAAGAGTACTCACCAGGATAGCGAGGCTGACTTACCTTACGGTAATTCAGTACATCCAGCTCGTTGCGCAGTTCTTGAATGGTGATATTTTCACCCGGATTTAAGTTCAAGATGCGAGCATAAACCACCGTTGGCAGTTCAAACAGCTGACCTTCAAAGCGCTCTTTCACGACACTATCTAAGTAAATCCCAACAAACAGCAAAACAGCGGCAAGCGCAACACCGGCTTTCCAGCTAAATGACCACAAAACTTTCAGCCACGAACGTTTCTCGTTAGCCGGCTTCTTACTCGGTGTGCGTCGAGTCGGTTTTGTCGTTCCTTTATTGGTTGTACTTTTCTTCGCTGGCGCTTTTTTCGCGCTAGGCTTCTTGCTGTTAGTCATTATTCAATTGTCTTTTTGTTTTCGTAGTTGCTACATGATTGGCAGGATCATCTGGCCAAACGTGTTTTGGGTAGCGCCCTTTCATCTCTTTTTGAACGTCTTTATAGCTTCCGTTCCAGAAAGCCGCCAAGTCAGACGTCACTTGCAGCGGACGTTGTGCCGGCGAAAGCAGTTCAAGCACCAAACGCTTACGACCAAGTGCTACCGTAGGAGAGCCACTCTCACCAAATACCTCTTGCATACGCACCGATAATTTCGGCTCATGGCCATACTGGTAACGGATACGCTTCTTCGAACCTGTCGGCAGTTGGTAATGCTCTGGTAACCATTCATCCAGTTGTTGATTGAGTGGCCATCCTAATCGAGCGTTCAGCGCTTCGACCAAGTTTATCTTGCTCAAATCGTTAACCGAACTGACGGACGTCATGTACGGCTCTAACCACTCTTCTAATGAATCCAACAAACTGGCTTCATCAAACATTGGCCATGATTGCTCGGGTAACCATTCCACCGCACAACGAATCCGAGCCAACAAGCTCTCCGCTGCCGGTGTCCAGTTTAGACTCTGTAAGCCCTGGCGGCGGACATACGTGAGTAAAGCTTGTGTCATTTTTTCTTTGCCAGGGCTTGGCAAAGGCTCGCGTTCAACCACCAGCTGACCGAGTTTTGTTTGTCGCTCAGCCATTAGACGCCCTCTTTTTTCATCCCAGTCTACAACTTCTTCAGACGAAAATAGCGCTTCAAAGGTCGCTCGCAATATATTGACATCCAATTCACATGCCGAATGAATTTGACTGGAGTTAGAATGAGAACGCATTAAGTCAACGGCAACCAAATACTCACAGCCACCTAGCATGTCTTCCTGACGACATTCTGCACCATGACCATTAGCCAAAGTAAATCGCCCAAATTGATTTGTGCGCTGCTGCGCAATGCGATCTGGAAATGCCAAACTTAACACCAGCGGTAATGCCTCTTCATCCACGCCTTTCAGGTCAAATACCGTATCTAATTTGTACGCCAGAGATTGAGCACGCTTGAACAACATCGACTTTTTTGGATGAGTACCAACAAGCCAACGATGCAAACTATGAGCGATATTGGTGACGTTTCTTTCTGGCCCTTCAATCAGTGCGACCGCCGCCAAAGCAGCATTTAACATCTTATCACTGTAAGATTGCGCTTTAATTAGCATCGCAGCCGCACGAGGCTCAACGCCTAGTTCATGCGCCTGTTTTCCTTCGGACGTTAATTGCCCTTTTTCCGTCAGTAGTCCCAATGACACCAATAGCTGCTTCGCTTGTTCCAATGACGCATTAGCGGGAACATCAAGCCACTTGAGATCGTGGATATCACTCGCTCCCCAAAATGCGAGCTCCATAACTAAACTAGCCAAATCGGAATGCAAAATTTCGGGCTGGGGAACCAGAGGTTGCTGCTTGAACTGACTTTCAGAATAGAGGCGAACGCAAATGCCCTCTTCTATTCGTCCCGCTCGTCCTGCACGCTGAATCGCTGAAGACTGTGCAATGCGTGTTTGCTCTAAGCGTGTTAAACCGTTTTTCAAATCAAACCGGGCAATACGCTCTAACCCAGAATCAACCACAAGGCGAATGCCTTCAATCGTCAGTGAAGTTTCTGCGATGTTGGTCGCGAGTACGACTTTACGCTTGCCGTGTTCTGCCGGCGTGATGGCTTTTTGTTGCTCAGTAAAGCTCAGTTGCCCATAAAGCGGACACACTTCAATATCATCCGCCAAATGAGATAAACGTTCTTCGACTTGTTTAATGGCCCCAACGCCCGGTAGGAAAGCCAACAAAGAGCCGGACTCTTTGTTCATAAGACTTTCTATTGTTTTTGCCATACTCGTAGGTAAATGATCATTCACACCTAACGGTTGGTAACGCATGTCTACGTCGAAACTGCGTCCTTCTGATTCAATGTAACTGGCTTCCGGCAACAACGACTGTAAGGCTTGTTGATCAAGCGTTGCCGACATTACCACCAGCTTGAGATCGTCTCGCAATGCCTCTTGAACTTCTAAACTGAATGCCAAAGCGGTATCGGCATGAATGCTGCGTTCATGAAACTCATCAAAGATCAGCAGATCAACACCATCCAGTTCAGGGTCAGTTTGAATCATCCGAGTCATGATCCCTTCGGTCACGATCTCCAACTGCGTTGCAGAACTTACCTTTGCCTCGCCACGAACTCGATAACCCACGCGTTGACCTACTTGCTCTCCTAATTGCTCAGCAAGATAACGGGCAATGTTACGCGCCGCGAGTCGTCTTGGTTCGAGCATGATGATTTTTCCAACAACCGAATGGTTTAAGAGGAGCTGTAAAGGGAAGTAGGTCGACTTACCGGCACCAGGCGCCGCTTTTAAGATCACTTGATGTTGATTTTTGACCGCCGTCAGCAACTCAGGCATCACGGCTTCAATCGGCAATTGTGACAAAGGAAATACCTTATGGTGTAATGGTGGCAACATTGTACATAAAAAAATTTTTGTCTAAATAAGCAAATGCATTTCACACCCGCTTTAGAGTCCGCCACTCTACTCAAACGCTATAAACGCTTTCTTGCCGATATCGAACTCGATACCGGTGAAATTCGTACTATCCACTGCGCAAACACTGGCGCTATGACAGGTTGTGCGACACCGGGAAACAAAGTTTGGTTTTCCACTTCCGACAACCCGAAACGAAAATACCCCAATAGTTGGGAGTTGAGTGAAACAGAACAAGGCCACCGTATTTGTATCAATACCGCGCGCGCCAACCAATTAGCCGTTGAGGCTATTGAAAATAATGTCATTTCAGAGCTTTGTGGTTATGACACACTTCAAACTGAGGTGAAATACGGTAATGAAAATAGCCGAATTGATATCTTGCTCAGCGCAGACAACAAGCCAAAGTGCTATATAGAAGTGAAAAGCGTCACTCTTCTTGATGAGACCGACTCTACTGGACAAGGATACTTCCCAGATGCGGTCACGACTCGGGGACAAAAGCACCTGAGAGAGCTCACAGAAATGGCACAAAATGGAAGTAGAGCCATACTTTTATTCACTGTTTTACATTCAGGTATTGAAAAAGTATCCGCGGCGCACCATATAGACGCGAAATATTCACTATTACTCAAACAAGCACAAGACGCTGGAGTGGAAGTTCTCTGCTACAAAGCTGAACTGAGCGATACTGGAATGAAGCTGATTTCCGCTATTGATTTTATCAATTAAGAGAAAAAATGATGTCGTCTTCACATTGACGATAACTTTGCGATTCAGTATTTGCTTGCACCGCCTCTTTTTGCTATAGATACCCGCCTTAAATTGACTGCGTAGCAGTTGACTAGGTGTAAGTAGGAGATGCTGTATGCCAGAATCAAAGAAGAAAACGATAGGCATCCTAGCCATTGCCGGCGTGGAGCCATATCAGGAAAAACCTGGTGAAGAGTACATGTCACCAGAGCAGGTTGAACACTTTACGAAAATCTTAACAGCTTGGCGCGACCAGCTGAGAGCTGAAGTGGATCGTACCGTTCACCACATGCAGGACGAAGCAGCAAACTTCCCAGATCCAGTTGACCGCGCCTCTCAAGAGGAAGAGTTCAGCCTAGAACTGCGTAACCGCGACCGCGAACGCCGTTTGATCAAGAAGATTGAAAAGACTTTGGATAAAATCAAAGAAGACGATTTTGGCTTCTGTGAGTCTTGTGGCGTAGAGATTGGCGTTCGCCGTCTTGAAGCACGTCCAACCGCTGACCTATGTATTGACTGTAAAACACTTGCAGAAATCAAAGAGAAGCAAATGCAAGGTTAATCAACCAAGCATTATGATTATTGAAGGGAGCTCAGGCTCCCTTTTTGTTTTGACTACCTTTGCATCCCATTTGTTTACTAAATTCGAGATACACGCATGACACGCTATGTAGGTCGATTCGCCCCATCTCCTTCTGGTCCTTTACATTTTGGTTCACTGATTGCCGCTCTTGGCAGCTATTTTCAAGCGAAAGCACACAACGGAACCTGGTTAGTACGTATTGAGGACTTGGACCCACCAAGAGAAATGCCAGGTGCGGCGCAACTTATCCTAGATGCGCTCAAAGCCTACCAGCTGCATTGGGATGGAGAGGTGGTATACCAGAGTGAACGTCATGACCTTTACCAAGCCCAAATAAACACATGGCTCGAAAATGGTGAGGCCTATTATTGCCAATGTACTCGAAAGCAAATTAAAGAGCATGGCGGGTTTTATCCTGGCACTTGCCGCGATAAAAACTTGAAAGACGGCGCGATTCGCCTAAAAATGACCAAGCCTGTCGCTCATTTCTTCGATCAGAAGCGTGGAACAATTAAGATTCCAGAGCAACTCGTTAATGAAGATTTCATTATTAAACGTCGAGATGGATTATTTGCTTATAATCTTGCGGTAGTATTGGACGACATCGACCAAGGCGTCACAGAAGTCGTGCGTGGTGCAGACTTAATCGAGCCAACAGGGCGTCAAATCAGTCTGTACCAGATACTTAGGCAGCCTGAAGTCAGCTACTTGCATTTACCATTGGCGATGGACAACAACGGCAATAAACTGTCGAAACAAAATCACGCGACGGCTATTGATATAGAGACACCAAAGCCTACTCTATTACGCGCCATGACATTTTTGGGCTTCGAGATACCTGAAGCCATAAAAGCGGCCAACATAGAAGAGATTCTTCGTTGGGGCTGCGAAAACTGGCGTTTGGAACAGCTTCCAACAGAGATCGAGATCACACCGTGATTCTCAAATGGCATTGTGTAGGCTATCATTAGCCGCAAATTAGGCCCTAGAGGCGCAAAAACTAACCAAAGCAAGATTGGACTAAACCCAGTTATTGCCAGATGCACATGAATACAAACGACTATACACCAAGCGAACCTGCCACTATTCCAGAGCTCGCTCTCAATGTAATAACTCGTGAAGAGCACAACATTTCGCGTAAGCAGATCAGTGATAATGCACTGAAGGTACTGTACCGCCTAAATGGTGCTGGTTTCGATGCTTTTCTTGTGGGTGGCGGGGTTCGAGACTTACTGCTTGGACAGAAACCAAAAGATTTTGACATTGCGACCAACGCAACGCCGGAACAGATCAAACAGCTATTTCGTAACTGCCGTTTGATTGGTCGCCGCTTCCGCTTGGCTCATATTATGTTTGGCCGAGATATCATTGAAGTAGCGACATTCCGCGGTCACCACCAAGAGCAAAAGAATAAGAGCATCTCTCAGCAATCGAAAGAAGGAATGCTGCTGCGTGACAATGTCTACGGCACCATCGATGAAGATGCTGAGCGCCGTGATTTCACGATTAACTCGATGTACTACAACATCGCGGATTACTCGATTCACGACTACGCACGTGGTATTGAGGATTTAGAAGATCGCCTCATTCGGCTGATTGGCGATCCAGAAACACGCTACCGTGAAGATCCAGTACGTATGTTGCGTGCAGTTCGCTTCGCAGTAAAACTGGACTTTGATATTGAAGAAGACACCGCGGCACCAATCGAACACATGGCACCGTTACTCGGTGACATTCCGTCAGCGCGTCTTTTTGAAGAGTCACTCAAATTATTGCAATCCGGTCATGGCTTAGAAACCTACCACCTACTGCGTGAGTACAACCTATTCCAGCAACTCTTCCCGACGATTGCAGCGCACTTTACAGAAGATTACTCCTCTCACACTGAGCAGATGTTGGATCTTGTCCTAGATTCTACCGACATGCGCATCGAAGATGGGAAACGCATCAATCCAGCATTTATGTTTGCTGCAATGCTGTGGTACCCACTGTGTGCGAAAGCCGATGAACTGATGGAAGAGCGCAACTTAGGCCATTACGACGCCATTATGGAAGCGAGTAACATCATTCTTGATGAACAAGTTCGTACAATTGCCATTCCAAGACGCCACACCGCAACCATTCGCGAGATTTGGCAGTTACAGCTTCGTCTTCCACGACGCAACGGTAAACGTGCATTCCGTCTTATGGAGCTCAATAAATTTAGAGCTGGCTTTGATTTTCTTGAAATGCGCGGTGAAATTGAAGGTGGTGACACTCAGAAGCTTGCCAAGTGGTGGGAAACTTTTCAAAATGCAGGCCGAGAAATGCGTCAAGCAATGGCTGCCGACCTAGACGGTCAATCACCGAAGAGTGGTCAGCGCCGCCGTAAAACCTATCGCAAGAAAAAGAGTAAGCCTAAGTCATGATCACAGCGTACATTGCGGTAGGCAGTAACTTGGCTGATCCTGTCAGCCAAGCGAAGCAAGCGATTGAAGCGTTAAAAACGCTGCCTAAATCAGAATTTGTTCAGGCTTCTTCGCTATACAGCAGCACGCCAATGGGACCACAAAACCAACCGGATTACATTAATGCGGTTGTGTCGATTAACACCAGTTTGACGCCTCTTGAATTGCTCGATTGCACACAAGCCATTGAGCAAGAACAAGGGCGTGTCCGTAAAGACGAACGTTGGGGACCAAGAACCTTGGACCTCGACATTGTTCTTTATGGCAATGAGGTGATTAATTCCGAGAGGCTGATCGTTCCTCATTATGGAATGAAAGAGCGTGAATTCGTACTCTACCCTCTTGCGGAAATTGCACCAAATTTACAACTCCCCGATGGGACCGAGGTCTCTAAACTACTGGAACAAGTAGATAGAAACGGCCTCAGTATCTGGCAGTCATAGCCAACTCCTAGTAAGGATAAAACCATGAAAAAAATGACCATCAACGACCTAATCAAGTGGAAGCAAGAAGGTCGTAAATTTGCTACTTCAACCGCTTATGATGCGAGCTTTGCCCAACTGTTTGAAAGCCAAGAAATGCCAGTACTTCTTGTTGGTGATTCTCTAGGTATGGTTTTGCAAGGTCACAACGATACTCTGCCAGTAACGGTCGATGATATCGCTTACCATACTCGTTGCGTACGCGCAGGTAGCCCAAATTGTTTGTTGATGGCTGACATGCCATTCATGAGCTACACCACGCCAGAGCAAGCTTGCGAAAATGCGGCTACACTGATGCGTGCGGGTGCCAATATGGTGAAAATTGAAGGTGGTGACTGGCTAGTCGACACTGTAAAAATGCTCACTGAACGCTCGGTTCCAGTATGTGCTCACCTTGGTTTAACTCCTCAAGCCGTGAATATTTTTGGTGGTTACAAAGTTCAAGGTCGCGATCAAGAAAAAGCGGACCGCATGGTGAAAGATGCGTTAGCACTGCAAGAAGCAGGCGCTCAAATCGTCTTACTAGAGTGCGTGCCTGCTGAGCTTGCTGAGCGTATTACGCAAGTGCTCGACGTGCCTGTTATCGGTATTGGAGCTGGTAACGTGACAGATGGTCAAATTCTCGTGATGCATGATATGTTCGGTATCTCTGCCAACTACATGCCGAAATTCTCCAAAAACTTTCTTGCTGAAACAGGTGATATGCGCAAAGCCGTTGCTAAATACATTGAAGATGTAGCCAACGGTGTATTCCCAGACGACGCTCATACCATTGCCTAGAGGATAAATGCATGCAAACTTTTGCGGAAATCTCAGCAGTTCGTGAACACCTTAAAACCTTTAAACGTGAAGGTCGTAAAATTGCGTTTGTCCCAACCATGGGCAACCTTCACGAAGGTCACTTAACTTTAGTGCGTAAAGCACGCGAATACGCTGATATCGTTGTCGTAAGCATCTTTGTTAATCCGATGCAGTTTGATCGTGCAGACGATTTAAATAATTACCCGCGTACGCTAGAGGAAGACTTAAGCAAGTTAACCTCTGAAGGGGTCGATGTGGTATTTACGCCGACACCAGAAGTTATCTATCCTGAAGGGCTTGATAAACAAACGTTTGTTGATGTTCCGGGTCTATCGACTATTTTAGAAGGGGCTTCACGCCCTGGTCATTTCCGTGGCGTCACAACCATCGTAAACAAGCTATTTAACATCGTTCAGCCAGATGTGGCCTGTTTTGGTGAGAAAGATTTTCAACAACTTGCTGTTATCCGCAAGATGGTTGTCGATCTTGCGATGGACATTGAAATCATTGGTGTGCCGACCGTACGTGAAATGGACGGTTTAGCAATGAGCTCACGCAATGGCTTGCTTACGCTGGACGAACGTCAACGTGCGCCAGTGCTTGCTCGTACAATGCGTTGGATCAGCAGTGCCATTCGCGGTGGCCGTGATGACTACGCATCGATCATCGAAGATGCGAGCGACCAACTTCGAGCTGCAGGTTTGCACCCTGATGAGATCTTCATTCGTGATGCTCGTACTTTACAAGTGATCACGCCAGAAACGACACAAGCCGTCATTCTGATGTCTGCGTTCTTAGGCAAAGCGCGTCTTATCGATAACCAAACGGTAGATATGGTTGTCGAAGCGAAGGAAGAAGCAGAGTCTAGTAATATAAACTCAGAGAGCGCAGAGTAAGCTCTGAGCCATCAAGACGTAAAAAGGTCGACTCTTAGTCGACCTTTTTTATTTTCTACGTATAGACGCAATCTAATCCTTCAGGACGTGTTTTAAACCGCTTGTGCAGCCACATCCACGCTGGAATATCACGTTTTATCATTTTCTCGAGTTCTTGATTCAAGATACTTGCCGCTTTAATCGCATTACGCCTCTCGAAACGCTCACTGATATCTTTTCCAATATACAACGTGTAATGGTGATTCTTGCTCACTGTGACGCCAGATATGACCGCACACTTTGTTGCGTCTATAAGCACACTAGAGCCCACGATACTCGCGGCTTGTTCAACAGCAAAGAACGGCGCAAAAACAGAATGGCTGACGCCATAATCATGGTCGGGCAAATACCACAGTCGATGACCATTTTTCAGTACTTTGAGCATTGATTTCACGTCTTTTCGATCAATCATTTGATGCCCAAAACGAGTTCGACCTCGATGTTGAATAAACTCATAAGCAGGATTCGAATTTGGGCGATAAACGCCATAACCTTTGGCAAACTGGCTAAAAATACGAGCGGTTATCTCCAAGTTTAAATGGTGACTGCACACCACCAACACACCACGCCCATTCTTTTCCTCAGCGAGTAAACGATCTTTCCCAACAATAGAGGTTATCCGACGTATCCGCCAATCTGGCCAAAACCAGGCGATCCCCGTTTCGATGATCGCCATTCCCGTATATTGAAAGTTTTTTCGTACTACGTCCTTACATTGCCAATCCGTAAAATCAGGGAAACACAGCTGGAGATTACGCAGAGCGATCTTGTGTCGACGCTTCATTACATGCATCGCAACACAGCCGATGCTTCTACCTAAGATTCGCAATACTATGTATGGCAGTACATTAACAAGAATCGCTAAAGATCCAAATGCCAGCCATACAGACCAATATTTGGGCTTAAGTAACTGATAGGAGAAAGGCGGCGGCGGGACAATATTCATAGGATTACTCATTTATTACAAATGATTGAAACCTATCATGATAAAAACTGAAAAATTGTATGGGTATGTATTGTTATGCATGCCAAAGAGCAGCATGATTCGCTGCTCTTTGTTGTGTGGGAGAGTCTTAGCTTCTTAGCCCAATACCTTTCGTTACTAAGTAATGAGCAACGGCATACAGCGCTATCACAAACACCGCAAGCACACTGAATGAGGTGACAATACCCACATCCGATACGCCTAAAAAACCATAACGGAACGCATTCACCATGTAGACGATTGGGTTAATCTTAGAGACACCTTGCCAAAATTCAGGCAGTAAGCTGATGGAATAAAAAACACCACCCAAGTAGGTTAACGGGGTCAACACAAATGTAGGAATGATCGAAATATCATCAAACGTTTTTGCATAGACCGCATTGATCAACCCGCCTAGAGCAAATACAACGGATGTCATGAAGACGGTCGCAACAATAATGCCCCAGTGTTCAACCTGCAGATCCACAAACAATAGAGACACACAGGTAACAATAGCGCCTACTAACAAACCTCGAGTCACACCGCCCATTACGTATCCAGCAATGATCACGTAATTTGGCACTGGTGCCACCAGCAGCTCTTCAATGTTCTTCTGTAGTTTTGCACTAAAGAACGAAGACGCCACATTCGAGTATGAATTGGTGATCACCGACATCATGATCAAACCTGGAACTATGTACTCCATGTAGCTAAAGCCGCTCATCTCACCGATTCGAGAGCCAATAAGATTACCGAAAATGATGAAATACAGTGTCATTGTGATTGCAGGCGGAACTAAAGTTTGCACCCAAATACGCGTAAAACGGGTGATCTCTTTGCTCAGCAAGCTACGAAATGCCGTCCAATATAAACCGTACATTTACTTACTCCCTTCTCTTACAATGCTGACAAACAACTCTTCCAGTCGGTTGGCTTTGTTACGCATTGAAAGAACTTTAATACCATGCTCTGTTAACTGACTGAACACTGAATTCAATCCTTGGCTTTTATCTAGCTCTATCTCTAAAGAGCCATCAACAATACTTTGTCGATTGACGCCTTCAAGCTCAGGCACCTCGCCTTCAGATTCAATGTCTAGGATAAATGTCTCGACGCTTAACTTACCTAGCAACGCCTTCATGGTGGTGTTTTCGATCAACTCACCTCGGTTAATAATGCCGATATTTCGACACAGCATCTCCGCTTCTTCTAGATAGTGCGTCGTCAAAATAATCGTAATCCCTTGCTCTTGGTTGATCTCTTTCAGAAATTCCCACATTGAGCGGCGTAGTTCAATGTCCACCCCAGCCGTTGGCTCATCCAAAATGAGCAACTGCGGCTCGTGCATCAAAGCTCGGGCGATCATCAAACGGCGCTTCATCCCGCCAGATAAATTACGGGCACGCTCTTTACGTTTTTCCCATAAATCGAGTTTTTTCAGGTACTTTTCAGCTCGTTCTTTGGCTAATACTTTAGACACACCGTAATAGCCCGCTTGCTGCATCACGATTTGTTCAACAGTTTCAAACTGATTGAAGTTGAACTCTTGTGGCACCAAGCCTAAATTCTGTTTGGCCAACTCAAGGTCGGTATCAATGTCATAACCGAAAACTTTCGTCGTCCCAGAAGTTTTGTTCACTAAGGAAGAGATGATGCCGATCGTGGTCGATTTTCCTGCACCATTGGGACCTAGAAGCGCGTAGAAGTCACCCTTTTTCACTTGGAGACTAATACCTTTTAACGCCTCAAAGCCACCTGCATACGTCTTGCGCAACTGTTCAATTTCTAATGCGTACATAAGGTCGTGATTGCCGTTTGTTTGTGATTACTAATACCGACTCGATGTTTATCAGCGGTTTACTACGAAATCGCCTTGGGTATTGTACTGGAGGTCCATCAGTTTATCGTTGAATAACGATGATTACAATTAAACCTTTCGATAATATTGGAAATATAGTCCCTATCAACGTAAAGGTTATCTACAAGTAAGGAAAAGTTAGGGAATAAAAAACGCAACAGMGCGCTGTTGCGTTTTTAACGATCAGAGTGATTACGCCGTTATACGCTGATACAGGTCCGCCTCGACATGAGCTACCGCCGCATTTAATGCTTCATAACGGAATTGGTACATATTGTCATTCGGGACAAGATCAATAACGTGGAACTTTTCTAGCTGTTCTCGCGTGCGCTCATTTGGACACAACAAATACACGGCACAATTAGCATCGAGCGCATCTTTAATCGCGTTTTCTAACGCTAAACCGACAGTAACATCAATCATAGGTACATCGGTAAGATCGAGAATCATCACATCATAATCCGAAATACTGGAGTGCTGGCGTGAAATTGCCTTAGAAACACTGAAGATCATTGGACCCGAAAGATAAAAGAACAGTACTTTGCCATTGGCGCGATCAAGCAAGCCACGCTCGCTGTCAGTTAGCGGCACATCGTCTTCATCCGCGTCACTGATCGCTTTCACTTGCCTCGCCTGTTCTCGGCTCAGACGCTCAATGATAATAATGTTGGAAATAAAGACGCCCAAGCCCACGGCAACGATAAGATCAACAAACACTGTGAGCAACATAACGCCATACATTACCGCCATTCCGGAAAAGCTAACCTTGTGTGCTCGTTGAATAAAACTCCAATCCAAAATGTTAAAGCCGACATATACTGCAATGCCAGCCAACACAGCCATTGGGATCGGCTCCGTTAATCCACCAGCAACCAATACGACCAATGCAAGCATAAGTGCACGAATCACACCGGACAATGGCGAACGAGCCCCAACTTGAATGTTAGTCACCGTGCCCATCGTTGCGCCCGCGCCAGGTAGTGCACCGAACAAGCCTGAGATCATGTTGGCAAGACCTTGGCCTCGCAGTTCTTTGTCTGAGTCGTGCTCTTTACGAGTCAAGGAGTCACCGATAACCGCCGTCAACAAAGTATCGATACAACCTAAGGTGCCGAGCACCAACGCATCAATAACCATCTCAACAAACATATCTGGATCAATATGAGGCGCAACGAGAGAAGGCAATCCTGCCGGGATTTCACCGATACGACGAATATCTTCCGTATCGAAGAGCATCACAGACAACAAAGTCACCGCAACCAACGCCACGAGTTGCGCTGGTACATATTTTCGATACTGCTTAGGGAAGAAAAAGAGAATACCCAAAGTTAGTAGACCTAAAAACAGTTCACTGAACTTAAGGTTAGAAATGGTCTCCGGCAAAGCAGATAATGTTCCGAGCACTCCTCCAGAAGGAGCAGCATGCCCCATCAAAGGTGATAGCTGCAAAATGATAAGAATCACGCCAATCCCTGACATAAAGCCCGAAATCACGCTATAAGGCATCAAGGTAACGTATTTACCCAGTTTTAACGTCCCTAATAGGATTTGGAACGCGCCAGCCATCATAACAACCGTGAAGGTCATGGCCATGCCCGTTTCTGGATACTTCGCCATCATACTGGTTAACACAGCGGTCATGATTACCGTCATTGGCCCTGTTGGTTCTGATATTAACGTATTAGAACCACCAAACAACGAAGCAAACAAACCGACCATTATTGCGCCCCAGAGGCCTGCTTCTGCCCCTGCACCGGATGCAACACCGAACGCTAACGCCAAAGGAAGAGAGATAATCGCCGTGGTTACCCCGCCAAATACATCCCCTTTGAAATTAATATCTTCAAAACGACTACCGAACACTGCTGATTTCCCTGCATTCAATTTTAAAAAGTAAAATGTCATTACTTTAACGAGCCAGGCGAAAATTTAAACCATAAATAGATTAAGGCTAAATTCACACCACAAATAATTAGGCCTAATTTTACGTTTTTATTGATGAAAACTAGTCAGATGAGTCCTGTCTGACGAATATTTAACGGGATCGAAATTGTAACATTGTGTATAGTTACAACACTGATCGCTTGCATGTTCATATAAGCGGCAGCGCTTTTGTCTTTTAAGGGAAGTAGTTTGCAAGATGCCGGAAATTAAACAGTTATTTGAAAACAATTCAAAATGGTCTCAAGAGATCAAATCTGATCGACCTGAATACTTCGCAAAACTCGCAGAGGGTCAAAAGCCCGATTTTCTTTGGATTGGCTGTTCTGATAGCCGTGTCCCTGCCGAGCGACTAACCGGACTATACTCGGGTGAACTATTCGTTCATCGGAATGTTGCAAACCAAGTCATCCATACTGATCTCAACTGTCTGTCCGTCGTTCAATACGCCGTAGACGTTCTTAAGGTTAAGCACATCATTGTCTGTGGACACTATGGCTGTGGTGGCGTAAACGCTGCCATTGATAACCCTAAGCTAGGTCTTATTAATAATTGGCTGTTACATATCAGAGATATCTATTTCAAACACCGCACTTACTTAGATCAAATGCCGCAGCAAGATCGAGCAGATAAACTAGGTGAGCTTAATGTCGCAGAGCAAGTGTACAACTTGGGTAACTCAACCATCCTGCAAAACGCTTGGGAGCGTGGGCAAGATGTTGAAATTCATGGCGTGGTATACGGAATTGAAGATGGTCGTTTAGAGTACTTAGGCATTCGTTCTAACTCTAAGGAAACCGTAGAAGCGTCTTATCAGAAAGCCCTTTCGACGATTCTAAATACAGACAATAAGCTGCTTTGTCGCTAAGCTACATCTAAAAGTTGAACAAAAAACGCTCATCTGAGATGGGCGTTTTTTTGTATTTTTAATGCTGCTCTCAATGATTATTCTTGAGGTACAACTTTACCGATGTATGGTAAGTGGCGGTATTTCTGCGCGTAATCAATACCCACACCAACGACAAACTCATCTGGGATTTCAAAACCAATCCAATCCACAGGAACATTCACTTCACGACGAGATGGTTTATCTAGGAGCGTACAAATCGCGATAGACTTCGGCTCACGCAGCGATAAGATCTCACGGATTTTATTTAGTGTGTTACCTGTATCAATGATGTCTTCAACAAGCAAAATGTCTTTGCCTTTGATGTCATCATCCAAATCTTTCAAGATACGAACGTCACGTGAACTTTCCATTGTGTTGCCGTAGCTTGACGCTGTCATAAAATCAACTTGGTGAGTCAGTTCGATAGCACGTGCCAAGTCTGCCATAAATACAAATGAGCCACGCAATAAGCCTACCAACACAAGATCTTCACTACCTTGATAACGCTCTGTAATTTGTTTGCCTAATTCACGAACTCGTTCCTGAACTTCTTGCTCAGAAATCATGACTTCTATTGTATGTTTCATACTGTGCTCAATCTAATTTGTGGGTTGAGGTAAGTCGCACGCAAACGATCACCTAATCTTACGGCGTGTAGTGTATCACCACGTTCATTGGGTTGAAAGTCACATCCTGTTGCCAAAAAATCTTGGAAGAAGGTCTTAGTTTTATAAAGTTCATAGCTAATTTTATCAATAATAATGACATTACTGTATATAAATTGTTCTACAGATGTTGACCTTGTTGATATGCACCATTACACTCATCACTGCTTTAAGCAACTATTAAAATAATCAATTAGGGGGTTACCCCCAATATCAACTCAAATGGCAAGGAAAATGGATATGGACTCAATTGCAAAGAGACCTAGAACTAGGCTTTCCCCGATTAAGCGTAAGCAACAGTTAATGGAAATCGCATTGGAAGTGTTTGCGCGCCGCGGCATCGGTCGTGGTGGTCACGCAGATATCGCAGAAATTGCTCAAGTTTCTGTGGCGACCGTTTTTAACTACTTCCCGACTCGTGAAGACTTAGTGGATGAAGTACTCAACCACGTCGTACGTCAGTTCTCGAACTTCCTATCGGATAACATTGACTTAGACTTACACGCACGTGAAAACATCGCCAATATTACTAATGCAATGATCGAGCTTGTCAGTCAAGACTGTCACTGGCTAAAAGTTTGGTTCGAGTGGAGTGCTTCAACACGTGACGAAGTATGGCCATTGTTTGTTTCAACTAACCGTACTAACCAGTTGCTGGTACAAAACATGTTCATTAAAGCGATTGAACGTGGCGAAGTGTGTGACCAGCACGATTCAGAACACTTGGCAAACTTGTTCCACGGTATTTGTTACTCACTGTTTGTCCAAGCGAACCGTGCAAAAAGTGAAGCGGAACTTAAGCACCTTGTTAGTTCATACTTAGACATGCTTTGCATTTACAACCGTGAACACTAAAGCTTAACTCGCAATATATGTCAGCCCACCGTTTGGTGGGCTTTTTATTGTCTGCTGTCAGCCGAGCACACGTTTATATTCCTACCTAACAAACATAAAAAAACCGCTGCAATGCAGCGGTTTCTATCATTAAGTCAGAAAAAGCTTACTTCTTCTTAACTGCTTTTTTGTTTGGCAGGTCAGTGATTGAACCTTCAAATACTTCAGCAGCTAGACCTACAGACTCGTGTAGAGTTGGGTGAGCGTGGATAGTCAGAGCGATATCTTCTGCATCACAGCCCATCTCAATTGCAAGGCCGATTTCGCCTAGTAGTTCACCACCGTTAGTACCAACGATAGCACCACCGATTACGCGATGAGTTTCTTTGTCGAAGATTAGCTTAGTCATACCGTCTGCACAGTCAGATGCGATTGCACGACCTGATGCTGCCCAAGGGAATGTTGCCACTTCGTACTTGATGCCTTCTTCTTTCGCTTCTTTCTCAGTCTTACCAACCCAAGCCACTTCTGGCTCAGTGTACGCAATTGAAGGGATAACTTTAGGGTCGAAGTAGTGCTTCTTACCAGAGATAACTTCAGCAGCTACGTGACCTTCATGCACACCTTTGTGAGCAAGCATTGGTTGACCAACGATATCACCGATCGCGAAGATGTGAGGAACGTTAGTACGCATTTGCTTATCAACGTTGATGAAGCCACGCTCGTCAATTTCTAGACCCGCTTTTTCACCGTCGATTAGCTTACCATTTGGTACACGACCGATAGCTACTAGAACCGCATCGTAACGCTCAGCTTCAGCTGGCGCTTTCTTGCCTTCCATTGAAACGTAGATACCGTCTTCTTTTGCTTCAACTGCTGTTACTTTCGTTTCTAGCATTAGCTTGAACTTGTCTTTGATACGCTTAGTAAATACTTTCACGATATCTTTGTCTGCTGCAGGAATTACCTGGTCAAACATTTCAACAACTTCAACTTTAGAACCTAGAGAGTGGTAAACCGTACCCATTTCTAGACCGATGATACCACCACCCATGATAAGCAGTTTTTCTGGCACTTCTTTTAGTTCAAGAGCGTCAGTAGAGTCCCAAATACGTGGGTCTTCATGCGGGATAAATGGCAGTTTGATTGGACGAGAACCAGCCGCAACGATTGCGTTGTCAAAGTTAACAACTGTTGGCTCACCTTCGCCTTCTACAAGGATAGAGTTAGGGCCAGTGAACTTACCGTAACCGTTAACTACTGTTACGTTACGCATCTTAGCCATGCCGCTTAGGCCGCCAGTTAGTTGGTTAACAACTTTTTCTTTCCAGATGCGGATTTTGCTGATGTCTGTTTGAGGCTCACCGAACACAACGCCGTGGTCAGCCATCGCTTTCGCTTCTTCAATTACTTTAGAAACGTGAAGCAGTGCTTTAGATGGGATACAACCCACGTTCAGACATACACCGCCAAGCGTGCTGTAACGTTCAACTAGTACAGTTTCAAGACCTAAGTCCGCACAACGGAATGCAGCGGAGTAACCAGCAGGACCAGAACCAAGTACAACAACTTGGGCTTTAATTTCTTTGCTCATTTTGACCTCTTGTAGTCATTATCCCTAACAGGCTGAGTGGGTATCGATTTTTTATGTTTAAGAGAGATTTGTTTTAAACAGTTATTTTCAGACCGCTAACAGTTTACAGAGATGTTAATGGTGTGAAAAGTAAATCAATTTAGCCTGTGAGCTAGACAACAATTCGATTGTGAAAACCCTGAACGAAGCAAGGCTGATAACCAAATTGTCGGTAATTATGATTAGCAGAGGCGGCTAAGTTGCCGCCTCTCATTCATCTAATTTCTATTACAGAACTAGACGACGAATGTCAGATAGACATGAGTTTAGGTAAGTGATGAAGCGCGCACCTTCAGCACCATCGATCACACGGTGGTCGTATGATAGAGATAGTGGAAGTTGTAGACGCGGTTCGAACTCTTTACCGTTCCATACCGGTTTCATTTCTGACTTAGACACACCTAGGATACCAACTTCTGGCGCGTTTACGATTGGAGTAAACGCCGTACCGCCGATACCGCCTAGGCTAGAGATAGTGAAACAGCCACCTTGCATGTCTGCCGCAGTTAGCTTACCAGCACGTGCTTTCTTAGAAACAGCCATTAGCTCTTCAGATAGCTCGTAGATGCCTTTCTTGTTCACATCTTTAAATACAGGAACAACTAGACCGTTTGGTGTATCTACCGCGATACCAACATTCACGTATTTCTTCAGAATTAGGCTCTCACCGTCTTCTGATAGAGAAGAGTTGAACGCTGGGAACGCTTCAAGCGCTTTAGCTACCGCTTTCATGATGAACACAAGTGGTGTGATCTTCATGCCAGTGTCTTTCTTCGCTTCAATCGCGTTTTGCTCTTTACGGAATGCTTCAAGAGCCGTGATGTCTGCGTTATCCCACTGTGTAACGTGCGGGATCATTACCCAGTTACGGTGTAGGTTAGCGCCAGAGATCTTCTTAATGCGAGATAGCGGTTGAACTTCTGTCTCACCAAACTTGCTGAAGTCCACTTTTGGCCATGGTAGTAGACCAAGAGCCGCGCCGTCGCCTTTGCCAGATGCTGCTGCACCTGCGCCAGACTCAAGACGCTTAAGTGCATCTTTCACGTAAGCTTGAACGTCTTCTTTTAGGATACGGCTCTTACGACCAGAACCTTTAACCTTAGAAAGATTAACGCCAAACTCACGCGCTAGACGACGAACAACTGGAGACGCATGAGCGTACTCATCGTTTTCTTTGAAATCGCCAGTCGCTGCTGGAGCTGCTGCCGCTGGAGCTTCTGCTTTAGGAGCTGGAGCTGCAGGTGCTGCCGCTTGAGCTGGAGCCGCTGCAGGAGCAGGTGCTGCGCCCGCCACTTCGAATACCATGATTAGTGAGCCAGTAGACACTTTGTCACCAGCTGCAATCTTGATTTCTTTAACCGTACCAGCAAATGGTGCAGGAACTTCCATAGAAGCTTTGTCACCTTCAACAGTGATTAGAGATTGCTCTTCTTCCACTGTGTCGCCAACGGCAACCATGATCTCAGTAACTTCAACTTCGTCGCCGCCGATATCTGGAACGTTCACTTCTTTTGCCGCAGACGCTGCTGGAGCTGCTGCCGCTGGTGCTTCTACTGCTGCTGGTGCTGCTGGGGCACCTGAACCTGCTGTTTCGAACACCATGATAAGTGAGCCAGTCGATACTTTATCGCCTGCTGCAACTTTGATCTCTTTTAGAATACCTGCGAATGGCGCTGGAACTTCCATAGAAGCTTTGTCGCCTTCAACAGTTAGAAGAGATTGCTCTTCTTCGATGCTGTCGCCAACAGCAACCATGATTTCAGTAACTTCTACTTCATCACCACCGATGTCTGGTACGTGAACTTCTTTTAGTTCTGCCGCTGCTGCTGGAGCTGGAGCTGCTGCTGGAGCTGCTTCTGCCGCAGGAGCAGGTGCAGCGTCAGCTGCACCCTCGGCTTCGAAAATCATGATTAGAGAACCAGTAGAAACCTTGTCGCCTTCTGCAACTTTGATTTCTTTAACGATACCCGCTTGAGAAGCAGGAACTTCCATAGAAGCTTTATCGCCTTCAACTGTGATCAGAGACTGCTCTTCTTCAACCTTGTCGCCAACGCTTACAAGAATCTCAGTAACTTCAACCTCATCCGCACCGATGTCTGGTACATTAATTTCGATTGCCATTTCTTATCTACCTTCTTAATTAAGCGTATAGCGGGTTTGTTTTCTCTGTGTCGATGTCGAATTTCTTAATTGCTTCTGCAACTACAGATTTCTCAACTTCGCCACGTTTCGCTAGTTCAGTTAGCGCTGCTACTACTACGTAACCTGCGTTCACTTCGAAGTGACGACGTAGGTTTTCACGGCTGTCTGAACGACCGAAGCCATCAGTACCAAGAACTTTGAAAGACTCAGCAGGAATGTATGCACGAACCTGCTCTGCGTAGTTCTTCATGTAGTCAGTTGCTGCGATAGCAGGCTCAGTACCCATTACTGTTTGGATGTAAGGTACTTTCGCTTCCGCTTCTGGGTGAAGCATGTTGAAACGCTCTGCATCTTGGCCATCGCGAGTTAGTTCGTTGAATGACGTTACCGAGTAAACATCAGAAGCAACACCGTAATCTTCGCTTAGGATTTGAGCTGCTTTACGTACTTCATTCATGATAGTACCAGAGCTCATTAGCTGAACTTTCGCGTTGTCGCCCGTGTAAGTTTCTAGCTTGTAGATACCTTTACGGATGCCTTCTTCAGCGCCTTCTGGCATTGCTGGCATTGCGTAGTTTTCGTTCATTAGCGTTAGGTAGTAGAACACGTTTTCTTGTTCTGGACCGTACATGCGACGGATACCGTCTTGCATGATTACTGCTACTTCGTACGCGAATGTTGGGTCGTAAGAAATACAGTTAGGAACCGTACCCGCCAAAATGTGCGAGTGGCCGTCTTCGTGCTGTAGACCTTCACCGTTCAACGTTGTACGACCCGCAGTTGCACCTAGTAGGAAACCACGTGCTTGTTGGTCACCAGCCATCCACGCCATGTCGCCAACACGTTGGAAGCCGAACATTGAGTAGTAGATGTAGAACGGAATCATTGGTAGGTCGTTTGTCGAGTATGAAGTCGCAGCAGCAACCCATGAAGACATAGCACCTAGCTCGTTGATACCTTCTTGTAGAACCTGACCTGAAGTCGCTTCTTTGTAGTAAGAGACAACGCCACGGTCTTCTGGTGTGTAAGTTTGACCGTGCGGGTTGTAGATACCGATTTGACGGAACAGACCTTCCATACCGAATGTACGCGCTTCGTCAGCAATGATAGGAACGATGTTCTTACCAATGTTCTTGTTCTTAAGTAGAACGTTTAGTGCACGTACGAATGCCATAGTAGAAGAGATATCACGCTTCTGTTCTTCTAGTAGTGGCTTGAATTCTTCTAGCTCAGGAACGATGAATTCTTGAGTGAATTTTGGTAGACGCTGTGGTGTGTAGCCGTGTAGCGCTTTACGACGAGCGTGTAGGTATTCGTACTCTTTTGAACCTTCTTCAAGTTTCAGGTACGGAAGTTCTTTCACAGCTTCGTCAGTTAGGATGTCTTGAAGACCTAGACGATCACGTAGGTGTAGTACGTGAGTCATGTCCATCTTCTTAACTTGGTGCGCGATGTTCTTACCTTCAGCCGCTTCACCCATGCCGTAACCTTTAACAGTCTTAGCTAGGATTACTGTTGGACGACCTTTAGTTTCTGCCGCGTTTTTGTATGCCGCGTATAGCTTAGAAGACTCGTGACCACCACGCTTAAGTGCGAAGATTTCGTCATCAGTCATGTCAGCAACAAGTGCCGCTGTCTCTGGGTACTTACCAAAGAAGTGCTCACGTACGTAAGCGCCATCTTTTGATTTGAATGTTTGGTAGTCGCCATCGATCGTTTCGTTCATAAGCTGTAGAAGCTTACCAGAAGTATCTTTAGCTAGTAGTGAATCCCAGTTGTTACCCCAGATTACTTTCACTACGTTCCAACCAGCACCTTTGAACAGACCTTCAAGTTCTTGAATGATCTTACCGTTACCCATTACAGGGCCATCTAGACGCTGTAGGTTACAGTTGATTAGGAAACATAGGTTGTCTAGTTTCTCACGCGCAGCGAAAGAGATAGCACCACGTGATTCTGGCTCATCCATCTCACCGTCACCTAGGAACGCGTAAACGCGCTGCTCTGAAGTATCTTTAAGACCACGGCCTTCTAGGTACTTAAGGAAACGAGCTTGGTAGATAGAAGCGATTGGACCTAGGCCCATCGATACTGTCGGGAACTGCCAGAATTCAGGCATCAGTTTAGGGTGCGGGTATGAAGGAATACCTTTGCCGTCTACTTCTTGACGGAAGTTGTCTAGCTGCTCTTCAGTTAGACGACCTTCAACGAATGCACGTGAGTAGATACCTGGTGAAATGTGACCTTGGTAGTAAACTAGGTCGCCACCGTCCTTCTCGTTTGGCGCACGGAAGAAGTGGTTGAAACATGTCTCGTAGAACGCAGCAGAAGACTGGAAAGACGCCATGTGGCCGCCTAGCTCTAGGTCTTTCTTAGATGCACGTAGAACGATCATGATAGCGTTCCAACGAATAATTGAGCGAATACGACGCTCAAGTGTTGTGTCACCTGGGTATGCTGGTTCTTGGTCTGCAGGAATCGTGTTGATGTAGTTAGTTGTGATACCTGTTGGCATATCAACACCGTCTAGACGTGCTTTATCTAGAACTTGCTCTAATAGGAATTGAGCACGCTCTAGACCTTCTTCACGTACAACTGACTCAAGCGCTTGTAGCCATTCTTGAGTTTCCAGTGCATCTACGTCATGCTTCATATCAGACATGGCGATCTATCCTTCTGTTGGTTGGATCTACTTATTTAAGTAACGCTCTTACGAGTCATTACCCTGCTGAATTCGACGTAGAGAACGCTCTCGTCGAGACTCTTCTCGAGTCAAATCCAACAATGTTTCTTCGATGTAAGCCAAGTGCGAGTGGGACATTTCTCGCGCCTTTTCAGGCTGACCAGAAACAATCGCATCCACGATATTGGCTCGGTGTTTACTGACTTTCTCGACCGCTTCTGGGCGGCGACGTAGTAATTTAAAATTTTGTAGAATATTTTGCTCAAGCAAAGGTGCTAAGCTTCGAACAATGTGCAACAAAACCACGTTGTGCGCGGCTTCTGTCAAAGCGATCAAAAATTGCATTACTTCCGCAGATTCAGCTTCGATATCGTTGTTTGCTTGCTCTTGGCTAATGCGCTCAAGGCAACCTTGAATACGCGCAAAATCTTCTTCGGTACCACGTAAAGCTGCAAAGTAGGCTGAAATTCCTTCCATCGCATGACGAGACTCAAGCACATCAAGCTGGGTTTCAGAATGACTAGACAACAAATTCAACAAGGGATCTGAAAAGCTCTTCCAGATATTCTCACTTACGAATGTTCCGCCACCTTGGCGACGAGTCAACAAACGCTTCGCTTCCAAGCGTTGAATGGCTTCTCGGACTGAAGGACGAGACACATCGAACTGTTTTGCCAGTTCACGCTCTGGAGGCAGTTGTTGCCCCGGAGACAATGTTCCTTCCACTATCAACCTTTCTAACTCTTGTTCTATAACATCAGAGAGTTTTGGCTGACGAATCCTTTGATAAGCCATAATTTATTGTTCTTCTACTCTTGCAGGTAATTGGTAATACCAATTTTAAGTTGGTGCAGAAATTAACATAATTAAAACGCCACTGTCCAGCCGAAAATTGACCTAAATCATAGAACGAGCTTACTTCCAACACTCTGATAACAATCGACTGTTAAAACAGCAATAGAATTGGTATGACCAATTACATAAAGCATACAAATGGGAAGTCGACGTGCTAGCAATTTTGGAAAAGAAATACAGAAAATGACAAAATTATCAGTCTACTTCTTCACCAAAACGGCGTATACGAGCGTAAAAATGTAGTTAATTTTTAACAATCATTAATATTTCTGGTATCAAAAAAAGGCATACCTGATCGTATGCCTTATTTATTTCGCTTTTTTGAATTTACACTTTCGCTACAAATCAACGCTGTATAAGTTGTCTATATTTCACCCAATCAAAGCTTAGACCAGGATCGCTTTTTCTCAAGGGCGCAATATATTGATGACCAGTAATTCGTGGCAGGGTGATGTGGGGATAAGACTGCATAATCACCTCAGTGATCTCTACAAGTGATTGATATTGCGCTTCTGTGTAGGCAGTAAACTCTGTCCCTTCAAGCTCGATACCAATGGAATAGTCATTACAACGCTCCCTGCCCGCAAAACTGGATTGACCGGCATGCCATGCTCTATCGAGAAAAGAAACAAATTGAACAACCTCGCCGTTTCTCTTAATCAAGCAATGTGCAGAAACGCCCATTTTGTGAATAACTTCAAAAAATGGATGTGCGTTTGGGTCTAGCTTGCCAGTGAAGAAGTCCTCTATATATGGTCCACCAAACTGCCCAGGAGGCAAACTGATGTTGTGTACCACCAGCAGAGAGATGTCGTTTATATCAGAGCGGACATCAAAAAATGGTGACGGAACATGCTTTGCCTGTGTCAGCCAGCCATTCTCGATAATTGGGCGCATATCAACCTCTCTACTTTGCAAATTAACTGCTGAAATTATTGACACCGGAGAGTATCATTCGTTGCCATCTCCCTTTCAAGACAAGATTTGCGATGAAGAACACACACAACATTCAAGAACGCCTAGAATACCTTAAACAACAACTCCCTTTAGAGATCACTCGCTCTGTCGCTGATACCTTAAAAGAAGATCTAGGTGGCAGTGTCGACGCAGATAACGATATTACTGCATCTTTGATCCCTGCCGATGCGGTTAATACCGCAACGATTATTACTCGTGAGCATGGTGTGTTCTGTGGTCAAGCATGGGCTGATGAAGTTTTTAAGCAGCTCGGTGGTAAGGTCAGCATTGAATGGCACGTAAAGGACGGCGATAAAGTCGAACCAAACCAAAACCTTTGTACTCTGACAGGCCCTGCTCGTGACTTGTTGACTGGTGAGCGTAACGCAATGAACTTCATCCAAACGCTGTCTGGCTGCGCAACAGTTACCGCAGAGTACGCTGAAAAAATCGCGCATACTGAGTGTCGTCTACTAGACACACGCAAAACCATTCCAGGTCTGCGTAGCGCACTAAAATACGCCGTGACGTGCGGTGGTGGCTTTAACCATCGCATCGGCGTGTTCGATGCTTACCTCATTAAAGAAAACCACATTATTGCTTGTGGTGGCATCACTCAAGCCATCCAAAAAGCGAAAGAGCTTAACCCAGGCAAACCGGTAGAAGTAGAAACGGAAAGCTTAGAAGAGTTGAAACAAGCGATAGACGCTGGTGCCGACATCATCATGCTAGATAACTTCACAAAAGAAATGATGCGTGAAGCCGTAGCGATTAACGCAGGTCGTGCCGCTTTAGAAAACTCCGGCAACATTACGCTAGAGACCATCGCAGAATACGCAGAAACCGGTGTCGATTACATTTCGGTAGGCGCGTTGACTAAGCATCTAAAAGCGATGGATCTTTCGATGCGCTTCAAATAATAAAAGCAACACAATCTAAATTACTTCAACTAACTCAGTGAGTTGTGAGTAATTCATCATTAAAAAGGGCCAATAGGTCCTTTCTTTTTATCCACTAAAAAATAGCACTACTCGCAAAACTCTGCATGCGATATGCAACTTTTCACCAAAGAGTTTTATCTCACTCGAGAGCCCATCTCTTCCCCATTTTCAACCCACCTTAACTCTCCATAATCTTTCGCTAATGCAAGAGCATTATTAATTTTTAGGAAAGGGTTAAAAATGAAAAACAGTAAACAAAACAAACAACAGGGTTTTACTCTGATTGAATTAATGATTGTGGTGGCGATTATTGGTATTTTGGCCGCATTTGCCGTGCCTGCATATCAAAATTACACCATGAAAGCGCATGCTAGTGAAATGCTAAGCGCTTCCTCAGCGATGAAAACATCGTTAGGTATCTGTATTATAAATGGCAGTTCAAACTGTAACTCAGGTAATGGTGGTGTACCTTTAGCCCAAAACCTAGGCAGCTTCACTGTTAAAGCTGATGGTGGTACTAGTAGTGCTCTGCCTACGATAAAAGCAATTGTAGATACAGGTAAAACAAAAGGAAAACTAGTTGCAGGTGATACAATTGAAATCACCCCGTCCTTGACAACGGCTGGAGTAACTTGGACTGTAGATTGCGCTAATGGCGGTAGTCAGACAGCTAACGTTGCTGATTGGTGCCCGAAAAACTAATGCACACCAACCTCTCCACCGTTCTTCGCCAAAAAGGGTTACTAACATTTTCCCAAGAAGAATCGTTAATAGAGCAAGTCAAAGCTTCTGGCATTTCGATGCCGGAAGCTTTACTCAGTTCTGGATTCTTCACGTCAAGTGAGCTAGCTGATCACTTAAGTTCTCTCTTTGGTTTGAGTCAGCCCGAGTTATCTCAGTATGAGTACGCTTCGCTTTGTCAACAACTCGGTCTACGTGAATTAATCACTCGACATAACGCACTCCCACTCCACCGCACGACTTCAACGTTATTACTCGCCGTTGCCGACCCCACGAACCAACAAGCAGAAGACGATTTCCGCTTTGCCACTGGTTTACAGATTGAACTGGTCTTGGCGGATTTTCGTCAACTCAGCGCGGCAATTCGACGCTTATATGGTCGTTCATTGAGCCATGAGAAGTCCGGATTAAAAGAGATCAACCAAGAAGAGTTAGCCAATCTGGTTGACGTGGGCGCAGATGAAATCGACAACATTGAAGACTTGAGCCAAGACGAATCTCCTGTTAGTCGTTATATCAACCAAATTCTGTTGGACGCTGTGCGCAAAGGCGCATCCGATATCCACTTTGAACCTTATGAAAAGATGTACCGCGTTCGCCTACGCTGTGATGGCATCTTAATTGAAACACAGCAGCCACCAAGCCACTTAAGTCGCCGCTTATCCGCTCGTATCAAAATCCTCTCTAAGCTTGATATTGCAGAGCGACGTTTACCACAAGATGGGCGTATTAAGCTCAAGTTGAATCAAGACACCGCGATTGATATGCGTGTATCCACGCTACCGACTCTATTCGGAGAGAAAATTGTATTACGACTGCTCGACAGCAGCTCTGCGTCACTGGATATCGACAAGCTTGGTTATAGCGAACAACAAAAACAATTGTACTTGGATGCGCTGCGTCGCCCACAAGGCATGATTCTGATGACAGGCCCTACCGGGAGCGGAAAAACCGTTTCTCTGTACACTGGGCTGAGTATTCTCAATAAGCCAGAAATCAACATTTCCACAGCAGAAGATCCGGTAGAAATTAACTTATCGGGCATTAACCAAGTACAAGTACAGCCCAAGATCGGCTTTGGCTTCGCAGAGGCATTACGCTCTTTTCTTCGTCAAGACCCCGATGTAGTAATGGTCGGTGAGATTCGTGACTTAGACACTGCGGAAATCGCCATAAAAGCATCGCAAACCGGTCACTTAGTACTTTCAACCTTACATACCAATTCTGCAGCTGAAACGGTTATTCGTTTATCAAACATGGGCGTAGAAAGCTTTAACTTGGCCTCATCTCTTAGTTTGATTATTGCCCAGCGCTTAGCCCGTAAACTGTGCTCGCACTGCAAACAATCACAAGAGCTTACCGTTCAGCTACAACATCTCGGAATTCAAGCAAGCGACAACATTTTTAAAGCCAATCCCGATGGATGCAATGAGTGTACCCATGGTTATTCCGGCCGAACGGGGATTTATGAAGTAATGCGCTTTGATGAATTTCTTTCCGAAGCGCTTATTAAAGGCGCCTCGGTACATGAACTAGAAAAACTCGCCATCGCAAATGGTATGAGCACGTTACAAATGTCGGGCATAGAAAAACTCAAACAAGGGATCACAAGTTTTAGTGAACTACAGCGCGTACTTTATTTTTAATCCTTTAATCAGCAGTCACCTCTATGAAAACCACTACACCACAACTTAAAAACTTCCGCTGGAAAGGCATCAACAGTTCAGGCAAAAAGACGTCTGGACAAACCCTCGCGATGACAGAAATTGAAGTACGCGAGCGTCTAGACGCACAACACATCAAGATCAAGAAGTTAAAGAAGAGCAGTATCTCGTTTCTCACTAAACTCAGCCATCGCGTGAAAGGCAGAGACATCACGGTGTTTACCCGTCAGATTTCGACGATGTTGATAACCGGTGTGCCCTTAGTTCAGGCTTTAAAATTGGTCTCAGAAAACCATAAAAAAGCAGAGATGAAATCCATTTTGATGAGCGTGACACGCGCCGTTGAGGCAGGTACACCCATGTCAAAAGCCATGCGCACTGCAAGTGAACACTTTGACCCACTCTATACCGACCTTATCGCCACAGGTGAGCAATCCGGTAACTTAGCAGAAGTATTCGAGCGCTTAGCCACCTACCGAGAAAAAAATGAACAACTCCGTGCGAAAGTGATCAAAGCCTTGATTTACCCAGCCATGGTAGTGCTAGTAGCGTTAGGCGTCTCGTTTATCATGCTCACCAAAGTCATTCCCGAGTTTGAAAAAATGTTTGTTGGTTTTGGTGCTGACTTACCTTGGTTTACCAGGCAAGTATTAGATCTTTCCGCCTGGACACAAAACTGGAGCCCATTTATAGCACTAGGCTCTATCAGTCTATTCATCTCGGCGAGAATCCTCTCTAAGCGTTCAGATTCTTTTCGCTTAATGCTCAATCGCTCTGTGCTTAAATTTCCTGTCCTTGGGCCCGTATTATCAAAAGCCGCTATCGCCAAATTTAGTCGAACACTCGCCACGAGCTTTACAGCAGGCATTCCAATTCTAACCAGTTTAAAAACCACATCAAAAACCTCAGGAAACTTACACTATCAACTCGCCATAGAAGAAGTTTACCGTGATACCGCCGCAGGTATGCCAATGTATGTTGCCATGCGTAACTGTAATGTGTTCCCTGAATTAGTGTTACAAATGGTCATGATCGGTGAAGAGTCTGGTCGACTTGACGATATGCTCAATAAAGTTGCAACGATCTACGAGTTTGAAGTCGATAACACCGTCGACAACCTTAGTAAAATTCTAGAGCCGCTAATTATCGTTTTTTTAGGCATCGTTGTTGGCGGATTAGTGACAGCAATGTACTTGCCAATCTTTAACTTAATGAGTGTATTGGGCTAGAATGAGCTGTTAACTCCTTTAAAACAGCATCTTGCTGATTTCACTCATCGCTCAAGAGACAAATATGGAAGTATTCCAGTACTACCCTTGGCTATTCGTTGTGTTTGCCACCATCTTCGGTCTGCTCGTGGGTAGCTTCCTCAATGTGGTCATTTATCGACTACCTAAAATCATGGAACTAGAATGGCGACGCGAATGTGCCGAGTCATTTCCTGAATACAAAATAGAACCTCCTAAAGAAGTGCTGACCTTGAGCGTCCCACGCTCCTCCTGTCAGAAGTGCGCAACGCCGATACGAATTCGAGACAACATCCCTGTGATTAGCTGGCTGCTTTTAAAAGGCAAATGCCACAACTGTCAGACAGCCATTAGCGCACGCTATCCACTGATTGAACTGCTCACTGCGTTCTGCTCAGGCTTTGTCGCTTACCACTTTGGTTTTAGTTACTTTACCGTTGCCCTACTCTTTTTCACTTTTATCTTAATCGCCGCAACATTTATCGATCTCGATACTATGTTGTTACCTGACCAATTAACATTACCATTAACTTGGGCTGGCATTGCCTTAGCATTAGTCGAAATAAGTCCTGTTACTCTACAAGATTCTGTCATTGGTGCTATTGCTGGTTACCTATGTCTCTGGTCCGTTTACTGGGGCTTTAAGCTACTTACTGGTAAAGAAGGAATGGGATATGGTGATTTTAAACTACTAGCAGCACTAGGGGCTTGGCTGGGCTGGCAGTCACTGCCGATGATCATTCTACTTTCTTCTGTGGTTGGCATCGTATTTGGCATCATTCAACTACGCTTGCAAAAACAGGGAATTGAAAAAGCTTTCCCTTTCGGTCCTTACTTAGCAATTGCTGGTTGGATAAGCTTAATTTGGGGCGACCAGATTTTAAACTGGTACTTTACTTCAGTTCTAGGAGTGTAAATGGCTTTGGTTATTGGTTTAACAGGTGGCATCGCTAGCGGTAAAACAACCGTCGCGAATCTGTTCAAACAACAATTTAAAATCGATATCGTCGATGCAGACATTGTAGCAAGAGAAGTTGTCGAGCCAGGCACTCCCGGCCTAAACGCGATTATTGAACATTTTGGTCACGATATAGTTCGTGAAGACCAAACTTTAGATCGCGCAAAGCTGAGAGAGAAAATCTTTTCAAACTCAGATGAAAAAGCATGGCTCAACGCACTGTTGCACCCGATAATTCGTGAAAAGATGATCGAAGATTTGCAGCAAGTCACCTCAGAGTATGCGTTACTTGTGGTGCCGTTGCTCGTAGAAAACAAGCTAGACAGTTTGTGTGATCGAGTTCTTGTCGTCGATGTAGAACCGAATACACAGATATCTCGCACGATGAAACGAGACAATGTGAGTGAAGAACAAGCTCGCGCTATCCTTGCCTCTCAAGCATCAAGAGAGCAAAGACTCGCGCTTGCAGACGATGTGGTTAAGAATAATCCAAGTGACCCAGATCTTTTGCTTCAAATCACAGATTTGCACGAAAAGTACCTAGCCATGTGTAAGAAAAATCTGCGAAAATAGGAACGAAACTCACAAAGGCTTATGTCGATGACCACGCACAAATTTGAACATCCGTTAAATGAGAAAACTCGTATTTATCTAAGAGTGGAGTCTCTGCTGCGTCAGGCTCACTTGGCCTCTGGGTTTAGCGAAAATCACCAGTACCAACTGTTTTTCCGTGCGTTATTCGATATGGTTGAAATCTTCGAACAGATCCAGCTAAAAAGTGAACTGGCCAAAGATTTAGAGAAACAACGACTGTCGTACCGCCATTGGCTAAATGTTGATGGCGTCGATCAAGACGCATTAAATACCCTACTACAAGAGATAGATGTCGTTCATAGCCAACTGATGGGTGCAGAGCGTTTTGGTCAAGCACTAAAAGAAGATCGCTTCTTAAGCTCTATCCGCCAACGCTTTAATCTGCCGGGTGGTTCATGTTGTTTTGATTTGCCAGCGTTACATTACTGGCTTCACCTACCCATTGAACGTAAAAAGCATGATGCACAGCAGTGGCAAGTAAGCTTAAAGCCCTTATCTGATGCGCTTTCGCTATGGTTGAAACTCACCAGAGAGACCGGACATTTCAAAGCTCAAATCGGTCGTGCGGGTTTCTTCCAAAGTGACGCTGATGAAGCCAATATTCTAAGGCTCCACATCCCAATGGAATATGGCGTTTATCCTATGATTTCTGGCCATAAAAACCGCTTTGCGATCAAGTTTATGTCGTTTGAAAACGGTCAAGCGTGCACACAAGATATTGAGTTTGAACTTGCTGTGTGCAGCTAAGACGGTACTAAGCCTCCCCCACAATCTAAAATTCAACGCTTTATTGCGCTTATATTGGATAAAATTTCGTAGCAGCAATAGCGCGTTGAATAAGCCATCTTGAATTCATTTAGGTATACTACCCTTTAACACCAATTAGTAATGGGACGCTCAACTATGTCTAAAATTACCATCGTTCAATGCCCACAATGTGGCGCCGACGTAGAATGGGGAGAACAAAGTCCTCATCGCCCTTTCTGCAGTAAACAATGCCAAATGATTGATTTTGGTGAATGGGCAGATGAAGAAAACACCATCCCAGGCGCCCCCGATATGTCCGACAGTGATGGCTGGTCTGAAGACCAGTATTAATTGAGGCACTAGGGTAAAGGAATATCCTAGGCTCCTTCTTGGGGAGTCTAAATCACGCTCTGTCGTCGCTGTCCAGAGTGAAGAATTTTAACCGCGGAGCCCTGTAATCTTTGGTCATCATTTGCCGTCATTCCGAGGAGCCATAGCGACATCAGGAATCTACTCACAGCAAGGATGAAGCTAACAACTTAAACACTTGCATTTTCGACTAGTAGATTCTGAATCACGCTCCTTCGTCGCTGTCCAGAATGACGAATTTTAACCGCGGAGCCCTGTAATCTTTGGTCATCATTTGCCATCATTCCGAGGAACCATAGCGACATCAGGAATCCACTCACAGCAAGGACACTTCTGAAGTTGACGACTTAAACACTAGTGCTTTCGGCTAGTAGATTCTGAATCCCGCTACTTCGTCGCTATCCAGAATGATGAATTTTAACCATTGCGGTCTGCAATCGGTATTCATTCCCCTCTTTTCAACTCTGACTATTTTGATGATCTAGCAAAGCTATTTTTATTCGAGCAAGGCGGAAGAGTGGAGAGTATGCCAGTGCATGAGCATCGACAGTACAAGTCGGGTGAAAAGAAAACGAGCAAGCTAATTACACAAATAAAAAAACGGAGCCCTAAAAGGACTCCGTTTAAGATGAGAACGCTAGTTATAGCATTACTTCTTAGCAAGTTTCTCTTTGATACGAGCAGACTTACCAGAACGCTCACGTAGGTAGTACAACTTGGCACGACGTACTGCACCACGGCGTTTAACTTCGATGCTATCAACGATTGGAGAGTGTGTTTGGAACGTACGCTCAACACCTTCACCGTTAGAGATTTTACGTACAGTGAAAGCAGAGTGTAGACCACGGTTACGGATTGCGATTACAACGCCTTCGAAAGCCTGTAGACGCTCACGGTCACCTTCTTTTACCTTAACTTGAACTACAACAGTGTCACCTGGTGCAAATTTAGGTAGGTCTGATTTCATTTGCTCTTCTTCAAGAGCTTTGATGATGTTACTCATTTTTTAAATTCCTAGAATAAACTGATACTAAATAAATTAGGTTACTTTGCGTTATGTTCACTAATGACTTTATGTTCATTAACAAACTCGGCAAGTAATTGTTCCTGTTCGTCAGTCAGAGCTAGGTTTTCCAGGAGCTCTGGTCTTCTAAGCCAAGTTCGGCCCAGCGACTGTTTTAGTCGCCATTGACGAATGTCCTTGTGATTGCCTGACATCAGTACCGCTGGTACCTCTTTGTCATCCAATACTTCTGGACGCGTATAGTGAGGGCAATCTAACAAGCCATTTGCAAAAGAGTCTTCTTCTGCTGACGCGAAATCCCCTAGTACACCCGGAACAAACCGAGAGACAGAATCGATTAACGTCATGGCTGGTATCTCACCACCCGTCATCACAAAATCACCAATCGACCATTCTTCGTCGACTTCAGATTGAATGATGCGCTCATCTACCCCTTCATAACGACCACAAATCAGAAGCAAGTTCTCATTCGTTGCCAGTTCTTCCACTCCTTTCTGGTCGAGCTTGCGACCTTGAGGAGAAAGGTAGATGACTTTCGTCTTGCCCGGTGAGGCTGCCTTCGCGGTATGAATGGCATCGCGCAAAGGCTGAACCATCATTAACATACCAGGGCCACCACCGTAAGGTCGGTCATCGACAGTGCGATGTTTGTCGTGAGTAAAATCTCTAGGATTCCAAGTCTCAATCGACAAAAGACCTTTTTTAACCGCTTGACCTGTTACTCCAAAATCAGTAACAGAACGGAACATTTCTGGAAAAAGGCTAATAACGCCAACCCACATGTTTATCTCGCTCTGTAATTTTGGAGATTAGAATCCAGGATCCCAGTCAACTTCGATCCGTTGAGCTTCGCGATCAACATTAATGATCACTTGCTCTTCAAGGAACGGGATTAATCGTTCCTTCTGCCCGAAAGCATCTTTAAGATTTGCTTTAACAACCAGAACATCGTTTGAGCCAGTTTCTAGCATGTCAGTAACGACACCTAGATCGTAACCTTTAGTGGTTACAACTTGCATCCCAAACAATTCGCGCCAGTAGAACTCATCTTCTGACAATTCAGGAAGTACCGCAGGGTCAATTGCAATTTCAAAGTTCGTCATTAGATGCGCATCTTCACGAACATCCATGCCTTCCAGCTTAGCCACCATACCTTTGTTATGGCGCTTCCAACTTTCTACTTTGTACTCAACCCACTTGCCCTTTTGGTTAATATACCAAGGGCTGTAATCGAAAATGCTTTCAGCATTGTCTGTGTAGGAAAAAACCTTAAGCCAACCTCGAATGCCGTAAGTAGCACCAAACTTGCCTACAACAATCTTTTCGTTGCTCATTGTTTCTTTACCTTTCATCGACATAAACTAGTTTCTACTTTTCAAGTAAAAAATTAAGCCGCTTTTTGAGCGTCTTTAACTAGCTTAGCAACGCGGTCAGATACAGACGCGCCTTGACCAACCCAGTGGTTAACGCGGTCTAGGTCTAGACGTAGACCTTCTTCTTGACCTTTAGCAGTTGGGTTGAAGAAACCAACTTTCTCGATGAAACGGCCAGTTGCAGCGTTGCGGCTGTCCGCTACTACGATTTGATAAAATGGACGCTTTTTAGCGCCGTGACGTGCCAAACGAATGGTTACCATGTCGTCCTCTTTGCTTTCTCAAAAATAAAATTAACCCCAAAAACCATTCAAGAAATTAAATAGTTTGGGGTCTCGTGCCAAAATAAAGCTCCGGAATTTTACTCTTCTCCCGGAGCAATGCAAGGAGTTTAGTTACTTTTTCACCAACATAAATTGAATTTAAAGTTTGTGACGTACCTAACACCCTGAATCTATGCGTGATCGATTAATTAACGACCAAATGGGTTGAAGCCACCGCCTCCACCCATGCCGCCCATCATGCCTTGCATGTTGCGCATCATGCCTTTCATGCCACCTTTTTGCATCTTTTTCATCATCTTCTGCATTTGGGTGAACTGTTTTAGTAAGCGGTTTACGTCTTGAACCTGCACACCAGAACCAGCCGCAATACGTTTCTTGCGTGAGCCTTTGATAATCTCTGGGCGTTGACGTTCTTTCATTGTCATGGAGCTGATGATCGCTTCCATCTGTTTGAACATCTTGTCATCGACTTTGTCTTTCACATTGTCTGGTAGCTGAGACATGCCAGGAAGCTTATCCATCATGCCCATCATGCCGCCCATGTTTTGCATCTGGCCTAGCTGTTCACGGAAATCTTCAAGGTCGAAACCTTTCTTCTCTTTGAACTTCTTCGCCAGCTTTTCTGCTTTTTCTTGGTCAACGTTGCGTTGTAGGTCTTCAATTAAAGACAGAACGTCACCCATACCAAGAATACGTGAAGCAACACGATCTGGATGGAACGGTTCTAGCGCGTCAGTTTTTTCACCGACACCCAAGAATTTGATTGGTTTGCCCGTTACATGGCGTACTGACAGTGCTGCACCACCACGAGCATCACCATCAACTTTAGTTAGAACCACACCGGTAAGAGGTAGCGCATCGCCAAAGGCTTTTGCTGTATTTGCTGCGTCTTGACCCGTCATAGCGTCAACAACAAATAGCGTTTCTACTGGGTTGATAGCTGCGTGAAGATCTTTGATCTCCCCCATCATCTCTTCATCAATCGCCAAGCGACCTGCGGTATCGACAATCAATACGTCGTAGAATTTTTTCTTCGCATGGTCAATCGCTGCATTGGCGATATCAATAGGCTTCTGGTCTGGAGATGATGGGAAGAAGTCAACACCGATGTCTGATGCCAGCGTTTCAAGCTGCTTGATTGCCGCAGGGCGGTAAACGTCGGCAGACACAACCAAGACTTTCTTCTTGTCACGTTCTTTTAAAAGCTTAGATAGCTTACCTACCGATGTGGTTTTACCCGCACCTTGTAGACCCGCCATAAGAAGCACAGCAGGTGGTTGAGCGGCAAGGTTTAGCGCCTCATTCGACTCACCCATTACGGCTTCAAGTTCTGTTTGAACGATCTTGATAAATTCCTGACCTGGAGTCAGAGATTTAGAAACTTCTACACCTACCGCTTTTTCTTTAACGCGGTTAACAAATTCACGAACAACCGGAAGCGCAACGTCAGCTTCAAGTAAGGCCATTCGTACTTCACGTAGGGTCTCTTTAATGTTGTCTTCGGTCAGACGACCTTTGCCACTGATATTTTTCAGCGTTTTGGATAATCGATCCGTTAAATTCTCAAACATCTTTGTCTCTTCGCTAAAATGGCGATTAATTAGTGTGAGTATACATTAGCCAAGGTCTGAGTCATACCCGTACCGCTGCTCTATTCTTGTCTCTATTTCTATATGGTGCGGTAACTTATTAATTTCAATATCTCATCTCTCACGATTGATGTCGGATATAACGTAGCCCCAAAGTGTAATGCAAGGTATAATTTCCTCATTGTGCACAATAATATTTAGGATTCATGGATAGCTTAATAGCCATCGCGGCCGCCATACTTTATGTTTTGGCGATTGCGACCATCATACCCGGACTCTCACAGCAGTCAGGAATCAAAGCAAAAACAGTGTTTGCTAGTGCTGCCTGTGCGCTTGTTTTTCATGCGTGGATTTTGAGTGATCTGATTTTTGATGGTGCAGGTCAAAACCTTAGTATTCTCAACGTAGCCTCTTTGATCAGTTTTATAATTTCTCTGGTCATGAGCCTTGCTATGTTGAAAAATCGGTTGTGGTTTTTATTGCCTGTCGTTTATAGCTTTGCTGCCATCAATTTATCTGCTGCCACATTTCTGCCAAGCACGTTTATCAAGCACCTAGAGAATGACCCTAAGCTACTCATTCACATTTCTTTTGCGCTGTTCTCATACGCAACTTTAACTATCGGTGCACTCTACGCACTTCAGCTGGCTTGGTTGGATCACAAACTGAAAACAAAAAAATCTTTGGCGATTAACCCAAACCTGCCGCCTTTATTAATGGTAGAGCGTCAGCTATTCAAAATCATTTTGATCGGTAACTTATTGTTAACTGGCACGCTCATTACTGGCTTTGTCTTTGTGCAGGATATGTTTGCTCAAGGTAAAGCGCATAAAGGAATTCTTTCTTTCATCGCTTGGATTGTGTACTCAATACTGCTTTGGGGTCATTATCAAAAAGGTTGGCGTGGTAGAAAAGTTACTTGGTTCGCTGTCGCAGGGGCTACGCTGTTAACTCTGGCGTATTTTGGCAGTCGCTTTGTTAAAGAAATCATCTTGAATTAAGGAGCTCTAGGGCTCCTATCCTTTATATTTTAGGCTAGATAAAATACAGTACGCCTTAACCCTTTGACTTAACGGACTTACTCAACCGTTATATAACCCAATACTTACAAGGAACAGCAACGTTTTGGACGACATCTCTACGGGTATCTTGTTTGCGCTACTCGCGTGTCTTATCGTCATATCAGGTTACTTTTCCGGCTCAGAAACAGGGATGATGTCTCTGAACCGTTATCGCTTAAAGCACTTAGCCAAAAATGGGCATAAAGGCGCTAAGCGAGTCGAAAGGCTATTAGACCGTCCAGATCGTTTGATTGGTCTTATTCTTATCGGCAACAACCTCGTTAATATTCTCGCGTCCGCCATCGCGACCATTATTGGTATGCGTTTGTATGGTGATTTAGGTGTCGCTATCGCGACCGGTGCACTGACTATGGTTGTATTGGTTTTTGCTGAAGTTACCCCAAAAACAATTGCAGCGCTGTACCCTGAACGCGTGTCTTACGCGAGCAGTATCCTACTGACCATATTGATGAAGTTACTATCACCTTTGGTGATGCTCGTTAACTTTATTACGAATGGCTTTATTCGTTTACTTGGCGTAAAAGCCGATCACTCAGTAGAAGACCATCTTAGTTCCGATGAGCTGCGTACCGTAGTAAACGAAGCTGGCGGCTTGATCCCTCGCCGACACCAAGACATGTTGGTATCTATTTTGGATCTTGAGCACGTCACTGTGAACGACATCATGGTGCCACGCAATGAGATTACCGGTATCGATATTAATGATGACTGGAAATCCATCGTTCGTCAGCTTACCCACTCACCACATGGACGCATTGTTTTTTATCGTGACCAAATTGATGAAGTGGTTGGCATGCTGCGCCTGCGTGAAGCTTACCGCCTGATGCTGGAAAAAAACGAGTTCAATAAAGAGACGCTATTACGTGCTGCGGATGAAGTCTATTACATCCCGGAAGGTACGCCACTGAACGTGCAAATGTTAAAGTTCCAACGCAACAAACAGCGTATTGGTCTGATTGTTGATGAGTATGGCGACATTATTGGCTTGGTGACATTGGAAGATATTCTGGAAGAGATCATTGGCGAATTCACGACCTCGATTTCTCCAAGCCTTTCTGATGAAATCAGTCCTCAAGGTGACGGAAGCTTCCTCATTGAAGGCAGCACCAATATCCGAGATATTAACAAAGGCCTGAAATGGGATTTACCAACGGATGGCCCAAGAACGTTAAACGGTCTTATTTTAGAGCACCTGGAAGATATTCCAGAGAGCCATTTAAGCGTGAGAGTGGCGGGTCATCCAATGGAGCTTGTTGAGATTGAAGAAAACCGCATCAAGCTCGTTCGTGTTTATCCTAAAAAGAAAAAATAGCCCCTATCTACAAATCACGATGAGAAAAACTCACGATAAGAAATAAAAAGAAAAGAGCCTGATCATGTCAGGCTCTTTTTAGTTCTGGATAAATATGCTTCTTGATAAGTTTTTAGCAACTAGTCGATGCGCAGCTCTTTTAGCATCGATTCAGGCAAAGCAAGTTCATCATTTTTGTTCACCGATACACCAGCATCCAAAATGCTCTTCGCGATTTGTTGTGCTTCTTCTAAAGAGTGCATCGCTGCCGTACCACATTGGTATTCGTTGAGTTCAGGGATCTTGTTCTGGCTTTCTACCTTTAGTACGTCTTCCATGGCCGCAATCCAAGCATCCGCTACTTGCTGCTCTGATGGAGTGCCAATCAGGCTCATGTAAAAGCCCGTGCGGCAACCCATAGGCGAAATATCGATGATCTCAACAGAATCGCTGTTTAGATGATTGCGCATAAAGCCTGCATAAAGGTGCTCTAGTGTATGAATACCTTTTTCAGAAAGGATGTCTTTGTTTGGCGCGGTAAAGCGTAAATCGAAGACAGTAATCGTGTCCCCTTTTGGGGTCTGCATGGTCTTCGCCACTCGCACTGCCGGTGCATTCATGCGAGTGTGGTCCACGGTAAAACTATCGAGTAAAGGCATTACATCTCTCCTGATTGTAACTCCAATACCTCTCGGTACTGAATAAATGTCATTCATCCCTACAGCACATAAACAGGCTGTGGGTTAAAAGAACCAGCTGCTGTTGTCTTCCAATTCCTGACGACATTGCTTCAGCTGCCAGCCATAAGTTTTTGCAGTTTGTTCAACACGTCGAGCGACTTTGAGCAAGCTGGGCTTTCGCTTATAAGTACCTCGCTTGTACCCACCTCGACCTTCATGATAAGCCAGATATTGACTGTATGGGTCCCATAACGAAATCCCTAGTTGGCGCCTCGTTTCGTGAGTATACCAACCGACAAACATCATTGAATCATCAAAGTTGGTACGAGAACCGCCCTGACCCGTCGCATCTTGGAAATCTTCCCAAGCAGGATCTTGAGCTTGAGCGTAACCATACGCACTGCTGACTCGTCCCCAAGGGATAAATCCCAATAAATAGTCTTTGGGTGGTTTCGCATCGTGCCGAAAGCTGCTTTCTTGTTTAATGATAGCCATAGCGACATGAATGGGGGTTCCCCACTTTTCTTCCATATCTTTGGCATCATCATACCAGCCGGATTTCTCTCGAAATATCTCACATAAATTATTCTGCTGCTTTGGCGGTGCCGTGGCACAACCTGCAAGTAACATGCTTCCGAGTACCGATACTACTAACGGTTTAATGTTCAATCCCACCCAACCTTTACCTATTCACTACTGCTTCAGATAAGCAAAGTAATCTTCCAAAAAATCATCAAAAGATAGCGTGTCACTTTGTTCCGCTTGCTTTTGCTTTTCTACTGACGACGCCACTTCCGTTTCCATCGTATCTTGCGAGTAGTACTGATAACCGTGAGCTAGATTTTCCTCGCGGTACTTCATGCCAAGCGCACAGCCGACTTTACCTAACCCACCAAGCTCTTTCGTCAGCTCTAATAGTTGACCTGAAATCGTTAGTTCTGGGTTATCAATCCATGTCTCGAGTTTATTACACACATCTTGGTATGCACTGCCACCAGCAGCCATATCCATTTGCTGTGCTATCTGACGCAGCTCGACAAACACTCGATGCGCCCAATCTTGCAGAGATAGACGTTCACCTTGGCAACCAATTTGAAGCATTAGCCCTTTTTCACGACCAGAAACAATGACTTTGTTCCAGTTGTCGCGCCAACACTCTAATTCACAGTTGTCCATTGGATCCGAGTCTGACAAGGCCGCCCAAGTCAGGAAGAGATCAAGGAATCGTACTTGCTCTTCATCCAACCCCACTGCGCTGAATGGGTTAACGTCTAGAGAGCGAACTTCAATGTACTCAACCCCACCGCGTCGTAACGCATCTGAAGGCTTCTCACCACTTTTCGACACGCGTTTCGGGCGAATTGGAGCGTATAGCTCGTTCTCAATTTGTAAAATATTGGAATTAAGCTGGCGGTATTCACCGTCCACTTTGACGCCTATTTTCGCAAACTCTTCTGATGGGTGACGAATCGCATCGCTCAAACCATCCAGATACTGATCAATGCTGTTAAAGCCAATTTTCAGTACACTTTGCGCACTATTGGTGTAGCCCAGATCGCTCAAACGCAAAGACGTCGATTTCGGCAAATACAAAGTGCCGCCAATTTTTTCGAATGGCAGATCGGTTTCACGACCTTGAATAAAAGAGCCGCATAACGCTGGCGATGCGCCGAAGAAATACGGAATCATCCAACCAAAACGGTAATAGTTACGGATCAGCGCAAAGTAGGCATCAGACTTAGCATCTTGGCGGGCTTGTTCATCTTGCTCGCCGTAAAGCGCGTCCCAAAATGTCTCAGGGAACGAGAAGTTAAAATGCACACCTGAAATGATTTGCATCAGGCTGCCATAGCGGCGTTTTAGACCTTCTCGGTACAGGGTTTTCATTTTTGCTGCATTCGAAGAGCCGTACTGAGCAAGCTGAATATCCTCTTCCGAGCCAACATAACATGGCATAGAAAGAGGCCACATCTTTTCTTCACCCATTTTTGTCTGCGTGAAGTGATGGATATCTTTCAGTTGTGCCATCAGTTCTGGAATTTCATGTGACACAGGAGTAATGAACTCTAACAATGATTCAGAAAAATCAGTCGTGATCCATTGGTTTGTGAACGCTGAGCCTAACCCCTCTGGATGAGGTGTTGTTGCTAGATGTCCATCCTGACGATAGCGCAAAGTTTCTCGCTCAACACCGCGTCCAAACTGCTTAAATACTTCGGGGTTTGATGCAACTTTTTTTAGTCGCGCAGCAAAATCAGTCAAAATGAGGTTCGCTTATATTGGGAGCAGGACACTTATCACAAAGGACAAGCGTAAGCTAAGTTATTGATATTTAATGCATCTAGATAAATAACCCACGAAAAGTCGCTTATCTAGATGAATAGCGGAGAAACGTTTCTCCGCTATTAAATGTGTACTCTATCGAATGATTTCAAGCTCTTCTACGTCTTTCCCCAACTTTTCTAATTGAGGACGCAGTGATTTAGCATCACCAACGACGATAATTTGATAGTCATTTGGATCAAACCACTTTTGAGCCAGTGCATTCAAAGTCTGCTTATCAACTTTTTCTACGATAGCGTTTCTTTGCTGCAAGTAATCTTGATCGAGGTTGTACTTAAGAATATCACTAATGAGTTCCGCTTTTTGTGTTGGCGTTTCATATTTCAGTGCATCTTTTTGACCGACCGCTTGACGCATAAATTTCATCTCTTCATCAGTAATTCCTGACTGCGAGTATTCATTTAGCTCATTTTCCATCTCAATGATAGAAGCAACCGTTGCATCCGCTCGTACTTGCGCGGTGAAAACAACCGAGCCAGTTTCTGGATTTCCAGAGAAGTAGCCGTAAGCACCGTATGTGTAACCCTTGTCTTCACGTAGGTTTTGGTTAATGCGGCTATTGAAGTTTCCAGCTAAGTTGAAGTTTGCCAGTTGGCTTAGGTAAAAATCGCCCGTTGCATCGTAAGGCATACCCTGACGAACCATCATGACCACACTTTGCGGGGCTCCTGGTTTATCAACAAGATGGATCTTTTGCTCACCTAATGCAGCGATGCTTTGCGGCGCATACAATGGCGCAGCTTCATCCTGCCAGTTTTTCCAGAACGTCAGCTGCTGTTCAATTTCCTGTTGTTCAATGTCACCAACAACGACGATTTGCGCACTTTGTGGCGTGTAATGCTTTGAGTAGAACTCACGAACATCATCCAACGTTAGTGCACTTACCCCTGCTTGCGTGCCGTCTTTTGGTCGAGCAAAGACCGAATCCCCATAGAGCACTTGGCGAGTCGCTTGTGATGCCATCCAACTTGGGTTTTGATGCTCATACACAAGACCTTCTAGCGCTTGCATCTTCACACGCTCGAAGTCTGCTTGCTTAAATGCAGGAGACAGCAACATCTCTTCGACAATTTTCAACGTCGGCTCTAAGTTCTTTTCTAAAGCAGAAACGCTGATGTTTGTTGTGTAGCCCGTTGCATTCACGGAGATGACACTACCTAGTTTATCGAGCTCAGCTTGAATCTCTTCGACACTACGTTTCGTTGTGCCTTCTTGCAACATCGCGGCGGTCAATTGGGCAAGACCTTCTTTGCCCTTTTCAACAAAACGTGTTCCCGCAGGTAAACTAAACTGCATCATGACCGTTGGTGTTTCATCGCTAACCGCGCCAAGCAACTCCGAGCCATTATTAAAATGAAGCTCGTACAACTCAGGCATCGTCGCTTTCACTGGCTCCCCTACAGGCGGTTGCACAGAGCGATCGAAGTTATCGGTCGCACGACGATACGCCAATTGATCATCAGTGATCTTCTCGTATTCTGGTAGCGTACGCTTTGGCGTCACAAAGGTCGCTGGTTTTACGACAAGGTCAGTTTTTCCTTTTGGTACCACGCTTAGGGTCACTTTGTTCTTACCTTGGATAAAATCCGTATACGCTTTTTCTACCGATGCTGGCGTCACTGCGCGGATCTGCTCAAGCTGTTGCTCAAGACGATCAGGATCGCCGAAGAATGTCTCGTTGGATGCCAACTGCGTTACTTTACCTTTAACGCTTTCTAGCGCAAAAATAGCATCCGCTTCCGCCTTACCCTTTAACTGCTCAAGGCGATCTTCTGTCACGCCTTTTTCAGCAAACTGATTGAGTGACTGTAAAAGCTCGTCGTACAGTTTTGATAGGTCGCCTTTGTCCCCAGAGTCACCCATTGCATAAACGTAAAAGTTACACGCCAGTTCTGCACAGTCATGGAATGAGCCCGCATCGACGGCTTTTTGAGTCTTGACTAAGTCTTGGTAGAGCACGCTGTTTGTACCGCCACCTAGCACTTCAGATAGCGTATCGAGAGACGCTTGGCTTTCTTCGCCGTTGTAAGTTGTTGGCCACGCGATCATCACCATCGGTTGTTGAATCCGATCTTCTAGCGTGATGTATTTGTCTTCTTGCAGTTTTGCAGGTTGTTTCGGCGCATTTTCAACCTCTGGCCCACGAGGAATCGAACCGAAGTACTTATTTACCCACTCAAGAGTTTGTTCAACGTCTAAGTCCCCACCGATRGTGATAATCGCATTGTTTGGGCCATACCAACGTAAGAAAAACGCTTTGAGATCGTTCACATCAACACGATCAAGATCTTCAACATAACCAATAGTTTGCCACGAATACGGATGACCTTCAGGATATAACGCTTCAGACATACGCTCCCAAATTAAGCCATAAGGACGATTATCGTAACGCTGAGCTCGCTCATTTTTTACAGTTGAACGCTGAATTTCAAATTTGCGTTGAGAAACCGCATCCAGCAAAAAGCCCATACGGTCAGACTCTAACCACAGCATTTTCTCTAGCTGGTTAGCCGGGACAGTTTCAAAGTAGTTAGTACGATCACGGTTTGTCGTACCATTTAACGTACCGCCAGCCTCTGTGATGATTCTGAAGTGTTCTTGGTCACCAACGTTCTCTGAACCTTGGAACATCATGTGCTCAAAGAAATGCGCAAAACCAGACTTACCCACTTCTTCACGAGCTGAACCAACATGGTAAGTCACATCCACATGGACCAATGGGTCAGAATCTTCAGGAGCTAATATCACCGTTAAACCATTATCGAGTTTATACTTTTGGTATGGAATCTTAACTTTGCCTTCTTCCGCTTTCGATGACTCGACGAAAGTTACCCCTTTCGGCAGTGATGAAACTGGCGTATTTGATGCACAGCCCGTGATCACCAAAAGTGAACACGCGCCAACCCAAAACATCTTCATGTACTTTCCTTAAAATAATCCGAGATAGATGGCCGCAAGTAAGCTATACCTAGCAGCCTTTCCTAAAAATATTAAAATCACGCAAGGCAGAAACTTCATTCTCAGCCACCCTGCGGCTAAACACAGCGGGTCTCCAATCACAGGTAACCAGCTAAAAAACAATCCCCAATAGCCATACTTTGACAGCCACTTTAATGCGGTATGACCGTGCTTTTCTTCTTGCGCTTTGTTGGGAATCCACAAGCCAAGCCAATAATTTGTTAAGCCACCAAGCGTATTGCCGATAGTGGCGACCATAATAATTGACGAAACGGAATATTGATTTAATGAGAGAGTGGCAACTAAGCCCGCCTCAGAACCACCAGGTAACAAAGTGGCACTGAGAAAACCGGTCATGAAAAGCACCCATAATGCTGAATCTGAAAACCAAAGCGCCAAACTTTCAAAGCTCGTATTAAATGCTTCTAGCATGTCATATCAAGCAACACCTTGCCTCTGGTTCTTCCTGATTCAACTTGCTGGTGAGCGGCAATCACATCACTCATCGGATAAACCTGTTGAATTTCAGTCTTCAGTAAACCAACGCCAACCATGTACAACAAGGTATCTAATTGCGCTGGATCTGGCTCAACCAACATGCCGTTAGCCTCAAAGCCTAGGAGTTTGGCTTTTTCACAAATCAGCTCAGCCGTGATGGTTGGAACGGTGATGACTCTCGCACCGTCTTTCAGGCATTTAAGCGCATCTAACGCGGCATCTCCACCTACTAAATCAATCAAAACATCAACGTCTTCAACACGTTCTGACACTGGTGCAAATTGATAGTTCACTGCGTGAGCGCCAAGGGTAGCCAGGTAGTCTAAATTTCGTTCACTGCAGGTTGTAAAGACTTCCGCTTTAGTCGCGACCGCGATTTGTACCGCTAGGTGTCCAACGCCACCGGCTCCTGCGAGGATAAGTACGCGATCGTTTTCAGTCACATTAGCCTTACTGAGAGCTTGTGCCGCAGTTTGTCCCGCCAACGGTAATGCAGCAGCTGCCTCCAAAGTGACAGAGCTAGGAACATAACTTAACTCAGTTTCTGGAACACATACGTACTGACTGTACCCACCGCCTCGGACTGGGAAACCGATAAATCCAGCCACCTCATCACCATCATTAAAACGCGACGCCCCCTCTCCACAGGACACGACTTTTCCTGAGATGTCGTAACCTGGCACCCAAGGTAAATTATCTTTATTCTGCGCTGCTGCCCAACCGAGTCCGGCTCGAGTTTTAACATCAATAGGATTTACGCCTGAAAAAGCGACTTTTACTAAGACTTCACCAGGCTGTGGTGATGGTGTAGAAGCATGTTGAATCGCGAGTACGTTGGCATCACCAAATTCAGTGATAACGATCTGTTTGTGTTCCATAAACCATTCCCTGCAAGAAAACAAAAAGGGATGCGAAAGCATCCCTTTGACTATAAACCATTTTGTTAACCGAAGTTAATCGTGATTTTGTAAATTGGTTGATCATTCCATTTTCGGTAATGACTAGCCAACAAGCGCTAGCAAGATACCAGCGGCAACCGCTGATCCCAATACACCTGCAACGTTTGGTCCCATCGCATGCATCAACAAGAAGTTTTGCGGGTTAGCTTGTAAGCCGACCTTGTTTACCACACGCGCGGCCATTGGTACCGCAGAAACGCCAGCCGCACCAATAAGTGGGTTGATGTCTTCTTTTGAGAACTTGTTCAGCAACTTAGCCATTAGCACACCAGCACCCGTGCCAATACTAAACGCAACCGCACCAAGCCCTAGAATGCCTAATGTTTCTAAGTTCAGGAATTGATCCGCTTGCAGCTTCGAGCCAACCCCTAAGCCCAAGAAGATCGTCACGATGTTGATCAGCTCATTTTGTGCGGTTTTCGATAGACGATCGACCACACCCGCTTCACGCATTAAGTTACCAAGACAGAACATACCGACAAGAGGCGTTGCTGAAGGTAGGAAAAGAATCGTCATGAGTAATACTGCCATCGGGAACAATACCTTTTCCCATTTACCCACGTGACGCAGTTGCGCCATTTGAATCTCACGTTCTTCCTTAGTGGTTAGCGCCTTCATGATTGGCGGCTGAATGATTGGCACTAAAGCCATGTAGCTGTACGCGGCTACAGCAATCGCACCAAGCAGGTCTGGTGATAACTTACTTGCTAAGAAAATCGCTGTTGGGCCATCCGCACCACCGATGATGGCGATAGACGATGCATCCGCCATGGAGAACTCCATACCAGGTACATAGTTGAGCAAAATAGCGCCAAACAGTGTCGCAAAAATACCAAACTGAGCTGCCGCACCTAGCCACAACGTTTTTGGGTTTGCGATCAAAGCACCAAAGTCGGTCATCGCCCCCACACCCATGAAGATCAACAACGGGAACACACCCGATTCAATCCCAATGTAGTAAACGTAGTAGAGCAAGCCGCCAGGCTCAGTAAAGCCAGCATTTGGAATATTCGCCAAGATAGCACCAAAACCAATCGGCAATAACAGTAAAGGCTCAAAGCCTTTTTTGATTGCCAAAAACAGCAAGGTACAACCAACCAGCATCATACAGATTTGGCCGAACTCGAAGTTCGCGATCCCTGTTTCTGCCCAAAGGGTTAACAATCCGTCCATGATACTCCCTTACGCCAGGCTCAACAGAGGCGCACCTACTGTGACAGCATCGCCTTCTTTAACGTTCAACTCTTGGACAACACCACCACGCGCCGCACGCACTTCTGTTTCCATCTTCATAGCTTCAAGGATGAGTAGTACATCGCCTTCAGCCACTTCAGCGCCAGGCTGAACATTCACTTTAAAGATGTTACCGGCAAGAGGAGCAGGCACCGCTTCAGCAGATGCGCTAGAAGGAGCGCTAGGTGCCGTCGATTTTGCAGGCGCCGCAGAAGGAGCGACAGAGGTTAGCTCGCCTTGAGGACCAACTTCCACCTCATACACCTGTCCGTCAACACGTACGCTATAAGTTTCTACTCCGCCAGTTGCTGGTTGCGCCGCAGGTACGGCAGGCTTCGCGGCTTCTAGCGTTGGTGCAGGTTCAAATGCTTCTGGGTTGTCACGATTCTTAAGGAACTTGAGACCAACTTGAGGGAAAAGCGCATAAGTAAGTACATCATCAACACGCTCACTTGCTAGCTTAATACCTTCTGATTTCGCTTTCTCCATCAGATCAACAGTAAGCGTCTCCATTTCAGACTCAAGCAAATCGGCAGGACGACAAGTAATAGGCTCTTTGCCATCAAGTACTTTAGCTTGCAGCTCTGCATTTAACTCGGCTGGCGCTTGACCGTATTCGCCTTTCAATAGACCAGCGGTTTCCTTAGTGATGCTCTTATAGCGTTCACCAGTAAGCACGTTAATCACCGCTTGCGTTCCGACGATCTGCGAAGTTGGAGTCACCAATGGAATGAAACCAAGATCTTCGCGTACACGAGGGATCTCTTCTAATACTTCATCAATGCGATCCGCCGCGCCCTGTTCTTTCAACTGGCCTTCCATGTTGGTCAGCATACCGCCAGGCACTTGAGCAATCAGGATGCGAGAGTCTACACCTTTCAACTGACCTTCCCACTTCGCGTACTTCTTGCGTACTTCACGGAAATATGCGGCGATAGGTTCTAGTTGCTCGAGCTTCAAATTCGTATCTCGCTCGGTTCCTTCTAGCATCGCGACTACCGTTTCCGTCGGTGTGTGACCATAGGTACAACTCATTGAAGAAATCGCTGTATCGAGAATATCAATACCAGCTTCAACTGCTTTTACCGCAGTCGCAGTAGACAAGCCTGTCGTCGCGTGACAATGAAGTGCTAATGGTACATCACAAGACGCTTTGATACGCGTGATAAGCTCTTCCGCTTCATAAGGCTTGAGTAAGCCAGACATATCTTTAATACACAGTGAATGACAACCTAAATCCTCTAGGCGTTTTGCCAAGTCAACCCAAGAGTCTGCGTTATGCACAGGGCTTGTTGTGTAGGACAGCGTACCTTGAGCATGTGCGCCAACATCGACCGTTGCTTTAACGGCCTTCTGGAAGTTTCGCACGTCATTCATTGCATCAAAGATACGGAATACGTCCATACCGTTAGCATGTGCGCGTTCAACGAACTTCTCTACTACGTCATCGGCATAATGGCGGTATCCTAAAAGGTTTTGGCCACGCAGTAGCATTTGCATTGGCGTATTGGGCATCGCTTTTTTTAGTTCACGTAAACGCTCCCAAGGGTCTTCCCCTAAGAATCGAATACAAGAATCAAACGTTGCGCCACCCCAAGTCTCTAGAGACCAGTAACCAACCTTATCCAACTCAGCTGCGATAGGCAGCATATCCTCAATACGCATACGCGTGGCAAATAGTGATTGATGGGCATCACGAAGGACCACATCTGTAATAGCTAGTGGTTTAGACATGCTCTTAAACTCCTTTTTAATCCTGGTTCGGCTACTTCGCGAATGAGGCGCGATGTTTATGAATCGCAGCCGAGATCGCCGCCACTACTTGTGGACTAACAGCTGAAGAGGTTGATTTAATATTAGTATTTGTTTTTGGTGCTGCGATCGGCTCTGGTACTTCTTCTGGTACCAATTTCGACATTAGCCGAACGAGATAAACAAGAATAGTGAGGAAAATAAATACGACCGCCATCCCCGTTAGCATCAGGGTGGCCGCATCTACTAGCAGGCTTCCTATATTAGTCATGTTGCTTCCTTTCTTTGTCATCCTGACAACGTGCAGGACTTTAATAGCGTCAAATCCCGACCAATGGATTATCTCGATTGGTTAAATTTTGTCAATTTTGTTTAAGGAAGGTTTGTAATAATCCTGATAAATGATTATTTATTCACTACCCAGATCACAGTTCATGACAAAATAATTACTGCGAATCTGCTATCTCCTTACGAACAGAGTAAAGGAGGACATAAATAAAAACTGCGATTTGGATTTCAAAACCAAATCGAGATTTACACATAAAAGCTAATAGAAACAAAAGGATGCCATTAAATAACAATTAATAAACAAATAAAAAACAAAGAAGTTACATTTAAACAATTGAAGTGAAAGAAACGGAAATCAATATACAGGAGAGATAGTAAGGATAGATTCACAAACTACAGCAGAAACTTTATTCCAAATTGCTTAGATAAGCACATATTCGCTTTTGGAAAAGAAGGACCTCGCCTCTAACAACTCTAGGCTATAGTTCCTGATGTCCAGATACAAAAAAAGCCTCGCAATTGCGAGGCTTTTTTGTAAGTGGCGCGTCCTGGAGGATTCGAACCTCCGACCGCCTGGTTCGTAGCCAGGTACTCTATCCAGCTGAGCTAAGGACGCGCAGTTTTCGATATCAACTTTCATCAATATCAGGGCAATACCCTTTAATAAGTGGCGCGTCCTGGAGGATTCGAACCTCCGACCGCCTGGTTCGTAGCCAGGTACTCTATCCAGCTGAGCTAAGGACGCGCAGTTTTCGATATCAACTTTCGTCAACATCAGGGCATTACCCTTTAAYAAGTGGCGCGTCCTGGAGGATTCGAACCTCCGACCGCCTGGTTCGTAGCCAGGTACTCTATCCAGCTGAGCTAAGGACGCGCARTTTTCGATATCRACTTTCATCAATATCAGGGCATTACCCTTCAATAAGTGGCGCGTCCTGGAGGATTCGAACCTCCGACCGCCTGGTTCGTAGCCAGGTACTCTATCCAGCTGAGCTAAGGACGCGCAATAATCTTATTTTACTTTGTATAACCCGTTTATCAAACGAATTATTAAATAGTGGCGCGTCCTGGAGGATTCGAACCTCCGACCGCCTGGTTCGTAGCCAGGTACTCTATCCAGCTGAGCTAAGGACGCGCAGATCTTCTTGCTAGGAAGTTGTGAAGCAAATCACATTCATTTCTTACGAAACAAAAAAAAGGCCATCGGGCCAGTCAATGAATGGCGGTGAAGGAGGGATTCGAACCCTCGATACGGGATAAACCGTATACTCCCTTAGCAGGGGAGCGCCTTCAGCCTCTCGGCCACCTCACCGTTTTCATTGTTATATCTCAGAAGAGATATGGCGCGTCCTGGAGGATTCGAACCTCCGACCGCCTGGTTCGTAGCCAGGTACTCTATCCAGCTGAGCTAAGGACGCACTTTTTTGTTGATTTATCAACGTTGCAAGAATGGCGGTGAGGGAGGGATTCGAACCCTCGATACGGGATAAACCGTATACTCCCTTAGCAGGGGAGCGCCTTCAGCCTCTCGGCCACCTCACCGTCTTGCGGAGGCACATATTACGTTTTACCGAAAATATGTCAAACACTTTCTTTGAAAAAATCCACGAAACTGACTTAACCGTTGCTGATTTAATCAAAGTGACTATTAAACGAACTTTACCACTCTATTATGATGAAAAAAAGAGAGTCTTCTCTGAAAAAAAGACATTTATTTTCAAACAACTTCCTGGTGTTCGATTCAACAATATTGACGGATTCACAGCCACACTCAACACAATGGTTTCCGCAAATCTTCAAAAACATTAAAGACTAAAAAGGCCAACCCTTCGGTTAGCCTTTTTCATTCAAACTAAGCTCTGTAAACAGGAGCGACTTAGTAGTTACCTGAAGCAACGTTGCCATTGCCTTTTTCAGCTTGAATGCGCATGTAGATTTCTTCACGGTGAACTGAAACCTCTTTCGGAGCGTTAACGCCGATACGTACTTGGTTACCTTTCACACCTAGTACAGTTACAGTCACTTCATCACCAATCATCAGTGTTTCGCCTACGCGGCGAGTCAAAATTAGCATTCTTTGCTCCTTGAGTAATCTCTAAATTTTCTTGCTACAAAGCTATTATCCAACAAAAGTTATATTTTCGTAAACTACCTTGTTAGCGAAAATCAGCCTAAAAAGGCATGTTTTTGTTGAATGTTTAATGCTTCACTAGACGTAATGTAAGCATCATGCAGAATGTTTGCTGCTGTATCCACACATTCGGGTGCTAAAACTAGCATCATAGTGAGTGCATTCGTTGCGCTGAAATTGATCTCAATATCTCGCTTTGCCAACAAATCGCATGCGTGCTCTACCATTCCATTGGCCTCAAGCCCCACTGCGGTCAACAGGCTTACCACTTCACTATTACGGATTTTGTCGCTGAACACCAGATCGAACTTGGCACATGCATCTTGTTTTATCATGATACCTGCCCGTTCTGCTTCCTCGATCACATTCCAAATGTCTATACCCAGCATCTGACATTGTTTTGTAGCACTAGATAAATGTTCTTTATCGACTTCGATAATGGCAAGGTCACGTTGAATGGCTATACCAGAGACGGCTTGATTGCCTGACTCCCCCTTTACCAAACTGCCTTCATTAACATCAAATGTCGAAAGCACGCGTAGTGGCACATTATTCTTCCATGCAAATTGCACTGAAGGTAAATGTAATACTTTTGCGCCTCGGCTTGCCATCGCTTCCATTGAAGGAAAATCGATAACCGCCAATTTGCGCGCATTTTTCACTACACGTGGGTCACAAGTATAAATACCATCAACGTCGGTAAAGATTTGACACTCGTCAGCGCGCAATGCGCCCGCCAGTGCCACAGCGCTCGTATCTGAGCCACCTCGACCTAATGTGGTGATATCCCCATTCTCATTCACACCTTGAAAGCCCGCAACAATCACGATTTGGTCTTGCTCAAGCAATCCCATAATTGTCGTGGTATCAATGTGTTTAATCGTTGCGTCATTGTGTTGATTATCCGTCACAATATTCGCCTGTGCTCCGGTAAGCGAGCGCGCAGCATGACCCATTTTATTCAAAGTCATGGCTAACAGTGCCATTGACACTTGCTCACCAGCAGAGAGCAAAACATCAAGTTCTCGAGCTGTAGGTACGCTATCTATCTGTTTAGCGAGATCCATCAGTCTGTTTGTTTCGCCTGACATTGCAGACACGACAACAACAACTTGATTGCCATCATTTTTCGCCTTAATGATGTGTTCAGCGACTTGGTGGATTCTTTCAATTGAACCCACAGAGGTTCCGCCAAACTTTTGCACGATAAGGGGCTTTTTCACCAGTCTTCACCTTCCCAAGACCGAAGTCTCTTTAGAACTGCTTACATCTTAAATATTTCCTTTGAGAAAAATTATATAAGCAGTAGTTACAACAAAAACCAAGCAGCTTAAATGACTCGGTTAACTTTTGGTCAATTAAACCACTTGGTTGCTAAAAAAAATTACGCTCAATCAAAGAAACTTGATTGAGCGTAATTTTATTAGTTAAGAGCTTATAAACGCTCTTCTAGCCAAGGCTGAACTGTTTTGATTGCCTCTGGTAGTGCTGAAACATCAGTACCACCGGCTTGAGCCATGTCTGGACGACCACCGCCCTTACCACCGACTTGCTCTGCAACCATTTTAACTAGATCACCTGCTTTTACTTTACCAGTGAGATCTTTAGTCACACCAGCAATCAAGCCAACCTTGTCACCCGTTACGTTTGCAAGCAGTACAACACCAGAACCCATTTGATTCTTGATGTCATCAACCATGGTACGTAGGTTCTTGCTATCAGCACCTTCAAGAGCCGCAACTAGAACTTTTGTGCCATTTACTTCAACCGCTTTGCCCATGATGTTAGCGCTTTCTGCGGCCGCCATCTTATCTTTTAGCTTCTGCACTTCTTTTTCTAGTGCTTTTGCTTTTTGAGCCGATTCCGCCAGTTTTTCTTCGTACTTCGCGTTTTGAGCTTCAATAGCGTCTAATGCCGCCTCGCCTGTTACCGCTTCAATACGACGAATACCAGCTGCAATACCGCTTTCTGATGTGATTTTGAATAGACCAATATCACCCGTGCTTGATGCGTGAATACCACCACAAAGTTCAGTGGAGAAGTCGCCCATAGACAGCACGCGAACTTCGTCATCGTACTTCTCACCAAACAATGCCATTGCGCCTTTCTTCTTAGCAGACTCAATGTCCATCACATTGGTTTCAATCGTGTGGTTACGACGAATTTGTGCGTTTACTAGACGCTCAACTTCTTTCAGTTCTGCTGCAGTTACTGCCTCTAGGTGTGAGAAGTCGAAACGTAGGCTGTCAGCTTTCACTAGTGAGCCTTTCTGCGTTACGTGCTCACCAAGAACTTGGCGTAGTGCTGCGTGTAGCAAGTGCGTCGCTGAGTGGTTAAGAGAGATAGCTGCGCGACGCTCTGCGTCAACGATGGTTGCCACTTCGTCACCTTTCGCTAGCACGCCTTCTGCCATTACACCGTGGTGTGCGATTGCGTTACCGAGTTTTTGAGTGTCTTCAACGCGGAATACACCAGACTCAGTACGGATTTCACCCGCGTCACCACACTGACCGCCTGACTCTGCGTAGAATGGCGTTTCACCAAGCACGATGATGGCTTTATCGCCCGCAGATAGTGAATCTACTTCGTTGCCTTCAACAAACATCGCAGCGACTGAACTAGAACCTTTAGTACCTGTGTAACCACAGAATTCTGTTTGCGTATCAACTTTGATTGCTGCGTTATAATCTGTACCGAATTGACCAGCTTCACGCGCACGTTGACGCTGCTCTTCCATCGCTTTTTCGAAACCCTCTTCGTCGATCGCGAACTCACGCTCACGTGCAACGTCGTTAGTGAGGTCTGCTGGGAAGCCGTAAGTATCGTAAAGCTTGAATACCGTTTCGCCGTCTAGCACTTTGCCATCTAGGTTATCTAATGCTTCGTTAAGAATTACCATACCGCGCTCAAGTGTACGACCGAAGTTTTCTTCTTCGATACGCAGTACTTTTTCAACCACTGCTTGTTGACGCTTCAGCTCTTCGCCTGCTGTACCCATCACTTCTGCTAATACGCCAACAAGCTTATAGAAGAATGCACCTTGTGCACCTAGCTTGTTACCATGACGTACGGCACGACGAATGATACGACGTAGTACGTAACCACGACCTTCATTTGAAGGCATCACCCCATCAACAATCAAGAATGAACATGAACGGATGTGGTCAGCAATAACGCGTAGCGATTGGTTCGATAGATCTTCATAACCAATGACTTCAGCCGCTGCTTTGATAAGAGTTTGGAATACATCGATTTCGTAGTTTGAGTGAACGCCTTGCATGATTGCAGAGATACGCTCGATACCCATACCAGTATCTACCGATGGTTTTGGTAGCGGTTCCATAGTGCCGTCTGCGTGACGGTTGAACTGCATGAATACGTTGTTCCAGATCTCGATGAAACGGTCACCATCTTCTTCAGGCGTGCCAGGACGACCACCCCAGATGTGTTCACCGTGATCGTAGAAGATTTCAGTACATGGACCACAAGGACCAGTGTCGCCCATTTGCCAGAAGTTATCAGACTCGTAAGGCTTGCCACCTTCTTTGTCACCAATACGCACGATACGATCAGCAGGCACGCCAACTTTTTTGTTCCAAATGTCGAATGCTTCGTCATCGGTTTCGTAAACGGTTACCAATAGACGATCCGCAGGCAGTTTAAGAACTTCGGTTAGGAATTCCCAAGCAAATGAAATCGCATCTTCTTTGAAGTAGTCGCCAAAGCTGAAGTTGCCTAGCATTTCAAAGAATGTGTGGTGACGAGCGGTAAAGCCAACATTTTCCAGGTCGTTGTGTTTACCACCAGCACGTACACAACGCTGAGCCGTAGTCGCTCGAGTATAGGCTCGTTTTTCTAAGCCTAAGAAACAATCTTTAAATTGGTTCATACCTGCGTTTGTGAACAGCAGGGTTGGGTCGTTATGTGGAACTAACGATGAACTTTCTACGATTTGGTGTCCTTTGCTTTCAAAGAACTTGAGGAACGCGTTACGAACCTCGTCAGTGCTCATGTACATGCAGCTCTTCCTGAAAATAGTCGAGTTAGAATTTTGCCGTATTGTAGATCATGCAAACAGCTGAGACTAGTTTTCTTGAGGAAAAGAGGGAGCAGAAGAAAAAATTTGAAGCAAAACAAAAATCAGCGCAATTGGATCAACGCTAATCTTGGTCTTCAAAGGCAAGCGCATAGCTAATTTGGTCGAAACTGTAGCCTCGGTATTGTAGAAAACGGACTTGTTTTGCGTATTCTTTTTGGTCCTTGGCTTTGACACCTTTGAATTTCTTTTCTGCCACCTGCTTAGCAAGTTCAAACCAGTCTTGCGGTTCTTCAGCCATGGCTTGCTCAATCACCGATTCCGCAACACGTTTCTGGTTTAACTCTTGGCGAATTCGACGCTCTCCATGTCCTTTGTATACATGCTGCCGAATTTGGCTCTTCGCATAACGTAAATCATCTAAATAGTTATGGTCTAAGCAAAAATTAATCGCGATTTCGATGTCTGATGCTTCATAGCCTTTCATCGACAGTTTTTGGTACAGCTCATACTGACCATGATCGCGACGGCTAAGCAGTTGGATAGCCGCCTCTTTGCTCGATAATGTTGGTGTCTGGCGCTTTTGGTACATGGTGATCCTAAAGGTATTTTTGCTGTACAGGCTCTCAATGGCCTTTGTGATGATTCGATTTTTGATGTCAATAGATACAACAAAGCCCCGCATTGCAGGGCTTTATCACTTTTTAATCTGTGAAGGGATTAAAACTCTTCAGCTTGCTCAGGCGCCTCGCCTGCTTCAGGAGCTTCCGCAAGGGCTGGCGCTAACAACATTTCACGCAATTTAGTATCGATAGTTTTAGCCACTTCAGGATGCTCACGTAGGTAGTTGCACGCGTTCGCTTTACCTTGACCAATCTTATCGCCTTGGTAGCTGTACCAAGCACCAGCTTTTTCAACCAGTTTGTGCTTCACGCCTAGATCTACTAGTTCACCTTCGCGGTTAAAGCCTTGGCCGTACATGATTTGCGTATTGGCTTCTTTAAACGGTGCAGCAATCTTGTTCTTAACCACTTTGATGCGCGTTTCGTTACCAACGACTTCGTCACCTTCTTTGATTGCGCCAGTACGACGAATATCAAGACGAACAGAAGCGTAGAATTTAAGTGCGTTACCACCCGTGGTCGTTTCTGGGTTACCGAACATCACACCAATCTTCATACGGATTTGGTTGATGAAGATACACATACAGTTAGACTGTTTTAGGTTACCTGTTAGCTTACGCATCGCTTGAGAAAGCATACGTGCTTGCAAACCCATGTGGCTGTCGCCCATTTCGCCTTCAATTTCTGCTTTTGGTGTTAGCGCCGCAACTGAGTCAACAACCATAACGTCGATAGCGCCAGAGCGAGCTAGTGCATCACAAATCTCTAGTGCTTGCTCACCAGTGTCTGGCTGAGAAACCAAGAGCGCATCGATATCAACACCAAGTTTCTTCGCGTAGACAGGGTCCAAAGCGTGCTCTGCATCGATAAACGCACAAGTTTTACCTTCACGTTGCGCAGCAGCGATAAGCTCAAGCGTTAGTGTTGTTTTACCTGAAGATTCTGGACCGTAGACTTCTACGATACGACCCATTGGCAGACCACCTGCACCCAAAGCGATATCAAGAGAAAGAGAGCCTGTTGAAATCGTTTCTACGTCCATTGCGCGGTTATCACCAAGGCGCATGATAGAGCCTTTACCGAATTGCTTTTCAATTTGACCTAGCGCAGCGGCGAGCGCTTTCTGTTTGTTCTCGTCCATTACTTTCTCCGATTTATTCATCTTCTTTGGGCGACGAATAGTAATTCATTTTTCTTAAGCAGCTAACCTGCTCAGCAATGAAAGTTATTATACTGTTGATTCATACAGTGTCTATACCTGTATAGAAAAAATTTAGTTCACGGCTTCTAAGGATTTGCTCCAGCCCTTATCAATTCTGGGCTAAGACAGTGTAAGAAATTCTAAATTAAATGTTGATGCAATCGGGTCAATGCATGCATCACCGCTTGTTGACGAACTTCCGCCCTGTCACCAGAAAAATGCATGGTCTCAACAAAGAGCCAGTCGTGCTTATCCGCAAAAGCAAAGCAGACGGTTCCAACCGGCTTTTCATCAGTGCCTCCCCCCGGTCCAGCAACACCACTGATGGAAACCCCAATAGTGGCATTCGAGTGTTGAAGCGCACCTTGCACCATTTCAATCACAACGGGCTCACTCACGGCACCATGTTCCTCTAAGGTTTCCACTCTCACACCCAGCATTTCCATTTTGGCTTCGTTGCTGTAAGTGACAAAAGCTCTATCTAACCAACCTGAGCTGCCTGCAATATCTGTAATAGCGGTCGCAACACCGCCACCCGTGCACGATTCTGCCGTCGTTAAAACATGACCATACTTTGCCAATAATGCGCCTAAATCTGCGCTCAATTTTGTTGTTTTTTCCATAGCCAAAATGCCCTTTGTCTCTTTTTACTTGATAGGGATTCACGTATCCTAAGCCGCTACGGAAATAAACAAAAGAACTTACCTGTGAAAGCTGAACAAAAACACACTCCGATGATGCAGCAATACCTCAAGCTAAAAGCTGAGAACCCTGAGATTTTGCTGTTCTACCGCATGGGCGATTTCTACGAACTCTTTTACGATGATGCAAAGCGAGCGTCCCAACTGCTTGATATTTCGCTAACTAAGCGCGGTTCGTCAGCTGGAGAGCCTATTCCTATGGCGGGAGTGCCATTTCACGCAGTAGAAGGCTATCTAGCAAAACTTGTTCAGCTTGGTGAATCAGTCGCAATCTGCGAACAAATTGGCGATCCAGCCACCAGCAAAGGTCCGGTAGAACGTAAAGTTGTGCGTATCGTGACACCAGGTACTGTGACGGATGAAGCACTGCTTTCTGAGCGTGTCGATAACTTAATCGCAGCAATTTACCATCACAACGGTAAGTTCGGTTATGCGACGCTGGATGTCACTTCTGGTCGCTTCCAACTGACAGAACCAGAAACCGAAGAAGCGATGACAGCCGAGCTTCAGCGTACCGCACCACGTGAGCTACTATTCCCAGAAGATTTTGAACCTGTACATTTAATGGCGAGCCGCAACGGTAACCGTCGTCGCCCAGTATGGGAGTTTGAGCTTGATACGGCTAAGCAACAACTCAATCAACAGTTTGGCACCAAAGATCTGGTTGGTTTTGGCGTAGAACATGCGTCCTTAGGGTTATGTGCTGCTGGTTGTTTGATCCAGTATGTGAAAGATACACAACGTACGGCTTTACCTCATATTCGCTCTTTAACGTTTGATCATCAGGACCAATCCGTCATCCTTGATGCCGCTACCCGACGCAACCTGGAAATTACTCAAAATCTAGCAGGCGGAACCGATAACACGCTCGCTGCGGTACTCGACCATTGTGCGACGCCGATGGGCAGCCGAATGCTGAAGCGTTGGTTGCATCAACCTATGCGTTGCATTGAAACGTTAAACAATCGTCTTGATGCGATTGGTGAGATTAAAGAACAAGCGCTGTTTGCCGATCTTCAACCAACGTTAAAACAAATTGGTGATATTGAACGTATCTTAGCACGCCTTGCACTGCGCTCTGCTCGCCCTCGCGATATGGCTAGACTTCGCAATGCCATGCAGCAGCTACCAGAGCTAGAATCTGTCACCGCTTCTTTGACCCATCCATATCTAGCAAAACTGGCGCAATACGCAGCTCCGATTGACGAAGTATGTGATCTGTTAGAGCGTGCAATTAAAGAAAATCCGCCAGTTGTTATTCGTGATGGTGGTGTGATCGCTGAAGGCTATAATGCCGAGCTCGATGAATGGCGCAAACTAGCAGACGGTGCAACAGAATACCTTGAGCAGCTTGAGCGAGATGAGCGTGAACGACACGGCATCGATACGCTTAAAGTCGGCTACAACAACGTACATGGCTTCTTTATTCAAGTGAGCCGTGGCCAGAGCCATTTGGTTCCACCGCACTATGTACGTCGCCAAACACTAAAAAATGCCGAACGCTATATCATCCCAGAGCTTAAAGAGCACGAAGACAAAGTACTTAACTCGAAATCGAAAGCGCTGGCACTTGAAAAGCAGCTGTGGGAAGAACTGTTTGATCTATTGATGCCAAATCTGGAGAAGCTGCAGAATTTAGCTTCTGCTCTGTCTCAACTCGATGTACTACAAAACCTAGCAGAGCGTGCAGATTCGTTGGATTACTGCCGACCAACGCTTGTGAAAGACGCTGGCATTCACATTCAAGCGGGTCGTCACCCAGTCGTAGAGCAAGTAACAACAGAACCGTTCATCGCGAACCCAATAGAGCTTAACCCAGCACGTAAAATGTTAATCATCACCGGTCCAAACATGGGTGGTAAATCCACTTACATGCGTCAAACTGCGCTGATTGCATTGATGGCACATATCGGCTCTTATGTACCTGCAGAATCTGCACAAATTGGTTCTTTAGATCGTATATTTACTCGTATTGGAGCGTCAGATGATCTTGCATCTGGTCGTTCGACCTTCATGGTAGAAATGACGGAAACCGCTAATATTCTGCACAATGCAACTAAAAACAGTTTAGTGCTAATGGATGAAATCGGTCGCGGTACCAGTACTTACGATGGCCTATCTTTAGCTTGGGCAAGTGCGGAATGGCTCGCAACACAAATTGGTGCGATGACATTATTTGCAACTCACTACTTCGAATTGACAGAGTTGCCAAACCAACTGCCAAACTTAGCGAACGTTCACTTGGATGCCGTAGAGCATGGAGACAGCATTGCCTTTATGCACGCAGTTCAAGAAGGTGCGGCAAGTAAGTCTTACGGCCTAGCTGTTGCGGGCTTAGCCGGCGTACCAAAAACGGTCATCAAAAATGCGCGTAACAAACTATCTCAGCTAGAGCAACTAGGGCAAAACAGTGACGCACCACGTCCAAGTGCAGTAGATGTGGCTAACCAATTGAGTCTAATTCCAGAACCTAGCGAGATCGAACAAGCCTTATCTGGTATTGATCCTGATGATTTGACTCCACGCCAAGCACTTGAAGAGTTGTATCGTTTGAAGAAGATGCTTTAAATCGATTCACGTAAGTGAGCGCAAAGAAAAAAGGCTATGGTTCCCCATAGCCTTTTGCGTATCTAGTGAAATACGGATTATTTAATCATCTTCGACGTTAAATAAGTTTTCCATATTCAAACCTTGCTTGATTAAAACTTCACGAAGACGACGTAAACCTTCTACTTGGATTTGACGTACGCGCTCACGTGTCAAACCAATCTCTCGACCAACTTCTTCAAGCGTCGAAGGCTCATAGCCTAGAAGACCAAAACGTCGTGCAAGTACTTCTTTCTGTTTTGGATTCAACTCTTCTAACCAATGAATCAGCGATGATTTGATATCGTCATCTTGAGTCGAGACTTCTGGATCGGAGTTGTTTGCGTCGGGAATAATATCCAACAGCGCTTTTTCACCGTCACCACCGATTGGCGTGTCGACAGAGCTAATACGCTCGTTAAGGCGTAACATTTTGCTTACGTCTTCGACTGGAATATCTAACTGAGCAGCAATTTCTTCTGCGGTAGGTTCGTGATCGAGCTTCTGAGAAAGTTCACGCGCAGTACGCAGATAAATGTTCAGCTCTTTCACGACATGAATAGGTAGACGGATCGTACGAGTTTGGTTCATCAACGCACGTTCGATCGTTTGTCGGATCCACCAGGTCGCATAAGTAGAGAAGCGGAAACCACGCTCTGGATCGAACTTCTCGACCGCACGGATCAAACCAAGGTTACCTTCTTCAATCAGATCGAGTAGTGCGAGGCCGCGATTACTGTATCGACGAGAGATCTTGACCACCAAACGTAGGTTACTTTCGATCATACGTTTACGTGCCGCTTCGTCGCCACGCAGAGCTCGTCGAGCATAAAGCACTTCTTCTTCGGCAGTAAGTAGAGGTGAGAAGCCAATTTCACCTAGATACAACTGAGTTGCGTCTAAGCTTTTACTGCTCGCGTCAAATTCTTCACGCGCAGCCGTTTTGCTTTCTGTGGATGATGATTTTTCGAGTTCGTTATCAATGGTCTTCACTGACGCATTGTCAAATGCAAACTCTTCAACTTTGGTTACTGTGTTGCTGATACTCATAACGCCTCCCCCTGGCGAGTTAGCAAGACATGACAACTCAATATGTCGCTAAATGATGTCGCAAGTTGTTTTTCAAAGTTTTAAGGCAAATAGCGTTTTGGATTCACCGATTTACCTTGATAGCGAATTTCAAAGTGTAGCTTGACTGATTTTGCACCTGAACTACCCATGGTGGCGATTTTCTGTCCGCTTTTTACACTTTGTCCTTCTGATACCAGCAGTTTGTCATTATGTGCATAGGCGCTTAAATAATTGTCGTTATGCTTTACTATAATTAAGTTGCCATAACCTCTTAGCGCATTGCCTGAATAAACAACGGTGCCGGCTGCGGTTGAAACGATAGGTTGACCACGCTGTCCTGCGATGTCGATACCTTTATTTCCCTGTTCTCCCGCCGAAAAGTTCTTGATTACTCTCCCTTTTGTCGGCCACAACCACTTAGAAACTTTATCACTCTTCGCCGTGGTAACTGGCGCTTTTTGCTTCACTTTTTGGTTATCTTTTGAACCAACATACTCCTTTGTTTTCGATTGTTCAACCTTCTTTGGAGGCTGCTTTTGTACGACTTTAGGCTTAGTCTCTGTAGGTTTTTGACTAGAGTTTTTACTTGAAGTTTTCGGTTTAGAGGCTGTTGATGTTTTCGTCACTGGGGCTGGTGGCGTCGTAACAACAGGAACCACAACGGGTTCAACTTTTTGGCCATATTTAGGGGCGACATATTTCGGAGCCCAAAGTTTTAGCCTCTGTCCAGGGTAGATGGTGTAAGGCTGAGTTAACTCATTGTAACGGACAAGATCATTTACATCTTTATCTGTGACATAAGCTATGAAGTAAAGTGTATCGCCTTTTTTTACCTCATAATAACTCCCTCTGTAACTTCCTCTTTCAAGGCTTGAATAGTCTTTCTTTAAGCTAGAGACAGGTGCAGGAGAATGCGCTGCACAACCAACTAGTCCTGCAGCAAACACAAAGCTAATACCAATATGACGTAATAACTTACTCACCTATCCCTAACCCTTAAGCTAAATCACCCGCAACCAGAGGTACAAATCGAACCATTTCCACAACAGTAGAGAGATATTCATCTCCCTTACGTTCAATTTTTAGTAACTGTTGCTCCTTATCTCCAACAGGAATCACCATCTTACCGCCATCTTTTAATTGTGCGAGAAGTGCTTGGGGGATCACTTCTGCGGCTGCGGTAACAATGATGGCATCGAAAGGACCACGAGCTTCCCAGCCTTGCCACCCATCAGCATGCTTGGTTGAAACATTGTAGATATCCAATTGTTTCAGACGGCGTTTAGCTTCCCATTGCAACGATTTAATTCGCTCAACGGAGTATACATGGTCAACAATTTGCGCCAGTACTGCGGTTTGATAACCGGAACCCGTTCCGATTTCCAGTACGTGACTCGTTGGCTCTAGTTCGAGTAACTCGGTCATACGAGCAACAATATAAGGTTGAGAAATAGTTTGTCCCTGACCAATCGGTAACGCATTGTTATCGTAGGCTTGGTGCATCATCGCTTGAGAGACAAAGCTTTCTCGTGGTAAGCGTTGGATAGCATCCAGAACTCTTTGGTCTTTGATGCCACTGGAGATAAGAAACGCTATCAACCTGTCAGCATGTGGGTTACTCATTACTTCTCTTCCTTTAACCAACTATCCATTGCACGCAGCGACTCATGAGCAGTGAGATCAACTTGCAGAGGCGTCATTGAAACTCGACCATGTTCAATCGCATAAAAGTCGGTGCCCTCACCCGCATCTTGCTCTTTTCCTGGAGGCCCTAACCAATAAATATCATGGCCTCTCGGATCTTTCTGCTTAATCATATTCTCTGCGTGATGACGCGCACCTAAACGCGTGACTTCGATTTCGCCCAGGTTTTCTGCTGGTAAGTCAGGCACGTTTACGTTCAATAACCGATTCGTTGGAATCGGAGACGCTAAATGCTGTTGCACAATTTGACGTGCAATTTTTGCGGCAGATTCGAAATGACGCTTACCCACCAGCGAAAAAGCAACCGACTGAACACCAAGGAAATGCCCTTCCATTGCTGCAGCTACCGTTCCTGAGTAAAGAACATCATCACCCAAATTTGCACCGTGGTTGATGCCTGATAAAACAAGATCGGGCAAATCATCTTTCATCAGCTCATTCAGCGCGAAATGTACACAATCTGTAGGCGTTCCTTGCACTGAATAGATATTTGGGGCAATTTCAGTTACGCGCAATGGTTGCTCTAGTGTCAGTGAGTTCGAAGCACCTGAACGGTTTCGATCGGGTGCAACAATGGTCACTTCAGCGATATCTCGCAACTCATCAGCAAGTGCATGAATCCCTTGCGCATGTACGCCATCGTCATTGCTGATTAAGACTCTTAGGGGCTTCGCGTTTAGTGAATCCTGTTCCATTAGTATTCTCTTTCTACTTCAACCTCATTAACTAACTCACGAACGATAGATGTTGCAAAAGATCCCGCATCCAGTGAGAAAGTCAGCGTAATGTTGTTACCTTCAACCGTCCAAGATAAATCTTTTGGCTTCAGCGCAATATCGCGACGGTCGTGGCGCATGCGATTACCACGAATCAGCGCCATGAGATCAGGCTCTTCATCTAAGAACAGTTGTTCTAAAGTAAGCGCATCAGCTTGAGTTGGAAGCGCATTATCACCTGCTAGGGCCGCGGTAATTGCCACTTCACCAGCAGCAAATTGTGCTTGTAGATCTGCGATATTGCTTGCATCAATCAACTGAGTGCCAGAACTTGTCTGTGCAATATCACCATCGATGAATTTATCAAACACACCACTTTCTAGACGAGCAGAAACGATACGGTTGAAGATCCACGAACGCGCCGCTGATAAATACATGCTGCGCTTATTTTGATTACGGGTACGAACGTTTTCGCGTCCCCATCGACGTGCTTCTTCAAGGTTGTTGCCATCATTGCCAAAACGCTGACTACCAAAGTAGTTTGGCACACCAACTTGTTTCACTTTTTCAAGGCGTTGCTCTACATCTTCAACGTCAGTCACTTCAGACAAAGTGACAACAAACTCGTTCCCTATTAAGTCTCCAGGACGCAGTTTTTTGTTGTGTCGATCAGTCGCTAAGATTTCAATACTCGGATATTGAGCTAGGAATGCCGAGAAGTCCGGCGTTTCCCCTTTCGGTAAATGGACACTCAGCCACTGTTCCGTCACGGCATGGCGGTCTTTAAGGCCTGCCCAGCTAACGTCTTTCGACTTTACGCCACAAGCTTTCGCCAACTCATTCGCAACAAAACTGGTATTTTCTCCAGTTTTTCGAATACGCACCATTAGGTGCTCGCCTTCGCCCGTAAAGGCAAAACCTAAATCCTCACGAACCTGAAAATGTTCTGGTTGCGCTTTGATTTTTGCCGATGCAACAGGCTTACCCGTTAGATAAGCCAATGAAGATAAAATATCTGACATGATGTTTTTCCGCTGTTTACACAGCATTAAGGAGCAAGTTGGTTAATTATTGCTTGAGCAGAAGCACCACGGCTTCCGTTGCAATGCCTTCTTTGCGTCCAGTAAAACCGAGACGCTCTGTCGTCGTCGCTTTTACGTTAATGTTACTAATATCGGTTTCTAGGTCTTCTGCAATCGCCGCACACATCGCGTCAATATGAGGTGCCATCTTAGGTGCTTGTGCCATGATGGTGACATCGGCATTACCAAGGCGGTAGCCTTGCTCTTTGACACGACGATAAACGTCTTTCAACAATTCGCGGCTATCTGCGCCTTTCCATTTGTCATCCGTGTCTGGGAAGTGACGACCAATATCACCCGCAGCAATCGCGCCAAGCAGCGCATCAGTCAAAGCATGAAGAGCAACATCACCATCTGAGTGGGCTACTAAGCCCTGCTCGTAAGGGATAGCAACACCACCGATAATGACCGGGCCTTCACCACCAAATTTATGCACGTCAAAACCGTGACCAATTCGAATCATTTTTTATCCTTTCTTTTTTAGCCGCGCTCACGGCTCAGATAAAACTCGGCTAACGCGAGATCTTCTGGCTGAGTAATTTTTATGTTGTTCGCATTACCCTGGACTAAAGCAGGCGTTTCGCCCAACCACTCTAAAGCCGATGCTTCATCCGTGATGGCTACGCCTTGTTCTAATGCGTCAGCCAGTGCTCGAGTCAGTTGTTGAGTTTTAAACATTTGTGGAGTTAATGCATGCCACAATGCTTCTCTCTCTACCGTATGATCGATATTTTGTGCTGCATTTGCTCGCTTCATTGTATCTCTCACAGGAGATGCAAGGATGCCACCCGTTGGGTGGGCGCAGCAAACATCAATCAAACGGTCAATGTCGGATGTTAATACACATGGTCTTGCAGCGTCGTGGACCAATACCCACTCGCTTTCCAGATGTTCATTGACATAGTTTAGCCCTGAAAGTACGGAATCAGCGCGCTCTTTGCCACCCGCGACTTGAATTACACCGGGATGATTCGCGATAGTTAACTCAGGGAAATAGGGGTCACCTTCGGTAATGGCGACAACCACTTTCGAAATTCGTGGGTGCGACAGCAACTTTTCTACAGTGTGTTCCAGCACCGCTTTTCCGTCGATCAATAAATATTGCTTCGGGCGGTCAGCCTTCATTCGACTACCGACACCAGCAGCGGGAACAATTGCGACATGCGATGAGTTCACATCCAACATTTTAATGATTTTCCTCACCTATAATGCGGTAGAAAGTCTCGCCATCTTTAACTAAACCAAGCTCATGACGCGCACGTTCTTCAATCGCATCAAGACCTTGCCTTAAGTCATCAATCTCAGCAAACATTTCATTATTGCGAGCTTGTAGCTTGCTGTTCACTTGTTGCTGAACTTCAATTTCATCTTTTACTGTGTAGTAGTCAGACACTCCGTTTTTACCAAACCATAGAGTGTATTGAAGCAAGCCAAACAGTAGCGTAAGGGCTATAACAAAGATTCGCATATCGCTGCTAACATTCTGTACCGGAAGGAATTAGATAAGGTGACATATATAGCATAAATGCGAGGTCGCCTCTAGGGGAGAAAGGGAGACTCACACGCTCCTTACAAGAAATAAGCAGCAAAATGAAACAAAGACATATGAAGCTATTCTTAGCACTCACCAAAGTAAGACCAAGAAATACAAGCCTATAGATACAAAAACACCCCGCAAAATCAGGGTATTTTCAAAGCTTCAATCTAAGCGGTTAATCCAATGAAGAACTAAGCTTGAACTTCTTTAAGACCGCTTCTTTGAAACATGGAGGAGCGTGCTCATCTAGAGCTTCCTCGATGCAGATAAATGGGGTGCTTTCTTTAGGTATGGCAAGCAACACGGCCAGAACGGCTCATCGCTCTTAAATAAAAAACGCTCCACCGAAGTGGAGCGTTTCTAGAAAGCTATTTAGCTAAACTTATTCAATTAAGAATTAAGCTTGACCTTTAACTTCTTTAAGACCGTTGAAAGGAGCGCGCTCACCTAGAGCTTCCTCGATACGGATTAGTTGGTTGTACTTAGCAACACGGTCAGAACGGCTCATAGAACCAGTTTTGATTTGACCTGCAGCAGTACCTACCGCTAGATCAGCGATAGTTGCATCTTCAGTTTCGCCAGAACGGTGAGAGATTACTGCTGTGTAACCTGCGTCTTTAGCCATCTTGATTGCAGCTAGAGTCTCAGTTAGAGAACCGATTTGGTTGAACTTGATAAGGATAGAGTTAGCTACGCCTTTCTCGATACCTTCAGCAAGGATCTTAGTGTTAGTAACGAATAGGTCGTCACCCACTAGTTGAAGCTTGTCACCTAGTAGTTCAGTTTGGTGCTTGAAGCCATCCCAGTCAGACTCGTCTAGACCGTCTTCGATAGAAACGATTGGGAATTGGTTAGCTAGCTCAGCTAGGTAGTGGTTGAACTCTTCAGAAGTGAAAGTTTTACCTTCGCCTTTCATGTTGTAGATGCCAGCTTCTTTGTCGAAGAACTCAGATGCTGCACAGTCCATAGCTAGAGTAACGTCTTTACCTAGTTCGTAACCAGCAGCTGCAACAGCTTCTGCGATAACTTCTAGAGCTTCAGCGTTAGATTTAAGGTTAGGAGCGAAACCACCTTCGTCACCAACTGCAGTGCTGTAGCCTTTAGACTTAAGAACTTTAGCTAGGTTGTGGAATACTTCAGCACCGATACGTAGACCTTCTTTAAGAGTCTTAGCGCCAACTGGTTGGATCATGAACTCTTGGATGTCAACGTTGTTGTCTGCGTGCTCACCACCGTTGATGATGTTCATCATTGGTAGAGGCATAGAGAACTGACCAGCTGTACCGTTTAGTTCAGCGATGTGCTCGTATAGAGGCATGCCTTTAGCTGCTGCAGCAGCTTTAGCGTTTGCTAGAGAAACAGCTAGGATAGCGTTAGCACCGAATTTAGATTTGTTTTCAGTGCCGTCTAGTTCGATCATTACTGCGTCGATTGCAGCTTGGTCTTTAGCGTCTTTGCCAACTAGAGCTTCAGCGATTGGGCCGTTTACAGCTTCAACTGCTTTAAGAACACCTTTACCTAGGAAACGTGCTTTGTCACCGTCACGTAGCTCAAGAGCTTCGCGAGAACCAGTAGATGCGCCAGATGGAGCTGCCGCCATACCTACGAAACCGCCTTCTAGGTGTACTTCAGCTTCTACAGTTGGGTTACCACGTGAGTCGATGATTTCACGACCTAGAACTTTAACGATCTTAGACATTAATGTTTCCTCTCGTTTCAAATATAAATGTCAATTTTAAAGGGCAGCAGCACAACCTTCGCCGCCGCCCGTATCCTTTTACTTCTCGAATTCGCCGCGTGCGTTTTGGCCCGCAGCTTTAACGAAACCTGCAAACAATGGGTGGCCATCGCGAGGAGTCGATGTGAATTCTGGGTGGAACTGAGCCGCTACAAACCATGGGTGAGCTGGGTTCTCAATCATTTCCACTAACTTCTTGTCCGCTGATAGGCCAGAAACTTTCAGACCTGCTTTTTCGATTTGCGGACGAAGCACATTATTCACTTCGTAACGGTGACGGTGACGTTCATGGATCGTCGCGCTACCGTACAGTTCACGAGCTTTCGTCCCTTTCTCTAGGTGACATAGCTGTGAACCAAGACGCATCGTACCACCTAGGTCAGACTTTTCAGTACGCTCTTCTACGTTACCTGACTCGTCTACCCACTCTGTGATCAAACCTACCACAGGGTACTTAGTCTCTTTGTTAAATTCTGTTGAATGTGCACCTTCCATACCCGCAACGTTACGCGCGTATTCAATTAGTGCAACTTGCATACCCAAACAAATACCTAGGTAAGGCACATTGTTTTCACGTGCATATTGAGCCGCACGGATCTTGCCTTCAATACCACGATCGCCGAAGCCACCTGGAACTAGGATCGCGTCTAAGCCTTCTAGCAGCTCAACGCCTTTTGTTTCGATATCTTGTGAGTCTACATACTTAATTGTGACACTTAGACGGTTTTTCAAGCCAGCGTGTTTAAGCGCTTCGTTCACAGACTTGTATGCATCTGGCAATTCAGTGTATTTACCAACCATACCGATGGTTACTTCACCAGTAGGATTTGCTTCTTCGTAAATAACCTGTTCCCACTCAGAAAGGTCAGCCTCGGGAGCTGTGATGCCAAAGCGAGCACACACAAGATCATCTAGACCTTGAGACTTGATCAATTGAGGAATCTTGTAGATAGAATCTACGTCCTTCATTGAAATTACTGCTTTTTCTGGAACATTACAGAATAGTGCGATTTTCTTACGTTCATTCGCTGGAATAACGCGGTCGCTACGACAAACTAGGATATCTGGCTGAATACCGATAGATAGAAGTTCTTTTACAGAGTGTTGAGTTGGCTTAGTTTTCACTTCGCCCGCTGCCGCTAGGTAAGGAACAAGTGTTAGGTGCATGAACATTGCGCGCTCACGGCCTAGTTCAACGGCTAGCTGACGAATCGCTTCCATAAATGGTAGTGATTCGATATCACCAACGGTACCGCCAACTTCAACGATAGCCACATCATGGCCTTCAGAGCCAGCAATTACACGGTCTTTGATCGCGTTAGTGATGTGAGGGATAACTTGAATCGTTGCGCCTAGGTAGTCACCACGACGTTCTTTACGAAGTACGTCGGCATAAACACGACCTGCAGTGAAGTTGTTACGCTTGGTCATCTTGGTACGGATGAAACGCTCGTAGTGACCAAGGTCAAGGTCAGTCTCTGCGCCATCTTCTGTAACGAACACTTCACCGTGCTGAGTAGGGCTCATTGTGCCCGGGTCAACGTTGATGTAAGGGTCAAGCTTCATCATAGTCACTTTAAGACCACGAGCTTCTAGAATAGCCGCAAGAGATGCTGCTGCAATACCTTTACCTAGAGAGGATACAACCCCGCCAGTAACAAAAATGTAATTTGTCGTCATGTTTAACCTGAAATTGGTTGAATGAGGGAAATGGAGTGCTTCTGGACGGGAGATAAATATACCAGAAGCTCCTTACCGCCACAACGTGAAATCTATCACACCGTAATTTTTTATTTTTTGCTTCAAATCAAAGTGAGCAAAGACAAACCAAAGTCCGTTTTCGTGTTAAGAGGAAAACTGGCCTCATATTGTATATTCCGCCTATTTCCCCTATCTCGACTCTTCTCGCTTTACTTCATCCCAGAAATCGTCGAGCTCTGATAAAGAACAATCTGTAAGCGCTTTGCCTGACTGCTGGACCTTTCCTTCAACTTGCTTAAAACGTCTCGCAAACTTTAAGTTTGCTTTACCTAGTGCGACTTCTGGATTTTTATCAAGATGGCGTGACAAATTGACGGTCGCAAATAGCAAATCACCGAGTTCCAACTCCACTTTTTCTTGATCAGGCTGAACTTGTAGTGCTTCTTCCATGACTTCATCAATTTCTTCTCGCACCTTATCGACGACCGGGCCAAGAGAGTCCCAGTCAAATCCATATTTCGCACATTTTTTCTGTATCTTTGTAGCACGAGAAAGTGCCGGCAAAGAGTTTGGTATTGAGTCTAGGATACTTTCTTCCGCTTTGCCCACCTGCGCTTTTTCTTTTGCTTTTTCGGCTTCCCAGTTGGCGTTGATTTCCTCGTCCGATTCAAACTCAACATCTGAAAAAACATGCGGATGACGGCGAGTCAGTTTTTCATTCACAGTTTCGACAACATCCGAAAATTCGAACAGCCCTTGCTCTTTCGCTAGCTGACTGTAAAAAATCACCTGAAACAACAAATCCCCTAGCTCTTCTTTTAGATTCGGCCAATCTCGATTTTGAATCGCGTCCACCACTTCGTAAGTTTCTTCAATGGTGTGCGGAACGATGGTGTCAAAGGTTTGTTTTAAGTCCCAAGGGCAACCGTTTTCTGGGTCACGCAACTTCGCCATGATTTGTTCTAATTGTTCAATTGGATGACTCATTTTTTGTTCCTTTAAACCTTTCTACTAAAGAAAAAGGTGAGCAGCCAAAACCACTCACCTTCTACATTATATTTTCTCAGCAGCTTTCACTAAGTAATTGTTACTTTGACAAGGCAACAAGTTTTCGCGACTCCTGAGCATAGCTCGCCTATGTGATGGAGCAAGAAAACGCAGTTAACGCAGTAAAAGTGACAAGTACGACGTGAAAGTTAGCCGAGGCGTTTCACCGTCATGACATCCTTTATTTGTTCTACCCGTTTCGAAACACGAGAAAGCACCTCAATATTGGTGACTTCTAGATCAAAGTCCATGATGGCGAGTTGACGTCTGTAATCGACTCGGTTCTTCATACTGGTCACTTTGATCTTTTCGTTGGCGAACAGTGTCGTAATGTCTTTGAGTAGACCACCTCGCTCCATCGCTTCAACACGGACGGTGAGGATGTATGACCCGACGAAGCCGCTGCCCCAGACAGTATCGATGATACGCTCTGGCGCATGATGGCGCAGTTCTTCTAACTGTTCACAGTCACTACGGTGTACTGAAATGCCGCGACCTTGCGTGATGTAACCACAGATATCATCACCTGGAATCGGCTGACAGCAACGCGCTAGGTGCGTCATTAGATTATCGACACCTTCTACAACGACGGCGTCTTTTTTCGGTCGGCTTTGCGCTGGTGATTTGTGCTCTGCTTCTTGCAGTTTTTCCAGTGCTTGCTGGTCTTCTTCTTCTGCCGTTGGCTTGTTAACGAGCGCATTAATATGGTTAATGATTTGGTTGATACGCAAATCACCGCTCCCAACACCAACGTAAAGCTCATCTGGTGTTTTGACGTTAAACCGTTTGAGAGCGTAATGCTCAGCATCTTTTAACGTTGCGCCAATTTTTGCTAACTCATGTTCAAGAATTTCACGACCCGCTTCGAGGTTCTTCTCACGGCTTTGCTTTCGGAACCAGGCGTTAATTTTGGCACGCGCGCGGCCAGAATGAACGAAGCCTAATGATGGGTTTAACCAGTCACGTGATGGGTTAGGTTCTTTCTGAGTGATAATCTCAACCTGATCACCCATATGTAGTTTATGAGTAAACGGTACGATGCGGCCTCCGACTTTGGCGCCGATACAACGGTGTCCCACTTCGGAGTGAATATGGTAGGCAAAATCTAGCGGCGTTGCCCCCATTGGTAAATCGACAACATCGCCGCGAGGTGTAAAGGCATAGACGCGATCATCAAAGACTTGGCTACGTAGCTCATCAAGCATTTCGCCAGAATCTGACATTTCTTCTTGCCAATCCAGTAGCTTACGCAGCCACGTAATCTTCTCATCATAACCGCTTCGGCTGCTTGCCCCTTCTTTATATTTCCAGTGCGCTGCAACACCCAGCTCCGACTCTTCATGCATTTGCTTGGTACGAATCTGGATCTCGATGGTTTTGCCTTCTGGCCCTAGAATTACGGTGTGGATCGATTGATAACCGTTTGGTTTAGGGTTAGCAACGTAGTCATCAAACTCGCTCGGTAGGTGCTTGTATTTGGTGTGAACTACGCCCAAAGCCGCGTAACAGTCTTGCAGTTTGTCTGCGATGATACGTACTGCTCGCACATCAAACAGCTCATCGAATGCCAAACTCTTTTTCTGCATTTTTCGCCAAATGCTGTAGATGTGCTTAGGTCGACCGCTCACTTCAGCATTGATGCCTGACACTTCCATTTCGTGCGTGAGGTCTTCAACAAAGTCTTTGATGTACTGTTCACGAACAATACGTCGCTCAGAAAGCTGCTTGGCAATTTGTTTGTAAGTTTCCGGTTGTTGGTAGCGGAAAGCGTAATCTTCAATTTCCCATTTCAGCTGACCGATGCCTAATCGGTTTGCTAGCGGCGCATAGATGTTGGCACACTCTTTTGCCGCCGCACGTCGAACTTCATCAGGTGCTTTTTTAACTTCAATAAGGTTACAAATTCGTTCCGCGAGCTTGATAACCACGCAGCGGAAGTCATCCACCATGGCAAGCAGCATGCGGCGTACGTTATCTACCTGAGATGACGCTGCACTGCCTTCCATGTTGACGTTGAGTTGGCCAATAGCCGCCATTTCTTCAACGCCGTCGATTAATTTTATGATTTCTTTGCTGTATTTCTCTTCCAGAATTTCTCTGTTAAAAGCACCACTTGAAACCAAAGGAAACAGTTGTGCAGCCACTAAGGTGGCCTGATCCATAGACAAGGTGATCAAAATTTCGATCATTTCTCGTCCACGCCACAACAACAGTTCCGCTTGCTCGTTATCGGCTAATACCGTCTGGCAATCTCGATATACTTCGATTAAGCGTGAGGCTGTGTTTTTCTCTTGTCCTAGGCTAGCCACCCAGTTTTCGAGTTCAAACTGTTCATCTTGGTTTAAATGCGCGCTTCTTACCGCAACCATCTCATCATCCTAATTATTATATTCGTGTGGTTTGACTAACACCGTCCAGGTTAGTTCTTTTACCTGCGCGTAAACGCTGGCTTTATGACCACCCACCACAAATAAGGGGCCAAAGTCCTAAAGTTAGGACTTTTCAAACAATGCCATCGATTCTAGATGACTGGTATGAGGGAACATGTCCAGCATACCTAATTTAGTTAATTTATAGCCTTGCTCCATCAAGCTTTGGCTGTCCCTAGCAAGGGTAGCAGGATTACAAGAAACATAAACTACACGCTGTGCGCCAAGCTCAGAAACTTGATCGATGATCCCACTTGCCCCCGCGCGTGCTGGGTCTAACAGCACTTTATCAAACCGTTCTGCCGCCCAGACCTGCCCTTCAAAATCTTGCTCAAGGTTAGCGTGATAAAATTGCGCATTATTGATTTGGTTCAAGGATGCATTATTTGTGGCTTTTTCGACCATCTCTGCAACACCCTCGACACCAACCACGTGCTTAGCTAACTTCGCAATCGGTAAACTGAAGTTGCCTACGCCGCAGAACAAATCTAACACTCGGTCACTCTTTTGCGGGTCTAACCACTCAACCGCTTGCTTGACCATTTGTTGATTTACGGCTTGGTTCACTTGAATGAAATTATTTGGCGCAAAAGGAATTTTCACGCCAACTTCTTGATAAAAAGGCATATCGCCTTCGATAAGGTCTAATTGCTCTGTCGATGGCATTAAGTACAACGATGCACCATGACGTTTTGCCAACTCCGTTAGAGATTGAGTTTCACTCGTTGTCAGAGCGCTCAAGTGGCGCAGCGTAATACACGGCCCATTATCACCAAGTACCAGCTCTACATGACCCAATTGTTCCGGCTTTTTGAACGCTTTTAGGGCTGAGTAAATCTCTGGCAGCAAAACATTCAGTTCCGGTGCCAGCACTGGGCAATCGGTCACTTGCACGATTTGCTTACTCTGCTTTTTACGGAAACCAAAGTGCAATTGACGTGTTTTTTTATCGACAAATAAGCTCACTCGCGCACGACGACGATAGGCCAGTGAATCCCCTAATAATGGCGCATCAAGCTCAATATCATTGCCTGAAAATTTTCGCATCAGCTGACGCAGTGTTTGCTGTTTGTGCGTCAATTGTTGGTCATAATCTAGGTGTTGCAAGTCACAGCCACCACACTCGTGGTAATGCGGACAAAATGGCTCCACGCGAGTGTCACTCGGCTTAAGAATCTTAATCAGTTTACCGCGAGCAAATTTACTTTTTTCTTCCACTAACTGCGTGACGATTTCTTCTCCCGGCAATGCGCCATCAATAAAAAGCGGTTTTTTCTTTAGGTAAGCAATACCTGCGCCGTGGTGATCTAAACGCTCCACTTGCACCGCTTGATGACGAGTATTGAGTTGGGTTTTCTTTTTCGGTTGAAAGATGCGTGCCATGCTCTATGCCTGATTTATGTCTAATTGCTCTTCGGCTTCACTATTCTTGATTGCAGCCGTTGTGTGATTCGAGTGACTTGATTATGCTTACCGTTTATTAGGTGACGTCACTTCTTTGCTCAACGCCTTATCGTGCGCTTGAGAAATAATGCGTTATTTTCCCATATCCAGACTCCGATGTAATTAGATAACATGACCAGATATGGCTTACGAGCACGTGTAATTACACTGACTCTCGCTCCCACTCTCATCATTGGTTTATTACTGAGCGGTTTTTTCTCTTTCAACCGCTACCAAGATCTTGAGAAACAAGTTATCACCACTGGTAACAGCATCATTGAGCCGTTAGCAATTGCCAGTGAAACTCATCTACTATCAGAAAGCCGAGAGGCGGTACGTCGCTTGATAAGCTACGCCCATCGCAAAAACTCTAAACTGGTTCGTAGTATCGCGGTGTTTGATGAACATCATGAGCTCTTCGTGACATCTAACTTTCACCCTAATTTCGAAGCCTTGATGTTCCCTAAAGATAAACCGATCCCGCAACTGGGCAATTCGGAAATCTACGAAAACTCACTGATATTGCGCGTACCTATTTTGTCCGAGGGTCACTATTTAGCGGAGTTGTCGAACGAAAGCCAAGGAACCAAAGCAATTGGTTATATTGCCGTTGAGTTAGATCTCTCCTCTTTAAGGCTGCAACAATATCAAGAAGTTTTCTCTGCTTTTTTAGTTCTTATACTCGGTCTTGGCTTGGCAAGTGTGTTTGCTTCACGTCTGATGCACGATGTTACCCAGCCTATCACCCACATGAAAAATGTCGTTGACCGCATTCGCCGTGGTCACCTAGACGTGCGTATCGAAGGTAAAATGCATGGTGAGTTAGACCAACTGAAAAACGGTATTAACGCCATGGCGGTATCGCTATCGGAATATCACGTGGAGATGCAGCATAGTATAGACCAAGCCACATCAGACTTGCGTGAAACGCTTGAGCAGCTAGAGATTCAGAACGTTGAGTTAGATATCGCGAAGAAACGTGCGCAAGAAGCGGCCAGGGTTAAATCTGAGTTCTTGGCGAATATGTCGCACGAACTGCGTACTCCGCTCAATGGGGTTATTGGCTTTACTCGTCAAATGCTTAAAACGCAGCTTTCTAACAGCCAAACTGATTACCTACAGACGATTGAGAAGTCGGCGAACAATCTACTGAACATCATCAATGACATTCTCGACTTCTCGAAACTTGAGGCGGGTAAGCTAGCGCTGGAAAACATTCCGTTTGATTTCCGAGAAAGTTTAGAAGAAGTTATTAACCTACAAGCCACGAGTGCACATGAGAAAGGGTTAGAAATCACCCTAAAAGTGGACCCTAAAATTCCACCGGGTTTAGTTGGGGACCCACTACGTATCCAGCAAATTTTGACGAACTTAGTCGGTAACTCAATCAAGTTTACCGAGCGAGGCAACATTGATGTTAGTGTTGAAATGCGCTCTCAATCTGGGGACTCCGTCGAGTTGCAGTTCATGGTGCGCGATACCGGCATTGGTATTTCTGAACGTCAGCAAGCGCAATTATTCCAAGCATTTAGCCAAGCGGATGCCAGCATTTCACGTCGCTACGGCGGCACTGGGTTAGGTTTGGTTATCACGCAGAAATTGGTAAGCCAGATGGGTGGCGAGATCAGCTTAACCAGCCGCCTACACCAAGGTTCGACGTTCTGGTTTACGGTGCGCTTGCACTCAACAGAGATGCCAATGAGCGAACTGATTGAAGTGGAACTTCTGACGGGCAAACAGTTGCTGTTGATTGAACCAAACATGCAAGCCGCATCCGTTACCCAGCAGATTCTAAGTCAAGAAGGTATCTTAGTGACCTACCGCTCCTCGCTACCAAACAACGAAGAACAATATGACTATGTATTACTGAATTTAGCGGCCAACCAGACTCACGATGCGGAAGTTATTACACCTTGGATAGAGCAAGCGAAACGCATGGCTCCGAGTGTGATCCTAGGGACACCGAGTACCGAACTGGCGCTTGCCGACCAAATTATGACTGAGCATCACGTCCAATGCCTGACGAAGCCGTTGTCTCGCCGTAAACTGCTGCAAAGCCTGATTAGCGAACATGTCGAATCACCACCAACATTGAGTGCTCCAATTACACCAAGCGAAGGGGAGCGTTTACCTCTGACGGTGTTAGCGGTGGATGATAACCCAGCGAACTTGAAGCTGATTTCCGCTCTGCTTCGCGAACGAGTAGAAACCGTCACCGCCTGTAGCAATGGCCAGCAAGCGGTGAACCTGGCGACAGAGAAAAAGTACGATTTAATCTTCATGGATATCCAAATGCCACAAATGGATGGGGTGACCGCTTGTCAGCACATTAAAGAGTTGGAGTTAAATAAAGACACGCCAGTGATTGCGGTAACTGCGCATGCCATGGCGGGTGAAAGAGATCGCTTGCTATCGGCAGGAATGGATGACTACTTGACCAAACCTATTGAAGAGCATGTGCTACAACAGGTTTTGGTTCACTGGAACCCAAATGCTTGTACGGAGAGCATTGGCAAAGTCGCCCCTTCATACGTTGATGAGCCTGAAGGGAGCGCGCCACAATCCGTTTCTTCGCCTCAGCAGGATGTGATTATTGATTGGCAAGCTGCCTTAAAACAGAGCGCGAATAAAGAGGATCTAGCCAAAGACATGCTGCGCATGTTGATTGAGTTCATCCCTGAAGTAGAAGCAGTCGTTGACCAAGCTCTGGAGCAAGAAGATATCTCCCGTGATGACCTAATTCATGTCATCCATAAGCTGCACGGCAGTAGCTCATATTGCGGAGTGCCTAGGCTGAAATCCCTCTGTGCGACGCTTGAGCAAGCACTGCGCTCAGGGATCAGTCTTGAGGAGGTTGAGCCTGAAATGTTCGAGCTGCAAGATGAAATGATTAAAGTCACAACGACTGCAAAATTATACCTTGAACAGTAATCTGCTCGAGAGACAAGAAAGCCAGAGCATCTGCTCTGGCTTTTTAGTATTTTGTTTAAGACTTACAAGCTAGGATTCAAAAATGACCGTCGCCACAGCGTAATGACGCTCATCGGAAATGGACAGGTGAATGTGGTTAACGCCCATCGCATCCGCTATTTGTTTTGCTGTGCCCGTCAATGCGAGTACTGGTTTTCCAAGCGCATCGTTCGAGATGGAAAAATCGTGAAACGTGACCCCTTTCGCGATCCCTGTCCCCAATGCTTTTGAGGCCGCTTCTTTGACCGCAAAGCGCTTAGCAAGATAACGGCCTTGCAGCTTAAGCTGTGAAAATTTAGCCATTTCTTCTTCTGAAAGAATACGCTGAGCAAAAGGCTCACCACTACGAGCTAACGCTTTTTCAATACGCTCAATTTCTGCAATGTCGGTCCCTAACCCTATAATCGCCATCTAGATAGCCCTATTACTGGCGTGCCTCAATCATCAGTGCTTTCATGTCCGCAACCGCTTTATTCAAACCATCAAATACCGCGCGACCAATGATTGAGTGACCAATGTTGAGTTCGTAAATTTCTGGTAATGCAGCAATTGGCGCGACATTGTGATAAGTCAGGCCATGCCCGGCATTAACAATAATACCTAGGTCATGTGCATAACTCGCACCAGCGGCAATCTTCTTCAGTTCTGCTTGCTGTTCGTCTTCTGTCGTCGCATCAGCATAATGACCCGTGTGCAGCTCAATAAACGGAGCACCACACTTTTTCGCAGCTTCAATCTGTTGACGATCAGCATCAATAAAGAGTGAAACTTTAATGCCTGCATCTGTCAGCTTTTTCGTCGCAGCTTTAATTTTTTCAAGCTGCCCCACAACGTCCAAGCCACCTTCCGTCGTCAGTTCTTCACGTTTTTCAGGCACTAAGCACACAAACTCTGGTTTAGTTTGCAGCGCAATCTCAACCATTTCGTCTGTCACAGCCATCTCTAGATTCATGCGCGTTTGAATGGTTTCACGCAGAATACGTACATCACGATCCAAAATATGGCGACGGTCTTCACGTAAGTGGATAGTGATACCGTCCGCGCCTGCACGCTCTGCAATTTCAGCAGCGTGAACAGGATCAGGGTATTTTGTACCACGTGCATTACGTAGAGTGGCAATATGGTCGATATTGACGCCTAAATAAATTGAGCTCATTTTCCGTTACTCCGTGCTCTGGGGGTCTGAATGAAAAATTCACGACTTTTTAAAGGTTTGCCGCCAAGATACGGCTTTAAGGCTATACGTGTAAAGCGTTTTGCCGCTTTTAGCTGCTCTTTAGTGACGAACCGCCGCTCACTGATAGCAATCAGTTCATTCCCTAAAAACGTGAGGTTATCGCGCCTAACCGAAGCTATGAAGCCTTTTTGTTCCCGGTAACGATACGTCATCTCTGGGTCGACGGGCTCGCCAGTACCTGCACAGTGCAAGAAATCTACGCCATACCCCATCGCAGATAGCAATGCTAACTCAAAACGACGCAGTGCTGGCTCAGGGTTCTCGTTGTGTGCCAACTCTGTTAGCGCATGCAAATAATCATGAAATAGCGCTGGCATCGGCACTTCAGCCATCAATATCCGACCAATCAGTTCATTGACGTACATGGCAGAGTAGAGATTAATGCCCGTTAGCGGTAAACCTAGGCTTATCGGCTCAGCTTGACGCAAAGTCTTCATTGAACCTTTTCCCGACCATTTAAGTAACAGCGGAGTAAAAGGTTGCAATGCGCCTTTTAAGTTCGAACGCTTACTGCGCGCGCCTTTGGCCATTAAAGTCATTCGACCATATTCCTCACTGAATACATCAAGGATTAAGCTCGATTCACTGTAAGGGCGGCGATGTAATACAAAACAGCGCTGTAAACCTTCGGAAGAGAGATTACTCATCTAAGTCATTGTGCCTAAAAAGTGTGAAATAAAAAATAAGGAGCCGAGCGGCTCCTTATTTTAATCGATACTAATTTTTCATCGATGTTGGAGCGAAGCATCTTCGCAGCCAAGATTATAAGTCGTCGATATAACCCAACGAGCGCAGTGCTCGTTCGTCGTCTGCCCAGCCAGATTTCACTTTTACCCAGGTTTCTAGGTAAACCTTACGACCGAACAACTCTTCCATATCTAAACGCGCTTCACGACCAATGGTCTTGATCTTCTCGCCACCTTTACCAATCACCATTTTCTTCTGGCCATTACGCTCAACAAGAATCAAGGCATTGATGTGGAAACCGTCGGTTTCTGGGTTGTAATCAAAACGTTCAATCTCGACCGTTACCGAGTATGGCAATTCTTCACCCGTGAAACGCATTAACTTTTCACGCACAATTTCAGATGCCATAAAGCGCTGGGAGCGATCAGTCACGTATTCTTCTGGGAAGTGGTGCGTTGCTTTAGGTAAGTGATTACGCACGTGCTTACGCAGTACATCAATGTTCTTCCCTTGCTTCGCAGAGATTGGCACAACGTCAACGAAGTCCATCTTTTTAGACATCTCAGCCATGTGTAGCATCACTTCGTTACGATCTTGCACGTTGTCGACTTTATTGACACAAAGCACAACTGGGAAGTTCGATTTTTGAAGCTTAGTCAGCACCATCTCATCGTCTTTAGTCCAATGCGTACCATCGACTAAGAAGAACACTAGGTTTACATCACTTAGAGATGAGTTAGCCGCACGGTTCATCAAACGGTTAATCGCACGCTTTTCTTCGATGTGAAGTCCTGGCGTGTCAACGTAAATCGCTTGGTAATCGCCGTCCGTGTCCACACCCATAATGCGGTGGCGTGTTGTTTGTGGCTTACGTGAGGTGATCGAAATCTTCTGACCCAAGATTTTGTTCAGAAGTGTCGACTTACCTACGTTTGGGCGACCAACAATAGCAATGAAGCCACAGTGCTGGTTTTCTGGCGAGCTTGGCTCACCTTGTGATGCGAAAAACGCATCGATATCGAATTCGTTATCAGCCATTTGTTAATTGCTCAAGTGCTGTTTCAGCAGCCGCTTGTTCTGCCTTGCGGCGGCTGGTGCCTTTCCCGATTACAGGCTTGTCCACACCTGCTACTTCACACTCAACCGTAAACTCTTGGTTGTGCGCTTCACCTTTAATATTAGTCACTGTGTACACAGGCAACGGTTTTCTTCTGCCTTGTAGGAACTCTTGTAGGCGAGTTTTCGGATCTTTTTGTGAGACGCCAGGTTTAATGGCTTCAAGGCGTGAGTTGTACCAACTCAGTACAATGCCTCGCACGACTTCAAGATCGCTGTCTAGGTAAATTGCGCCAATAATGGCTTCAACCGCATCGGCTAAAATAGAGTCTCGGCGGAAACCGCCACTCTTCAATTCACCTGGACCTAATTTTAAATAATCTCCTAGATCGAATTCACGACCCAGTTCCGCCAATGTATGTCCGCGAACCAAAGTAGCACGCATACGGCTCATGTCACCCTCGTTCACTTTCGGGAAACGATGGTACAGATCATCAGCGATGACAAAACTTAAAATTGAATCGCCCAGAAACTCAAGACGTTCATTATGCTTACTGTTGGCGCTGCGGTGAGTCAGCGCCAAGTTGATAAGCCCGGCATCTTGAAACTGGTAGCCGAGCTTTCTCTCTAGTTTATCAATTGGAGAATTCATACTCTCTCGATATAAAATGGTTAGTGAATACCACCGATGCGGTTAAAACGCACACCAGTTGGAATCCATGAAGGTAGAACGCTATCTGCGCCACGATCAAACTCGAAGCTGATCCAAATGGCGACAGCTTTGCCGACTAAGTTTGCTTCAGGAACGAAGCCCCAATAACGGCTGTCAGCACTGTTGTCACGGTTATCACCCATCACAAAGTACTGACCTTGTGGTACAACCCACTCTGTCGTGCCGCTACGTGGGAAGTATTGCTCCACACGGTTACGAACAAGAGGGTTAACCAAAATATTGTGCTCCACGTTACCCAATTTTTCATCCAGTTGGATCATTGGAATACCGTTCGAGCTAAACTGACTTTCTTCAACATTGCTCAGTTTAACTGGTTTACACGCCGATTCACCTTGGCTTTGCACGCAAAGCTGCTTATCACTTGAATAACGCACGATATCACCAGGCAAACCAACAACACGCTTAATGTAATCCACACTTGGTTGTGGTGGGTATTTGAATACCACGATATCACCACGCTCAGGTTTACCTGTTTCAACTAACTGCGTGCGCCATACCGGATCTTTCAAGCCATAGGCGTATTTTTCTACCAAGATAAAGTCACCCACCAACAAAGTCGGCATCATTGAGCCTGATGGGATTTGAAATGGTTCGTAGATAAAAGAACGTAATACTAAAACGAACGCAATCACAGGAAAAATTGAGACGCTATTTTCAACCCACCAAGGCTGACGCTCAACTTTTTGCAAGGTCATGGCATCCAAACCATTAGACGTCTGAGCTTGAATCTCAGCCAGCTTTTCCTGACGCTTTTTCGCGAAAACCAGCTTTTCCAGTAGCCAAACCACGCCAGTTACCAAAGTCGCAATAACCAACATCAGTGAGAATGTATTCGCCATTAAATTCCCTTATCTAAAAATACGAAAGTGAAAGAGCCGAAACCCTTTCACTTATTTTAATATCTAACGTCTTAAGACCGACAAGTGTGAGACAAAGTTCAACTTTAGTCTTTACCTACGTGAAGGATGGCTAGGAACGCTTCTTGAGGCAGCTCAACGTTACCGATCTGCTTCATGCGCTTCTTACCTTCTTTCTGTTTCTTCAGAAGTTTCTTCTTACGACTTACGTCACCGCCGTAACATTTCGCGATTACGTTCTTACGTAGCTGTTTTACAGTTGAACGTGCGATAATGTGGTTACCAATCGCTGCTTGGATTGCGATATCAAACATTTGGCGAGGGATAAATTCTTTCATCTTCTCTACCAGCTGACGACCGCGAGTCTGAGACTGGTCTTTGTGTGTGATCATCGCCAATGCATCAACGGTGTCACCGTTCAGAAGAACGTCTACACGTACCATATTCGACGCTTCAAAGCGCTGGAAGTTGTAATCCAAAGACGCATAACCACGAGATGTCGATTTCAGACGGTCGAAGAAATCCAGTACCACTTCGGCCATTGGAATATCGTAAGTCACGGCGACTTGGTTACCGTGGTAAACCATATCGACCTGAGTACCACGCTTTTCAACACACAGCGTGATGACGTTACCTAGATACTCTGAAGGTACCAGGATATTACAACGAGCGATCGGTTCACGAATTTCTTCAATATCATTGATCGCTGGTAGTTTGGCAGGACTATCAACGTACAGCAGTTCACCATCCGTTTTTTCAACTTCGTAAACTACGGTTGGTGCCGTGGTGATGAGATCTAAGTCGTATTCACGCTCTAGACGCTCTTGGATGATTTCCATGTGCAGCATGCCAAGGAAACCACAACGGAAACCAAAGCCAAGTGCCGCTGAGTTTTCTGGCTCGTAGAATAGCGATGCGTCGTTTAGGCTTAATTTGCCCAGCGCATCACGGAAGTTCTCGTAATCGTCAGAAGATACCGGGAACAGACCTGCGTAAACCTGAGGTTTTACTTTCTTAAAACCTGGTAGCGGTTTTTCACAGCCATTCTTAGACATAGTCAGCGTATCACCAACTGGTGCGCCAAGGATGTCTTTAATACCACAAACCACCCAACCTACTTCACCAGTACGAAGGATATCGGTATCTACTTGTTTTGGCGTAAAAATACCAAGACGGTCTACACCCCAAACTTGACCCGTGCTCATCACTTTGATCTTGTCGTTCTTCTTCAGTTCGCCGTTTTTAATACGTACTAGAGAAACAACGCCAAGGTAGTTATCAAACCATGAGTCAATGATCAGCGCTTGTAGTGGCGCATCTGGATCACCTTCCGGTGCTGGAATCGCTGACACAATGTTCTCTAGAACGTCATCAACACCGATGCCTGTCTTCGCAGAACAGCGGGTTGCTTCCATTGCATCGATACCAACGATTTCTTCAATTTCTTCCGCTACACGCTCAGGATCGGCTGCTGGTAGGTCAATCTTGTTCAAGATTGGCACAACCTCTAGATCCATCTCAATCGCGGTGTAACAGTTAGCCAGTGTTTGAGCCTCAACACCTTGACCCGCATCTACAACCAATAACGCACCTTCACAAGCCGCTAGAGAACGTGATACTTCATATGCAAAGTCAACGTGCCCCGGAGTATCGATGAAGTTCAGCTGATACGTTTCACCGTCTTTAGCGGTGTAGTTTAGCGTCACACTCTGAGATTTAATGGTGATACCACGCTCACGTTCAAGATCCATAGAATCCAGAACCTGTGCGGCCATTTCACGATCGGTTAACCCGCCACAAACTTGGATTAGACGGTCTGATAGGGTCGACTTACCATGGTCGATGTGGGCGATAATCGAAAAGTTACGAATGTGCTTCATAGATTTAGGGTGACTAACTCTTTACAAATAGGGACAGTAAGAAACGCCATCTACTGACGGCATTTCAATCAAGTTGGCAGATTCTACCGAATTTCGTTAACGGGCGCACGTAATTTAAAGTACATACCCAAATAACCTTAAGTGGAGGGGGACAGCGCTTACTGGATTGGCTCCCCAAGTACCCTAACAAGGGTAACTTGGCGCTTGGATTCATCCTCTAACGGACGAGAAACACGTTTTGCGATCCACATTCCACCAGCTGCAAATAATACTGATGCCAATATGATGATACCTTCCCCGCCCGCGGTCAGCGGCGCTAATAGGAAGTGACCAAACATCGCACCGATAATCAAACCAAACAACGGCAGTAAATAAACCGCCATTGCTGATTTTATCAGGCTCGACTCAGGAAAGCCTATCTCAACGACTTGACCTATCTTCACTGATTTATCCGTGCGCAGGTGCCAAGATAAACTCTTGTTACCAATGGCTTTAGTCACAACGCCCGTTCCACAGCTTTTCTGTGAAGAGCAACTACTGCAACTGGTCTGCTGTTCGCAGCTTAAATCAATTTCGTATTGTTTACCGCGACGATGTACGTCTGTCACAGTAGCCAACGCGGTCATCATTGTTGTTTACTCTTTGTTACATTAAATGTGACAGATTGGGCGATACGTTGTGCTGTGGTCGGCGGAATGTCTCCAACTACGGAGATTTCATGTTGACCGCTCACAAAACTATGCAGCGTTCTTCGGCCTTGGCGAACCAACTGACCTTTTAACGAATGCTCATCTTTGTTTGCTACGTAAACAGAGAAGCTAAACAGACCATCAGAATACAGCTGACTCTCCACCATTTGATTGGTAACAGCCATGCGGTAGCGGTTCAGCTCGTTCGGTTCGAAACCTTCAGGGATCCAACCTACCTGCCAATTGCTGGTTCCAATATCGCCTTTTGGCATGGTGAGAACAGCTGGTAATTGAACATCTTGTAGGCCACTCATTAACTCTGCGATTTTTGGATTCACCGTGTAAGAAATAGTGCGATATTGTTCAAGCATCTCACCATCACGGTCCACAAGGTCGGCACGTAACGGCAATTTACTCTTTTCATCGATCCATAGTACGTATGAATAGCGCAGACCGTCTTTAGGGACGACACGCAGCACTTGTGTTGCTACACCTGCTTCACGAGCTCTACCCACTTTTACATAGTCGTAATACAAGTTTAGCTCATCGATATTGGTGTTGAGCATAGGCATGGTCGGAGCGACCATTTTACCTGACTCGATGGTGAATGGTTCTAAACCCGTTTCGATATAGCTTACTTCTGTGCCACGACGAATCACTTCGCGCACAGGGCCACTTAAATAAACAAGATGAGCATATTGATCGTCACCATGCGTCGCATGACGATACAGCAACGGCTCAATGCTGTTCTTTTTGATAAGGATATAAGAGAGTTCGTAACTTAAATTCTTACTCGCCTCGCTCATTTGATGCAATAAAGCCTCCGCTGGCTTATCACCAGCAAAGGCTTGAGAAGACATCATACTGAACAGAGCGCAAGCGCTGATCAGAAATTTTTTCATTCAATATCCGGATTCAGATTTGCATCTTGTTGAGATGCATCACTGTTAATTCGTAACTGCAATTCGTAGTCTCGCAGCATAGCATGAACACGCTTACGTTGCTCTTGCATATTTGCTTCACCTACAGAACGCTCAACAGACTCACGAGTTAAACTCACAGGCTCTGCGCTGCCAGCAAACGGAACTGTCTGCAACACAGGTAATTGATCTGTTTGCGGCGACATTGAATCGCTACCACCGTACTGCTGTACACCTAAAATAACGACAAGCGATACACATGCAGCAACAGCAACTTGACCAAACTGTGTCAACCAACCTGGCAACTGACGTTTTGCTTTTTGCGGTTCTGGTTGCGACTCTTTTGGCGTATCAGCAATTGAGATAACATTTGCACCGTGCGAATCAAACGCACGATGTGCAGGTTCATCTTCTAACGCTAACGCCACGCTTTCAGCAATATTCCACTCAGGTTTTGCTGGCGCTTCGCCTCGCATCACATCACCAATCAGGTGATAGTTCTGCCAAGCATCACGGCTCTCTTGGTCTTGCTCTAACTCTTGAATTAAAGCCTTATCGACCAATTCTCCATCCATGAGAGCTGAAAGTTTTTCTTTGTCAGCCATTATTTTCACCATAGTTATTACTTGTACTAGCGTTGCAAAAGAGGTCTGATTTTCTTTTCCACCGCCTCACGAGCACGGAAGATACGCGATCGTACCGTTCCTACCGGGCAATCCATCACTTCTGCAATTTCTTCATAACTCAAGCCATCGAGCTCTCGTAATGTCATTGCGGTTTTTAAATCTTCAGGTAAAGCTTCGATTGCACTGAACACCACCCGTTGCAATTCTTTGGACAACGTTAAGTTCTCAGGGTTCGATATTTCTTTAAGTGCACTACCTGTTTCGTAAAATTCAGCATCTTCAGCATCGACATCTGTCGCTGGAGGTCTACGCCCTTGAGCAACAATGTGATTTTTCGCAGTATTCACTGCAATGCGATACAGCCACGTATAAAACGCACTTTCCCCACGAAAGCTGGGAATAGCTCGGTAAGCTTTAATAAACGCTTCTTGTGCTACATCTGGTACATCGCCAGGATTACTAACGTATCTGGAAATAAGATTACATACCTTGTTCTGGTACTTCGTTACCAGCAGGTTGAATGCTTGCTTATCGCCATTCTGAACTCGCTCAATCAATACTTGATCGGTCAGCTGCTCGTTCATTCGAGCGGATACTCCTATTTGTTATGCCCCTACTCTTCTCAGATATGGGTACTAATTATGCAAAACGTAGTATTGACACCACTGCTTACTTGAGCACTATTGTGACCCTAACGTGAATGAGAAAGTTCCATGGTTTCTCAAGTTTTTTGTCATTGTTTTTTCACAGTGTGATGTCTATACCCAAATGACCACCGTTGCCTGACTTTAGTCTAAGTTTGACAAGCGAGCATCTTGAGGGGAAATGGGTATAATGAATGATCTCTGTCCCAGATTGTGCTGGGTCGAGCATGGAAAAGCAATGGCATTGACAAACTATTACTTTTCATTTGCATGGCTAATGGCTATCTGAACACCGCGTTACAAATATAACTTAGGAAGCATGCTCATGCTCTGCATGAAAAAGAAGAGTGGCTCAGTCACCGCAGTAACACGGATGTCGATAGGTCTCCCAACTTAGCCCTTAGCGACGGGTGTCGCGATAATGGAATGCACATGGTGTGCAAATAATACACAAGGTGACTTTGTTACCTTAGCTTGGGATTATAAAAGTTATATGAACACAAATCGTGAACATGAGTGTGATGTGTTAGTGGTAGGGAGTGGCGCGGCTGGTTTGTCGTTGGCTTTGCGCGTAGCTAACCACTGTAAAGTGATGGTGCTGAGTAAAGGGCCACGCAGCGAAGGGGCGACCTATTATGCCCAGGGTGGTATTGCTGCTGTATTTGATGAGTCAGACACCATTGATTCACACGTTGAAGATACACAAATCGCCGGCGATGGTATTTGTGATGAAGATACCGTGAGGTTCATTGCTGAACATTCAAAAGAGTGCGTGCAGTGGTTGATCGACGGTGGTGTCCCATTTGATCGTGAAGAGGATGACTCTGACGATGAGCCTCGTTACCACTTAACTCGTGAAGGTGGCCATAGCCGTCGTCGTATTCTTCACGCGGCAGATGCAACAGGTATGGCGATGCAAACCTCTCTGCAAGATAACGCTCACAACCATCCAAACATTCATGTTCTCGAACGCCACAATGCGCTGGACTTAATCACCGAAGACAAAATTGGCGGTGATAAAAACAAAGTTATCGGTGCTTATATTTGGAACCGCAACGAAGAGCATGTCGAAACCGTGCGGGCCAAATTTGTGGTTCTCGCTACAGGTGGCGCTTCAAAAGTTTATCAATACACCTCTAACCCAGATGTGTCGTCTGGTGATGGTATTGCGATTGCTTGGCGTGCAGGGTGTCGTGTGGCAAATATGGAGTTTAACCAGTTCCACCCGACGTGTTTATACCACCCCGAGGCGCGTAACTTCTTGTTGACCGAAGCGTTACGTGGTGAAGGTGCTTACCTGCGTCGTCCAGATGGTTCTCGCTTTATGCCAGATTTCGATGAGCGTAAAGAGCTTGCTCCGCGTGACGTCGTGGCTCGTGCTATCGACTTCGAAATGAAGCGTTTGGGTGCCGACTGTATGTACCTCGACATCAGTCACAAACCTGCGGACTTTATTACGAAACACTTCCCAACCATTTACTCACGCTTGATGGACTTGGGCATTGATATGACCAAAGAGCCAATCCCAATCGTACCTGCTGCGCACTACACTTGTGGCGGTGTCATGGTGGATAGAAATGGCTGCACCGATCTTAAAAACTTGTATGCGATTGGCGAAGTCAGCTATACAGGGCTGCATGGGGCTAACCGCATGGCATCAAATTCACTTCTCGAATGCGTGGTTTATGCTTGGTCTGCGGCGAAAGATATTCTAAAACATCACACTAACGTGGAGCTTCCTTCACAGGTACCATGTTGGGATGAAAGTAAAGTGACCAACAGTGATGAAGAAGTGATCATTCAGCACAACTGGCACGAGCTTCGTCTGTTTATGTGGGACTACATGGGCATTGTACGAACTGACAAGCGTTTAGAACGCGCCTTGCGCCGTATCCAACTGTTGCAACAAGAAACGCATGAGTACTACAGCAATTTCCGTGTCTCGAACAACTTATTAGAACTGCGTAACCTTTTACAAGTAGCAGAGCTGATGGTTCGTTGTGCGATGCAGCGTAAAGAGAGTCGAGGTTTGCACTACACGCTTGATTATCCGAACCAACTGGAAAACAGCGGACCAACGATTTTGGTTCCAGCTAAACAGCTTTAATTCGACAAAATAAACTATTACATCAACAGGGAGCATTGGCTCCCTGTTTCATTTCCCACTGGCGTAATACCAAAGATAATTGACGGTAATGCTGATCGTCACAGCTATCACGCCAAATCGTGACGCTACGGCCAGACTGCAATCGAAATGTTATCTTGAATGGCAATGTCGATGTATCGACTCGTTGTAACTGATCCTTTTCAGACTCAAGAGCCGCCGAACATTCACTATACTCAAGGGCCTCAAACCTAACCGAGCCATCGCAATGCACATACCAATAACCCTGACTTGTCGGTTTAACAAAGCCTTGGCTCAGTAGTGCCTTAACAATCATTAATAACAAATAAATCGATAATACGAGAGGGATGCTAGAGAGGGTAACGGCCCAAGTCATCAGTAAGAAAAGTATTACATTGAGAACTCGGGCAGTCAGAGAGGGAGAAGCGGTAAAATTAACGAACTTTGCTGAGGTTATGGGCGACAATTTTATCAACCATTGCAGCATGACCTAAGTTTTCGCTGCGGCCATGCCCCATTATCCAAGTAAACAGATCAGGATCATCGCATTCAAGTAAAGAAACAAAGTCACGCTGCTCTTGTTCACTCAGAGTATCAAAGCACTCTTCAAAAAACGGCATAATTACTACGTCAAGCTCAAGCATGCCTCGACGACAAGCCCATTTAATACGCGCTTTTTCTTCCGGAGTGTACATTCACTATTCCTTCATAGATGTCTTGTTGTTAGTGCGGAGTGTAACAAGGGATGTGCTACGTCACTAGTGTGCGGGTCACAATACGATAGTGAAAGCAGACAAATGTTGATTCGTAAATCGCTCCCCTAGTATCTCAAGGTTATTTGGGTATAACATAGCGGAAAAATATCTTCAAAAGGCATTGTAATTATGGAATGGCAAACTCGTTTTTCAGCACTACCTCTCTCAACTCAAGACGCACTTCCAGAGTTATCTATCTCGCTGCTGGACAATTTCGGCATGATCACCATGGTCGGTGACGATAAAAAATCATACTTACAAGGTCAGGTTACCTGCGATGTCGTTTCTTTAGAACAAGACCAATCAACGTTAGGCGCACATTGTGATGCGAAAGGTAAAGTGTGGAGTGTGTTCCGCCTTTTCCATCACCACGATGGCTACGGCATGATCCAACCAAAATCGGCGATTGACGTAGAACTTAGCGAAATAAAAAAATACGCCATTTTCTCTAAAGTAACGATTGAAGCTTCTGATGAAGTTATCTTAGGTGTTGCCGGCGTAAAAGCCGACGAGCTTATTTCTTCAATGAGCAAAACGACTGGCAGCGTTCGCCCTGTTGAAGGCGGCACCGCGGTACAAGTTTCACAAAGCCGCTGGCTACTGATATTAAGTGCGTCAGCTGCGCAACAAGTCGTTGAAAATACAGATGCTGCCCTTACGACAAATGAGCTTTGGAATCGTTTCGACATTGAAGCTGGTTTACCATTTGTCTCTGCATCCGCGCAGAATGCTCACATTCCACAAGCACTCAACGTGCAAGCTTTAGGAGGCATTAGCTTCACAAAGGGCTGCTACACAGGACAAGAAACGGTAGCACGAGCTAAGTATCGCGGTACAAATAAACGTGCGATGTACATCGTAAAAGGGGCAACTTCTGCTCCATTTAGTGACGAGCCAATTGAGCTCGAACGCAGCGTGGGTGAAAACTGGCGTTCAGTGGGTGCTTTATTAAACCACTACCAGTTCAGCGACAATCAAGCGATTGGCCTAATCGTACTGCCCAATAATCTCGATGAAGACACTCGTCTTCGTTTGGTTGCTCAACCAGAATGTGAATGGACAATCGAATCACTGCCTTACAGCCTTGATGATGAGTAATACAATCAATACTCCTTTGATGCAATTTCTCACAGACCAACACATTCCGTTTCGTCTGTTACCGCATCAAAGACCAGCAACCACTATTGAGGATGCCGCGCAACAACGCGGCATTCGCCCTTCTCAAATGGTAAAAGCGATCTTGCTACGAGACATGGGTAATCAATATGCTCTCGCCTGTGCTCCAGGTGATCGTAGTGTCGATCCCAAAAAAGTGCGCTCGTTACTGCAATGCCGCCGGATGACTTGCGTTGATCAAGCCGACGTTGAGGCCATCACAGGTTACAAAATTGGTACTGTCACTCCACTATTACTCAAACGACACATGCCGATCGTGTTCGATCCTAGCTTACTAGAAGAACAGGAAGTCACGATCAGCAGTGGCGATCGCATGGCTGGACTGGCGCTTTCTATCCAAGATCTGATCCAATTGTGTCAGCCGACCGTAGCTGAGATATGTCGTTAGTCGTCTAAAAATAATGTAATAGCACGTAGTGTTTCTATCATCACGTGATCTCGCTCATATCTATAAAAATAGATGAGAGAATTTTTAATCACATATAAAACATAAATAGTCACAAAGATAAAACTCGTATATGCTGAATTTGTTGGTTAAGTTTCAAACAAGCACTTAACCAACATAAAGTGAATCAGCTGACTGAATGACAGTATTCATGCCGTCAGCTGTCCACTTTTGTGTAATGCATCTGTGACTATTCGCCCGCTGAAGCGGGCTTTTTTTGTGCGGAACTTTTTTCTCTTCCTCTTTCTCTAACCGTTAGGACGTAAAGTTTGTTCTGTTGGATACCACCTTAATAGAAACAATTAGCAAACAATCATTTTCGTTCTATTCTTAATTCTGTAACAAAACTATTGCTTAATGCGTCACGTAAAAAGGAGTGTATTGTCGTAAGGGTTCCTTGAACGGTGATTTTTTGGGGTAATCCTCACGCTATTTAAGAGATGACACTGTCAAATTGTCTAAGACAACACAAATCTCTGACGCAACACCCTACATCTGTATTTAATACTATGGCTGTCACAATAATTTTCGCGTCCAAAACGTAGAATACCTAGGCTAGGTTAGATAAAAGGAAAGTAAATATGAGACTGTTTAAGCGCTATACACCAAGTATGATTGCTAAACATATAAGTCGTCTTTTTAAAGGAAGAATTTATATTTACGGGGTCGGTAGATTCGAGTTTGATAACGGCAAGTTAATACTGCCGGAGAAAGCAGAGCAACGCCATTTCCGAGCGGTCAAAGAGATCAACCAAGAAATAATGAAACTCCGATGCGCATATGCTTAGCAAAACGTTGATAAAACAAAGGCTGGATTAACCAGCCTTTTGTGTATTTGAAGTTCGCTTTACACCTACTGACGTGCCAGATCCGGCAGATGACCTTTTAGACCAAGCGCACGCTTCATGATCTCATCTTTCGCTCCCGGCAGTTGACCCGCTAAACTCAAACCAATGCCACGAACCAGCTTCTTAGCAGGATTCTCTCCAGAGAACAGGTCTCGGAATCCTTGCATTGCAGCGATCATCTTTGCTGCTTCCGCTTTGCGCCAACGCTCATAACCTCTTAGATTGCGTTTGCTGCCAATATCTTGGCCTTGCTTCCATAGCGCTAACACCTCTTGAGCGAGGCTGGCTGCATCTAATAAACCTAAATTTACCCCCTGGCCCGCTAGAGGATGAATGGTATGCGCTGCATCACCAACCAATGCGACTCGCTCCACAACAAAATCTCGCGCATAACGCATTTTCAGAGGAAACGCGGCACGCTCTCCCACGACTTCACATAGACCAAGTCGTGTATCAAATTCGCTCGTCAATGCTTTGTTGAAATCATGCTCACTCATTGCCAATAGCTGCTCTGCACGATTTGGCTCAGTGGACCAAACAATAGAGCACATATCTGGTTGCGACATTGGCAAAAACGCCAATGGCCCTTGAGGAGTAAAAATCTGTCGTGCAATGCTATTGTGCGGAGCAGCGGTTTTAACATTCGCGACCAGAGCATGATGCCCATAATCCCAATGCGTTAACGGAATATCCATTTGATGACGAAGCCACGAGTTTGCCCCATCGGCTCCGACCACTAACTTAGCCGTCATGGCTTGACCATTGTCGAGCGTCAACCAACTTTCTTGTTCGCCCACCGCTAAGGTCGCGCAACGTGCAGGCATAAACATAGTGACGTTATCGAGCTTTTGGACTTGTTCGAGCAGTGCGAGTTGAATCACTCGATTCTCAACAATATGCCCTAAATCAGGTTGTGCCATGCTTTGTGCATTGAACTCAATACTAGCGAAGCTATCTTGCTCCCACACTTCCATACCGTAGTATGGTGAAGCTCGGCGTTGCTCTATCCCCTGCCAAGCGCCAAGCTTACGCAAGATAGTCTCACTAGAACGGCTCAACGCAGACACACGCACATCAGGTAACTCTTTCAACGACTCATCTGGCACCTTGCCTTCTATTACGGCGACACGCAGATCGCTGTCCTTGAACGCGGCAGCAAGTGCCAACCCAACCATCCCTCCGCCGATGATGGCGATATCTACACTTTGCATCATTGCTTTTTATTACCTAATTCAGTGCGGCCGTTCATCGTTTTACCAAACCAAGCGTATGGCGCAGTAGCGGCTGCTTAAAAATAGAAAGGTTATCCATCGCTGCTAAGGCTGTATTTCGCCCAATTCGCATCGCGGGTAAATCATTTGAAAAAATATGCACTAAGGCACTGGTTAGCCAGATCGTTTCGCTTCGATCTGCCTCTCTACGCTGACTAAAGCGCATCAAGCCTTGATAAAGACCAACATCACCGCTTTGCTGCACGATTTCTTCTGCTAGCGAGACAACGTCGCGAATACCAAGATTAAAACCTTGTCCAGCTATCGGATGCAGCGTTTGCGCGGCATTCCCAACAATCGCAAAACGATGAGAGATATTTTGCTTTCGATGGCGAAGAAGCAATGGGTAACTCGCACGTCGTCCCACTTTTTTCATCGCGCCCAAACGCCAGCCAAAATCTTGTTGTAAACGTTGGAGAAATGCTTGGTCAGATAACTCAAGAACTGCTTGGGCTTCCTCAGGGTGCAGACACCAAACTAAGGACATTCTATTGTCACTCATTGGCAATAAAGCAACAGGGCCATTTTCAGTAAAACGTTCAAAGGCTCTACCCTGATGAGGTTCTTGAGTCACAATATTGGCAATGACAGCCACTTGCTCAAAATCTTGCTCAGAAAGCTCTAAACCAATTTTCTGACAACAAGTCGAAACAGCACCATCGGCTGCCACCAGCAGTTTTGCTTCAAGCTTCCCACCGCTTTTCAACGTAATATGGGTACAGTCTTGCTCGCGCTCGATATCGGTAACAGAGTCAGGGCAAAACAGCGTAATGGATGCGCTGCTATCTAATAATTCTTGATATACGCGACCAACATCGGCTAATTCGACAACATACCCTAGTGCTTCAACGCCAATCTCTTGCTTGGTAATTTCCGTCATCCCAGCATGAGAGCGGTCAGAAACGTGGATATGTTCAATGGGTGTGACAAACGGCTCTATCGAGGTCCAGAGCTGTAGTTGACGCAACAGATTGACAGTACCGTAAGACAATGCGATTGAGCGAGAGTCAAAACCAGGGTGCATATCTGACTGCGCTTTAAAAGGCTCAACGACGGCAATGCGGAGCTTTCCCTGAGACAAATGGTCAATCGCTAATGCCAACGTTGCCCCTGCCATGGCACCACCAGCAATGACTACATCATATTGCTTCATGCTAACCTCTGGACCATCTACGATTAATGAATAGTAGGCTTTTTATCGCTACTTTCAGGGCGAACACCAAACTCAGCATGAATCGTTAGTACGCAAGCTTTGATGTGTTCAATCACTTGTTCTAGCAATTGCGCTTGTTCACCGAGGTCGTCATCTTCATCAATGCCTAATTTGGCAATCTCTTCTAGGTCAGCCAATGCTTCTTTAGCGTCATCTGACGCTTTATTTAGCGCAACACCTGCTAGACCTAACCCAGAAATAAAATGGTTTACGAAATCGGACACGCTGTCAGCCAACGTGAATAAGCCTTCTTCTCCCGGCTCATCTGGCAATAATAAAGACAGCTCCATCGACGTGCCCGTGAGTTCATTGACAGTAACGGTGAATACGCTTTGAGCAAACGCTAGCGCGTTAGAAGGCCACCCCATCCCATCATTGGTGTAGTCAAACAGAATAGGCTGCCAAGTTTGATCATTAATCGCCAATCCACCACTTAACATGCCGACAAATAAGCCATGTAATTCCGCAGGTGTTACTGCTAGGCTTGCAGATTGCAGTTCAGCAGCAATAGATTGGTATTCAGGAAGGGTGATTTCACTCATAACTTGGCTCATTCTTGCATAATAATGTATTGGTATATCCTACCATCAAGGTTAGTGGTCTGAAACGGCTATCAAATTCAATTTTGAACAGCATTTGCTCAATTTGCCCAATTCCTGTGTGATCTCGTCATCATTTCTCTTTCTGTGATGGGAAATGCTTGAATCTTAATAGCGGTTTTCCTATAGTTTGCTCCTCGGTAGTTGTATGAAGCAACACCTTAGATAGCGCGAATATAGAGTTTATTCATCATGAGCAATCAAGCGATCGACGTTGAAATATTAGGCAAAGTTACACGAGTGAATTGTCCGACAGGACAAGAAGAGTCTCTTGTTGCAGCGGCAAAAGATCTGGATCGCCGATTGAAAGAAATGAGCGAACGTACTAAGGTAACCAATGAAATCCAACTGCTGACCTTCGCTGCATTGAATATTTGTTATGAGTTGCACACCAAGTCATACGAATCAAACGGTCAACAGCAAGAAATTACTGAGCGAATGGAAAAGCTCACTGCGTCTCTTGAGAACGCACTAAGCAAAGTTACGCAAGGACAGCAGTAAATACAAAATTTACCCTGGGGTGTGCGTCAGCAGGATTTAAGTCCCTGAGCCGATAAGCAATACCTAAGGGTTAGTATTTGGTAACTATTGAGCAAGCTCGGCATGCACCGAGAAGCCTACGGTTGTCATTGCTGATCCGCCTTGAACCAGCTGGTTCAAGGGCCACAATCCTCAACGGCACCCTGGGGTATTCTCTCTATGTCAGACCTCTCTCGACAAGACTTCCGCAAACTGATTCGTGAAAAGCGCAACGCATTGTGTAGCGATACGCAATTCCAAGCGGGGATCGACCTTGTCACTCAGTTCTCTCAACTTCCTGAAATCCAGCAAGCACAGCATATTGCTATTTATCTTTCTGCTGACGGTGAACTTGATACCAAGCCGCTCATTGAGTGGTTGTGGCAACAGGGAAAATCGATTTATCTACCTGTCATCCATCCGTTTGCCAAAGGTCAGTTACTGTTTCTTCTGTACGTAAGTGATGATCAATTGGTCTACAACAAATACGGCATCTTAGAGCCCAAACTGGACATCCGCCATCTCAAGCCCGTTCGTCAACTTGATATCATTTGTACACCTTTGGTTGGATTCGACAGCATCGGCCACCGCTTAGGCATGGGCGGAGGGTATTATGACCGTACCCTGTCTCATTGGTTTATAACCGGAGAAGGTGCCAAGCCTGTTGGTATCGCTCACGACTGCCAACATGTAGAACGCTTACCAATTGAAAGCTGGGACATTCCATTACCTAAGATCGTGACCCCAAGCCGAATATGGCAATGGGAAAGTGGCAAGTAAGCCGCTATAATCACGCCCGCAAACGTTAACGAACATCTATTCAGGAGATTGGCATGACTCAAGATGAAATGAAAAAAGCGGCTGGTTGGGCAGCACTAAAATATGTTGAGAAAGGCAGCATTGTCGGTGTTGGTACTGGCTCTACCGTGAATCACTTCATCGATGCACTAGGCACTATCAAAGACGATATTAAAGGTGCAGTGTCTAGCTCTGTCGCTTCAACTGAGCGCCTTAAAGAGCTTGGTATTGAAGTATACGAGTGTAACGACGTAATGAAGCTGGATGTGTATGTTGATGGCGCAGACGAAATTAACCCAGCACGTGAAATGATCAAAGGCGGCGGCGCGGCTCTGACTCGTGAGAAAATTGTCGCAGCAATCTCTGATAAGTTTGTATGTATTGTTGACGGCACCAAAGCAGTTGACGTACTAGGTCAGTTCCCACTACCTGTAGAAGTGATCCCAATGGCACGCTCTTACGTTGCGCGCGAATTAGTAAAACTGGGTGGTGACCCGGCTTACCGTGAAGGCGTTGTGACTGACAACGGCAACGTAATTTTGGATGTACACAACATGCAGATTACTAACCCGAAAGAAATGGAAGACAAGATCAACGGTATCGCGGGTGTGGTGACTGTGGGTCTTTTTGCTCACCGTGGTGCTGACGTCGTAATCACAGGCACACCAGAAGGCGCAAAAATTGAAGAATAAATAACAGCTCAAATCGACCTATCTGGTTCACTTTTCTGTTATTTCATTACATACGGTGCTGCAAGGCACCGTTTTTTATTCCTTTCTCTAAGAAAATTATCTCTTATTCCGTAATTTTCTTACCCAAAGCAATTTTTTTTTGTTACTTTATTGAACAGAAGACGCACAAGGAAACGTTTGTCCTCCTACAAAACTATCAATTATCCCCTTTTTAATAGTTTTGCCCAATGTGCGCCACATTAGCCCACCTTTCCATTTTAAGGACGAGAAAAAATGGCCAAAGTTTCACTGGAAAAAGAAAAGATTAAGATCCTCTTGTTAGAGGGACTCCACCCTTCTTCAGTTGAAGTTCTTCAAGCAGCTGGTTATACCAACATTGAGTACCATAAAGGTTCCCTTCCGGAAGAAGAATTGATTGAAGCGGTTAAAGACGTGCACTTCATCGGTATTCGCTCCCGTACGAACCTATCCGAAGAGGTAATCAATGCGGCGAATAAACTGGTTGCAATTGGCTGTTTTTGTATCGGTACTAACCAAGTAAACCTAGACGCAGCAGCAAAACGCGGCATTCCTGTGTTTAATGCACCGTTCTCTAACACACGCAGTGTGGCTGAGCTAGTGCTTGGTCAAATCCTACTACTTTTGCGTGGCATTCCTGAAAAGAATGCGCTTGCACATCGCGGTATTTGGAAGAAAAGTGCTGACAACTCTTACGAAGCACGTGGCAAACGTCTTGGCATTATCGGATACGGCCACATTGGTACGCAGCTAGGTATTATTGCCGAAAACTTAGGTATGCGCGTTTACTACTACGACATCGAAAACAAGCTGTCCCTTGGTAATGCGACGCAAGTACATACCATGAGTGAACTACTAAACAAGTGTGACGTAATTTCTCTGCACGTTCCTGAAACGCCAGAAACAAAAAATATGATGGGTGAAGCTGAGTTTGCTCGCATGAAGCCAGGCTCAATCTTTATTAATGCAGCACGCGGCACTGTCGTGGATATTCCAGCGCTTTGCCATAGTTTAGAAGCGGGTCACATTGCGGGCGCTGCGATTGATGTATTCCCAACAGAACCAAAAACGAATGCCGACCCGTTCGAATCTCCTTTGCAGAAGTTCGATAATGTCATCCTCACTCCACACGTTGGTGGTTCAACGCAAGAAGCACAAGAGAACATCGGTGTTGAGGTCGCAGGAAAACTGGCGAAGTACTCTGACAACGGCTCTACGCTTTCAAGCGTAAACTTCCCAGAGGTGTCACTGCCAGAGCACGGTGGTGAATGCTCTCGCTTGCTTCACATCCATAAAAACCGTCCTGGTATTCTTACTCAGATCAACACCATCTTCGCGGAAGACGGTATTAACATTGCCGCACAGTACCTACAAACAGCCGCTGAAATCGGCTACGTGGTGATCGATGTTGAAACCGAGCGCTCAGAAGAAGCACTAGCGAAACTGAAAAGCATTGAAGGCACAATCCGTGCTCGTATCCTTCACTAATTTGTGAAGCAGAAATAACAAAGGCAGGGAATATCCTGCCTTTTCTTTTTGCACCCAGTATTACTTCAGCTTGTAAATCACGTCAACTTGATCGCGAATAATCATGGTAGAATCCTGGTAGCTGTTTGCCCCTTCTTTACTGTCCATCGCCATCGAGCGCATTAGAACTGGCTGAACGTGCATCTGTCTGTAATTGATCTGCCAGACATCACCCAATTTTTTCTCAAAGCCAGTAGCCAGTGACGCTGCTTTTTCTCGCGCATCTTGGATAGCCGCCATGCGTGCCTTTTGCTGATACTCAGCCTGGTTGCTTACCTTAAGTTGAATATTATCAACCTGATTAATCCCTGCTTCTAACGCCATATCTAGGTACTGGTTTAGGTTTTTTAGATCCGTAACCGTCACATCAATGCTACGAGAAGCGCGATAACCAACGAGCTCTGCTTTGCCTGATTTAGGGTAGTGGTATTGAGGCGCAAGGTATAAATTCGAGCTGGTAACATTGTCTTTTGATAAGCCAGCATCGGACAGATTTTTCAGAAATTGCTCAACGGTTTTGTCAACTGACTGCTTGGCCTGTTCAGCAGTCATTGTCGTGTCTACCACTTTTACAGAAAACGTCGCCATATCTGGTGTAGCAATAACTTCACCATAACCTGTCGTCGTTACGTGAGCAAATTCAGGCGAGTTCGCCAACACTGAAGCACTAGTAAGGCTGAGTGCAGAAGCCAGCAAAAATGAATACAGTCTCATTCAATAAATCCATCCATACAAAAATAAAGTACTTACTCTCAGCAGAAAGGCTCAAGATTCAGACAAAACTATCACTACTGAGAAAGTGTATGGTTTCATAATAGAAACTTCTGTCGATTATCCAAGCACTCAGAATGACTTCTAACACAACTTTGACTATGTAACATTGGCGTAATTTTTCAACGAAACACTCTGTCGGCAATGAACCCATCGATGCGACAATGAACTTATTGAGGTAAGTGTCGCTGAGCATACCCGACTATCGCGTGTGAGATTTCTTGTAGAACCCCCGTTTCCAGTTGCCAATGATGCCAATAAATCCGATGGGACATTAAAAAACCGGGAGTAACATCAACCAACGCGCCACGCTCTAGCTCGTCGGTAATTTGCAAACGAGGGATTAAGCAATAGGCTACACCAGCTAACGCCACTTTTAGAAACGCTTCAGAGCTGCTGATGTTATGGTGAATGACGCTATCAGGGCTGACATTGAAATGCTCGGTAAGAAAGGTTCTATGTAGGTCATCATATTGATCATACGAAACGGCCGGCGCCTTGGCCAAAGTCTGGTTATTAACGCCTTGAGCAAAGTAACGCTGATAAAACTCCGGGCTCGCGACACAAACGTAATCAACACGTCCCAAGTAATCCGCTCTACAGCCAGGTATCGGCTGGGATTCTAAGCTGATCGCCCCCGTCACTTCGCCACTTTTTAGCTTTTCGATGGAACGAGATTCACCATAGATAGTGAGTTTGAGTTCAACCTGACGCTGCTTCATGACATCTTGCAGTGCAGGCAGTAGCCAAGTAGCAAGGCTATCAGCATTGGTCGCCAAAGAGAGTTGTACAGGTCGAGTACTGGTATCATTCTTGAGTTCGGGTAGAATTTCATGCTCGAGTAAGCGCACTCGACGATAAAGGCCTAATAACTTTTTACCAATCGGCGTTGGCTTGGGTGGTTGACTACGAACCAAAACGGGTTGTGCGAGAAACTTCTCTAATTGTTTAATACGTTGAGAAATCGCTGATTGCGAGACAAATAAATGCTCAGCAGCACGCTCAAAGCTCCCCTGATAAACCACGGCATCTAATGCCTCAATCCATTTGTAGTCCAACCCTCTCATCCTACTCTTCCTCTCCTGATAAAACACCAACCCTTAAATTAGCTTGGCTAATATAATATTAAAATCATTAATTATACTTATTTAGATAAACTCTTTATCTTTCACTCTTCTGAGAATTTATTGGTTATTTTGAAGTGAGGTGAAGTGTGAGCTTGTGGGTTCTATTGCAAGGGTTTGGTTTAGGAGCATCAATGATCATTCCGATCGGCGCACAAAACGCGTACGTCTTGAATCAAGGCATAAAGCGCAATCATCACCTGACGACTGCCACTATTTGTAGCATCCTAGATATGATCTTCATTTCTCTAGGTATCTTTGGTGGTGGTGCGATTTTGTCTCAAAATGAAATCTTACTAACATCGGTGACGCTTGGTGGTATTGCCTTCCTGAGCTTTTATGGATTACTGTCACTTAAGAGCGCGTTTAAGTCAGACAGTGAGTCAGAATCAAAAGGTGAAGTCGTCGCTCGTGGTCGTCGAACGGTCATTTTAGGCGCGTTAGCCGTCACAGTACTTAACCCACACTTGTATTTAGATACAGTCGTTATTCTGGGCTCTATTGGTGGGCAGTTTGAAGGCCATGACCGAATTGCTTTTGCACTAGGTACGATGATGGCTTCCTTTGTTTGGTTCTATACCTTGTCAATAGGAGCCGCAAAACTAGGTCCTACCCTATCAAAGCCAAGAGTGAAAAAAGGCATCGACATCGCGGTCGCAGTAATGATGTTCACGATAGCGTATATTTTAGCTAGCGAACTTATTGAAAAGTACTGGTAATCAACAGGACAACATAGACATGGAGTCACTAAAGCGTATCTATGATATCAATAGAGAGCGACTCAACGCGCTCTCTATTCCTTTTCGGGAATGGCAGCATGAAGCCATCTTAGACTTTGACACGGATATAAGAATTGCGTCCGAGCTTGGATGGACAGGCACGCACACCAAAAGCCTCTTCTTAAAACTTAAAGGACAAGGCTACGCAATTTATCTAACAGAAAAAGACTCTCGCCTCGATGCCAAACAAATAAAAGCCGTCACAGGCAAACGCCCCTCAATTTGTGACGACGATGAAATGGTCGAAGTGTTAGGTTGTTTGCCTGGAGCGGTATGTCCGATTGGCTTACCTGAATATGTCACACTCATTGTTGATACAACCCTCTATCAACACGAAGAGTTGCTCTACACGCCAGGATTGCCTGAATTCACCTTTGGCTTTGTAGGTAAACATCTAAAACGTCTATTGCTTGCCGGTAATCACATTCTTTATGAGATATAAAAAAGCGAGGCCAATTGGCCTCGCTTTCGAATATCTACCGCTTGTATTAAGCGTCGATTTTGTTCAGATGAACATCCATTTGCGGGAATGGAATTTCGATACCATTTTCATCCAATGCTTCTTTAATACCTTGCATTGCATCAAAGTATACGCCCCAGTAATCTGCAGTTTTCACCCATGGGCGAACCACAAAGTTTACTGAAGAGTCTGCTAGCGTAAGTACGCCGATTGTGATATCAGGATCTTTCAAGATACGCGGATCTTTTTCTAGCGTCTCGCGAATTACTTTCTTCGTTAGTTTAAGATCCGCTTTGTATGACACACCAATCACTAAGTCGACACGTCGCGTTGCATGACGAGAGTAGTTAGTAATTGCACCACCGATTACTGACGAGTTAGGCACAACAACCATCTTGTTGTCTGGTGTTTTTAGAACAGTTTGGAAGATTTGAATTGCTTCAACACTACCCGCTACACCGCCAATTTCTACGTAGTCGCCAGATTTGAATGGACGGAACGCAACAATGAGAACACCAGCTGCAAAGTTTGATAGTGAACCTTGTAGCGCAAGACCAACAGCAAGACCTGCCGCACCGATTACAGCCACGACTGAAGCGGTTTGAACGCCTAATCGACCAAGAGCTGCGATAAGTACGATTACAAATAGCAAGTAACGAACAAGACCGTGAATAAATTCAACGACAGCCTTATCCATGTTTTTCTTTTCTAGTACTTTAGAAACACTACCAGCGACTGCTTTAACGATAATATTACCGATAAACAGAATAAGCAGCGCAGAGATAATGTTCACACCGTACTGAACCAGTAGATCTGAGTTGTTTGTCAGCCAAGTTTCAGCCTGAGTTAGACCATCCGTTAAAGTGGTATCGATACCCACCGATTCACCTGCCATAATTCTTATCCTCAAAAATAAAGATATATAAATCCAATTGCCGTTAATTTATGAACCTTGTTTTTTAAAGGCTCTTTTCTAAAACAACATCCCTATTGCCCCACTGAACAGTGTCAGATTTTTGGCACAATATCCCAACTTTGACTTTTTTCAAAGTCAGAGTTTCGCAAAGATATGCAAAACAAGACTTTATCAGAGTTTTCTGATATTGGCTTGTTACAGGTTACGCAATGCACTCTTATTTCGCCACTCCTATGACTGATATTCCTATGTTTTTATTTAAAAACGTTAAAGGGGGAACATCCCACCAGAAAATACAACCTGACGCATAAAGATATCAATAGGAAAACAGGGAAAGAAACATAGGGGCAAAATGATAGACATAAAAAAACCCGCTCAAAAAGCGGGTTTTTAAGTAACTTAATCAGTAACGATTATAGTACGTCAACTGCGTTTAGGTCAGCAAATGCTTGCTCTAGACGAGCTACCATTGAAGCTTGACCAGCACGTAGCCATACGCGTGGATCGTAGTACTTCTTGTTTGGTGCATCTTCACCAGTTGGGTTACCGATTTGACCTTGTAGGTAATCGTGGTTTTCAGCTTCGAACTTACGGATACCATCCCAAGTTGCCCACTGTGTATCAGTATCGATGTTCATTTTGATAACACCGTAACCGATAGACTCACGGATTTCTTCTAGAGAAGAACCTGAACCACCGTGGAATACGAAGTTTAGAGAGTTCGCTGGAAGACCGAATTTCTCAGAAACGTGCGCTTGAGAATCACGTAGGATAGTTGGAGTTAGAACAACGTTACCTGGCTTGTACACGCCGTGTACGTTACCGAAAGATGCTGCGATAGTGAAACGGTGGCTGATTGCGCTTAGTTTCTCGTATGCGTATGCAACGTCTTCTGGAGAAGTGTATAGCTCAGACGCATCCATATCAGAGTTGTCAACGCCGTCTTCTTCACCACCAGTACAACCTAGTTCGATTTCTAGAGTCATGTTCATTTTAGCCATGCGCTCTAGGTACTTAGCAGAAATTTCGATGTTCTCTTCTAGAGACTCTTCAGAAAGGTCGATCATGTGAGAAGAGAACAGAGGCTTACCAGTTTGAGCGAAGTACTCTTCACCAGCGTCTAGTAGACCGTCGATCCAAGGAAGTAGTTTCTTAGCAGCGTGGTCAGTGTGTAGGATTACTGGTACACCGTAAGCTTCAGCTACAGCGTGAACGTATTTCGCACCAGCAACAGCACCTAGGATTTGAGCTTCTTGACCTTCAAGTTTTAGACCTTTACCAGCAAAGAAAGCAGCGCCACCGTTAGAGAATTGAACGATAACTGGAGCTTTAACTTTTGCAGCTGCTTCAAGTACTGCGTTTACAGAGTCAGTACCCACACAGTTTACTGCTGGAAGTGCAAAGCTGTTTTCTTTTGCAACTTCAAATACTTTCTGAACGTCATCGCCAGAGATAACACCTGGTTTTACGAAGTCGAAGATCTTAGACATGGATGTAATCCTATTTATCTGTCGTTTTTAAACAAAACTTGTTAAGTTGAAAATCTTGCAAACGTTTGCTCACAACTGAGGCTATTCTAGCAGAGTTCCTCACACGTTGCAGCAAACAAGAAAGCGGGAGAATCACTCCCCCGCTTTGCTTTAATTACTTAGCGCGTGCTTCTAGCATTTCTACTGCTGGAAGAACTTTACCTTCTACGAACTCAAGGAAAGCACCGCCACCTGTAGAGATGTAAGAAACGTCAGCTTTGATACCGAACTTGTCGATAGCTGCTAGCGTGTCACCACCACCTGCAACAGAGAAGCCTTCAGATGCTGCGATAGCTTCTGAGATACCTTTAGTACCTGCTTCGAAGTTCTTGAATTCGAATACGCCTACTGGACCGTTCCATAGGATAGTCTTCGCGTTCTTAAGGATTTCTGCTAGTTCAGCTGTTGAATCTGGGCCAAGGTCGAAGATCATGTCGTCGTCTTGTACTTCAGAAACGTGTTTAATTTCTGCTTCTGCGTTTTCGTCGAATGCTTTCGCACATGCAACGTCAGTTGCTACTGGAATTGCACACTCATCCATTAGTTTCTTAGCAGTGTCTACTAGATCCGCTTCGTATAGAGACTTACCAACGTTGTGGCCAGCAGCTGCGATGAATGTGTTAGCAATACCACCACCAACAACAAGTTGGTCAGCGATTTTAGATAGAGACTCAAGTACAGTTAGCTTAGTAGAAACTTTTGAACCACCTACGATAGCAACCATTGGACGAGCTGGGTTGTCCATTGCTTTACCTAGCGCTTCAAGTTCGTTTGCTAAAAGAGGGCCAGCACAAGCGATAGGTGCGTGCATACCAACACCATGAGTTGACGCTTGAGCGCGGTGAGCCGTACCGAATGCATCCATTACGAATACGTCACATAGTGCTGCGTATTTCTTAGATAGCTCTTCGTCGTTTTTCTTTTCGCCTTTGTTAAAGCGAACGTTTTCTAGAACAACAAGTTCACCAGCGTTTAGCTCTAGGCCATCTAGGTAGTCTTTTGCTAGCTTAACTTCACAATCTAGTGCGTCGTTTAGGTAGTTAACAACTGGTTGTAGAGAGAACTCTTCAGCGTATTCACCTTCAGTTGGGCGACCTAGGTGAGACGTAACCATTACTTTAGCGCCTGCTTCTAGGCAGTGCTTAATAGTTGGAAGAGATGCGATGATACGTGCATCTGAAGTTACTTTACCGTCTTTTACTGGCACGTTTAGGTCAGCACGGATAAATACACGTTTACCTGCAAGATCCAGGTCAGTCATCTTGATTACAGACATGATGTGTCCTCTCAAATATTGATAATTAAAGTTTTTGAAAACTCGGCAACCCTGCCAAGCCTGTTAATTCTTCAAACTGGTTATAGATGATATGGAGATATCATGGATTTATTTCAAGGCTTGAAATAAAAATTCTCCATCACTTCTTCGTCATTACTGCTCCACTTGAGAAGAAGCTTGCATTGCTAAGGCAGTATCCAGCATCCGGTTAGCAAAGCCCCATTCGTTGTCGCACCAAACGAGCATTTTTACGAGTTGCCCGTTACTCACTCTAGTCTGGCTTCCATCTACAATCGCACTATGGGGGTCGTGGTTAAAGTCGATGGAAACGAGTGGCGATTCAGTATAGTCAACAATGTTACGTAATGTACACTGAGATGCGTTAACAATGGTTTGATTTACGTCATTAACTTTCACATTTGTATTAATTGTGACACTTAAATCCATTGCGGTGACGTTAACGGTTGGGACACGAACAGAAATTGCTTCGAATTTGTTGGAAAATTTCGGGAAGATTCTTTCAATCCCCTTATGCAACTTGGTGTCAACCGGAATAATAGATTGGCTAGCAGCGCGGGTACGGCGTAGATCGTTATGGTACGCATCGATTACTTGCTGATCGTTCATGGAAGAGTGAATCGTGGTAATGGTACCGGACTCAATACCGAAGGCTTCATCTAACACTTTAATGATGGGAACGATACAGTTGGTGGTGCATGAGCCATTAGAGACAACACGGTGTTCATCTTTCAGAGTTTCGTGGTTCACACCATAGATAATCGTATTATCTATGTCGCTTGCGCCCGGGTGTGAAAACAGCACTTTCTTCGCGCCAGCTTCTATATGCGCTTGCCCATCGGCTTGTGAACCAAACACGCCAGTGCAATCCAAAACAATATCGACTTCTAAATCGCGCCAAGGAAGTAATTCGAGTTCAGAGAGGTGAAGAATGCGAATAGAATCATATTCGCCGCTGTCATGATGAACATGCAAGTGTTCTTGGTCGTGGGAGATTTTTTTACCGAAGCGACCATGACTAGTGTCATATTGCAGTAGGTGCGCCATCGCTTCTGGCTGAGCTAATTCGTTAACCGCCACAACCTTGATCTGCTGATGTTTTCCGCTTTCATACACGGCTCGCAGAACATTACGACCTATACGTCCAAATCCATTGATCGCAACCTTTAGCATTTATCCTTCGCCCTACCAAAAATTTCGTGTCACAGATACTACCTGATCAGGCTGAAAAACGCACCTGTTGAATCATAGTAAAGCAGGATTAAAAAAGGCCGAGACAATGCTCGGCCTTATTACAACAATAATTAAAATGCGACGTCTAAACCTAACCAGTAACGACGACCATCTTCGACATATCCGTATTCTTCGTAACTGATTTCCTCATCCAGCAAGTTATAGATCGCGCCTTTAATACTAGTATTATCGGTTAACTGGTATGTCACACCAGCGTCCACAAAGGTATAAGCAGGCTCTACGATACTGTTTCTTGATGGGCCAGTAACCGGATCCATTTCTTTACCTCGGTAAGTTACTTTAGCCCAACTTTCTAGATCTGTTGTTGTTTGCCAAGTTACATCCACATTAAACAGATGCTTTGGTAGCTGCTGCAGCGGCATGCCTTTGTATTCACCTGTTTTTTGCTCTGAGTCAGTAAATGTGTAGCTCGAGCTGAGGTAAATGGTTTCCGTTAATGGCGATGCTAAGGTCGCTTCAATACCTTGTGTGACCGCTTCGTCCACGTTAATGCGGTACGTTGGATCTGCACCCCATTGGTTTGGTCCATCTGTACAGATGGTATCTGGGCAAACAACACGTGTGATCTTGTCTTTGAACTCATTATGGAACGCAGTCAAAGAGACATCTAAACCAGAGTCACCTTGATACAAGACACTGATTTCTTTGTTTAGCGACGTTTCAGGGTCAAGGTCTGGGTTACCGTAGATATTACCGCCGCCACTGACTTGCGCCCAACCAGGAGTAATTTCACGTAATTGCGGAGAACGGAAACCTGTTGCCACGCCACCTTTCACAGTCCAAGACGGGTCAACTCGCCATACACCATAGACACGCGGACTAAAGTGCGCGCCATAGTTTTCGTCATGATCTAGACGACCACCAAGCGTAACGCTAAACGGATCGGCGACTCTCCATTCATCTTCAATGAAAACAGCCCACTGCGTATTCGATGTTTCGGTCTTCGATGACGCTTTGTTGGAGGTAAAATCCTCAAGCTCTGCATGAGTGGCGTCCACACCAGTCGTCAGCGTATGGTTTCCAATTCCAGTCACTAAGCTCGACTTGAATGTGGTGTTGGTGATCGTCATCTCGCGAGATTTGTTTTCGCTCTCTTCACGTTGTAAGTAAGTATCTGAGATGCCAACCGAGTCCCAGTCGCCATTGTGACTTAGCGTTACATAATTACGACGATATTCGTTGAGTGAATCCTCACAACCTCTTCGGCAACCCGTCGTTGGTACGGAAAAGCCAACGTTACCGCGACGACTTTGTGCCGATGTGCCACCCTCTAGTTGCACAGAATGGCGGTCATTAATCTGGTAGGTCAGTTTTGAAGAGATACTTTGCATATCTTTATCTTCATAACCGTATTCAATATCGTCTTCTTCTCTTGCGGTATACTGACCGTATACTTGGAGAGATAGATTTTCGGCTAGCGGCCCATTGACGAAGAAATTCGCGCTCTGCTCTCCGCCCGAGCGACTGTTTTCTTGCAGAACCGTGCCTAGCTGAACATTACCTGTCCACTCCATCGCGTCTTTTCGCGTGATCACGTTAATTACACCACCAATTGCATCAGAGCCATAAAGCGTCGACATTGGACCACGGATAACTTCAATTCGCTCAATCGCTTGAAGAGGGGGTAACCAGCCTTGTTCGATACCAGGGCCGTCACTATTTGGGCGAGTTTCACGTGTGCTTTGACGTTTACCATCGACCAGTATCAAAGTGTATTTAGAACCCATACCACGGATACTGATATCGGTAGTGTCACCACCACCTGTTACGACGACACCAGGCACACTTTTTAGTGCATCAGTTACATCGCGGTAATAACGAGAGTCCAACTCCTCACGTGAAATCACACTAATACTTGCAGGCGCGTCCGCTTGAGATTGCTCATAACTTGATGCAGTTACAACCACTGTTTCCATTTTAGAAACCGCATCATTGGCAAACACATGAGGGACACTGACGAAGGCTAAAATACCAGTTGCAGTAATAACCGGCAGTCTAAGAGTAGACATCTACATCTCCATAATTGATAATGATTATTATTTTCGAAAGTGAATTATTCACAAATAGAATGAGATGCATAGTAAGAGTTATGGAACGGTTCTTCCCATTTATGGAACCCGTGCATAACGCAGTAAGGAGTTAATGAAATATGCACGACTTAGCATCAATTCGAGCCTTTGATGCGCTCAATCAGCATAAGAGTTTGACCGCCGCTGCCAAGGCCCTCAACCAGCCTAAATCAACGCTGAGTCGTCGCTTAGCACAATTAGAAGAAGATTTCGGTCAGGCTCTAACCGCAAGACAAGGTAACCGATTAGTTCTGACAAGAGCGGGAGAAATTTTTGCCCACTACAGTCGCCAGATTCTTGAGCTAAGTGAAGAGAGTTATGACGCGCTTCAAGGTTTAACAAACCAAGTTTCAGGGCCGCTACATATTGTTTGTCACACAGCATTAGTTAGAAGTTGGCTAGGTGGTGTGCTCAACGGTTTTCTTGCCGATAATCCTGACGTTAGGGTTCAACTTACCAGTGACTTTTCTGAAGCGCACCATGACCCAGATTTGTTCATCTGGCTCGGTGAGCGTAAAGATCTCGATTGGCGCAAAGAGGTATTAGGCTCATTTCGTTACACGCCCTTTGCCTCTCCAGCTTATCTTGAACAACACGGTTCGATCCTGCACCCCAAAGAGCTTGAAGCGCATCCGTGGATCGATTTTGGCTCGGTACAAGAAAATGGATTGATGCTCACACACCCTCAACACGGTGAGTTCTTTTTAGAGCCATTTGTGAGTCGCTTATACAGCGACAACATCGCAATGCAGATCGACAGCATCGCGAATGGTCATGGTATTGGACTGCTGCCAACTTGGACAGCAAGCGGCTACGAGAAACATCATCCGGGTCGAATCACACCTTGCTTAGAAGGTTGGCTTTCAGAGCCCATCTCCATTAACTGCTATACGCCTGCAGGAAGACCACCACTGCGCTTATCCGTACTTTTAGACTGTATTCACCAAAGCATTCCACAAGGTTGGAAAACCTGACAAAAAACAAAAAAGGCCATCGCAATGATGGCCTTTCCAACTTTAGTATCTAACAGTCGTCCTTTACGTTCGGACTATTGAGACAATCTAGCAGTTACGCTAGCAATTCTTTTGCTGTGTTCACTACGTTTTCAGTCGTGAAGCCAAACATCTCGAATAGCTGACCAGCAGGTGCAGATTCACCAAATGAAGTCATACCGATGATGCGACCGTCGAAACCAACGTACTTGTACCAGAAGTCTGCGATGCCCGCTTCGATAGCGATGCGTGCTGTTACGTCTGATGGCAATACTGCTTCACGGTAAGCAGCGTCTTGCTTGTCAAATGCATCCGTTGATGGCATTGAAACAACGCGTACTTTCTTACCTTCTGCCGTTAGTTGAGTCGCAGCTTCTACTGCTAGCTCAACTTCAGAGCCTGTTGCGATAAGGATAAGCTCTGGCTTGCCTTCGCAATCTTTCAGGATGTAAGCACCTTTCGCGATGTTCGCTACTTGCTCAGCTGTACGATCTTGTTGCGCTAAGTTTTGACGAGAGAAGATAAGTGCTGTTGGTGCATCTTTACGTTCAATCGCTAGTTTCCATGCTACGGCAGACTCAACCTGGTCACACGGACGCCATGTGCTCATGTTTGGCGTTACGCGTAGAGATGCCATTTGCTCAACAGGTTGGTGAGTTGGGCCATCTTCGCCAAGACCGATCGAATCGTGCGTGTACACTTGGATGTTCTGAATTTTCATCAGCGCAGCCATACGCATTGCGTTACGAGCGTATTCCATGAACATTAGGAATGTTGCGCCGTAAGGAACGAAACCACCGTGCAATGCGATACCGTTGATGATAGCAGTCATACCGAATTCACGTACACCGTAGTGGATGTAGTTGCCAGAGAAGTCATCCGTTTCTAGAGACTTAGAACCAGACCACATGGTCAGGTTAGAAGGCGCTAGGTCAGCAGAGCCGCCCATGAATTCAGGAAGCATTTGACCAAACGCTTCTAGTGCATTTTGCGATGCTTTACGTGATGCAATGTTCGCTGGGTTTGCTTGAAGATCAGCAATGATTTGGTTCGCTTTTTCTTCCCATTCCGCTGGAAGTTCGCCGTTTAGACGACGTTTAAGCTCTGCTGCTTCTGTAGGGTAAGCTGCTGCGTATGCTTCGAACTTTTCATTCCAAGCCGCTTCTTTCGCTGCACCTGCTTCTTTTGCGTCCCACTCAGCGTAAACATCTGCAGGGATTTCAAATGGACCGTACTCCCAACCTAGGTATTCGCGAGCCGCTTGAATCTCATCGTGACCTAATGGCGCACCGTGACAGTCGTGCGAACCAGACTTGTTAGGAGAACCGAAACCGATAATTGTTTTAGTACAGATTAGAGTCGGGCGAGGATCCGCTTTAGCCGCTTCAATCGCTGCGTTGATTGCTTCAGGATCGTGACCGTCTACCGCTGGGATTACGTGCCAGCCGTAAGCTTCGAAACGCTTAGGTGTATCGTCAGAGAACCAACCTTCAACGTGACCGTCGATAGAGATACCGTTGTCATCCCAAAACGCGATCAGTTTGCCTAGACCTAGCGTACCTGCTAGAGAGCATGCTTCGTGCGAGATGCCTTCCATTAGACAGCCGTCACCCATGAACACATACGTAAAGTGGTCAACGATGTCGTGACCTTCTTTGTTGAACTGTGCCGCTAGTGCTTTCTCTGCGATAGCCATACCAACAGCATTAGTGATGCCTTGGCCAAGAGGACCCGTTGTTGTCTCGATACCAGGCGCGTAACCGTACTCTGGGTGACCTGGGGTTTTTGAGTGCAATTGACGGAAGTTTTTCAGATCATCAATAGATAGCTCATAACCGCTTAAGTGCAGTAGAGAGTAAATAAGCATTGAGCCGTGACCGTTTGATAGCACGAAGCGGTCGCGGTCGGCCCACTCTGGGTTTGATGGGTTGTGGTTTAGGTGAGAGCGCCAAAGAACTTCAGCGATATCAGCCATACCCATTGGTGCGCCTGGGTGGCCTGAGTTAGCTTGTTGAACACCATCCATGCTTAGAGCACGAATTGCATTGGCAAGATGTTTACGAGACGACATGTCTGCTCCTGAGTACATTAAGCGAAACGAAAAGTAGGTCATAATTCTCTCAAAGCCCTGTTAGGTGTGCAAACGTTTTCCAGCCCAAAACCTCACAAATATTGCACCTTTCGCGCCAAATCGTTCGAAGTTCTTAAAATTATCAATAAATCAGGCAAACGTTTGGTTATAACAAAAACCAAAAAAGAGCTTGTAATTCGAGCAATCAAATTTAGAATAGACGTCTAGATGTAGATACACCTACAAAAATTAGTATTAATTTGCGCTGGAGAGTTTATCATTCCCCAGTTTTAAACCAGATATAGTGGAGCTAACATGGCTAAGCACCTGTTTACTTCTGAGTCAGTATCAGAAGGTCATCCAGATAAAATTGCAGACCAGATTTCTGATGCGGTTCTTGACGCGATTCTAGAGCAAGATCCAAAGGCTCGTGTTGCATGTGAGACTTACGTTAAAACCGGTATGGTAATGGTGGGTGGTGAAATCACGACTTCAGCATGGGTAGACATCGAAGAGTTAACTCGTGAAACCGTTCGTGAAATCGGCTACGTACATTCAGATATGGGCTTTGACGCAGATTCTTGTGCGGTACTAAACACAATCGGTAAACAGTCGCCAGATATCAACCAAGGTGTTGATAAAGCTGACCCTAAAGAACAAGGTGCAGGCGACCAAGGCATCATGTTTGGTTACGCTTGTAACGAAACTGAAGTACTAATGCCAGCGCCAATTACTTACTCTCACCGTCTTGTTCAAAAGCAAGCAGAAGTTCGTAAAAACGGCACACTACCTTGGTTGCGCCCTGATGCAAAATCTCAGGTAACATTCCAATACGATCAAGGTAACATCGTTGGTATCGACGCGGTTGTTCTTTCAACTCAACACTGTGATTCAATCTCAACTTCAGACCTGCGTGAAGCGGTAATGGAAGAGATCATTAAGCCAGTGCTACCTTCTGAGTGGATCAACAAAGAAACAAACTTCTTCATCAACCCAACTGGTCGCTTTGTAATCGGTGGTCCTATGGGTGACTGTGGTCTAACAGGTCGTAAGATCATCGTAGATACCTACGGCGGCGCAGCTCGTCACGGTGGCGGTGCGTTCTCTGGTAAAGATCCATCAAAAGTTGACCGTAGTGCAGCATACGCAGCACGTTACGTAGCGAAAAACATCGTAGCGGCTGGCATGGCTGACCGTTGTGAGATCCAACTTTCTTACGCAATCGGTGTTGCTGATCCAACGTCTATCATGGTGGAAACGTTCGGTACTGAGAAAGTATCTCACGACATCATCATTGAAGCAGTTCGTCAATTCTTCGACCTACGTCCATACGGTCTACAAGAAATGCTTAACCTTCTTCAACCTATCTACAAGAAGACAGCGGCTTACGGTCACTTCGGTCGTGAAGAATTCCCGTGGGAAGCGACAGACAAAGCTGCACTTCTACGCGATTTCGCTGGCATCAAATAATCAAGCCAAGCAAGAATCAATCAAGCCCTCGCCTATGGCGGGGGCTTTTTATTTTCAGCAACTTTTATCCAGCCATTTCAGCTCATACCGCCCAGCCCCACAAAGCAGTCCTGTTTCTCCCTCATTTTTATACCGAATAAATTTTCAGCAATTATTTGTAAATTATCCCATCTCCGCCAATAGTTAAAATATTGTTAATTCCAATTTAAATAGAGACGTCGGATGCTGGCGACTGTGGCAGCAACACTTACGAAAGACACGAGTCAGGCATCTTTATGGCCGATACCAAACTAAGCCAATGCTCAGAAGTAAGCTTGAAAAAGTCGCTTCAAGTTTGACTGAACAAAAACCGCTGTCAGTTGGTATAAGCGGATAATGTGGGAATAAATCAAGGAGGAGTTATGCCTCGAACTGTTAATCCATCGGACTTCCACAACAAGCGAAAGGAAGTGCCAGATAACGAATACGCCAGAACCATACCGTGCAATACGGTCAATCTTTCTGCACCTTTTCATTGGCTCGCATTAGGTCTGCATGATTTCGTGCGAATGCCCCTCATCAGTGCTTTCTATGGCATCTGTTTTATGGCGGCTGCGATAGGTATTGTTTTGCTCGTACAATGGCAGGGCACACACTTGGTCGTCATGCCCAGTTTGATTGTTTATATGTTAATTGGTCCGTTTCTCGCGCTCGGTTTGTATGATGCCAGTTGGGAGAGAGAGCGCGGACACAAAGCTAGCTTGTTCCATTCAATGAAAGCGATCGGTCGTAACTCAACATCTCAATGGGCATTCGCCGTGTTACTCGCAGTGTGTATGATATTTTGGATGCGCATTGCCGCTCTACTTCATGCGCTTTACCCTTCTGTTCAAGGGGCATCTTTAAGTGAGTTCCTACCCTTCCTTGTCATAGGATCTTTAGTTGGCTTTGTTTTGGCTTGTGTGGTGTTTAGCATTTCAGCCTTTTCTATTCCGCTCATGATGGAGCGTCGAGTGGATATGATGACCGCTGTATTTACCAGCTTTAATGCGGTGAAATCCAACATTCCAGCGATGATTGTTTGGGCGGCGATCATCTGCGGCGGTATTCTTATCGGCTTTGCAACGTACGGGATCGGAATGTTGTTTACCATGCCAATTCTAGGCTACGGTACATGGCATGCTTACCATGCCACCATCAAGAAAAAACACACTCCGTAATTAACTGATGCTATGATCTGGCCCTCGCAAATGCGGGGGCTTTTTTATTTGATTTATCGAGGTGAATTGTGGATATAGAACTAAGCTATAAAGCCAAGCAAGTGATGGCGGACTGCATCGCGATGGCAGAGCAAGCTTTCAAACGTTCTTTCCCTATTCCAACAATCACCTTCAACGTCCGCGGGAAAGCGGCAGGAAAAGCCTACCTTCAATTAAATCAAGTTCGCCTAAACCCCGTTTTATTTCGCGAAAACACCCAAGCATTCTTAGATGAAGTCATTCCTCATGAGGTAGCACACCTGATTACTTATCAGGTTTACGGACGAGTTAGGCCTCACGGCAAAGAATGGCAAGGTGTCATGGAAGCCGTATTTAAAGTGCCAGCCAAAACCACTCACAGCTTTGAAGTAAAATCCGTTCAAGGTAAAACCTTTGAGTATCGTTGTGGTTGTATGACCTACCCTCTATCAATTCGCCGTCATAATAAAGTGCTGCGCAAAGAGGCGACGTACTCTTGTCAGAAATGCCGCCAACCACTTAACTTCACGGGCATTCAGTTATCGTAATCTATATCTCATAGTGTTACTTGCGTTCCCAAAATAAAGATCGAGTTTATCAAAACCTTCCCTTCGCTATTTATTGTTAACTTACTCATCACTAAAGCTATTTTATGCGTGTTATCATGAATAAAGTCATACTTTATAAAGACTTTAATCATGAAATACCTATTCTCTTTGTTACTTATCGCGCTTTCTAGCACTGCGGTTGCCGCGCCACCAAGCTCATTCTCTGCCGCCAAACGTGAGGCGGTAAAAATTTATCAAGACCATCCAACGAGCTTTTACTGTGGCTGCAACATTCAATGGCAAGGCAAAAAAGGCTCCCCAGATTTAGCCTCTTGCGGTTACCAAGTCCGTAAGCAGGAAAAGCGGGCCGCACGAATCGAATGGGAGCACGTTGTACCTGCGTGGCAATTTGGCCACCAGCGTCAATGCTGGCAAGATGGTGGACGTAAAAACTGCAAGAAAAAAGACAAAACCTTTCGCTTGATGGAAGCAGACCTGCACAACCTAACCCCTGCCATTGGTGAAGTAAACGGTGACCGTTCGAACTACAACTTTAGCCAATGGAACGGTATCGATGGCGTGAGTTATGGTCGCTGTGAGATGCAAGTGAACTTTAAGCAGCGTAAAGTCATGCCACCAGACCGTGCTCGAGGTTCGATTGCTCGTACCTACCTATACATGAGCAAAGAGTACGGCTTTAAATTATCAAAACAGCAAACGCAGTTGATGAGTGCTTGGAACAAAACCTACCCAGTCGATAAATGGGAATGTGAGCGTGACGAGCGCATTGCCAAAGTACAAGGCAATCATAACCCATTTGTTCAAAAAGCCTGTCGCGCACTCTAGTGCTCCTCTACCTTGAAGCGTTTCAATAACTGATATTGAAACGCTTCTTGCCCCTTGTTTTTTCGGTGGAAAGCATCCATGTTAGGGTTTAAGTTTATTCTCTTGCTGGAAATCTCATGCGTATCCCTCGAATTTATCATCCAGAAACCATTCATCAACTTGGCTCACTTGCTTTAAGTGACGACGCAGCAGGCCATATTGGCCGTGTTCTGCGCATGAAAGAAGGCCAAGACGTTCTCCTATTTGACGGCAGCGGCACAGAATTCCCAGCGGTTATCAGTGAAGTCAGCAAAAAGACGGTTTTGGTTAACATTACTGAGCGTGTAGAAAACAGTATTGAATCCCCTTTAGACCTGCACCTTGGTCAAGTTATTTCACGTGGCGATAAGATGGAGTTCACTATCCAAAAGTCAGTGGAACTTGGCGTCAATACCATCACACCTCTGATTTCCGAACGTTGTGGCGTCAAGCTTGACCAAAAGCGCTTTGAGAAAAAACTCGCGCAATGGCAAAAAATCGCCATCAGTGCCTGTGAGCAGTGTGGACGCAATGTCGTTCCAGAAATTCGTCCAATTATGAGCTTGGAAGAGTGGTGTAAAGAAGAGTACGATGGCTTAAAGCTCAATCTTCATCCTCGTGCTAACTACTCAATCAACACACTGCCAACACCTGTTGAGAAAGTGCGCCTACTGATCGGCCCTGAAGGCGGTTTATCGTCTGAAGAGATCGAGATGACTCGAGAATATCAATTTGAAGAAACGCTACTCGGCCCTCGCGTTCTGCGCACCGAAACAGCGGCTCTGACAGCAATTACAGCCTTACAAGTTCGTTTCGGCGATCTTGGTTAAACGGAGAAAAATAATGATCAAACTCGGCATTGTGATGGACCCAATTTCGTCCATTAACATCAAAAAAGACTCTAGCTTTGCCATGATGCTTGAAGCGCAACGACGCGGCTATGAAATCCACTACATGGAAATGAATGATCTGCATCTCGATCAAGGCGTTGCCATTGCAGATACTAAAGTGGTGGAACTAAAAGAAGATCCAAACGGTTGGTACGAGTTCAAATCAGAGCAAACGATCGAACTGTCTGAGCTAGACGCTGTACTAATGCGTAAAGATCCTCCGTTTGACACAGAATACATCTACGCGACTTACATCCTTGAGCGTGCAGAAGAACAAGGTGCACTGATCGTTAACAAACCTCAAAGTCTACGTGATTGTAATGAAAAACTGTTTACAGCGTGGTTCCCTGAGCTGACACCAACGACAATCGTGACGCGAAAAGCAGAGAAAATTAAAGAGTTTCGTGAAAAACATGGTGATGTCATCCTAAAACCGCTTGATGGTATGGGCGGCGCATCTATCTTCCGCGTAAAAGAAAACGACCCTAACGTCTCTGTAATCATCGAGACACTGACCAACCACGGTCAAAACTACGCAATGGCGCAAACCTTCGTGCCAGATATCAGCAACGGTGACAAACGTATCTTAGTCGTAGATGGTGAACCAATGCCTTACTGTCTAGCTCGTATTCCTGCAAAAGGTGAAACGCGCGGTAACCTTGCAGCTGGTGGCACAGGTGAGGCTCGACCACTAAGCGAGACTGATATTAAGATTGCTCAAACTGTGGCTCCTACACTGAAAGAAAAAGGCCTTATCTTTGTTGGCCTTGACGTAATTGGCGATAAGCTAACGGAAATCAACGTCACCAGCCCAACCTGTATTCGTGAAATTGAAGCGGCTTTTGACATCTCAATCACTGGCAAACTGATGGATGCGATTGAGCGTCGAGTAAAAGGCGAATAACTCAAACTGTATTACAGTTAATAGAGAGCGTAGTACATTAACTTAAGCAAACTCATGCACATACCTAGATGGTAAACTGTATGATGTTTGCTTAGGGGCATTTAAGAGAGTTAAGGGTCAATATGAGTATGAATCTCACAAATCACTTTTTGGTTGCCATGCCTGGGATGAAAGATCCGTACTTTCAAAACAGCGTGATCTACGTTTGTGAGCACAACGAAGACGGCGCTATGGGGTTAATGATCAATGCTCCTGTTGATATCACCGTCGGCAACATGCTCAAGCAGGTGGAAGTTCAGCCAGTACACCCGCGCCTATTTGAAGCCAGCCTAGATAGACCAGTCTACAATGGCGGCCCAATCTCGGAAGATCGTGGTTTTATTCTGCATAAACCTAAAGATTACTACGAGTCCAGCGTCCAAATGACCGATGACCTCGCTGTAACCACTTCACGTGATATTCTTTCGGTGTTAGGAACAGAAGCAGAACCAAGTGATTACTTAGTGGCACTTGGCTACTCAGGTTGGAGTGCAGGCCAATTAGAAAATGAGCTGGTCGAAAACTCTTGGCTCACCATTGAAGCGACGCCTGAAATTATCTTTAATACACCAATCAACGAGCGTTGGAAGAAAGCGGTCGAAAAGCTGGGCATCGACCCCAGTCATCTTTCAGCAGACTCTGGGCATGCTTAGTCCGAAATACAGTTACATTAGATAGAGACACCTTATGTCACGCACAATTATGGCTTTTGACTTTGGAACCAAAAGCATTGGTAGCGCTATTGGCCAAGAAATTACTGGTACGGCTTCCCCATTAAAAGCCTTTAAAGCCAATGACGGTATTCCAAATTGGGACGATATCGAAAAGCAAATCAAAGAGTGGCAACCAGATTTGCTAGTGGTCGGTTTACCAACTGATCTTCATGGCAAAGACCTTGAGACCATAACCCCTCGTGCACGAAAATTTGCTAAGCGTCTGCAAGGCCGATACGGCTTACCTGTTGAACTGCATGATGAGCGTTTATCTACAGCAGAAGCTCGTGCGGAGTTGTTCAGCATGGGCGGCTACAAAGCCCTATCGAAAGGGAATGTGGACTGCCAGTCAGCGGTGGTGATTCTAGAAAGCTGGTTTGAAGCCCTCTGGGGTGAATAAAACACAATACTCAAAACAAGAAAAGGTTGGCAAGTGCCAACCTTTTTTCGTCTAAACACGCTTAATCCATATCGATCTTAACGTTAGCAAGACTGCCCGTAGAGAATGCTTCGCCACGCTGTGTTTTCAACATCAAGCGCAAATCATTCGCCGAATCGGCACTGTGCAGCGCATCCTCTTCGCTGATCTTACCTTGCATCACCAACTTATAAAGAGATTGATCGAACGTCAGCATACCAAACTCATTTGAGCGAGCCATGGTTGACTTCAACTCATGCAAATCTCCGCGACGGATCAAATCAGATACTCGTGGGCTATTTAGCAAGATCTCAAATACACCATGGCGCCCCTGCCCATTCTTATCTCGGATCAGCTGCTGACCAACCACACCTTTTAGGTTCATCGACAAATCAAACAAGAATTGTTCTTTTTGATCTTTCGGTACCAAGTGAAGAATACGCTCTAAGGCTTGGTTGGCGTTGTTGGCGTGCAAAGTCGCCATACACAGGTGACCTGTTTCAGCAAACGTCATCGCGTATTCCATTGTTTCACGGCTACGGATCTCACCAATCAAAATCATATCTGGTGCTTGGCGCAGCGAGTTTTTAAGCGCAACTTCATAGCTTTCCGTATCTAACCCAACTTCGCGTTGAGTCACGATACAGCGCTTATGCTCATGCACGAATTCGATCGGATCTTCGACCGTCAAAATGTGCCCCGTCTTGTTGCTGTTTCGATAGCCCGTCATTGCCGCCATTGTGGTGGACTTACCTGACCCAGTAGCACCAACCACCAGCACCAAACCACGCTTGGCTATCGCTAAATCTTGCAACACTAACGGTAACTTTAATTGCTCAAAGGTGGGAATATTGGTTTCAATACGACGAATCACCGCACCCGGTAGTTCCCGCTGGAAAAAAGCACTAACACGGAAGCGGCCACAATCTCTCACAATGGCAAAATTCGACTCACGACTTTTACGAAATTCCTGACGCCGATCTGGCTCCATAGCACTGTCGAGTAATGCCGCTACATCACTCTCGGTGAGTTTTTCACCTTGTGGTCGCAATTCGCCATCCACGCGAAACAAAATTGGCGCACCAACCGTGATGTACAGATCCGACGCTTTCAGCGCCAGCATACCTTCGAGAAATTTATTTAGATCCATCTTCCGTATTCACCATTATCTGTATGAGCGTTACGAGAATTGCTGCACTTCTAACCCGATCTTACTATCGACCTCTTCACGAGCGACCATACCTTGTGCCATTAACTGACGAGCATTTTGCTCCATGGTTTGCATGCCGTGAGCCGCACCAGTTTGAATGATCGAATACATCTGCGCGACTTTGTCTTCACGGATCAAGTTACGAATCGCAGGCGTTGCCATCATGATTTCATGGCATGCAATACGGCCACCACCATTACGTTTCAATAATTTTTGTGCGATAACCGAACGAAGGGATTCAGAAAGCATCGAGCGCACCATGTCTTTATCGCTGCCAGGGAACACATCGATAATACGGTCAATGGTTTTTGCCGCCGAGCTGGTGTGTAACGTGCCGAACACTAAGTGCCCCGTTTCCGCCGCCGTTAACGCAAGGCTGATGGTTTCTTTGTCACGCATCTCACCAACCAGAATGACATCCGGATCTTCACGCAATGCGCTGCGCAGTGCGTTTTGGAAACTATGCGTATCACGGTGTACTTCACGCTGGTTGATCAAACATTTATTGTTGTTGTGAACAAATTCAATCGGATCTTCAATTGTGAGTACGTGCTTGTTGTGATTACGATTAATGTAGTCAACAATGGCTGCTAAGGTCGTCGATTTACCAGAACCTGTTGGGCCAGTAACCAGAACTAAGCCTTTTTCAGCGTTCGCAATTTTTTTGAAGATCTCGGGAGCTTCCAGCTCTTCCAAAGTTGGAATGCTACTTGGAATGGTACGGAATACTGCCGCACAGCCACGAGATTGGTTGAAAGCGTTGACACGGAAACGACCAACGTTATGCAACTCAAAAGAGAAGTCGACTTCGAGTTTTTCTTCGAACTCACTGCGTTGGGCATCGTTCATGATTTCGAAAACCAAACGATGCACTTCTTGGTGTGTAAACGCTGGAATGCCTAGTTTTCTCACATCCCCATCAATACGAACCATTGGTGGGACACCTGCAGAAAGATGTAGATCTGAGGCATTATGTTTTACACTAAAATCCAGTAACTCAGTGATATCCATTTAAAATCCTTAAGTCTAAAGTACAGCTATGAGTAGTATTCAACAAAATATTGAACATATCACCTCTCAAATTCGATATGACGAGCAAAAATGTGGTCGAACTCCAGAGTCAGTGCAACTTCTAGCGGTAAGCAAAACTAAACCTGTCGAGGCAATTCTCGAAGCCTACCAAGCGGGACAAACCGCCTTTGGTGAAAACTACGTCCAAGAGGGCGTCAGTAAAGTTCAGCACTTTGCCGAGCATTATCCAGATAATCGAATCGAATGGCACTTCATTGGCCCGATTCAGTCGAATAAATCGCGACTTGTTGCCGAACATTTCGATTGGGTTCACACCATAGATCGAACCAAGATTGCTCAACGCCTGAATGATCAGCGTCCAAGCGAACTTAAACCGCTACAAGTTCTGATTCAGGTTAACACCAGTGGTGAAGCATCTAAGTCTGGTGTCACCAAAGCGGAAGTATTCGAGCTGGCGGAGTTGATTTCTCGCCTACCCAACCTCACTTTAAGAGGGTTGATGTCGATTCCTGCCAACGTGTCTGATTACGAATCACAACTTCATGAATTTCAGAAGTTGGCTACATTGAAGCAAACACTCAAAGCACAGTTCCCAGAAATCGATACATTATCAATGGGAATGAGTGGTGATATGACCGCTGCAATCGAAGCTGGTAGTACAATGGTTCGTATTGGAACCGCTATTTTCGGCGCGCGAGACTACAGCTAAATCAACAAAACACTCACTAGCGACATAAATTCGTCGTTAAATTAAAGAGTAAATCACGCAATCATCTTACTCGCCAATAGGAGCAGTAAGTAACAGCGGCGCCATTATACACCTGAGCGCACAACAAACTCTAAATATCATGATGGAAATCAGACAAATGGAACATAAAAAAATCGCCTTCATTGGTGCTGGCAACATGGTGAGAGCCATTGTTTCTGGCTTGGTTGCTAACGGATACCCAGCGCAAAACATTACCGCGACAGCTCCTTCAGAGGCACGCCGTCTTCCGCTAGAACAAGATTTTGGCATCCGTACCACCAGCAATAACATCCAAGCGGCGACCGAGGCGGATGTGGTGGTATTGTCTGTGAAACCGCAAATGATGGCGGATGTTTGTAAACCACTGCAAGCGATCGATTTCACCAATAAACTGGTGATTTCTATTGCCGCTGGCATCAACTGTTCACGATTGGATGATATGCTAGACACCAAATTGAATTTGGTTCGTGTTATGCCAAATACGCCATCACAACTTGGGTTGGGCATGAGTGGTTTATTCGCACCAGCCCATGTAACTGAGCAAGACAAAGCTTTTGCCGCAGAGTTAATGGAAGCGGTCGGTAAAGTATGTTGGGTTGAGCAAGAGTCTGGCATCAATAATGTGATTGCCGCAGCAGGCAGTGCTCCGGCATACTTCTTCCTGTTTATGGAGGCGATGCAAGCAGAAGCGATTGCTCAAGGCTTTGATAAAGACACCGCTCGACTATTGGTTCAGCAAGCTGCATTGGGCGCGGCCAGTATGGTGGTTAGCAACCCAGAAACTGAGCTATCGACCCTGCGTGAGAACGTGACATCGAAAGGTGGGACAACGGCAGAAGCACTGCGTACATTCAACGAACATCAACTTTCAGATATTGTTGCTAAAGCCATGCAAGCTGCTGTGGCTCGCGCGGAAGAAATGGAAAAACTGTTTTAATTATTTGGATGAACTCCGTTTAGTATCATCCATCACTTGTTAAGGGTACCTTATGAATTCAATGAGTTTTCTCATCTCAACCCTATTTGACCTGTACATCATGGTCGTAATTTTGCGAATTTGGTTGCAAGCTGCACGCGCAGACTTCTACAACCCATTCTCGCAATTCATAGTAAAAGCGACTCAGCCGGTCATTGGTCCACTGCGCCGCATTATCCCTTCCGTGGGGAATATTGACCTAGCAACCGTGTTGTTTGCCTACGTGTTGTGTGTGCTTAAATTTGTCGTTCTGATCCTGATAGCTTCGAACGGTTCCGTCTCTTTCAGCGCTGATTTCTTGTTCTTGGGCTTGTTATCATTAATCAAAGCCGCTGGAGGTCTGCTGTTCTGGGTACTATTGATCCGTGCAATTTTGAGCTGGGTAAGCCAAGGTCGCAGCCCTATCGAGTACGTATTCCATCAATTAACCGAGCCAATGTGCGCACCAATCCGCCGTATTATTCCGGCTATTGGTGGTCTTGATTTGAGCGTACTGGTGCTGTTTATCGGCTTGCAGTTCGCGAACTTCTTGATGGGTGATATCATTGGTCCAATTTGGTTCCAATTATAATGTCAGCCGCAGTTTGGCAAGATGGCGAGGACATCATCCTAAAGCTCTATATTCAACCTAAAGCAAGCCGCGATAAAATCGTTGGCTTGCATGGTGAAGAGCTCAAAATCGCCATTACTGCTCCACCTGTCGATGGCAAAGCTAATGCGCACCTAACTAAGTTCTTAGCCAAGCAGTTTAAAATCGCTAAGGGTTTGGTTCACATAGAAAAAGGTGAATTAGGACGGCACAAACAAATTCGGATAGAATCACCTACCCAGATACCGACAGAAATTAAAGCCATCTTATGATGGCTTTTTATTTACAATTTTGTACCACACTTACTAGTACCAATGACTGAGTTCGCATTTTTACCCCGTGACCAAGGTAAAATTGCGGCTATGGTTGTTTTATAACAAGTGCTTTGAGGAAGTAACAATGAGCAAATGGATTACCGCATTACTGATCAGCCTATTGTCGTTACCAAGCTTCGCCGATCAGTTTAAAAATATGAAAGATATCGAAGTACACTATGTCGCGTTTAACTCGACATTCTTAACACCGAAAGTCGCACGTAGCTACGATATCAAGCGTAATGGATACCTCGCTGTGGTTAATATTAGCGTGCTAGATAGAGCTTCATTGGGTAAACCTGCATTAGAAGCAAAAATTGCTGGACGCGCGAAAAACCTCATCGGCCAAACTCAGACCTTGTCCTTTCGTGAAGTCAAAGAAGGCAATGCGATATACTATTTAGCCGAACTACCAATTACCCACGAAGAAACTTTTACTTTCGATATTGACGTAAAAGCTGGAAACAAAGGCTCAGGTAAGCTTAAATTCACCCAGAAGTTTTATGTTGAAGAGTAATTGGGTTGTGATGATCCAAAAGCTTTTGGATCTAAGCAGGCTAAAAACCACTTATTAGTTAAAGAATATCTAGAGGAGAACGATTTGTTCTCCTCTATCACTATTAAAAGAGATTCCCATGAAAAAAATTGTGCTAGCAACCGGTAACCAAGGCAAAGTTCGTGAAATGGCAGATTTATTGTCTGACTTCGGTTTTGAAGTATTAGCGCAAAGTGAATTCAATGTATCGGAAGTAGCAGAAACGGGTACAACCTTCATTGAAAACGCGATCATCAAAGCTCGCCATGCCGCACAAGAAACAGGGCTTCCTGCGATTGCAGATGACTCTGGCTTAGAAGTCGATTTCTTAAAAGGCGCTCCGGGCATTTACTCTGCACGTTACGCAGGCGAGAACGCATCTGATCAAGAGAATCTAGAAAAATTGCTAGCGGCAATGGAAGGCGTACCAGAAACAGAACGTACAGCACGTTTCCACTGCGTATTAGTCCTCATGCGCCACGAGAACGACCCAACGCCTATCGTCTGCCACGGAAAATGGGAAGGCCGCATTCTAACTGAAGCACACGGTGAAAATGGCTTTGGCTACGACCCAATCTTCTTTGTTCCTGAAAACAACTGTGCGTCAGCCGAACTTGAACCTGCACGTAAAAAACAACTGTCTCACCGCGGTAAAGCGCTCAAGTCGTTGTTTGCTCAACTGTCTGAGCAAGTGTCTCAGTAATCACGAGCGAATTAGACCATGTTAACGCCCCCAGCACTCAGCTTGTATGTACACATCCCTTGGTGTGTACAAAAGTGCCCGTATTGCGACTTTAACTCTCACGCGCTCAAAACCGAGATTCCAGAAGAAGAGTACATCAGTGCTCTTCTAGAAGATTTAGATACTGACATTCAGAAATACCGCCTTAACGAAGTGCCACGTCCACTGCATTCAATCTTCATTGGTGGTGGTACGCCGAGTTTGATTTCGGCAGAAGGCATCGAGCGTCTACTTAAGGGCATTGAAGCGCGTATTCCGTTTAAGCCAGAAATTGAGATCACCATGGAAGCTAACCCAGGCACCATCGAAGCAGAGCGTTTTGTTGGCTACCGCAAAGCTGGTGTAACGCGTATCTCTATCGGCGTGCAAAGCTTTGAGCAACAGAAGCTTGAGCGTTTGGGGCGCATTCACGGCCAAGACGAAGCCGTCAATGCTGCTAAGCTGGCGCACCAAATCGGTTTGAACAGCTTTAACCTCGATCTCATGCACGGCTTACCAGATCAAAGCATCGAACAAGCCTTGGCAGATTTGGACAAAGCTATTGAGTTGGCACCGCCGCACCTGTCTTGGTATCAGCTGACCATCGAACCAAACACCATGTTCTACTACAAGCCACCAACGCTACCTGACGATGATGACTTGTGGGATATTTTCGAGCTCGGACACCAAAAACTTTCAGCCGCGGGTTATGTGCAATATGAAATCTCGGGTTACAGCAAGCCGGGCTATCAGTGTCAGCACAACCTCAACTACTGGCGCTTTGGTGATTACCTTGGTATCGGTTGTGGCTCTCATGGCAAACTCAGTTTTACCGACGGACGTATTATTCGAACGACAAAGGTAAAACACCCGCGAGGCTATTTAGCGGCTTATCAAAATATGGTCAAACCTTATCTGCATACGGAACATGTCGTCGCGGATGAAGATCGTCCATTCGAGTTCTTTATGAACCGATTCCGCTTAATCGAAGCCTGTCCGAAGCAAGATTATGTGGACACCACGGGCTTACCGCTCAGTACAATTCAAGAAACCATCGACTGGGCGATAGAAATGGGCTACCTGAGTGAAACGCCTACCCATTGGCAAATTACTGAAAAAGGGAAGCTCTTCCTTAATGATTTGCTCGAAGCCTTTATGGCCGAAGAAAGCGAAGAGTAACGCAGCCCAAAAACAAAAAGCCTCTCAATTGAGAGGCTTTTTATATAGAACATTCAACATTAGAAAATCGAACGGCCAATTCGCTCCGATAGCAATTCAAGCGCCTTAGTACCAGCAAGGGAGTTACCTGAAGGGTCAAGCTCTGGAGACCATACTGCAATGGTCATTTCGCCAGGTACTACCGCGATAATGCCACCACCGACACCAGACTTACCAGGCATGCCAACACGATAAGCAAACTCGCCCGCGCCATCATACAGGCCACACGTTGCTAACAGTGCATTAAGTTGTTTGGTTTGCACGGGAGAAACAACGGGCTTACCCGTTTGTACCGATGTGCCCTTATTTGCCAAATAGCTAAACGTTTTAGCCAAGTCGACACAGCTCATCTTCAGTGCACAAGCGTGGAAGTAGTTTTGCAGCACTGGAATTACTTCATTCTCGAAGTTACCAAACGAGCGCATGAGATAAGCAATCGCCGCATTCCGATCACCATGCATCATTTCGGATGCCGCGACGACTTTGTCATACACAATATGAGTATCACCAGAAAGCTGACGTACAAATTCCAATAGGCGCTGACGAGGTGCAGATAAGCGAGTTTGCAACAGATCCGCCACAACTATCGCTCCAGCATTAATAAAAGGATTGCGAGGAATACCTTGCTCCATTTCTAGCTGGATTAGCGAATTAAATGCCTGCCCCGAAGGCTCTTTTCCCACTCGAGACCAAATTTCTTCTTGCTTGTACAAGCACATCGCTAACGTCAAGCTCAATGCTTTTGAAATAGATTGGATAGAGAAAGGTTCATCGGCATCGCCCGCCTTGATAACCTCACCTTCGTTGGTGTATACCGCAATACCTAACTTGTTGCTGGGTACTTTTGCCAGAGCAGGAATGTAATCAGCCACTTTACCTTGGCCGATTAAAGGGCGCACTTCCGCCAAAATATCTGTCAAAATTTCCACTGTCGGTTTCATTCTCTACCTTCTATTTACAAGAGAACTCGTTGAGCTCAGAGGTAAAAAAAGCCAACGTGTCGTTGGCTTTTCCATAGGGTTCGTTCGACTCAAGTCGATTATGGTTTTACTGCCACAATAATATTGCGGTTGATAGATTGATCAACACGGTGAAGATAACCGATGTAAGGCTCTTCTGAAAGTACCTTCCAACCTTGCTCTTCAAATAATGCCGCGACGTCTTTCCATTTCAATGTAAATTCATTGAAAGACAACACCACTGAACCTTGTTTTTTCAGTACCACTTTCCATGCAGGCAGAGCCTCTTTTAAAAGCTCTAGTGGGCTGCGGTTCAGTTTGCTGTCCTTGGCATTTTTGCTGCCGTGCTGCACACCATAAGGCAGATCAGACACCATCACATCAACTGAGTTCTTTTTCACGACTTGATCAGCGATACGTGTATCAGCCGAATACAGCTTCATAAACTGAAGATTGCCTTGGTTGTAATCTTCTTTATTTGCTGCAGCTTCAACCACGAAACCATCCGCCACTTTCTTGCCACCCGCAGTGCGCTTTTCTTTGCTCACTTTGTGCTTAAAGCGACCATTCTTCATGAACTTAACGATAAAGGTCTGGATCTCTTGCACCCACTTGGCATTGATCTCTACCCCCACTACGTTCAAACCATGGATCAAGCCTTCAAACAAGGTTGTACCTTTACCACACATTGGATCCATTAAGGTCAGCTGCTCACTTCCCGTATTGGACGCACTAATGCCGATATTCACCATCAAGCGAGTAAACTGCTCGTTTGTTTTCCCGGTATAACGCAGAATCTGACTCATGCTTTCCGGGAAAGTATTGAACGCTGGCGCTTGAATTGGTCGAAGTAAACCATCTTCGCGCACTTCAAATAGTGCATAGTAAATCGAAGAGGCTGCGATTCTTCGCGTCTGCTCATCGCTTAGAGCTTCCTGACAAGAAAACACCAACGCTGCAGGTAAGCCAACCTCTTTACTACCAATTTCTGTCACATCCACGCCTTGTGAAGCTAAAATTGCTTTTAGCTCTGAACAGGCAATGGTCATTGCGCTATCAAAGTAAATTCGGTTATGACCCGGATTCGCTAATATCGCGTAATGGTACATCCCATGAACTCCTCTAGTTACGCGATACGCTTATATTTGATATCCCACACACCGTGACCAAGACGGTGACCACGAGCTTCAAACTTCGTTAAAGGACGGTCGTCTGGACGAGGAACGAAATCACCATCTTTAGCAATGTTTTCGAAACCTGGCGCTTGGTTCATCACTTCAATCATGTGCTCTGCGTAGTTTTCCCAGTCTGTCGCCATGTGGAAAATACCTTCATTAGGGATCAGCTTCTCACGAACCATTTCAGCAAAACCTAATTGAACGATGCGACGCTTGTGGTGACGTTTCTTGTGCCAAGGGTCTGGGAAGAACAACTGCAGTGTCGATAAGCTGCCATTTGGGATCATGTGTTCGAATACTTCTACCGCATCGTGACACATCACACGCAGGTTAGTAACTCCCGCCTCACGCGCATCCGCAAGACAAGCACCAACACCCGGGCTGTGTACTTCGATACCAATGAAGTTCTTCTCTGGTGCATTCTTTGCCATTTCAACCAATGAAGCACCCATACCAAAACCGATCTCTAGTACAACGGGGTTGTCGTTACCAAACACTTCTTTCCAATCGAGAAGTTCAGCTTTGAAGTCAATACCCATCGTTGGCCAGCATTCATTCATCGCGCTCTCTTGACCTTTAGTCAAACGCCCTTCACGGCGCACAAAGCTGCGGATTTTGCGGATCAGCTTTCCGTCTTCGTTGTATTCGTTAGTGGTTACTTCACTCATTGATTTTGCCTGCACATTGATTAATCAAAGCGGGGATTATCCAAAGAATTTACTGAGGTGCAAGTATTTGTTGAGCTCTTGGCCTATAGCAGCCCAAAAGCAATAGCACACCTCTTTATATCCCTACTGTTTATCCGTTGTACTTCTTGCCCATTATGTGGTGCAATTTTGCACCTAACCAATAATAGAATACAGAGCAAGTCGTGACACCTTTCGCCAATGCCATCCTAGAATGGTATGACGCATATGGAAGAAAAGATCTTCCGTGGCAACAAAATAAGACCGTATACAGTGTCTGGTTGTCTGAAATCATGCTTCAGCAAACTCAGGTCACTACGGTTATTCCGTATTACCAACGTTTCTTGGAGCGTTTTCCAACCGTTATCGATCTTGCCAATGCTGAGCAAGATGAAGTCCTACACCTTTGGACTGGCTTAGGGTATTACGCCCGAGCCCGTAACCTTCACAAAGCAGCACAAGAGGTCGCCTCTACATATAATGGTGAGTTTCCTCTTGATATAGAGAAAATGAACGCCTTACCGGGGATTGGCCGCTCTACCGCAGCCGCCGTTTTATCGTCTGTGTATAAACAACCACATGCGATTCTCGATGGCAACGTGAAGCGCACCCTATCCCGCTGTTTCGCAGTCGAAGGATGGCCAGGACAAAAAAAGGTTGAAAACCAGCTGTGGGAAATTGCCGAAACGCATACCCCACAAACGGACGTAGATAAGTATAACCAGGCAATGATGGACATGGGCGCAATGGTCTGCACACGCAGCAAACCCAAATGTAGCCTCTGCCCTGTTGCGGATCTGTGTGTGGCAAAACAACAAGGCAATGTGCTCGATTACCCGGGTAAAAAACCGAAAAAAGACAAGCCAATCAAGCAAACTCGTTTTGTAATGCTTCACCACAACACCGAAAATGGTCATGAAGTGTGGTTAGAACAAAGACCACAAACAGGCATTTGGGGTGGCTTATTTTGCTTCCCACAAACCGAACATGTGGATGTAGAAAGCGACATTGAATTGCTACTGGAGCAACGTGGCATTCAAGCCAGCAATATCAAGCAGCAGCAAACACTGATTACCTTTCGCCATACCTTTAGCCATTACCACCTCGATATCACGCCAATTTTGATTGATTTATCAAAGCAACCGGACGTGATAATGGAAGGCAACAAAGGTCTTTGGTATAACTTATCTAAACCTGAAGAAGTCGGTTTAGCCGCGCCAGTAAAACTATTGCTGGAAGCGCTACCCCACGAACTTCGTTAATTGAATACAAGGAGTCATTATGAGCCGCACTGTATTTTGTGCTCGACTAAAAAAAGAAGGCGAAGGTCTAGACTTTCAACTTTACCCTGGTGAACTAGGTAAACGCATTTTCGACAACATCTCGAAAGAAGCGTGGGCTCAGTGGCAACACAAACAAACCATGTTGATCAACGAAAAGAAACTCAACATGATGGATCCAGAGCACCGAAAACTGATCGAAACAGAAATGGTAAACTTCCTCTTTGAAGGAAAAGACGTTCATATCGAAGGTTACACACCGCCGAGCGAATAAAGTCGCTTGAGTTAAAACAATGACATCACAACCACTTGTGGTGTCATTTTTCTATTACCTTCAATAGCCCTGATACTTATGAAAAAAATTGTCTTTATTGCTGCCGCACTTTTAATGGCTGGCTGTAGCCGTGAATTCGTCGAAAAGATTTATGACGTCAACTACGAGCCCACAAACCGTTTTGCCAATAACTTAGCTGAGCTACCTGGACAATTTGAAAAAGATACCGCCGCGTTGGATGCCCTGATCAATAGTTTCTCTGGTAATATTCAAAAGCGCTGGGGTAAAAAAGAAATTAAGTACGCAGGCAAAAGTAATTACGTCAAATATATCGATAACTACCTTAGCCGTGCCGAAGTCGACTTTCGCAAAGGCGTGATCACGATTGAAACCGTATCACCGACCGAGCCCCAAAAGCACCTCAAAGAGGCGATTGTCACTACCTTACTCACGCCAGACGATCCAGCTCACGTCGACTTGTTCTCCTCAAAAGGAATCACGTTAGAAGGGCAACCATTTCTGTATAAACAAGTTGTCGATCAAGACAATAAGCCAATTCAGTGGTCTTGGCGGGCAAACCGATTTGCGGAGTATCTCATCGCAAACAAGATCAAGACCAAAGACGTTGATTTCAAGAAAGCGTATTACGTCGAAATCCCCATGGTTGAAGACCATTTTTCAACACGCAGCTACCAATACGCCGATATCGTGCGCCGAGCTTCTAAGAAATACGATATTCCAGAAGATTTGATATACGCCATTATTAAAACCGAGAGCAGCTTCAACCCGTACGCAGTAAGTTGGGCAAATGCGTATGGCTTAATGCAAGTTGTACCTAAAACCGCCGGTCGAGACGTATTCAAGCTCGTGAAAAAGCGCTCAGGCCAACCAAGCCCTGAATATTTGTTTAATCCAGAAAACAACATCGATACCGGTACTGCGTATTTCTACATCTTAAAAAATCGTTATTTAAGAGAAGTCCATCACCCTGCCTCTCTCGAGTACAGTATGATTTCCGCTTACAATGGCGGTACTGGAGGTGTTTTAAACACATTCCATCGCAGCGATCGCAAACGCGCAATGCAAGATCTTAATTCGTTGCAACCCAACCAAGTTTATTGGGCACTAACTAAGAAACACCCGAACGCAGAAGCACGTCGTTACCTAGAAAAAGTTACAAATTTCAAAAAGGAATTTAACTCAAAGCAAACTTTGTAGTGATAGTTGAATAAAAAGCGTTCGAACAAGCACTTTTTTGAAATTATTTAAAAAAAGTGGTTGACGCAAAGCGGGAAAATCCGTTTAATAGCGCTCCGTTGCCCGGATAGCTCAGTCGGTAGAGCAGAGGATTGAAAATCCTCGTGTCGGTGGTTCGATTCCGCCTCCGGGCACCACAATTTGATTTGTTGGTGTCTTAACGAAATGTTATAACACGGACAAAAGCACAAAGAATAAAGTGTGCCGACTTAGCTCAGTAGGTAGAGCAACTGACTTGTAATCAGTAGGTCACCAGTTCGATTCCGGTAGTCGGCACCATTCTTTTGCCTCGATAGCTCAGTCGGTAGAGCAGAGGATTGAAAATCCTCGTGTCGGTGGTTCGATTCCGCCTCGAGGCACCAT